>NZ_JBIEKG010000003.1:0-604382 GCF_043496965.1 Halomonas sp. B23F22_3
GATGAACGGAAGCTTATCCACAATGCCTTCGAGCGCGCGGCGCGACGACCGGGTGTGGATAGATTTCCCGCCTTCCAGAGACACGAACGCCCGCACAGGGCGGGCGTCGTGACCAGGGCAGCCTGGGCGGACTGAAGCGCTAGAGAGGCGCGCCTCAGACGAGGATCACTCGGGCATAGCGCTTCTTGCCCGCCTGGATGACATAGCTCTTGCCGGTGTCGAGCATATGATCGCGCTCGACCACCTCGCCCTCGACCTTGACCCGACCGTTGCCGAGCATGTCCTTGGCCTGGGCACTGTTGTTGGCGAGCCCCGAGCGGTTGAGCACCGCGGCGATCGGCGCCTGGGCACTGCCCTCGAAGTCGACCTCGACCTCGGGCAGGTCCTCCGGCAGCTCACCGTCGGCGAGCTGATTACCGGCGCTGCGATGGGCGTTGGCGGCCGTCTCTTCGCCGTGATAGCGACCGATCAACTCACGGGCGAGGACCATCTTGATGTCGCGCGGATTGGCACCGGCCTCGACATCGCGCTTGAGCGCCTCGATCTCCTCGTTGGGCTTGAGCGAGAGCAGCTCGAAGTAGCGCCACATCAGGCTATCGGGCATGGAGACCAGCTTGTTGAACATCGCCCCCGGCGACTCGTCGACGCCGACGTAGTTGCCCAGCGACTTGGACATCTTCTGCACGCCGTCGAGGCCCTCGAGCAGCGGCATGGTCATCACCACCTGGGGCGACTGGCCGAAGTGCTTCTGGACCTCGCGACCCATCAGCAGATTGAACTTCTGGTCGGTGCCGCCGAGCTCCACGTCCGCCTCCAGCGCCACGGAGTCGTAGCCCTGCACCAGCGGATAGAGGAACTCATGGAGGGAGATCGGCTGGCCCGCGCTGTAGCGCTTGTCGAAGTCGTCGCGCTCGAGCATCCGCGCCACGGTGCTCTGGCCGGCGAGCTCGATCATGTCCGCCGCGCTCATGGCCGAGAACCACTCGGCGTTGAAGCGCACTTCGGTCTTCTCGGGATCGAGGATCTTGAACACCTGCTCCTTGTAGGTCTGGGCGTTGGCCTTGACCTCCTCCTCGGTGAGCGGCTTGCGCGTCACGTTCTTGCCGGTGGGATCCCCGATGCGGCCGGTGAAGTCGCCGATCAGGAAGATCACCTCGTGCCCCAGGTCCTGGAACTGACGCATCTTGGTCAGCAGCACGCTGTGCCCGAGGTGCAGGTCCGGCGCCGTGGGATCGAAGCCCGCCTTGATGCGCAACGTGCGCCCGGAGGCCAGCTTCTTCTCCAGCTCGTCCTCGAGCAGGATCTCGTGGGTGCCGCGCTTGAGCAGCGCCAGGGCGCCAGCTACATCGGTCATTGTCTCCTCTCCACTCAGCAGGCGGCCCGCGACCCGGCGGGCACTCGGTGTTCGAATGGTCGAGGATGGTACCATGTCCGACCACCCACGGTTGAGCCCGCCCGGGAGTCCCCATGAGCCTCTTCATCGGCCTGATGTCAGGCACCAGTCTCGACGGCGTCGATGCCGCCCTCGTCGATATCACCCCGGGGCAGCCGCCGAGCCTGATCGCCACCCATGCCGCGTCGATGCCCGAGCCGCTGCGCGACCTGCTGTGGCGCCTCTGTCATGCCGACCGCGTGGCCTTCGCCGAGCTGGCGGCCGCCGAGGATGCCTTCTGCCGCCTGCAGGCCAGCGCCATCGAGGCGCTGATCGCCGGCAGCGGCGTGGCGCGGGAGAGCATCGCCGCCATCGGCAGCCATGGCCAGACCATCGAGCACGCCCCCTGGGGCCATGACGGCGGCCCGGCCTATACCCTGCAGCTCGACAACCCGAGCCTGCTCGCCGAGCTCACCGGCCGTCCGGTGGTCGGCGACCTGCGCCGACGCGATCTGGCCGCCGGCGGCCAGGCCGCCCCGCTGGCCCCGGCCTTCCATGAGGCGCTGTTCCGGGCGCCCGGTGAATGGCGCCTGGTGCTCAACCTCGGTGGCTTCGCCAACCTCACGCTGCTGCCACCCGCCGAGGACTCACGCCCGCCGCTGGGCTTCGATAGCGGGCCGGCCAATGCCCTGATGGATGCCTGGCACGCCCGCCATCGCGGCGGGCGCTTCGACGCCGACGGGGCCTGGGCGGCCTCGGGGCGCGTCGACGAGGCGCTGCTGGCCCGCCTGCTGGCACACCCGTTCTTCCACCGCCCGCCGCCGCGCAGCACCGGCCGCGAGGTCTTCCATCTGGACTGGCTGGAAAAGCATCTAGAAGAGGGGACATCACCGGAGGACGTGCAGGCGACGCTGGCCGAGCTGACCGCCGCCAGCGTGGCGCTGGGCATAGAGATGGCCCGGGAGCACTTCGCGGCGCCGCCGGCCGCGCGACTGATTCCCTGCGGCGGCGGCGCCCACAACCCGGACCTGCTGGCCCGCCTGGCGCGCCGGCTGCCCGAGACCCCGCTCACCACCAGCGACGACTGGGGCTGGCCCGCCGACTGGCTGGAGGCCGGGGCCTTCGCCTGGCTGGCGGCCCGGCGCCTCGCCGGCCAGCCGGGCAACCTGCCCTCGGTGACCGGCGCCGCCGGGGACCGGGTGCTCGGCGGACTCTACGCCCCCTGAGCATCCTTGGGAGCGAGCGCGAACCGAGCCGCTAGAAGTCGTCCTCGCCCCGCAGCGAGAGGTGGCTGGCCGCCTCCTTGGCCCCGGCTACCCCGTCGCTGCTCTCGTCGCCGAACTTGATCATCATGCGCAGATCGTTGGCCGAGTCTGCATGCACCAGCGCCACCTCCTCGCTGATCTTGCCCGCCTTGTAGAGGTCGAAGAGCGCCTGGTCGAAGGTCTGCATGCCGAGATCCCGGGAGCGTGCCATGATCTTCTTGATCTCGCCGACCTCGCCCTTGCGCACCAGGTCACCGATCAGCGGCGACTTGAGCATGATCTCGATCGCCGGACAGCGCCCGCCGTCGACCGTGGGCAGCAGCTGCTGGGCGACGATGGCGTGGAGGTTGAGCGAGAGGTCGAGCCACACCTGGGCGTGGCGCTCGATGGGGAAGAAGTTGATGATGCGATCCAGCGCCTGGTTGGCGTTGTTGGCGTGCAGCGTCGCCAGGCAGAGGTGGCCGGTCTCGGCGAAGGTCAGCGCGTGCTCCATGGTCTCCCGGGTGCGCACCTCGCCGATCAGGATCACGTCCGGCGCCTGGCGCAGGGTGTTCTTCAGGGCGACCTCGAAGGACTCGGTGTCGATGCCCACCTCGCGCTGGTTGATGATCGCCTTGCGGTGCGGATGCACGTACTCGATGGGATCCTCAACGCTGATGATGTGGCCGCCGATCGTCTCGTTGCGCTGCTGGATCATCGACGCCAGGGTGGTCGACTTGCCGGTGCCGGTGCCGCCGACCACGAACACCAGGCCGCGCTTGATGTTGGCCAGCTCGCCCAAGGCGGGGGGCAGCGAGAGCTCCTCCAGGTGGGGGATGTCGAAGCCGATGCGGCGCACGACCATGGCCATCTGGTTGCGCTGCTGGAAGGCGCTGATGCGAAAGCGCCCCATGCCCTTGAGGCTCAGCGCGAAGTTGGCCTCGTGCTCGGTCTTGAAGCGCTCCCGCTGCGCATCGGGCAGCGAGGCACCGACCAGCTCGTTGACCTGCGCCACGCTGAGCCCCTGGTCGCCCAGGGGGATGAGCTGGCCGGCCATCTTCAGGGTGGGCGGCGCGTTCACCGAGATCAGCAGATCCGACGCCTCCTTCTGCACCATGATGTCCAGCAGCTGGTGGAGCCACTCTTTTGCCGTCATGTCCCTGCCTCCTTGTTATCCGTGCTCAGGCCAGCACGCCCTTCGCCTTGGCCTGAGCCTCCTCGCGCGCCACGGTGTTGTCGGTGACCAGCCGCGCCAGCGCGGCATCCATGGTCTGCATGCCGAGATTGCCGCCGGTCTGGATCGCCGAGTAGATCTGCGCCACCTTGTCCTCGCGAATCAGGTTCCGCACCGCCGCCGTGGCCACCAGGATCTCGTGGGCCGCCACCCGGCCGCCGCCCTGGCGCTTGAGCAGGGTCTGGGAGATCACCGCCTGCAGCGACTCGGAGAGCATCGAGCGCACCATGGACTTCTCCTCGCCCGGGAAGACGTCGATGATCCGGTCGATGGTCTTGGCCGCCGAGGTGGTGTGCAGGGTGCCGAACACCAGGTGGCCGGTCTCGGCCGCGGTCAGCGCCAGCCGGATGGTCTCCAGGTCACGCAGCTCGCCGACCAGGATGATGTCCGGATCCTCGCGCAGGGCGCTGCGCAGGGCCGGGGCGAAGCCGTGGGTATCGCGGTGCACCTCGCGCTGGTTGACCAGGCAGCGCTTGCTGCGATGGACGAACTCCACCGGGTCCTCGATGGTGAGGATGTGCTCGAAGCGGTTATCGTTGATGTAGTCGATCATCGCCGCGAGGGTGGTGCTCTTGCCCGAGCCGGTGGGCCCGGTCACCAGCACCAGGCCGCGGGGCAGCATCGAGAGCTGGCGGAAGACCGGACCCATGCCCAGGTCCTCCATGGTCAGCACCTCGGTGGGGATGGTGCGGAACACCGCCCCGGCGCCGCGCGCCTGGTTGAAGACGTTGACGCGGAAGCGGGAGACGCCCGGCACCTCGAAGGAGAAGTCGGTCTCGAAGAATTCCTCGTAGTCGCGACGCTGGCGGTCGGCCATGATGTCGTAGATCAGCTTGCGGACCTCGCGGTCCTCCATGGCCGGCACGTTGAGCCGGCGAATATCGCCATCGACGCGGATCATCGGCGGCAGGCCCGCCGAGAGGTGGAGGTCCGAGGCGTTCTGTTTTGCCGAGAATGCCAGCAGTTCGGTAATATCCATGCGGTTCCCCTGCTTCCGGGATGAGGTTCCCTACTGTATGACCAGTATGACAGACCCTACGACATGACGGACCTGGTACTTTCCGAGTCGCTGGCCGCCGCTCGCGCCCGGCTCGTCGCGGCGCTCGACGCCGCGGGACGCCCCGCCGATGCCGCCCGGCTGCTCGCGGTGAGCAAGACCAAGCCCGCCGCCCTGATCCGTCAGGCCTGGCACGAAGGCCAGCGCGAGTTCGGCGAGAACTACCTCCAGGAGGCCCTGGACAAGCAGGCCGAACTGGCGGATCTCACGGGCATCGTCTGGCATTTCATCGGGCCGCTGCAATCCAACAAGACCCGCGACGTGGCCGAACGCTTCTCCTGGGTGCATAGCGTAGACCGGGAAAAGATCGCCCGACGCCTGAGCGATCAACGCCCCGAGGACCTGGCACCGCTGGACATCTGCCTGCAGGTCAACATCAGCGACGAGGCGAGCAAGTCCGGCGTCTCCCTCGAGGCACTTCCGGCGCTCGCCGAGGCCGTGCTGGCGATGCCGCGTCTGCGGCTGCGCGGCCTGATGGCGATCCCCGCCCCGGCCGAGACCGAAGCCGAGCAGCGCCTGCCCTGCGCCCGGCTGCGCCAGGCCCTGGAAGCGCTTCGCGAGCGCTTCCCCGAGGCGCCGCTGGATACCCTCTCCATGGGCATGAGCGCCGATCTGGAGGCCGCGGTGGCCGAGGGCGCCACCCTGGTGCGCCTGGGCACCGCCATCTTCGGCGAACGTCACACACGATAATCCCGCCCGCGCCGGCTGCCGGCCGAGGCTTTCCACCATCAGAAGGACAGATCCCATGGCCAGCACAGTCACCTTCATCGGCGCCGGCAACATGGCCGGCGCCATCATCGGCGGGATGATCGAGAGCGGCTTCGCGCCCGACGACGTCATCGCCACCTCGCCAAGCGACGACGTGCTCGCCCCGCTGCGCGAGCGGCTGGGCATCCGCACCGAGACCGACAACGCCACGGCCGTCGCCCAGTCCGACGTGGTGGTGCTGGCGGTCAAGCCGCAGATCATGCGCGACGTGTGCGAGCAGATGCGCGACGCCGTCCAGGCGCGCCGGCCGCTGATCGTCTCGGTGGCCGCGGGGCTGCCGGCCGAGACCCTCGAGGCGTGGCTCGGCGGCGAGCTGCCGCTGGTGCGCTGCATGCCCAACACCCCCGCCCTGGTCGGCGCCGGGGCCGCCGGCCTCTACGCCAACGACCGGGTCGACGCGGCCCAGCGCCGCCTCGCCACCGAGCTGATGGAGGCGGTAGGCCTGGTGGAGTGGGTCGAGGACGAGGCCCTGCTCGACGCGGTCACCGCCGTCTCCGGCAGCGCTCCGGCCTACTTCTTCCTGATGTTCGAGGCCATGGAGGAGGCCGGCGTCAAGCTCGGCCTGCCGGCCGACACCGCCCGCCGCCTGGCCATGCAGACCGCGCTGGGCGCGGCCAAGATGGCGCTGGCAAGCGACAAGCCGCCGGCCGAGCTCAAGCGCAACGTGATGTCGCCGGGGGGCACCACCGAGCGCGCCATCGCGCATCTCGAGCAGGCCGAGCTGCGCCGCATCATGGCCGAGGCGATGACCGCCTGTGCCGACCGCGCCGCCGAGATGGCCGACGAGCTCGGCCAGCGCTGAGCCCTCGGGGCGATACGCCCCCACGATCACGTTTCAAGGACATGGAGGAGCCCCGATGGGCAGTCAACTGGGAAGCGCCGGCCTGCTGCTGGTCAACACCCTGATCAATATCTACATCTTCCTGCTGATGCTGCGCTTCCTGCTGCAGGCATCCCGGGCGGACTACTACAACCCCATCAGCCAGTCGGTGGTGAGGGTCACCCAGCCGGCGGTGCGTCCCTTCCAGAGCTTCCTGGGGCCGGTGATGGGCCGCTTCGACCTGGCGACCCTGGCCACGGCCTTCGTGATCAAGGCGATCGGCATCATCCTGATCCTGCAGCTCGCCGGCTTCGGCATGGCGCCGATCGCAAGCGTGGCGATCGGTGCGGTGGCCGCCGTCGCCAACGCCATCCTCAAGATCTACTTCTTCGCGCTGATCGTGATGATCATCCTCAGCTGGGTGGCGCCGCAGGCCAGTCACCCCGGCGCGCTGCTGGTGATGCAGCTGGTGGAGCCGATCATGGCGCCGGTGCGCCGGGTGATTCCGCCGCTGGGCATGATCGACCTGTCGCCCATCGTGGTGTTCATCGCCATCAGCTTGATCGATGGTATCGTGGTGGGCTCGCTGACCCGCGCCGCGGGTGTCGTCGGGGCCCTGGTCGGCCTCTGACGCTGGCTCATGACAACGACTGGACACCACACACCGATGCCCGAGTTTCCCCGCGATTCGGTCGGCCTGGTGACGCCCGAGACGGCGCACTTCGCCGACCCCCTGGCCCTGGCCTGCGGCAGGACGCTGCCGGCCTATGACCTGGTCTACGAGACCTACGGCACGCTCAACGCCGAGCGCTCCAACGCCATCCTGATCTGCCATGCCCTCTCCGGGCACCACCACGCCGCCGGCTATCATGCCGCCGACGAGCGCAAGCCGGGCTGGTGGGACGCCCACATCGGCCCCGGCAAGTCGATCGACACCGACCGCTTCTTCGTGGTCTCGGTGAACAACCTCGGCGGCTGCCACGGCAGCACCGGCCCCACCAGCGAGAACCCGGAGACGGGCCGCCAGTGGGGCCCGAACTTCCCGATCATCACGGTGCTCGACTGGGTGCACAGCCAGGCGCGGCTGGCCGACCGGCTGGGCATCAACCGCTTCGCCGCGGTGATCGGCGGCAGCCTCGGCGGCATGCAGGTGCTGCAGTGGACGCTCTCCTATCCCGAGCGCATCGCCCACGCCGTGGTCATCGCGGCGACGCCGAAGCTGTCGGCGCAGAACATCGCCTTCAACGAGGTGGCGCGACAGGCGATCCGCTCCGACCCCGACTTCCATGACGGCTGGTACGCCGATCACGACACGGCGCCGCGCCGCGGTCTCAAGCTCGCGCGCATGGTGGGCCACATCACCTACCTCTCCGAGGACGCCATGGGCACGAAGTTCGGCCGCGACCTGCGCAGCACCGACCTGAACTTCGGCTTCGACGTGGAGTTCCAGGTGGAGTCCTACCTGCGCTACCAGGGCGACACCTTCTCCACCTCCTTCGACGCCAACACCTACCTGCTGATGACCAAGGCGCTGGACTACTTCGACCCGGCCGCCGCCCATGACGGCGAGCTGGCCCGGGCCCTCGCGCCGGCGGCCTGCCCCTTCCTGGTGGTCAGCTTCACCACCGACTGGCGCTTCCCGCCGTCGCGCTCCAAGGAGCTGGTGAATGCCCTGATCCGCGCTGACAAGTCCGTCAGCTACGTCAACATCGACTCGTCCCACGGCCACGACGCCTTCCTGATGCCCGAGCCCCGCTATCAGGCGGTGTTCGCCGGCTTCATGAACCGCGTGGCCCGGGATCTGGGCCTGGAGGACCGCTCATGATGCGCGCCGACCTCAAGCTGATTCACGCCTGGATTCCCGAGGGCGCCCGGGTGCTCGACCTCGGCTGCGGCGAGGGCACGCTGCTGGCGGCGCTGGCCCGCGACAAGCGGGTCACCGGCTACGGCCTGGAGATCGACCCGGAGGGCATCACCGCCTGCCTCGCCAAGGGCGTCAACGTCATCGAGCAGAACCTCGACGAGGGGCTCGCCAACTTCGACGACAACGCCTGCGACCTGGTGGTGATGACCCAGGCGCTGCAGGCGCTGCGCCGCCCCGACCTGATGCTCGACGAGATGCTGCGCGTCGCCGGGGAGGCGATCATCACCTTCCCCAACTTCGCCTACTGGCGCCATCGCGCCTACCTCGGCTTCAAGGGCTACATGCCGGTCTCGCGCTCGCTGCCCCACGCCTGGTACGACACGCCCAACATCCACCTCTCGACCTTCAACGACTTTGAACGCCTGTGCCGCGACAAGGGTCTGAGCATTGTCGACCGGGCGGTGGGCATCGGCGATCACGAGGGCCACTGGACCTCGCGCTGGTGGCCCAACCTGTTCGGCGAGATCGCCATCTTCCGGGTCGCCCGCCGGCCGTGAGCCCACGCGCCCGGGGACACTGCCCAGAGCCGAGAGCCCAGAGGGAGAACCGACGATGATGCGACACAGCCTGACGGCCCTGATGCTGGGCCTGATCCTGCTCGCGGCGCTGCCCGCCCAGGCCCAGCAGTTCGAGCAGGTGGGGGACTACCAGATCCACTACAGCGCCGTGAACACCAGCTTCCTGCCGGAGGCGGTGGCCCGGGAGCACGGCATCCAGCGCAGCCAGGCCATGGCGCTGCTCAACGTCAGCGTGATGGAGCGCCTCGAGGACGGCTCGATCCGTCCCGTGATCGCCTCGGTCGACGGCCGCAGCGCCGCGCTCGACGGCAGCGAGGCCAGCCCGCTGGCCTTTCGCAGCCTGCGCATCAACGACACGCCCTCCCAGGTCGCGGTGTTCCGCATCCGCGAGAACGCGCCCATGCGCTTCGACCTGAGCGTGCGCTACGACCGCAACACCGAGCCCGCCGAGGTGAGCTTCATCCAGCGCTTCTACATCGATCGATGAGCGCGACGACCGACGCCATCGCCCACCTCGCCGACCTCGGGGACAGCGCCTCGCTCGGCGTGCGCCTGCCCGACGGGCGCGACGCCCTGCTGGTACGGGTGCACGGGCGGGTCAGCGCCTTCGAGAACCGCTGCCCCCACCAGGGCGTGCCCCTCGAGGCCGAGCCGGACCGCTTCCTGGAGGCCGGCGGCGAGCTGATCCAGTGCGCCATGCACGGCGCGCTGTTCCTGCCCGAAGGCGGCGAGTGCGTGTTCGGTCCCTGTCAGGGCGAGCACCTGCGCCAGATTTCCGTCTCAGTCGATGAGGGCGGAGGCATCCACCTGGCGGGTGAGTGAGACCGGAAGCCCCTTCCCCAGGCGCACCGCGACCGGCACGCCGTCCTCGCGGAGGACCTCGCAGCGCCGCGCCAGCACCTCCACGCCGCGTGCGGCCACCTCGCCCAGGGTCGCGGCATAGGCCGGATCCAGGTGCGCGGCCGGCGCCACGTCCGTGATGCCCTCGTGGGCCACGCAGAACAGCAGCACGGCACGATGCCCCCGCTCGGCCAGCGCCGCCAGCGCCTCCAGGTGCCGGCGCCCCCGGGCACTGACCGCGTCGGGGAAGTAGCCGTGGCCGTCGCTCTCCCTGAGCGTCACCTGCTTGACCTCGACGAAGGCCGAGGCGCGGCGGGGGTCCTCGAGGCAGAAGTCGAGCCGGGTGCGTTCACGACCGCTGCCCGCCGTCACCCCCTCACCCCACGCCTCCAGGCGCACCTCGCGGCGGAGCGCCGCGTAGCCCGCAAGCTCCGCCACGCGTCCTGCGCGCAGCGCCTCCTCGACGATGCGGTTGGCGCGTCCGGTGTGCACCGAGGCCGCCGCCACGCCGCCCTCGGGCTGGGGCAGCTCGATCAGCTCCCAGGTCCAGGCCAGCTTGCGCGCCGGGTTGTCGCTGGCGGCGAGCCACACCCGGCAGCCCGGCACGTTCACCGCGCGCATCGAGCCGGTGTTGGGGCAGTGGGCCACCACCTCGCGACCGTCGTCGAGGCGCACGTCGGCCAGGAAGCGCTTGTAGCGACGCAGCAGGGTGCCGGGCACCAGGGTCGGATACTCCATCAGCGACGCGCCAGGAAACGCTGGAGGCGATTCACCGCCTCCTCGAGGCGCGCCTCGCCAGTGGTGAAGGCGATGCGCACGTGGTGCTCGCCCCCCGCCAGGGCGAAGTCGGTACCCGGGGTGATGGCGACGTTCTCCTCCTCGAGCAGCGCGCGGCAGAAGGCCTCGCTGTCGTCGCTGTAGCGGGAGATATCGAGCCACAGGTAGAAGGCCCCCTGGGGCGGCAGCGACGGCGCCAGCCCCAGCCGCGAGAGCCCGGCCAGCAGGGCATCGCGACGCCGGCCGAGTTCGCGGCGCCGGGCCTCGAGGATCTCGCGGCACTCGGGCGTGAAGGCGGCCAGGGCGGCGTGCTGGGCCGGGGTGGAGGCGGCCAGGAAGACGTTCTGGGCAAGCCGAGTGAGCGGCTCCACCGCCGCCTCGGGCGCCACCAGCCAGCCCAGGCGCCAGCCGGTCATGCCGAAGTACTTCGAGAAGCTGTTGACCACGAAGGCGTCCGGAGTGGTCGCGGCCACCGAGAGCGGCGGCAGATCGAAGCAGAGCCCCTGGTAGATCTCGTCGACCAGCAGATCGCCGCCGCGCGCCTTGACGGTATCGGCCACCGCCGCGAGCCGGACCGCGTCGAGCATGTGACCGGTCGGGTTGGAGGGCGTGGCCAGCATGGCGAGCCGAGTGTCAGCCTGCCAGTGGCGCGCCACCAGCTCGGCATCCAGCTGCCAGCCGCTCTCCGGCCCCACCGGCACGGCATCGACTTCGGCGCCGGCCAGGGCCATGAAGTGGCGGTTGCAGGGGTAGTTGGGGTCGGCCATCAGCACCCGGTCGCCGGGGCCCGCCAGCAGCTGGCTCGCCAGCAGCAGCGCCCCGGAGGCCCCGGGTGTGATCAGGATGCGCGCCGGGTCGACCGCGGCGCCGAAGTACTCGGCGTAGTGCCCGGCGATCGCCTCGCGCAGCGCCGGCAGGCCGGCCGCCGGCGTGTAGCGGGTCTGGCCGGCATCCAGGGCGGCGCGGCCGGCCGCCACCACGGGCGCCGGGGTGGCGAAGTCGGGCTCGCCGATCTCCAGGTGGATGACGTCGTGACCGGCGGCCTCCCGGGCCTGGGCGATCTCCAGCAGACTCATCACGCGAAAGGGGGCGATACGTGCCACCCGGGCATTCCAGGACATCCGAGGCTCCTTGGGTCGCGCCGGAGAGCGAGGGGCATCTTTCCGACGGCCGGTGGTCAAAATTTGACATGTTACGACTTTTGGCGTGACGCCGCAGTCCCGACGCCGCCAGAGGTTGCAACGCCCGCCTTTTTCCGATAAACAAGCATCCCTTTGGCGTGAAATACCCTGCACGCGGCAGGGATTGATCAGCAGTCACTCAAGACACGAGGCAGACCCATGCCAGTAGCAGAAAAGAAGATGGATGCTCCCAAGAAATTCACCCCGTACGAGCCAGCGGCGGGTGAAGAGTACATGAACGAGAAGCAGCTGGAGCACTTCCGCAAGATCCTGCTGGGCTGGAAACAGGAGCTCATGGAAGAGGTCGACCGCACCGTTCGCCACCTGCAGGAAGAGGCGAACAACTACGCCGACCCCGCCGACCGCGCCACCCAGGAAGAGGGCTTCAACCTGGAGCTGCGCACCCGCGATCGCGAGCGCAAGCTGCTGAAGAAGATCAACGAGACCCTCGACAAGATCGACGAGGACGATTACGGCTTCTGCGAGGCCTGCGGCGTCGAGATCGGCATCCGCCGCCTCGAGGCGCGCCCCACCGCCACCCTGTGCGTGGACTGCAAGACGCTGGCCGAGCTGAAGGAAAAGCAGCTGGGCGGCTGACGGCGATGCCGATGCCCCGGATCTCCCCCCGCGACGGGCACCTGAGGGTGCCCGTTTGCGTGTCGGCCCCCCACGCCGGAGCCCCGCGATGAGCGACTACCGTGGGCGCTTCGCCCCGACCCCCTCGGGCCCGCTGCACTTCGGCTCCCTGGTGGCGGCCCTGGCGAGCTTCCTCGATGCCCGCCGCGCGGGCGGCGAGTGGCGGCTGCGCATCGAGGACATCGACCCGCCGCGCTGCCCGCCCGGCGCCGCCGACACCATCCTGCGCCAGCTCGAGGCCTTCGGCCTTCACTGGGACGGCCCGGTGAGCTGGCAGCACGACCATGATGACGCCTACGCCGCCGCGCTGGAGCGCCTCAAGGCCGCGGGCCTCGCCTACCCCTGCAGCTGCTCGCGCAAGCAGTGGCGCGACCATGCCGTCTATCCCGGCTGGTGTCGCCACGGCGTCTGCGACCCTACCAAACCGGTGGCCTGGCGGCTGCGCAGCGACCTGGGCCCGCGCCCGGTGGTCTGGCCGGACCGGCTGTTCGGCGAACAGCGCCTCGACCCCGCCGCGCTCGGCGACGTGGTGCTGAGGCGCAAGGACGGCCTCTGGGCCTATCAGCTCGCAGTGGTGGTGGATGACGCCGACCAGGGCATCAGCGACGTGGTGCGTGGCTTCGACCTGCTCGACAACACCCCCTGGCAGCGCCAGCTGCAGCAGGCACTGGGCTATCCCGAGCCGCGCTACCTCCACCTGCCGCTGATCCTCGGCGACGACGGCCAGAAGCTCTCCAAGCAGAACCTGGCGCCGGCCCTGCCCGAAGCCGATGAAGCGGTGCGACCGCTGCTCCACGCGGCCCTGGCGGCGCTCGATCAGGCGCCGCCGCGCAAGCTTGCCACGGCGCCGGTGGACGAGCAGCTCGCGTGGGGCATCGCCCATTGGGACATCGCCCGGCTGTGCGCCGCGCCCCATCGCCAGACCGGCGCCACCACCCCCTGAGAGGAGCCCGACGTGTACGTCTATCGCATCATGCTCTTCCTGGTCTTCGGCGGGTATCTGCTCTCGCCGCTGCTGATGAGCGGCTGGGCGAGCCCCGACATCGCCTGGTATCGCCCCTTCGTGGTCTGGGGCGTGCTGATCGCCCTGACCCTGTGGCTGGAACAGAAGAGAAAGCTCGATGAACGCTAGTCTCGGCGCCGTCCTGGCCCTGGGCAGCGGCTACCTGCTGCTGCTGTTCATCTGCGCCCTGGCGGTGGAGCGCGGCTGGATTCCCACGCGCATCGCGCGCCACCCGGTGGTCTACACCCTGGCGCTCGGCACCTACGCCAGCGCCTGGGCGATCTACGGCAGCCTGGAACTGGCCGGCAGCGCCGGCTACGGCTATCTGGCCTACTACCTGGGGGTGGCCGGCGCCTTCCTGCTCGCCCCGGTGCTGCTGGTGCCGATCCAGCGCATGACCCGCACCTACCAGCTCGCCTCGCTGGCCGACCTCTTCGCCTTCCGCTTTCGCTCGCGCTGGGTCGGGACCCTGATCACCCTGGTCAGCCTGCTCGCCGTGCTGCCGCTGCTGGCCCTCCAGGTGCAGACCCTGGGCGACACCATCCAGCTGCTGACCGGCAGCGCCTCGCCGGCCCTGCTGGCGCTTGCGTTCTGCGCGCTGATCGCGCTGTTCGCGATCCTCTTCGGTGCCCGCCATACCCGGCTCCACGCCCGCCACGACACCCTGCTGGCGGCCATCGCCCTGGAGTCGCTGGTCAAGCTGGTCGCCATGCTGGCGCTGGGGGGCTTCGCGCTGTTCGTGGTCTTCAACGGCCCCGGTGACCTGCAGGCCTGGCTCGACGGCCCGGGCCGACTGGCCCAGGCGGGCGTGAACCACCTGGATCCGGCCCAGTGGCGGACCCTGCTGCTGCTGTTCTTCGCCGCGGCCTTCCTGATGCCGCACATGTTCCACATCACCTTCGCCGAGACGCTCTCGCGGCGCACCCTGCTCCAGGCCGCCTGGGCGCTGCCGCTGTTCCTGCTGCTGATGGCGCTGCCGGTGCCACTGATCCTGTGGGCCGCCCAGCGCCTGGGCGTCGATGCCGCAGGGCTCGGCAGCGCCTACCTGGCGTACGGGCTCTCGGAGTCGCTGTGGCTGCAGGGCGTGGTGTTCATCGCCGGCCTCGCGGCCACCAGCGGCACCATGATCATCATCTCGCTGGCGCTGTCGGGGATGATCCTCAACCACCTGGTGCTGGTCGCCCACCCCCCGGTGGACCAGCCGGACCTCTACCACTGGCTGCGCTGGCTGCGGCGCGCCCTGATCGGCGCGGTGATCTTCGCCGGCTGGCTCTTCTACCGCCTGGTGGGGGTGAACCACGACCTCACCACCCTGGGGCTGGTCGCCTTCATCGGCATGGCCCAGTGCCTGCCGGGCATGCTGGCGCTGCTCTACTGGCCGGGCGCCAACCGCAAGGGCATGGTCAGCGGGCTGACGGCCGGCGTGCTGGTGTGGCTCGCCGGCAGCTGGGTGCCGCTGCTCACCGACTTGCCGGCCCAGGTGCTGCTGCCACCGGGCCTCGAGGCCCTGGCCGGCCAGCCGGACTGGTACGTGGTGACGATCGTCTCGCTGGCGGCCAACATCCTCACCTTCATCCTGGTCTCGCTGCTCACGCCCACCTCCGACGGGGAACGCGCCGCGGCGGAGGCCTGCTCGGTGGACGCGGTGATCCGCCCCAAGCGCCTGCCGCTGGTCGCCGGCAACGGCGAGGAGTTCAAGTATCACCTGGCTCGCGCCCTCGGCGAGGAGGTCGCCGGCCGCGAGGTCGACCGGGCGCTGACCGATCTGGGGCTGTCGCCGCTGGACGGACGCCCCTACGCGCTGCGCCGCCTGCGCGATCGCATCCAGGCCAACCTCTCCGGGCTGATGGGCCCCTCGGTGGCCCAGGACCTCGTCGATCGTCACCTGCCCTATCGCCGCGGCGGCCTCGAGCCCACCGACGACATCCACTTTGTCGAGAGCCGCCTGGAGGCCTACCGCACTCGGCTGACCGGCCTGGCCCGTGAGCTCGACGGCCTGCGCCGCTACCACCGGCGCATCCTCACCCGGCTGCCGGTGGGCCTGTGCGCCTTCGGCGTCGACGACGAGCTGCTGATGTGGAACGACGCCCTCGCCGAGCTGACCGGCATCGACGGCGCCAGCGTGGTCGGCTCCCGCCGGGACAGCCTCCCGCCGCCCTGGAACGACCTGCTGGGGCGCATGTTCCTCGAACATCACGACCACCTCTACAAGCAGTCGGTACGCCTCGACGGCACGACGCGCTACCTGAGCCTGCACAAGGCCGAGCTCACCGCCGACGAGGACATCCGCGGCGGCACCGTGGTGCTGGTCGAGGATCACAGCGAGATGAAGTGGCTGGAGGACGAGCTGGTGCACGCCGCACGGCTCGCCTCCATCGGCCAGCTGGCGGCCGGGGTGGCCCACGAGATCGGCAATCCGGTCACCGGCATCTCCTCGCTGGCGCAGAACCTGCGCTACGATACCGACGACCCCGAGGTGCTGGAGACCGCGACCCAGATCCAGCAGCTCACCGACCGCATCTCGCGCATCGTCGAGTCGCTGGTCGGCTTCGCCCACGGCGGCCGCCACGTGGCGGGGCAGGCCTTCGCCCCGGTCTCGCTGGCCGAGGTGACCGACGAAGCCCTGCACTTGATCCACCTCGCCCGCTCGGGGGAGGATATCCACTACCGTAATCGCTGCCCCGCGGGCCTCGAGGTCGAGGGCGATGCCCAGCGACTGCTGCAGGTGATGGTCAACCTGCTCGGCAACGCCCGGGATGCCAGCGTCCCCGGCGGCGAGGTGATCGTCGAGGCCGGCCGCCAGGGCGAATGGCTGCACGTCACCGTCACCGACCAGGGCCATGGCATCGCCGAGCACGTGCGCGACCACCTGTTCGAGCCCTTCACCACCACCAAGCCGCCCGGCGAGGGCACCGGGCTCGGCCTGCCGCTGGTCTACAGCATCATCGCCGAGCACGGCGGCCAGATCGACATCGACTCCCCGCCCCCCGGGCAGGCCCAGGGCACCCGCATCCACCTGTGGCTGCCCCTCAACACAGAGCATGGTGACCCCACCGATGAGCCGGATCCTGATCGTTGAAGACGAAGCCATCATCCGCAGCGCCTTGAGGCGGCTGCTGGAACGGCACGACCACCGGGTCAGCGAGGCGGGGTCGGTGGCCGAGGCCCTCGCCCTCGAGCCCCAGGGCTTCGACCTGGTGATCAGCGACCTGCGCCTGCCCGGCGAGCCCGGCACCGACCTGATCGCCCGCGCCGCCCCCGTGCCGGTGCTGATCATGACCAGTTACGCGAGCATGCGCTCGGCGGTGGAGGCCTTGAAGCAGGGCGCCGTGGACTACGTGGCGAAGCCCTTCGACCACGACGAGCTGCTCGAGACGGTGGCCCGGGTCCTGCACCAGCAGGCCACCCAGCAGGGCGAGCCGCCCGACATCACCGAGCCCGACGGCAAGCGCCAGCCCATGATCGGCAACTGCCCCGCCATGCAGGTGGTCTACACCCGCATCCGCAAGGCGGCACCCGCCGATGTCACGGTGCTGGTGCAGGGCGAATCCGGCACCGGCAAGGAGCTGGTGGCCCGGGCGCTGCATCAGCAGAGCCGGCGTGCCGGCGCGCCGCTGATCTGCGTCAACTGCGCGGCGATCCCCGAGACGCTGATCGAGTCCGAGCTGTTCGGCCACGAGAAGGGCGCCTTCACGGGTGCCAGCGCCGCCCGCACCGGCCTCGTCGAGGCCGCCGACGGCGGCACCCTGTTCCTCGACGAGATCGGCGAGCTGCCCCTCGACGCCCAGGCGCGCCTGCTGCGCGTGCTGCAGGAGGGCGAGATCCGCAAGATCGGCTCGGTGGAGACCCGCCACGTGGACGTGCGCCTGATCGCCGCCACCCACCGCGACCTGCAGCGCCTGTCGACGACCGGCGAGTTTCGCCTCGACCTCTACTATCGCCTCAACGTGATGCAGATCGACCTGCCCGCCCTGCGCGAGCGCGACGACGACATCCTGCAGATCGCCGACGTGCTGCTGGAGAAGGCCTGTCGACGCCACGAGCGCGAGGGCCTGCGGCTCTCACGGGCGGCCCGCCGCACCATTCGCGACTACCCCTGGCCCGGCAACGTGCGCGAGTTGGAGAACGCCCTGGAGCGCGGCGTCATCCTCGCCGAGGGTCATCTGATCCATCCCGACGACCTGGGGCTGGCCGCCGCGCCCCGGCCGCTCGTCGAGCCCGCCAGCGACGTGCCGACCTCGCCCGCCCCCGCGGAGCCCACCCCGGGCGAAGAGGACGACCTCTCCCTGGAGGACTATTTCCAGCACTTCGTGCTGGAGCACCAGGACCAGATGAGCGAGACGGAGCTCGCCCAGAAACTCGGTATCAGCCGCAAGTGCCTCTGGGAGCGCCGCCAGCGCCTGGGTATCCCGCGCAAGAAGAGCCCACGACGCAGCACGGGATGACGCCGCCAGGCCATACGCCCTTTGGCCATACGACCATAGTACAAGCGCCCGCGGCCGACGCCTCGGGCGCTGTTTTTTGCCTCTCGAAGCCGCGTTCTGCACCATTTGTTACCTTCCCACACAGCCACTGCCCCATCGCAGGGCCAGATGGGTAACACTCCGTCGCCGCGCCGAAACATGGCCCCGCCGCTTCATCACCATCCTCATGTTTTATATAAATTTTCCAGACAGTGGCACGCCACCTGCTACTACCAGGCCAAGAAAAACAAATCCGGACGTCACCGGGCGCCAACAACAACAACAAGGCAGCCAGGCGTGACAGGGCCCGCCCCGACAACAACAACAAGAGACTCGGGCCCCTACGACTTCGGCGCTTGCCGACAACAAGAACAGCAACGGCACAGCGCGAGGCCTTCGAGACTCGACAACAACAACAAGCTGCTCGAAGCACCGGAGCCATCAGGACGCGACGCACCCAAGTACGGCCAACAACAATGACAACGGCCAGCGAGGTGCACTCCCGGCAACAATGCCAACAATCCGGGAGGAGGCATACTTCCATGCCGTCGTGGTTGGACTATTGTTTTGAATACGAGACGGTCTCCGTCAGGAGCATCAACAAACATAACAACACCGCTTGCCTGAACACTCCTTGGTGACTGTGGTGCGTATTCAGGGCGATGCGCCATCACGAAGAAGAATCAGCTGCACGGATGCAGCATCCTGCTTAAAGGGGAGGCCACGGCCTCCCCTTTCTCTGTCTGGCGACCCGTGTCTGGCGTCGACCTCAGGCCCTCATCGCCGCACCGCGCTTTGCAAGGTGTCAGTGGTCGGCTACACTCAACGCTTTTCCGCGTCCCGCGAGTCGATATCGCCGCATGATCAAAGGTTTTACCCGCTTTCTGCAGAGCCCGGGCCAGCACCTCAAGTCGCTGTTCGGCCCTCAGGATGCGCCGGCCGGCAGCACCGGTCCTCGCATCATTCCCCGCCAGGAACACCCTGTCTCGCGTCAGCACTTCAGTGACGCCGCCCTCAAGGTGCTCTACCGCCTGCACAATGCGGGTTTCCAGGCCTTCCTGGTCGGGGGGTGCATCCGTGACTCGCTGCTCGGCCATATGCCCAAGGATTTCGACGTCGCCACCGATGCGACGCCGGAACAGATCCGCGAGCTGTTCCGCAACTCGCGGATCATCGGCCGACGCTTTCGCATCGTGCACGTCCGCTTTGGCCGCGAAGTGATCGAGGTCACCACCTTCCGCGGCAAGCCCAACGACGACCACGCCGATCATATCTCCCAGCAGTCGGACGATGGCCTGCTGCTGCGTGACAACGTCTGGGGCAACCTCGAGGAGGACGCCCTGCGCCGCGACTTCACGGTCAACGCCCTCTACTACAACATCGCCGACTTCTCGATCCACGACTTCGCCGACGGCGTGAAGGACATCGAGGCCCGTACCCTGCGGCTGATCGGCGACCCGGCAACGCGCTACCGCGAGGATCCGGTGAGGATGCTGCGCGCGGTGCGCTTCGCCGCCAAGCTCGACTTCCACCTGGACCCGGCCACCGAGGCGCCCATCGCCGAGGCCGCGCCGCTGCTGCTGCAGATTCCGCCGGCCCGGCTGTTCGACGAGATCCTCAAGCTGTTCATGGCCGGCCACGGGGTCGTGACCTTCCAGCTGCTGCGCCAGTACGGGCTGTTCGCCATGCTCTTCCCCGAGGCCGACGAGGCCATGGAGGAGCTGCCCTGGGCCGAGCGCCTGGTCGAGCACGCGCTGGAGAGCACCGATCGGCGCATTCGCGAGGATCGCCCGGTGACACCGGCCTTCCTGTTCGCCGCCCTGCTCTGGGCGCCCGTGCAGCAGCGCCAGGCGACCCTCGAGGCCGATGGCATGCCGGCGATCCCGGCGCTGCAGGCGGCCTCCCAGCAGGTGGTGTCGCGCCAGCTCCAGCACATCTCCATTCCCAAGCGCTTCAGCCTGCCGATGCGCGACATCTGGGATCTTCAGCAGCGGCTGCCGCTGCGCCGCGGCAAGCGCGTCTTCCAGACGCGCGAGCACCCGCGCTTCCGGGCCGCCTATGACTTCCTGCTGCTGCGCGAGGCGGCCGGCGAGCTCGACCCCGGGCTCGGCGACTGGTGGACCGCCTTCCAGCAGGCCGACGAACACGAGCAGCGCCGCCTGCTGAGCAAGGTCGGCGCCGACCCGGCCGGCAGCGGGGCCCCGCGCAAGCGCCGCCGGCGCCGCCGCAAGCCGCGGGGCCCCGCGAGCGACGCATGACATGAGTCGCACGGAGCATCACGCCTGGATCGGCCTGGGCAGCAACCTCGATGGCCCGCACGAGCACGTCGCCCGCGCCCTCGAGGAGCTCAACCGCCTGCCGCTGACGCGCCGCATCGCCGCCTCAAGGCTCTATGCCAGCCGCCCGGTGGGGCCTGCCGATCAGCCCGACTACGTGAACGCCGTGGCGCACCTGGCGACGCGGCTCTCGCCGCTCGCCCTGCTCGATCAGCTGCAGGCCCTCGAGCAGCGCCACGGCCGGGTGCGTGGCCGCCGCTGGGGCCCCCGCACCCTGGACCTGGACCTGCTGCTCTACGACGACCGCCGACTGGCGCTGCCGCGCCTGACCCTTCCCCACCCGGAGATGACGCGGCGCGCCTTCGTGCTGGTGCCGCTGGCCGAGCTGGCCCCGGGCCTCGCCCTCGACGGCCGGCCGCTGTCGCGCCTTGCGGCCGAGCTCGAACCCCAGGACCTGGCCCCGGTGTTACCGACCGGCGGATGATCGCCCCCATACTGTTACCTATCGACACCCCGGCATGATTCGGGTAACAATCGCGGGTTACACCGAGGACGGCCCGCCAGAGGCCTCCCCCGACCAGACGATGAGAACACGCCATGAAAACCGTCACCCTGAGCACGCTGTCGGCCCTCAAGCGCGCCGGTGAACCCTTCAGCTGCCTGACCGCCTACGACGCCTCCTTCGCGCGGGCGGCCGGCGAGGCCGGCATCGAGGTGCTGCTGGTGGGCGATTCGCTGGGCATGGTCCTGCAGGGACACGCCAGCACCCTGCCGGTGACCCTCGACGAGGTCTGCTATCACACCCGCTGCGTGGCACGCGGCAAGGGCAAGAGCCTGCTGATGGTCGACCTGCCCTTCATGAGCAACTCCAGCACCGAGCGACTGCTCCAGGATGCCGGCGCCCTGATGCGCGCCGGCGCCGAGCTGGTCAAGGTCGAGGGCGAGGCCTGGATGGCCGAGGGCATTCGCGAGCTGACGTGCCGCGGCGTGCCGGTCTGCGCCCACCTCGGCCTGACGCCCCAGTCGGTCTACCAGCTGGGCGGCTACAAGGTGCAGGGCCGCGAGGCCGAGCAGGCGACGCGGATCCTCGAGGACGCCCGCACGCTGGTCGAGGCCGGGGCCTCGGTGATCCTGCTGGAGTGCGTGCCGGCGAGCCTGGGTCGCGCGGTGAGCGAGGCGCTGGAGGTGCCGGTGATCGGCATCGGCGCCGGCCCCGATACCGACGGCCAGATACTCGTGATGCATGACGTGCTGGGCGTGACCCCTGGCCGCGCGCCGCGCTTCGTCAAGAACTTCATGGCGGATGCCGACGACATCCAGGGCGCCTTCCGTCTCTACCATGAAGACGTCAAGGCCCGTCGCTTCCCCGCCGAAGCGCACTGCTTCTAAGCCTTCATTCCGGGAGCTCGAGACGATGCGTACCCTGCATGAGATCGCCCCCCTGCGCGAGGCCCTGGACGAGGCGCGCCGTCGCGGCCAGCGCATTGCCCTGGTGCCGACCATGGGCAACCTCCACGAGGGCCACCTGGCGCTGATCGCGGAAGCCCGTCGCCGCGGCGACCTGGTGGTGGCGACCATCTTCGTCAATCCGCTGCAGTTCGGCCCCGGCGAGGATCTGGACGCCTATCCGCGCACCCTCGCCGAGGACCAGGCGAAGCTCGAGGCGGCCGGCTGCGACCTGCTGTTCGCCCCCGAGACCACCACGCTCTACCCCCGCGGCCTCGACGCCCAGACCCGGGTCAGCGTGCCCGAGGTCAGCGAGGGCCTGTGCGGGGGCGACCGGCCCGGCCACTTCGACGGCGTGGCCACCGTGGTGACCATGCTCTTCCAGCTGGTGCAGCCCGATGTGGCCTGCTTCGGCGAGAAGGACTACCAGCAGCTGGCGGTGATCCGCCGACTGGTGGCCGACCTGCACCTGCCGGTGGAGATCATTGGCGTGCCGATCGTGCGGGCCGAGGACGGCCTGGCGCTCTCCTCGCGCAACGGCTACCTGGACGCGGCGCAGCGCGCCGTGGCGCCGACGCTCTACGCCACCCTGTGCGCGCTGCGCACGGCACTGGAGAACGGCGCCGCTCCGCACGACACCCTGGCCGACGGCCTCGCCCGCCTGGAGGCGGCCGGCTTCGCGCCGGACTACCTGGAGCTGCGCGCCGCCGACCTGGGGCCCGTCGAGGCGACGACCCGCGAGGCCGTGCTGCTCGCCGCGGCCCGCCTGGGCCCGACCCGACTGATCGATAACCTGAGCCTGACCCTGCCGCGCTGAATCCGCGGCATCGCGACCAGAGGAACCCTTGTCCCATGCAGACCATCATGCTCAAGGCCAAGCTGCACATGGCCCGCGTCACCCATGCCGTGCTCAACTACGAAGGCTCCTGCGCCATCGACGGTGAGCTGCTGGACATGTCCGGCATCCGCGAGAACGAGCAGATCCAGATCTACAACGTCGAGAATGGCCAGCGCTTTACCACCTACGCCATCCGCGCCGAGGAAGGCTCGCGGATCATCTCGGTGAACGGTGCGGCCGCCCACCTCGCCACCGAAGGGCAGCGCGTGATCATCTGCAGCTACGCCCACTACAGCGAGGCCGAACTCGACGCCCACCAGCCGGCCCTGGTCTATCTCCAGGAAGGCAACGTCGTCAGCCACACCAGCAACGCCATTCCCGTGCAGCTGGCCTGACGCCTCGCGGGCACCCCGCCCCGGGGTGCCCGCGCCTTCTCCTCTCGCCTCCTCCGCGCGCGCTTCCACGGGCGCTCTTCAACGAGCTCTCCGCGCCGCCCCTTCCCTGCCGTGCCACCCTCACCCTGTCGCCCTCCTGGCGACGCACGCGCCGCGACGCCCCCCTACGGCCATGGAAGCATTGCCGCGACGCACAATACTCCCCTATGCTGAGAACCCCGGCTCTGTCTGAGACGTCATCGAGTGCAGGGTGTCCACCAGACACGGCCGCCAGTCCGCTACCTATTTTCAGGAGTATCCCGCATGCAAGACGTGGTGATCGTTGCCGCACGCCGTACCGCCGTCGGCACCTTCGGCGGCTCCCTGGCCGGCATCCCCGCCAGCGACCTGGGTGCCCATGTCATCAAGGACATCCTGGCCTCCACCGGCGTTGCCGGCGACCAGGTCGACGAGGTCCTGCTCGGTCAGGTGCTGACCGCCGGCGTCGGCCAGAACCCCGCCCGCCAGGCGAGCATCAAGGCCGGCCTGCCGGACGCGGTGCCCGCCATGACCATCAACAAGGTCTGCGGCTCCGGCCTCAAGGCCCTGCACCTGGCGACCCAGGCGATCCGCTGTGGCGATGCCGAGCTGATCATCGCCGGCGGCCAGGAGAACATGTCCGCCTCGCCCCACGTGCTGCCCAATTCGCGCAACGGCCAGCGCATGGGCGACTGGAAGGCTATCGACAGCATGGTCCACGACGGGCTGTGGGATGCCTTCAACAACTACCACATGGGCATCACCGCCGAGAACCTGGCCGAGAAGTACGGCATCACCCGCGAGCAGATGGACGAGTTCGCCGCCGGCTCCCAGCAGAAGGCCGCCGCGGCCATCCGCGAGGGCAAGTTCAAGGGCCAGATCGTTCCGGTCGAGATTCCCCAGCGCAAGGGCGACCCGGTGGTCTTCGACACCGACGAGGGCCCGCGCGACGTGACCGCCGAGAAGCTCTCCGGCATGCGCCCCGCCTTCAAGAAGGACGGCACCATCACCGCCGGCAACGCCTCCTCCATCAACGATGGCGCGGCCGTGGTCATGCTCTGTTCCGCCGAGAAGGCCAAGGCGCTGGGGCTCGAGCCGCTGGCGCGCATTGCCGCCTACTCCAACGCCGGCGTCGACCCGTCCATCATGGGCATCGGCCCGGCCCCGGCCACCCGTCGTTGCCTGGAGAAGGCCGGCTGGAGCCTGGACGACCTGGACCTGGTCGAGGCCAACGAGGCCTTCGCCGCCCAGGCGCTCTCGGTCAACAAGGAGCTCGGTTGGGATACCGACAAGGTCAACGTCAACGGCGGCGCCATCGCCATCGGCCACCCGATCGGCGCCTCCGGCTGCCGCATCCTGGTGACCCTGGTGCACGAGATGATCGCCCGGGATGCCAAGAAGGGCCTGGCGACCCTGTGCATCGGCGGCGGGCAAGGCGTCGCGCTGGCGATCGAACGGTAAGCACGCAGCGGCCTCGGGGACAGGTCGAAGCGGAGGTCCGATGCCATGGATGGCATCGGTAGCGCCCAGGGAAGGGTTTACAGCGCCTCCGCGATGGTCCGACACTTCGGGACCTGTCGCCGGGAAAGCCGGTCACCCCATACGACAACCGCCCCCGCAGCCAGGCTGCGGGGGCGGTTTCGTTACCGCGTCGGCGATCGGCTCGCCGAGGGCGGTCGCTTACAGTTCGGGCTCGGCGGCCGCTTCGGCCTCGAAGGCGGCCTTCTCTTCCGGGGTGATCTCCTTGATGGTGAGCTTCACCCGGTTGCGGTTGTCGATGTCGAGCACCTTGACGATGGGCTCATCGCCCTCGTTGAGGAAGTCGCGCACGTCGTTGACCCGCTCCGGCACGATCTGGGAGATGTGCACCAGGCCGTCGGTGCCCGGCATGATGTTGACGAAGGCGCCGAAGTCGGCGATACGCACCACCTTGCCGCGGTAGAGCTTGCCGATCTCGGGCTCGGCGGTGATCGCCAGCACGGTGTCGATGGCCGCCTTGGCCGCCGTCTTGTCCTCGGCGTAGATGCGCACGGTGCCGTCGTCGTCCAGGTCGATGGAGGCGCCGGTATCCTCGCAGATCTTGCGGATGGTGGCGCCGCCCTTGCCGATGACGTCGCGGATCTTCTCCGGATCGATCTTGAGGGTCGCCATGGAGGGCGCGTTCTCGGAGACCTCGGCGCGGCTCTGGGCGATCACGGTGTTCATCTGCTCGAGGATCTGCTGGCGGGCGTCATAGGCCTGCTGCAGCGCCTGCTCCATGATCTCCTCGTTGATGCCCTCGATCTTGATGTCCATCTGCAGGGCGGTGACGCCCTCGGAGGAACCGGCCACCTTGAAGTCCATGTCGCCGAGGTGGTCCTCGTCGCCGAGGATGTCGGTGAGCACGGCGAAGCCGTCGTCATCCTTGACCAGGCCCATGGCGATGCCGGCCACCGGCGCCTTCATGGGCACGCCGGCATCCATCAGCGCGAGCGACGAGCCGCACACCGACGCCATGGAGCTCGAGCCGTTGGACTCGGTGATCTCGGAGACCACGCGGATGGTATAGGGGAAGTCCGCCTCGTCGGGCAGCATCGCCTGAACGCCGCGACGCGCCAGGCGACCGTGGCCGATCTCGCGACGCTTGGGCCCGCCCATGAAGCCCGCCTCGCCCACGCTGTAGGGGGGGAAGTTGTAGTGCAGCAGGAAGCGGTCCTTGCGCTCGCCCTCCAGCGACTCGATCAGCTGGGAGTCGCGCAGGGTGCCCAGCGTCGCCACCACGATCGCCTGGGTCTCGCCGCGGGTGAAGATCGCCGAGCCGTGGGTCTTGGGCAGGCCGCCGACCTCGATGGAGAGCGGACGCACGGTCTTGTGATCGCGACCGTCGATGCGCGGCTCGCCCTTGACCACCCGCGAGCGCACCACGCGCTTCTCGAGGCCGGCGAAGGCGCCCTTCACCTCGTCGGCGGCGAACTGGCCGTCTTCCTCACCGGCGAACTGCTCGACGGCCTGATCCTTGAGGGCGGACAGGGCGTCCTGGCGGGCCATCTTGTCGGTGATACGGTAGGCCTCGCCGACCTTCGC
Organism: Halomonas sp. B23F22_3; assembly: GCF_043496965.1. Taxonomy (NCBI): domain Bacteria; kingdom Pseudomonadati; phylum Pseudomonadota; class Gammaproteobacteria; order Oceanospirillales; family Halomonadaceae; genus Halomonas; species Halomonas sp. B23F22_3. The sequence continues at coordinate 25,874 of NZ_JBIEKG010000003.1, forward strand.
CTCGAAGGCCTCGGCCATGGCGCCCTTGAGGGCGACGTTCTCGGCGGGGGCCTGCCACTCCCACTTGGCCTTGCCGGCTTCGGCGGTCAGCTCGTTGATGGCGGTGATCGCCACCTGCATCTCCTGGTGGGCGTAGAGCACGGCGCCCAGCATCTCGTCCTCGAGCAGCTCCTTGGCCTCGGACTCGACCATCAGCACCGCCTTCTCGGTGCCGGCGACCACCATGTTGAGCTCGGAGTCACCCAGCTCTTCCACGGTGGGGTTGAGGAAGTAGCCGTTGTCCTCGGTGAAGCCCACCCGCGCGGCGCCGATCGGGCCGTTGAAGGGCACGCCGGAGATCGCCAGGGCGGCGGAGGTGCCGAGCATGGCCGCGATGTCCGGATCGTGGTTGCGATCGGTGGAGAGCACCGAGCAGACCACCTGCACCTCGTTCATGAAGCCCTTGGGGAAGAGCGGGCGGATCGGGCGGTCGATCAGCCGCGAGGTGAGGGTCTCCTTCTCGGTGGGCCGCCCCTCGCGCTTGAAGAAGCCACCGGGAATCTTGCCGACGGCGTAGGTCTTCTCCTGATAGTGGACGGAGAGCGGGAAGAAGGGCTGGGCCGGGTTGGCCTCCTTCTTGGCCACCACGGTGCACAGCACCACGGTGTCGTCCATGGTGACCATCACGGCACCGGTGGCCTGGCGGGCGATGCGCCCGGTTTCCAGGGTGACGGTGCTGCGACCGTACTGAAATGTCTTCTTGACCGGATTCACGGCGACTTCCTTCAACGTTACTTTTCTGTGTTTGGGTCGTTTTGACTCGGCGACCATTTTAGGGGTTGACGCGTCCCGCGGCCACCGGATGGCGAGATTTCCCCCTCTCCCTTTGCGAGGAGCACCGGGGATAGACCGAAGGGGAGGTCCGAGGACCAGGGGTGAGGAGCATTGCTCCGAACGGGCTGGTCAAGGATGGCCAGCACCGGACCTGCAAGCGAAGCAGGACGCGAGAGCGAAGCAGGGCCGAGGTAGCGCCCAAGGACGGGTTCACAGCGCCTCCCTGACGGTCCGGCGCTCCGGGGCCTATCGCCGGATCAGCTCCGGGCCCAGGCCCGCTAGATGGCCCAACAAACAAAACGGGCAGCCCGAAGGCTGCCCGTTTCTCTACCACGCGGGGGTGCGACGCTTAGCGACGCAGGCCCAGACGCTGAATCAGCGACTGATAGCGCTCGAAGTCTTTGCGCTTCAGGTAGTCCAGCAGCTTGCGGCGCTGGTTGACCATGCGGATCAGGCCACGACGAGAGTGGTGATCCTGCTTGTTGGTCTTGAAGTGATCCTGCAGGCCATCGATGTTGGCGCTCAGCAGGGCCACCTGCACTTCGGGGGAACCGGTGTCGTTGTCGCCACGACCGTACTCGCTGACGATTGCGGACTTCTGCTCGGCTGTCAGTGCCATCTGTCTCTCCAGTAAGCAATATGCTTGGGGGTTGAATGTGTGAGACCACGCATATTTGCAGTCTCGGGCGTCTCTCCCTTCACTCGGCCGCGGTGCTCAGCAGCCGTTTCGGCGCCACCTCCTGTGGCCCCGTCACCGTGCCGAGGCCCAGGAAGGCCTCGTCACGATAGAGTCTGGCGGTCTCACCCTCGGCGAGCCCGCAGGCCTCGACCCGGGCCGACTGGCCATGGGTCAGGCGTCCCGCCGCCACGACATCGACGTCGAGGCGCGGCAGATGATCGACCAGCACGTCCACCGGCAACAGCGTGGCTTCGCGCTCGGCCTGATCGGCCAGGGCCTCGAGCGAGGCGAAGTCCTGCATGCCATCGCTCGTGAAGGAGCCGGTCGCCAGCCGCCGCAGCACGCTGATGTGGGCCCCGCATCCCAGGGCGCGACCGATGTCCTCGGCCAGCGTACGGATGTAGGTGCCCTTGCTGACGCGGACCTCCAGTTCGAAGGCCTCGGCCTCGCAGGCGAGAAGCCGAGCATCATACACCGTCACGCGACGGGCTGCACGCTCGATCGACTTGCCCTCGCGGGCGAGCTCGTAGAGCTTGCGGCCCTGGTGCTTGAGGGCCGAATACATCGGCGGGACCTGATCGATCTCGCCGCGAAAGCGCGTCAGCACGCCCTCGATGTCGGCCTCGGTGAGCCGCGGCACCGCATGACGCTCGATCACCGCGCCCTCGGCGTCGCCGCTGTCGGTGACCACGCCGAGCTCCACCCGGGTGCGGTAGACCTTGTCGGCCGCAAGCAGGTGGGCGGAGAACTTGGTCGCCTCGCCGAAGCAGACCGGCAGCAGGCCGGTGGCCATGGGATCGAGCGTCCCGGTATGACCGGCCTTCTGGGCCTGGAACAGGCGCCGCGCCCGCTGCAGGGCATGGTTGCTGGACGCCCCCGCAGGCTTGTCCAGCAGCAGCACGCCGTTCACCGGCAGTCCGCGACGTCGCCTAGCCATCAGTCCCGCTCATGACCGTCTGAGGCACCGTCGTGCGGCGCGGCGCCCGAGGCGTCGTCGTCCGCCGCCTCGTCCGTCTCGCCACGATCGCTGGCCACGGCCTCGTCGATCAGCGACGACAGCCGCTGACCGCGCACCACGCTCTCATCGTAATGAAAGCGCAGCTCCGGCACGTGACGCAGCTTGATGCGCCGGGCGATCTGGCTGCGCAGGAAGCCGGCGGCGCGCTTGAGCACCGCCAGGTTCTCCTTGATGCGCTCGGGCGACTGCTCACCCAGCAGGGTCACGTGGACATCGGCATAGCCGAGGTCACGGCTGACCTCGACGCCACTCACGGTGACCATGCCCAGGCGCGGGTCCTTGACCTCGCGCTGGATGAGCACCGCCAGCTCCTTCTGGAGCTGGTCGGCGACCCGGTCGGTACGCTTGAATTCCCGCATGGTCGACTCCTGGGGCCCTTAGAGCGTCCGCTCGACCTTGACCTGATCGAAGACCTCGATCTTGTCGCCGACCTGGACATCGTTGTAGTTCTTCACGCCGATGCCGCACTCCATGCCATTGCGCACTTCCTGGACGTCGTCCTTGAAGCGGCGCAGCGACTCGAGCTCGCCCTCGTAGATCACCACGTTGTCGCGCAGCACGCGGATCTTCTTGTTGCGATGCACGGTGCCCTCGACGACCATGCAGCCGGCCACGGCGCCGATCTTCGGTGCGCGGAAGACGTCACGGACCTCGGCCACGCCGACGATCTCTTCCTTCCACTCCGGTGCCAGCATGCCGCTCATGGCCTGCTTGACCTCGTCGATCAGCTGGTAGATCACGCTGTAGTAGCGCAGATCCAGGCCTTCACGCTCGATGATCTCGCGGGCCGCGGCGTCGGCACGCACGTTGAAGCCGACCACGATGGCGTCACTGGCGAGCGCCAGGTTGGCGTCGGTGCCGGTGATACCGCCCACGGCGGAGGAGACCACGGCCACCTCGACCTCGTCCGTGGAGAGCTCTTCCAGGGCGCCCTTGATCGCCTCCAGCGAGCCCTGCACGTCGGCCTTGAGCACGATGTTGAGCTTGGCGGCGACGTCCTGGCCCATCTGGCTGAACATGTTCTCCAGCTTGGCCTTCTGCTGGCGTGCCAGGCGCACCTCGCGGTACTTGCCCTGACGGAAGTTGGCGACCTCGCGGGCCTTGCGCTCGTCGGCCAGCACCATGAAGTCGTCACCGGCCTCGGGGGTGCCGTCCAGGCCCTGGATCTCCACCGGGGTGGAGGGACCGGCCTCGTCGACCTGCTTGCCCAGCTCGTTGGTCAGCGCACGCACGCGGCCGTAATGCAGGCCGGCGAGCACGATGTCGCCCTTCTTCAGGGTGCCGTTCTGGACCAGCACGGTGGCCACGGGACCGCGACCCTTGTCCAGGCGCGACTCGACGACCACACCCTTGCCGGGCGCCTCGGGCACGGCCTTCAGCTCGAGCACCTCGGAGACCAGCTGGATCGACTCCAGCAGCGACTCGATGCCTTCGCCGGTGTGTGCGGAGACGTGCACGAACTGGGTGTCGCCGCCCCACTCCTCGGAGATGACGCCGTGCTGGGAGAGCTCGTTCTTGACCCGGTCCGGATCGGCGCCCGACTTGTCGATCTTGTTGACCGCGACCACCATCGGGACCTCGGCGGCCTTCGAGTGCTCGATGGCCTCGATGGTCTGGGGCATGACGCCGTCATCGGCGGCCACCACCAGCACCACCACGTCGGTGGCCTTGGCACCGCGAGCACGCATGGCGGTGAACGCCGCGTGGCCCGGGGTATCCAGGAAGGTCACGCCGCCGTGGTCGTCTTCCACATGGTAGGCACCGATGTGCTGGGTGATGCCGCCGGCTTCACCGGTGGCCACCTTGGCCTTGCGGATGTAGTCGAGCAGCGAGGTCTTGCCGTGGTCGACGTGACCCATGACCGTGACCACCGGCGAGCGGGTGATCTCCTCGCCCTCGTAGGAGATGCCCTCGAGGACCTCGGTCTCCAGCGCATCGTCCTTGACCAGCTTGGGCGTGTGGCCCATCTCCTCGACCACGATGGCCGCGGTGTCCTGATCGATGGTCTGGTTGATGGTCACCGCCGCGCCCATGGTGAACATGGCCTTGATGACCTCGTTCGCCTTGATCGACATCTTGTCGGCCAGGTCGGCGACGCTGATCGATTCGGGGATGGAGACCTCGCGGACGATCGGCTGGGTCGGCTTCTGGAAACCGTGCTTGCCGCCGCCCTGGCTACCGCCACCGCGGCGACCGCCGCGACGCTCGGCGCGCTTGGCCTTCTTGCCGCCCCGGCGACGCTCCTCGCGATCACCACGATCGTCTTCGCGATCGTCACGGCCCTTCTTGCCACCCTTGCCGCTGGCCTTCTTGACCGCGGCACGACGCGGCTCGGGACGCCCTTCCTTCGGCGGCGCCGGAGGCTCCTCGGTGGCCGGCTGAGTCTCCAGCTCGGGCACCGGGATCGCCGGCTCGCTGACCGCCTTCTCGGCCTTCTCGGCCTCGAGCTTGGCGGCGGCCTCACGCGCGGACTCCTCGGCGGCACGCGCCTTGGCTTCCTCGGCCTCGCGGGCATCCTTGGCGGCCTGGGCCTGCTGGGAATCGGCCATATCACCGACCAGCTGGCGCGGACCGGCCTCGACCTCGGGCTCGCTCTTGTCGGTCTCTTCCTCGGCGCGCTTGACGTAGGTGCGCTTCTTGCGCACCTGCACCTCGATGCTCTTGCCGCGCTCGCCGGTCTTGATGCGGCTGCGCGTCTTGCGCGTCAGGGTGATGCGGTTCTTCGCCGCCCCGGCGCCGCTGCCGCCGTGGCTCTTGGTGAGATAGTCGAGCAGCTGGCGCTTATCCTCTTCGGACACGGCGTCGTTCTCGGCCTTCTGGCCAAGCCCTGCTTCTTTCATCTGCTCCAGCAGGCGAGGCACGTCGCGCCCCACCTTCGCTGCAAAATCCTTAACGGTCATTTCTGACATTACGACCCTCCTCAGCCCGTGACCCGTTTACTGTTCGTTCTCGAACCATGGCGCACGGGCAGTCATGATCAGTGCCGCGGCGCGCTCCTCGTCGATACCCTCGATGTCGATCAGATCATCGACGGACTGCTCGGCCAGGTCCTCCATGGTGACAATGCCCCGACTGGCCAGAATGAAGGCCAGGTGACGCTCCATGCCGTCCATCTCCAGCAGGTCGTCGGCCGGCTGGGCGCCGTCGAGTTCCTCCTCGGAGGCGATGGCGAGGTTCAGCAGTTCATCCTTTGCGCGAGCGCGCAGCTCTTCGATGAGATCCTCGTCGAACTCCTCGATCTCCAGCATCTCCTCGACCGGCACGTAGGCGACCTCCTCCAGGGAGGTGAAGCCCTCGTCCACCAGCAGGCGCGCCACGTCCTCGTCGATGTCCAGGTGCTGGATGAAGTGCTCGACGAGGCTATCCACTTCCTGGTCGCGCTTGGCCTCGGCCTCTTCCTCGGTCATGACGTTGAGACGCCAGCCGGTGAGCTCGGAGGCCAGGCGCACGTTCTGGCCGCTGCGGCCGATGGCCTGCGCCAGGTTGTCCTCGGCGACGGCGACGTCCATGGCGTGGGACTCCTCGTCGACGAGGATCGAGGCGACATCCGCCGGCGCCATGGCGTTGATCACCAGCTGGGCCGGGTTGTCGTCCCACAGCACGATGTCCACGCGCTCGTTCTGCAGCTCCGAGGAGACCGCCTGCACGCGCGAACCGCGCATGCCGACACAGGCGCCGACCGGATCGATGCGACGGTCGTTGGTCTTGACCGCGATCTTGGCCCGGGAGCCCGGGTCGCGCGCCGCGCCCTTGATCTCGATGAGCTGCTCGGCGATCTCCGGCACCTCGATGCTGAACAGCTCGATGATCAGCTCCGGGCAGGTGCGCGAGAGGATCAGCTGGGCGCCGCGGGCCTCGGCATCGACCTTGACCAGCAGCGCGCGGACCCTCTCGTTCATGCGGTAGCGCTCGCCCGGGATCATCTCGCTGCGCGGCAGGAACGCCTCGGCGTTCTCGCCGAGATCGATGATCAGGCCGTCGCGGGTGGTCTTCTTGACGATGCCGGCGACCAGCTCGCCCTCGCGCTCGGCGTACTGACGCACCACCTCGGCACGCTCGGCCTCGCGCACCTTCTGCACGATGACCTGCTTGGCGGTCTGGGCAGCGATACGGCCGAAGGCGGCGTTCTCGATGCGCTCCTCGACCACGTCACCCAGCCCCAGGGGCGGGTCGCGGCGTTCGGCGAAGGAGAGCTTGATCTGGGCGTCGGGCCCGTCGAAGTCGTCGTCCTCGACCACCTCCCAGCGGCGGAAGGTCTCGTAATCGCCGGTGTGGCGATCGATGTGCACGCGCACGCTGGCTTCCTCGTCTTCGAAGCGCTTGCGCGATGCACTGGCCAGGGCCGCCTCGACGGCCTCGAAGATCACCTCGCGGGAGACCCCCTTCTCGTTGGAGATCGTGTCGACGACCGCCAGAATTTCTTTACTCATGCCTTAGCCTCGCCAGTGAACCTGTCCTTATACACCGAGCTCGTCACGTGAACTGCGGGACGACCCGCGCCTGATCGATGCCCTCGATGGGAAAGCAATATTCCTCGCCGTCGACCTGCAGCAGCACCTCGTCGTTCTCGACGCCTGCCAGCAGCCCCTTGAACTTGCGCCGGCCGTCGAAGGGCGCGCGCAGCTTCACGGTGACCACGTGGCCGGCATACTGGGCGAACTGCTCGAGGGTGAAGAGCGGCCGATCCATGCCCGGCGAGGAGACTTCCAGTCGATACTCGCCCGGCACCGGGTCCTCGACATCGAACACCGCACTGATCTGACGACTGACGTCGGCGCAGTCGTCCACGCTTATCCCGTTCTCGTGGTCGATGTAGATCACCAGGCGGGAGTGTTTGCCCTGAGACAGATGATCGATGCCCCAGAGCTCGAACCCCATGGCCGAGACCACCGGTTCGATCAGCGCATGCAGCGCAGCGTCCTTGATTGCCACGGAAGAAAGCTCCTACAGCCGTTGCATCAGGCACCTGGCCGGGAGTTGAGAGAAGAGTCAGGTGGCTGATTGGCGTTGCCCGAGCAGCGCCGCCGGGATTTCCGGCTGGCAAGCTGCTAACAAAAAGCCCCTTCACAGGAAGGGGCTTTTACAAGAAACCTGTATACCACTTCGGCACTCTGACACGCCCCTGAAACTGCGCATGCCTGCCAAGAAGATGGTAGCGGGGACCGGATTTGAACCGATGACCTTCGGGTTATGAGCCCGACGAGCTACCAGACTGCTCCACCCCGCATCAATCTAGGTCGGTGATTGTAAGCCCACATGACCCGATGGTCAAGTGGCAACACCGCATTCTGCCAATCCTGCTTCGAAGACGCGAACAGCTCGCTTGCTTCGATTTGGTGCCGAAGGCGGGACTTGAACCCGCACGACCGTAAGGTCACTACCCCCTCAAGATAGCGTGTCTACCAATTCCACCACTTCGGCATCGGGGAGGCTGGATGACGACTCAGTCGCCGCTTTCCTCCAGCACTGGCGCAGTATTATCCACATCACTGCTGCCCTCGTCAAGGGTCGGCACGGCATTCTGCTGCTCGATCAGCTCGGCATCGGGAATACCGGCCTCGGGCGCATCGCCGGCCTGGGACGCGAAGTACGCCAGGGTCAGCGAGGTGGCGAAGAAGGCGACGGCCAGCAGGCCGGTGAACTTCGCCAGGAAGTTACCGCTGCCCCGCGAGCCGAACACGGTCTGGGAGGCACCGCCACCGAAGGCGGCACCGGCTTCGGCGCCCTTGCCCTGCTGCAGCAGGATCAGGACGACCAGGGCGATGGCGATCGCCACGTGGGTCATGAGAATGGCAACTTGCATGGATTCAACCTGCTGACTGACAAATGGCTAGGAAATCGTCGACCTTGAGGGAGGCTCCCCCCACCAGGCCGCCGTCGATGTCGGGCTGGGCGAGCAACTCGGCGGCATTATCCGCCTTCATGCTGCCGCCGTACAGCAGACGCATGCCGGCGGCGAGCGTCTCGTCATAGCGCGCCAGGCGCTCGCGAAGCGCCGCATGCACCGACTGCGCCTGCTCGGGGGTGGCGGTGCGGCCGGTGCCGATCGCCCAGACGGGCTCGTAGGCCACGACCAGGCGCGAGCGCTGGGTCGGCTCGAGGGCCTCGAACACGGCCTCGAGCTGGCCCAGCACCACCACCTCGGTGCGTCCGGCCTCGCGCTCCTCGAGGGTCTCGCCGACGCAGAGCACCGGCGTGAGCCCCGCGTGAAGCGCCGCCTGAACGCGTGCCAGCACCGCCGCGTCGTCCTCGCCGAACAGGGCGCGGCGCTCGGAGTGACCGACCAGCACCAGGCGGGCGCCGCACTCGCGCAGCATGGCGCCGCTGACCTCGCCGGTGAAGGCGCCGGAGGGCCGATCGCTGAGCGTCTGCGCGCCCACCGTCACGGCCGTCTCGCCGAGCGCCTGGCCCGCGGCCCCCAGGAAGGGGAAGGGCACCATCAGGGCCACCTCGACGTTCACGGGCAGGGAGATGCCGGCGAAGGCCCGGCCGAATTCCTCGACCAGGGACAGGGAGCCGTTCATCTTCCAGTTCCCGGCGATCAGCGGCATGCGCATGGAGCTTCCTCTTTCAAGGTGGTGCGAAATGGTATAGGAGGGGCCCAGTCAAGACAACCAGAGCCAAGCAACCAGAGCCCGCGGCCTGGGCGCTTCAGCCGAGCAGCGCCTCGACGTCACTGGCCAGGCGCCGCGCCAGGCCGTCGACGTCCAGGTGCGACCGCCCCTCGACCATCACGCGAATCAGCGGCTCGGTGCCCGAGGCGCGCAGCAGCACCCGCCCCTGGTCGCCGAGCTCCGCCTCCAGGGCGCTCACCGCCTGCTGGAGCGAGGCCTGCTCGAGCAAGGCCTTGGCGTCACTGCCCGGCGTCAGGCGCACATTGACCAGCGCCTGGGGCGCCTTCTCCAGCCCGGCCAGCAGGCGGCCCAGCGACTGCCCCTCGCGGACCATGATCGCCAGCACCTGCAGCGCCGAGACGATGCCGTCGCCGGTGGTCTGCACGTGGCCGCAGACGATATGCCCGGAGGACTCGCCGCCCAGCTGCCAGCCATTGGCCGCCAGACGCTCCATGACGTAGCGGTCGCCGACCTTGGCGCGCTCGAAGGGGATCTCGAGGGACTCCATGGCGGTGGCGAGGCCGAAGTTGGACATCAGGGTGCCCACCACGCCGCCGCCCAGGTCGCCCCGGGCATGCCGGTCGCGGGCGATCAGGTAGAGGATGTCGTCGCCGTCGATCTCGCGGCCGTCGGCATCCACCAGCAGCACCCGGTCGCCGTCGCCGTCGAAGGCCACGCCGAGATCGGCGCCCTGCTCGACGACCGCGGCGCTCAGGGCCTGAGGATGGGTCGAGCCCACCGCCTGGTTGATGTTCAAGCCGTCGGGCGAGGCGCCGATCAGGCTGACCTCGGCGCCCATCTCGCGAAACACGCTGGGGGCGATGTGGTAGGTGGCGCCGTGGGCGCAGTCGACCACCATCTTCAGCCCGTGCAGGCTGACCCGGTCGGGAATGGTCGACTTGCAGAACTCGATGTAGCGGCCCGGGGCATCGTCGACCCGCATCGCCTTGCCTAGTCGGGACGGCCCCACGGTGGTCAGCGGCTCCTCGAGCATCGCCTCGATCTCGGCCTCGACCGCGTCGGCCAGCTTGGTCCCGGCGGCGGAGAAGAACTTGATGCCGTTGTCCTGGAAGGGATTGTGCGAGGCCGAGATGACGATGCCCGCGTCGGCGCGGAAGGTACGCGTCAGGTAGGCGATGGCCGGCGTCGGCATCGGCCCCAGCAGCATCACGTCGACGCCGGCGGCGGAGAGCCCGGACTCCAGCGCCGACTCGAACATGTAGCCGGAGATCCGCGTGTCCTTGCCGATCATCACCCGCGCCCGCCCCGTCTCGCGGGTCAGTACGCGACCGGTGGCCCAGCCCAGCTTGAGCATGAAGTCGGCGGTGATGGGGGGCTCCCCCACGGTGCCGCGGATGCCGTCGGTGCCGAAATAGCGTCTAGTCATGCGCGCAACCTTCCTCGAGTACGGCCCAGGTCATGTTCACCGCGTCCACGTGGGGCCCCACGTCGTGAACGCGCAGGATACGGGCGCCGCGCTCCACCGCCATGGCGGAGAGCGCCAGGCCACCGGAGAGGCGCTCTTCCACCGGCCGCCCCAGCACCTTGCCGATCATGCTCTTGCGCGACATGCCGACGAGAAGGGGCAACCCCAGGGGCGCCAGCTGATCCATGTGCTTGAGCAGGCGCAGGTTGTGCTCCACGGTCTTGGCGAAGCCGAAACCGGGGTCGAGCAGCAGGCGCTCGCGACGCAGCCCGGCGGCCTCGCAGGCGGCCACCCGCTGCGCCAGGAAGTCGGCCACGGCCTCCTCCACCGGCGCATCGTAGTGCGGGTCCTGCTGCATGTCGCCGGGCTCGCCGAGCATGTGCATCAGGCACACCGGCAGGCCGCTGGCGATCGCCGCCGACAGCGCGCCCTCGCGGCGCAGGTTGCGCACGTCGTTGATCATGCCGGCCCCGGCCTCGGCCGTCGCCTGCATCACCTCGGGGGTGCTGGTGTCCACCGAGACCAGGGCATCGAACTCGCGCACCAGCGCCTCGACCACCGGCACCACCCGATCCAGCTCCTGCTGGGGCGATACCGGCTCGGCCCCCGGGCGCGTGGACTCGCCGCCCACGTCGATGATCGCGGCGCCCTCGGCGAGCATCTGCTCGGCATGGCGCAGGGCGTCGTCCGGCACCGCGTGGCGCCCGCCGTCGGAGAAGGAGTCGGGGGTGACGTTGAGGATCCCCATGACGCGGGGAAAGGAGAGGTCGAGGCGGTGCCGGCCGCACTGCAGGTGGGTCGCTGTGCTGGTATCCATCGTCTTCCTGTTGATCGGAACGGCAAAGGCGCCCCGCGGGGCGCCTGAGAACACTGCCGGAGCGGCTCAGCTACCGGCCGGGCCACCCAGCGGGTCGGAGGGGCGGCGCGAGGGCGTGTCGTCATCCTCGGCGTCATCGCTCGCGTCCGGGGAGGTCGAGCCGGCCGCGGCGTGCGGCTCGCCGCCGGTGGGCGCGCCGCCGCTCGGGTCGTCCCAGCCCTCGGGGGGACGCGGGTCGCGGCCGGCCATGATGTCCTTGAGCTGAGTGGAGTCGATGGTCTCGTACTTCATCAGCGCCTCGGCCATGGCATCCAGCTTGCCGCGGTTCTCCTCGAGGATCTGCTGGGCCTGCTCGTAGCAGCCGTCGATGATCTTGCGCACCTCCTTGTCGAGCTTGGAGGTGGTCTCGCCGGACTTCAGCTTGCCGCCCTGGCCGGGGCCGCCGAGGAACTGGTGGGACTCGTCCTCGTCGTACATGATCGGGCCCATCTCCTCGGAAAGTCCCCACTTGGCGACCATGTTGTGGGCCAGCTCGGTGGCGCGCTTGATGTCGTTGGAGGCCCCGGTGGTGACGCCGTTCGGCCCCAGGGTCATCTCCTCGGCGATGCGGCCGCCGAACAGCGAGCAGATCTGGCTGATGATCTGCTGGCGCGACAGGCTGTAGCGATCCTCCTCGGGGAGGAACATGGTCACGCCCAGCGCCCGGCCACGGGGGATGATGGTGACCTTGTAGACCGGGTCGTGCTCCGGCATCACCAGGCCGATGATGGCGTGGCCCGACTCGTGATAGGCGGTGTTGAGCTTCTCCTTGTCGGTCATGACCATGGACTTGCGCTCGGCGCCCATCATGATCTTGTCCTTGGCGAGCTCGAGCTCCTCCATGCCCACCAGGCGCTTGTTGCGACGCGCGGCGAACAGCGCGGCCTCGTTGACCAGGTTGGCCAGGTCGGCACCGGAGAAGCCGGGCGTGCCGCGGGCGATCAGCGACGGCTTGACGTCGTCGGCCAGCGGCACCTTGCGCAGGTGCACGTTGAGGATGTGCTCGCGGCCGCGGATGTCGGGCAGCGGCACCACCACTTGGCGGTCGAAGCGGCCCGGGCGCAGCAGCGCCGGGTCGAGCACGTCGGGACGGTTGGTGGCGGCGATGACGATGATGCCCTCGTTGGCCTCGAAGCCGTCCATCTCGACCAGCAGCTGGTTCAGCGTCTGCTCGCGCTCGTCGTTGCCGCCGCCCATGCCGGCGCCGCGCGAGCGGCCCACCGCATCGATCTCGTCGATGAAGATGATGCAGGGCGACTGCTTCTTGGCCTGCTCGAACATGTCACGCACGCGGGAGGCGCCGACGCCGACGAACATCTCGACGAAGTCGGAACCGGAGATCGAGAAGAACGGCACCTTGGCCTCGCCGGCGATGGACTTGGCGAGCAGCGTCTTGCCGGTACCGGGCGGGCCGACCATCAGCACGCCGCGCGGGATGGTGCCGCCCAGGCGCTGGAACTTGGTCGGATCGCGCAGGAAGTCGACCAGCTCCTCGACCTCCTCCTTGGCCTCGTCGCAGCCGGCGACGTCGGCGAAGGTGGTCTTGATCTGGTCCTGGGAGAGCAGCTTGGCCTTGGACTTGCCGAAGCTCATGGGCCCGCCCTTGCCGGCCCCGCCGCCCTGCATCTGGCGCATGAAGAACATGAAGATGGCAAGGATCAGCAGGATCGGGAAACTGGCGATCAGCAGGCGCATCCACAGGCTCTGCTGCTCGGGCTCCTTGCCCACCACGGTGACGTCATTGGCCAGCAGGTCGTCCATCAGCTTCGGATCCTCCGCCGCCGGGCGGATGGTCCGGAACTGGGAGCCATCATTGCGCTCACCCGAGATGGTATAGCCATCGATGGTGACGCTCTTGACCTGCTGGTTCTGCACCTGCTGGACGAACTGGGAGTAGTTCATCGCCTGGGGTGAGCTGTCGACGCTGAAGTTGTTGAACACCGTCAGCAGCACTGCCGCGATGACCAACCACAGAATCAGGTTCTTCGCCATGTCGTTCAAGGGACTACCCTCATTGCAAGAATCTGTCGGCCGAAAATGCCTGGTCCTTCGACACTACATGAGCGGCACATGTTCAGCCAGCCTTCGGCCGGAGCGGGAATCGTGGTCACTGTGACACAGTCGCGGCACCCTGTCCGGCCATCGGCCCATTAGGCGCTGCCTATCGTGGCAGCGCCCCGTATTGCCGCCGAGGCCGTGCCTCAGCCGCGAAATCCTTCCGCCAGCAGGTAGACCTCACGCGAGCGGGCCCGGGAGGCCTCCGGCTTGCGCGTCACCACGCGCTTGAAGCTGCCGCGCAGCTCCTTGAGGAACTCGTCGAACCCCTCGCCCTGGAAGACCTTGGCCAGGAAGGTGCCGCCGGGCGACAGCGTCTGGCGGGCCAGGTCGAGGGCCAGCTCCACCAGGTACATCGCCTGGGGCTGGTCGATGGCGGCCATCCCACTCATATTGGGGGCCATGTCCGACATCACAAGGTCTACCGGACGATCGCCGAGCGTCTCGAGGATCGCCTCGAGCACGTGCGCCTCGGTGAAATCGCCCTGGATGAAGTCGACGTCGGCCAAGGCATCCATCTCGAGGATGTCCGAGGCGATCACCACGCCGTTCGAGCCGATCTTCTCGGCGGCCACCTGGCTCCAACCGCCCGGGGCGGCGCCCAGGTCGATCACCGTCATGCCAGGGCGCAGCAGGCGGTCCTTCTCGTCCAGCGCCAGCAGCTTGTAGCTGGCGCGGCTGCGGTAGCCGTCCTGCCAGCTCTGCTGCACGAAGCGGTCGTCGAAGTGCTCCTTCATCCAGTCCTTGCTGGTCTTGCTGACGGAGGCCTTGCTGGCCGGCTTCTTGCCGGTAGCGCCCTTGGCGCGGGAAGCATGGGGACGTGCCACGGCATCACCTGTGAATGGCCATGAATGACAGGTAGTCGAGCGAAATCCGGGAAGACCCGAGGGAGGTGCGACGGGGTGCTGACCTGCGGACCCGGCCGATGGAGAAGCAGGCTTGCCGGTAACGAGCTTTCGCCGCGGGGCGATTCACCGTACCATGTGCGCTGCGCGCCAACCGGGAAGAAGCAAGATACCATGAGCTTGTCACAGGCACAAAAGAAAGCATTTCGCAGCATCGGCCACCATCTCGACCCCGTGGTCACGGTCTCCGAGAACGGCGCCTCCGAAGGGGTGCTCGCCGAACTCGACCGGGCCCTGCGCGACCATGAGCTGGTCAAGGTCAAGCTCGCCCTGCCCGACCGCGACGACCGCGCGGCCATGCTCGATGAGCTGGTCACGGCGAGCGGCGCCGAGCTGGTGCAGAAGATCGGCAAGATGGCCCTGCTCTATCGCCACAACCCCAAGGTCAACCCGAAGCTCTCCAACATCACGCGCTTCGAGGAACATCACGGGCGGCGCTGAAGCGCCCGGCGGTCGACGATCGCCAGAGGCCACGACGCGAAATCGTCACGAGCCGCAAAAAGAAACCCCGCCGACTCCGGTCCGCGGGGTTTCTTCTTGCCTGGCGCCTGCCGCTGCCCCCGCCGCCCGTCACCGAGCGGCGGGGCGCCTGTAGCTCGGCGTTTAGAGGTGCTCGACGCTCGAGATCTCGTACTCGACCTCGCCGCCGGGCGTTCTCACCACCACCACTTCGCCCTCTTCCTTGCCGATCAGGGCACGGGCGATCGGCGAGGTGACGGAGATGCGACGCGCCTTGATGTCGGCCTCGTCCTCGCCGACGATGCGGTAGGTCACCTCCTCGTCGTTATCGAGGTTGATCAGCCCCACGGTGACGCCGAAGATCACCTTGCCGGTCTGGGGCAGCTTGGTGACGTCGATCACCTGGGCGTTGGAGAGCTTGCCCTCGATCTCCTGGATACGCCCCTCGATGAAGCCCTGCTGCTCGCGAGCCGCATGGTATTCGGCGTTCTCCTTCAGGTCGCCGTGCTCGCGGGCCTCGGCGATGGCGGCGATCACCCGCGGACGCGCCTCGCCCTTCAGCTCTTCGAGCTCCTTGCGAAGCCGTTGCTCACCGGCGACGGTCATCGGGACCTTGTTCATTGCGTAGCTCCTGCATGCAGTTCCTGTAGCCGCCGCACGGTGATGGCATTGCCATACTCGAGCGCCATGCACACGGCATTGGCTCCTGCCAGGGTGGTGGCATAGGGAACCTTGCGAGCGAGTGCGGTGCGGCGGATCACCGAGGAGTCGTTGATGGCCTGGCGGCCCTCGGTGGTGTTGACGATATAGGCGACCTCGTCGTTCTTGAGCAGATCGACGATATGGGGACGGCCTTCATAGACCTTGTTGACGATCTCTACCGGCAGGTCGGTGCCCTCGAGGGCCTTCGCCGTGCCACGGGTCGCGCAAAGTGTGAACCCCAAGGTTACCAGAGAACGGGCCACCTCGATAACTCCCGCCTTGTCCGGATCGCGCACCGAGAGGAACGCCTTGCGCTCACCCTCGAGCCGCGGAATCGCCTCGCCGGCGCCCAGCTGCGCCTTGTAGAAGGCCTCGGCGAAGGTGTCGCCCGAGCCCATCACCTCGCCGGTGGACTTCATCTCCGGCGAGAGGATCGGATCGACCCCCGGGAACTTGTTGAACGGGAAGACCGCCTCCTTGACGCTGTAGAAGTGCGGCACGATCTCGCGCTCGAAGCCCTGCTCGGCCAGGGTCTGGCCGGCCATGCAGCGCGCCGCGATCTGGGCCAGCGACTTGCCGATGCACTTGGAGACGAAGGGCACGGTGCGCGAGGCGCGCGGGTTGACCTCGATGACGTAGATCTCGCCGTCCTGCCAGGCCAGCTGGACGTTCATGAGGCCCTTGACGCCGAGCTCCACGGCCATCTGCTTGACCTGCTCGCGCATCGCGTCCTGCACCTCGGCGGGCAGCGAGTAGGGCGGCAGCGCACAGGCGGAGTCGCCGGAGTGCACGCCGGCCTGCTCGATGTGCTGCATGATGCCGCCGATCACCACCTGCTGGCCGTCGCTGACCGCGTCGATGTCGATCTCGATGGCGGCATTGAGGAAGTGGTCGAGCAGCACCGGCGAGTCGTTGGAGACCTTCACCGCGTGGGTCATGTAGTTCTCGAGCTCGGAGGCGTCGTAGACGATCTCCATGGCCCGGCCACCGAGCACGTAGCTCGGACGCACCACCAGCGGGTAGCCGATCGCCTCGGCCTTGGCGAAGGCCTCGTCGAAGCTGCGCGCGGTGGCGTTGGGCGGCTGCTTGAGGCCCAGCTTGTCGATCATCTGCTGGAAGCGCTCGCGGTCCTCGGCACGGTCGATGGCGTCCGGGGTGGTGCCGATGATCGGCACGCCGGCGGCCTCGAGCTCACGGGCCAGCTTCAGCGGCGTCTGGCCGCCGAACTGCACGATCACCCCGACCGGCTGCTCCTTGTCGGCGATCTCCAGCACGTCCTCTAGGGTCACCGGCTCGAAGTAGAGGCGGTCCGAGGTGTCGTAGTCGGTGGAGACGGTCTCCGGGTTGCAGTTGACCATGATGGTCTCGTAGCCGTCGTCGTGCATGGCGAAGGCGGCGTGGACGCAGCAGTAGTCGAACTCGATGCCCTGGCCGATGCGGTTGGGCCCGCCCCCCAGCACCATGATCTTCTGCTTGTCGCTGACCTCGGCCTCGCACTCCTCCTCGTAGGTGGAGTACATGTAGGCGGTATCGGAGGCGAACTCCGCGGCACAGGTGTCGACCCGCTTGTAGACCGGGCGGATGCCGGCCCGCTGCCGCGTGCGCCGGAACTCCTTCTCGGCGACGCCCAGCAGGCGCGCCAGGCGGGCATCACTGAAGCCCTTGCGCTTGAGCAGGTAGAGCTCGCGCGGAGTGAACTCGGAGAGCGAGCGCGTGGCCACCTCGCCCTCGAGGCGAATCAGCTCCTCGATCTGCACCAGGAACCAGCGATCGATGTTGGTCAGGGCGAAGACCTCCTCGACGCTCATCCCGGCGCGCATGGCGTCGGCGACGAAGAAGATGCGCTCGGCCCCGGCGGCCTGCAGCTCGCCCTTGATGTGCGCCATGGCCTCGGCGGTGAAGCTCGTGACCTTGGGATCGAGGCCGTCGTTGCCGGTCTCCATGCCGCGCAGCGCCTTCTGCAGCGACTCCTGGAAGGTCCGCCCGATGGCCATCACCTCGCCCACCGACTTCATCTGGGTGGTCAGGCGGTCGTTGGCCTGGGGGAACTTCTCGAAGGTGAAGCGCGGAATCTTGGTGACCACGTAGTCGATGGCCGGCTCGAAGGAGGCCGGGGTGCGCCCGCCGGTGATGTCGTTCTGCAGTTCATCGAGGGTGTAGCCGACGGCCAGCTTGGCGGCGATCTTGGCGATCGGGAAGCCGGTCGCCTTGGAGGCCAGCGCCGAGGAGCGCGAGACCCGCGGGTTCATCTCGATCACCACCATGCGCCCGGTGGTCGGATCCATGCCGAACTGGACGTTGGAGCCGCCGGTCTCGACGCCGATCTCGCGCAGCACCGCCAGGGAGGCGTCGCGCATGATCTGGTATTCCTTGTCGGTCAGCGTCTGGGCCGGGGCGACGGTGATGGAGTCGCCGGTGTGCACGCCCATCGGATCGAAGTTCTCGATGGCGCAGACGATGATGCAGTTGTCGTGCTTGTCGCGCACGACCTCCATCTCGTACTCCTTCCAGCCGAGCAGCGACTCGTCGATCAGCAGCTCGTGGTTGCTCGAGAGCTCGAAGCCGCGCTGGCAGATCTCGTCGAACTCCTCCTTGTTATAGGCCACGCCGCCGCCGGAGCCGCCCATGGTGTAGGAGGGACGGATGATGGTCGGGAAGCCCAGCTCGGCCTGGATCTCCCAGGCCTCCTGCATGCTGTGGGCGACCTTGGCCTTGGGGCACTCCAGGCCGATGTTCTTCATCGCCTTGTCGAAGAGGTCGCGATCCTCGGCCTTGTTGATGGCGTCGGCGTTGGCGCCGATCATCTCCACGCCGTGCTTCTCGAGCACGCCGTGCTTGTCGAGGTCCAGGGCGCAGTTGAGCGCGGTCTGGCCGCCCATGGTGGGCAGCACGGCATCGGGCTTCTCGGCCTCGATGATCTTCTCCACCGCCTGCCAGGTGATCGGCTCGATGTAGGTGGCGTCGGCCATCACCGGATCGGTCATGATGGTGGCAGGGTTGGAGTTGACCAGGATGACCCGGTAGCCCTCCTCGCGCAGCGCCTTGCAGGCCTGGGCGCCGGAGTAGTCGAATTCGCAGGCCTGGCCGATGACGATGGGGCCAGCCCCAATGATCAGGATGCTCTTGATGTCGGTACGCTTGGGCATGACGGTTTCCGCGGCTAATCGATGAATGACGGTCTGATGTAGGGCGATTCGCGCCTAGCGGCGTTCCTTCATCATGGTGACGAAACGGTCGAACAGCGGCGACACGTCGCGCGGGCCGGGGCTCGCCTCCGGGTGGCCCTGGAAGCTGAAGGCCGGGCGGTCGGTGCGCTCGATGCCCTGCAGGGTGCCGTCGAACAGCGAACGGTGGGTCGCGCGAAGGGTGGCCGGCAGGCTCGCCTCGTCGGCGGCGAAGCCATGGTTCTGGCTGGTGATCATCACCTTGCCGGTGTCGAGGTCCTGCACCGGGTGGTTGGCGCCGTGGTGGCCATGCCCCATCTTCACCGTCTTGGCGCCGCTGGCCAGCGCCAGCAGCTGGTGGCCCAGGCAGATGCCGAACAGCGGGATCTCGGTCTCGAGGAACGCCTCGATGGCCTTGATGGCGTAGTCGCAGGGCTCGGGGTCGCCGGGACCGTTGGAGAGGAAGATGCCGTCCGGGGCCATGGCCAGCACCTCGTCGGCCGGCGTCTGGGCCGGCACCACGGTCAGCCGGCAGCCGCGGGAGGCGAGCATGCGCAGGATGTTGCGCTTGGCGCCGAAGTCGTAGGCGACCACGTGGTAGGGACGCTCCACGGCCGCCGCATCGGCATAGCCCTGGCCCAGGGCCCACTCGCCCTCGTTCCAGTCGTGGGCGGTCTGGCAGGAAACCACCTTGGCGAGATCCATGCCCTTGAGGCCGGGGAAGGCCCGGGCCGCCGCGAGGGCGCGCTCGACGGCGTCGTCGCCCTCGGCCTCCGCGCCTGCCAGGATGGCGCCGTTCTGGGCGCCCTTGTCGCGCAGGATGCGGGTCAGGCGGCGGGTATCGATGTCGGCGATGCCCAGCACGTTCTCGCCCTTGAGGTAGTCGGAGAGCGACTGCTCGGAGCGGAAGCTGCTGGCCAGCAGCGGCAGGTCGCGGATCACCAGGCCCGCCGCGGCGATGCTGCCGGACTCGACGTCCTCGGCGTTGACGCCGGTGTTGCCGATATGGGGGTAGGTGAGGGTGACGATCTGTCGGGAATAGGAGGGGTCGGTCAGGATTTCCTGGTAGCCGGTCATGGCCGTATTGAACACCACCTCACCGCTGGTTTGTCCATCGGCACCGATGGCCGTGCCGTGGAATACACTACCGTCTTCCAGGGCCAGTATCGCGGGTCTGTTCAATGCTAGGTCCTCCCAAGTGTTAACCGCTCGTCAAGGAATGCCGTTCGCCGGGCCGTAAAAAAGCGGGACGAACCCGATGGCTAGACCGGTTTCATCCCGCTTGTTGTCATTCGCTCGGAATGCCTGGGCCGAAGCAACAAGCGCTGTTGAAGGGGCTTTCGCCCGTGCGCCCGGCCAAAATTTTGGGGATATTACAGGAAACGGCAGCCCGCGACTACCCCCGGATAACCGAGAGGCCAGTGATGCTCGGGACTCATTCGGCGACAGGCTTACGGGGAGGCGCTGTAAACCCATCCCTGGGCGCTACATTTGCCTTCCATGGCAAATGACCTCCTCTTCGACGTGCTCCCGGCGCCCCTCGATCCTCCGGGTACCACGCTACCGCCTTACAGGCCCAGCACGTCCTGCATCGCGTAGCGGCCGTTGCCCTGCTCGGCGACCCAGCGCGCCGCGCGCACCGCGCCCTTGGCGAAGGTCATGCGGCTGGAGGCCTTGTGGGTGATCTCGATACGCTCGCCCTCGGTGGCGAACATCACGGTGTGCTCGCCGACGATGTCGCCGGCGCGCACGGTGGCGAAGCCGATCTCCTTGTCGGTGCGCGGCCCGCACTGGCCGACCCGCTCGAACACGCCGTACTCCTTGAGCGGGCGCTCCAGGGCGTCGGCCATCACCTCGCCCATCTTGAGCGCCGTACCGGAGGGGGCGTCGACCTTGTGGCGATGGTGGGACTCGATCACCTCGATGTCGTAGCCCTCGTCGCCCAGCGCCCTGGCCGCGGTCTCCAGCAGCTTGAGCGTCAGGTTGACCCCCACGCTCATGTTCGGCGCGAAGACCATCGGCACCCGATCGCCGAAGCCATCGAGCTCGGCGAGTTCGGCGTCATCCAGGCCGGTGGTGCCGATGACGATGCGCTTGCCGCGCTCGGCACAGAAGGCCAGGTTGGAAAGCGTCACCTGCGGTGCGGTGAAGTCGATCAGCACGTCGAAGTCGTCGACGATGGCGCCGAGGCTGTCCGCCGCCGTCACGCCCAGCTTGCCGATGCCGGCGAGCTCGCCGATATCGGCGCCGACCAGCGAACTGCCCGGCTCGACGATCCCGCCGGCCAGGGTGGCTTCGGCGTCCTGCTGCACGGCGTTGACCAGGGTGCGGCCCATGCGGCCGGCGACGCCGACGATGGCGATACGGGTCATGCGGACTCCTGCGAATGCGATGGCTGCGGATAGGGGCGGCAGTATACCAGAGGGGCGCCGGGGGACGCCCGGACGACGAGGCGAAGGCGCCGCCGCCCGCTCATCCGTCGGGCGCCGCGCGCGGGGCGGTCGGATCGTCCCTCAGCAGCAGCGTGATCGCCACCACCACCAGCAGGCTGCCCGGCAGCCAGGCCCAGTCGATGCGTGCCGGGTCGCGGACGAACAGCAGCAGCATCGAGACGAAGGGCACCAGGTAGCTGTAGGCGGTGACCGCCCCCGGCGTCAGCACGGCGGTGGCGCGCTGCAGGAGCCAGAAGGTCAGGGCGCTGGAGAAGAGCCCCAGGTAGATCAGCAGCAGCAGGTCGCGGCCGGTCATGGTGGCCAGGCGCGCTACCGGCTCGACGAAGAGCCCCGCCAGCCCGACCAGCAGGGCGCCGAGCCCCAGGCTCCAGAAGGTGCGCACCGCCGCCGAGGCCGGCAGGCGCCCCGTCGCCAGCCCCCATTTGCTGAGCACCGGATAGAGCGCCGTGGCCAGGCAGCCGAGGAAGAATACCGCCTCACCGATCCCGAACCGCAGGCGACCGCCCTGCTCCAGGGACTCGGCGACGGCCAGTCCCAGGGCGCCCGCCGCGCCGAGCGCCAGGATCCCCGGCAGCCGCCAGCTCAGCCGCTCGACCCCGAAGCCCGCGCCGAGCAGGAAGGCCAGCAGCGGCACCGTCACGAACAGGGTGGCCATGGAGAGCGCCGTGGCATGATGCGCCGCCCAGAACATGGCACCGAAGAAGCCGGCCAGGCACAGCCCCATCAGGGCGTAGAGCGGCAGGGCCCGTCCGTCGGGCCAGAAGTCCGCCGAGCGCCGGGCCAGCCACCACAGCCCCGCACAGGCAATGAGAAAGCGCAGCGCGGTCAGCGACAGCGGCGGCAGCTCGCTCATCACCCCCACGGCGGGGAACGAGAGCCCCACCAGCGCCGCCCACAGCAGCATGCCGAGGTGGGCGGCGCGGGCCAAGCGTGGCGCGCTCAATTCTCCCAGACGATCTCCAGGGTGACCCCAGCGAGCCCCTCGAGAGCGGCATTCACCTTGCCCTCCAGGCGATCCAGGCTCTCGTCATCCAGCGTCTCGACGGCCACGCTGAGGTGTTCCGGCCGCGCCTCGAGCAGGCAGCTGCCCTCGTCGAACTTCACCCGCGCCTGGGTCTCCTGCCGGTCGATGGGCTGGGCATCGACCCACTCCTGGCACAGCCGCTCGATCAGCCCCTGGGCATCCTCGGCGGGAATATCGGCACGTGAAATCGGCATGGGGGGGACTCCGTGTTCCTTGGACATGTCTCTCCAGACTATGACGCCAGGCCCCGCCAACGCCACCCCGCCGTGACGCGGCCGCGCCCTCCATCAGGCTCTGCGTCGCCCGCCCCATCTCCTCCGACCCGGCCGACGGGGCCGAAGCACCACCCGCGGGCACTATGCTGTGGCACAGGGCATCACCAAGAAGCGGGAGGGTTCGGCAATGATCATCAACTGCGTGGCCTACGAGAAGGGGCATCGCCTGCGCGACATCGCGATCGAGGAGATCGGCGACACCCTGGGGCAGCCGGATCGCTTCGTGTGGGTGGCCCTGCACGAGCCCGACGAGGCGGAGATGGCCCGCTTCCAGGCGATCTTCGGCCTGCATGAGCTGGCCGTGGAGGACGCCCTGAACGGGGGCCAGCGCCCCAAGCTCGAGGAGTACGGCGAGTCGCTGTTCGTGACCATGCACATGGTCACCCTGCGCGACGACCAGCTGGAGACCGGCCAGGTGGCGGTGTTCGCCGGCCCCGGCTACGTGCTCTCGGTGCGCCAGCATCCGGGCCGCGGCTTCGCCGAGGTGCGCCGGCGCTGCGAGCACGAGCCGAAACTGCTCAAGCACGGCCCGGCCTTCGTGATCTACGCCCTGATGGATACCATCGTCGACCGATACTTCCCGGTGGTCGAGGCCCTGCAGGCCGAGCTCGAGAGCATCGAGGACCAGATCTTCATCCGGGGCACGGCGCGCCAGAGCCTGGAGCGGCTCTATCAGCTCAGGCGCCAGACCATGCGGCTCAAGCACGCCGCCATGCCCCTCGGCGAGGCGGCGGGCCACCTGTTCGGCGGCCGAGTGCCGGCCCTGTGTCGCAAGACGCGGGAGTACTTTCGCGACGTCTACGATCACCTGAGCCGCATCGAGGCGGCGGTGGATACCCTGCGCGAGATGACCATCACCGCGATCCAGGTGAACCTCTCGATGGTGGCGATCGACGAGGGCGAGGTGCACAAGCGGCTCGCGGCCTGGGCCGCCATCTTCGCGGTGGCCACCATCCTCGCCGGCATCTGGGGCATGAACTTCGCCCACATGCCGGAGCTCGACTGGCGCCTGGGCTATCCCTTGGCCCTGCTGGTGATGGGCGGCGCCTGCGGCGTGCTCTACCGACGCTTCCGGCGAGCGGGATGGCTGTAGCAGGTCGCCGACGCCTCGACGTCGCCGGGGGATTCCGCCATACTGCCGCCGCTTGCGAATACGAACCATACGCAAGACGCCACACCGCCGGACGGCGCGAGCTTCCGGAGCACCGGAGCGATCCACCAACGAGTACGACATCCGCCCATGCAAACCTCACTGCTCAACATCGTCGGTGGCACGGCCATCGCGCTCGGTTGTGCGGCCGCTCAGGCCGAGCCGATCACCATCACCGACGTGGCCGGCCGCCAGGTCACCGTCGACGCCCCCGTGGAGCGCATGATCCTCGGCGAAGGGCGCCAGATCTACCTGCTGGGCGCCCTGCAACCGGACGCCCCGTTCGAGCACGTGGTGGGCTGGCGCGAGGACTTCTCCCAGGCCGATCCGGACAGCTACGCCCGCTACGCCGCGAAGTTCCCCGAACTTGAGGAGATCCCGACCTTCGGCGGCTTCAAGGACGGCACCTTCGACGTCGAGCAGGCCGCCGCACTCTCGCCGGACGTGGTGCTGATGAACCTCGAGGCCAGGGCCGCCACCGAGGACGCCGCCTATGACGACAAGCTGGCCGAGCTCGGCATCCCGATCGTCTACGTGGATTTCCGCGAGGCGCCGCTCGCGCACACCACACCCTCCATGCGGCTGATGGGCGAGCTGCTCGGCGAGCAGGAGGCGGCCGAGGCCTTCATCGACTTCTCCGAGGCGCAGATGGCCCGCGTCACCGAGACCATCGCCGCCGCCGAGCCGGAGCGCCCACGGGTACTCGTCGACCGCGCCGGCGGCTACTCGGAAGAGTGCTGCATGAGCTTCGGCCCGGGCAACTTCGGCGAATACGTCGAGATCGCCGGGGGCTCCAACATCGCCGCCGGCATCATCCCCAACACCTTCGGCTCGCTGAACCCCGAGCAGATCATCGCCGCCGATCCGCAACAGGTGGTGGTGACCGGCGGCAACTGGGAGGCCTACGTCCCCGGCGGGGACTGGGTCGGCGTGGGCCCGGGGGCCGACATGGACGCCGCCCGGGCCAAGCTCGAGGGACTGACCGAGCGCACAGCCATGACCGGCATCGCCGCCGTGGCGAACGCCGACGTCCACGCCATCTGGCACCAGTTCTACAACAGCCCCTACTACTTCATCGCCGTGCAGCGGCTGGCCAAGTGGTTCCATCCCGAGCTGTTCACCGACCTCGACCCCGAGGCCACGCTGCGCGAACTTCACGAGCGCTTCCTGCCGGTGGACTACGCGCCGGGCTACTGGATCTCGCTGAAGGATGACTGACATGCAGGCCGGCACGAGCCCATCGCCCACGCCCCGGGCCGCGTCCTCCGCCGAGGAGAAGCGCGACTTCTATCGCGCCCTGGTGGTCCGTCGCCAGCTGATGCTCGCCGCCCTGGCGCTGGCGCTGTTCCTGAGCCTGTGCGTGGACCTGGCCCTGGGGCCGGCCCGCTTCGGCCTCGGCGAGGTGATCGCCGCGCTGTTCACCCCGGAGGACGTGAGCCAGCAGGCCCGCGTCATCCTGTGGGAGATCCGCATGCCGGTGGCCCTGATGGCGCTGGTGGTCGGCGCCAGCCTGTCGGTGGCGGGCGCCCAGATGCAGTCCATCCTCAGCAACCCGCTGGCCAGCCCCTTCACGCTGGGCATCTCCGCCGGGGCGAGCTTCGGCGCCGCCCTGGCGCTGGCCTTCGGCGTGGCGCTCGTTCCCGCGGCGGTCGACTACGTCATCCCGATCAATGCCTTCGTGATGGCCATGCTGACCGCCTTCGCGATCCATGCGCTGAGCATGCGGCGCGGCGTGACCATCGAGACCATCGTGCTGCTGGGCATCGCCATGGTGTTCATCTTCAACGCCCTGATGGCGCTGATCCAGTTCTTCGCCAGCCAGCAGGCCGTCTCCGCGGTGGTGTTCTGGACCATGGGCAGCCTGACCAAGGCCACCTGGCCCAAGCTGTGGATCGCGCTGGGCGTGCTGGCCGTGGTGCTGCCGCTGCTCGCCCGCCACGGCTGGGCGCTCACCGCCATGCGCCTGGGCGACGCCAAGGCCGAGAGCCTGGGCGTGAAACCCCGATCGCTGCGCCTGGAGGTGCTGGTGCTGGTCTCGCTGCTGGCCGCCATCGCCGTGGCCTTCGTCGGCACCATCGGCTTCATCGGCCTGGTCGGCCCGCATATCGCCCGCCTGCTGCTGGGCGAGGATCAGCGCTTCTTCCTGCCCGGCTCGGCGCTGTGCGGGGCGCTGATCCTCTCCGTCGGCTCGGTGCTGTCGAAGATCATCCTGCCCGGCACCATCATTCCGATCGGCATCATCACCTCGCTGGTGGGCATCCCCTTCTTCCTGTTCCTCGTCCTCCGCCACAAGAAGGCCTCATGGTAACGCTGACACTCGACCACCTGTCGGCCCGCTACGGGCGGCGCCGGATCCTCGCCGACATCACCACGCCCGCCTTCGCGGGCGGCCAGGTGGTGGCCCTGCTCGGCCCCAACGCCGCCGGCAAGTCCACGCTCTTCCGGCGCATCCTCGGCCTGCTCGACGGCGACGGCGAGGCCCGCATCGGCAGCGCGACCAGCGAGCGCCCCGTGGCGTACATGCCCCAGGACACCGGCGCCAACGCGGTGCTGACGGTCTACGAGTCGGTGCTGCTGGCCCGCATGCAGGGGCGCAGCCTGAGGGTCCAGGCCGAGGATCTCAGCGAGGTCGACCGCGCCCTGGCGGACCTGGGGATCGCCGAGCTCGGCGCGCGCGACATCGGCGACCTGAGCGGCGGACAGCGCCAACTGGTGGGGGCCGCGCAGGCGCTGGTGCAGGCCCCCGAGATCCTACTGCTCGACGAGCCTACCTCGGCGCTGGACCTGCACCGCCAGATTCAGCTGCTGTCGATCCTGCGTCGGCTGGCCCGCGAGCGGGAGATGCTGGTGATTGCCTCGCTGCATGACCTGGGCCACGCGCTGCGCTTCACCGACCACGCCATCGTGCTCGAGAGCGGCCGGCTGGCGGCCTGCGGGCCGACCGACCAGGTGGTCACCCCCGAACTGCTGCGCAGCGTCTACCGGGTGGATGCCCGCATCGAGCCCTGCTCGCAGGGCCTCCCCCAGCTCATTGTCGAAGCGGCCGTCTGAGCCGCCGCCCCTCGAGCGCCGCCAGGCCCGCCCCGCCGAGCACCAGCGGAAGCGCCACCAGGAAGCCACTGGAGAGCGGCAGCCCGAAGATCAGCAGGTCCGCCAGCACCGGCCAGATCAGCGCCACGTACTCGAAGGGCGCCAGGCGCGAGACCTCGGCGAAGCGCAACGCCAGGGTCATGCAGATATGGGCCGCGCCGCCGAAGAGGCCCGAGAGGATCAGCAGCCCCAGCGTCAGTCCCGAGACGGCCACCCAGCCCAGCGGCAGGGTGGCAAGGCCCGCCAGGGTAGTGACCAGGACGAAGTAGAAGGCGATGGAGGCCGGCGTCTCGGTGCGCGAGATGCGCCGCACCGTCACCAGCCCCCCCGCCGTCAGCAGGGCCGCCAGGATGCCCAGCATGTATCCCAGCAGGCGCCCATCCGCCCGGGCCTGCCCCAGGTCGGGCACCACCAGGGCCGCCACGCCGCCCAGCACCATGACCAGGGCCGCCGCCCGGTGCCGGGTGAAGCGCTCGCCCAGCAGCAGCACGCCGCCGAGCGCCATGGACACCGGGGCGAGCTGCGCCAGCAGCGTGGCTTCCGCCACCGGCAGCCGGGCCAAGGCGGCGAAGGAGGCGAACATCGCCGCCGCCCCTAGCCCCGAGCGCAGCAGGTGGCCAAGCGGGCGACGCGTGGCCAGGGCGCGAGGGAACTCGCGCCGCCAGGCCATGAACGCCACGATGGGCAGCAGGGCGAACGCCGAGCGGAAGAACACGGTCTGCCCCAGTGGCACCGACGCCGTGCTCGCCGCCTTGACGCACACCATCATCCCGGTGAAGAGAATGCCCGACAGCAGCCTGAGCAGAATGCCGGCCAGCGGCCGATCCGCGACGTCGTTCATGCGCGTCCTTGTCTGGGGTACTGCGGAAGCGGGGTGATCTCCCCCGCACGAAGGCCGGCGATGCCGGGCACGCCATGGTACACCGCCATCAGGAATGATTCCCATCCCGCATGCCCCGGGGCGCCCGGTCGCCTGCATCGCGGAACCGGACACCACGAAACGACAAGGCCCCGCCTCCTTGCGGAGCGCGGGGCCTCGTCGATTCCTGGGGGACCGCCCTTAGGGCTTCATGTCCTCGAAGAACTTCTTCACGCCGTCGAAGAAGCTCGACTTCTTCGGCGAGTGATGGCTCTTGCTGCCCTCCAGGCTGTCCTGGAAGGCGCGCAGCAGGTCCTTCTGCTCCTCGCTGAGCTTGACCGGGGTCTCCACCACGACCTTGCACAGCAGGTCGCCCGGGGGACCGCCGCGCACCGGCTTCACGCCCTTGCCGCGCAGGCGGAACAGCTTGCCGGTCTGGGTCTCGGGCGGGATCTTCAGCTTGACCCGAGCGTCCAGGGTCGGCACCTCGAGCTCGCCACCCAACGCCGCATCGACGAAGTTGATCGGCACCTCGCACTGCAGATGACGGCCGTCGCGCTGGAAGATGTGGTGCGGCTTGATCGCCACCTGGACGTAGAGATCCCCGGGCGGTCCGCCGTTGACGCCGGCCTCGCCCTCGCCGTTCAGGCGAATGCGATCGCCGGTATCCACGCCGGCCGGGATCTTCACCGACAGGGTGCGGGTCTCGCGCACGCGGCCCTCGCCATGGCACTTGTGGCACGGCACCTTGATGTGCTCGCCGCCGCCGTGGCAGGTCGGGCAGGTCTGCTGCACGGCGAAGAAGCCCTGCTGCATGCGCACCTGCCCCATGCCATTACAGGTCGGGCAGGTCTCCTTGCTGGAGCCCGGCTCGGCACCGCCGCCGTCGCAGCGCTCGCACTCGACATGGCGCGGCACGCGGATGTCCACGCTGGTGCCGGCCACGGCGTCCTCGAGGTCGAGCTCGAGGTTGTAGCGCAGGTCGCTGCCGCGCTGCGGGGCGTTGGGGTGGCGACGACCGCCGCCCCCGCCGAAGATGTCGCCGAAGACATCGCCGAAGATGTCGCTGAAGCCGCCGGCACCGGCCCCGGCGCCACCGAAGCCGCCGCCGGCCTGGCCGTCCACCCCGGCATGGCCGAACTGGTCATAGGCCGCGCGCTTCTCGCCGTCGCTCAGGACCTCATAGGCCTCCGAGACCTCGCGGAACTTCTCGGCTGCCGAGTCGTCATCCGGATTGCGGTCCGGATGAAACTTCTGGGCGAGGCGTCGGTAGGCCTTCTTGATGTCCTTCTGGTCGGCACCGCGCTCGACGCCCAGTACTTCGTAATAGTCACGCTTGGACATGAGTCTGTCCGCCTCCGTAGGGACTCTGCGGAAACACCAACGCGGGAGTCAGGCCCCCGCGCTGGCATCATCCGTCAAACAGATGTCGTGGTTTACTGCTTTTTCTGGTCGTCGTTGACTTCTTCGTACTCGGCGTCGACCACGTCATCTTCCTGCTTGGCGGCGCCCTCGCCGGCCTCACCGGCCTGCTGCGCGGCTTCGCCCTGCTCGGCGTACATCTTCTGCGCCAGGGTGCCGGAGGCCTCGGTCAGCTTGTCGAGCTTGGCCTGGATGTCCTCCTGGTCGTCACCCTTGATCGCCTCTTCCAGCTCGGACGCGGCGGTCTCGATGGCCTGCTTCTCCTCGTCGCTGGCCTTGTCGCCGGCCTCTTCGAGGGTCTTGCGGGCCGCATGGACCATGCCGTCGGCCTGGTTGCGCAGCTGGACCAGCTCCTCGAACTTCTTGTCCTCGTCGGCATGGGCCTCGGCGTCCTGGACCATCTGCTCGACTTCTTCCTCGGACAGGCCGCTGGAGGCCTTGATCACGATGGACTGTTCCTTGCCGGTGGCCTTGTCCTTGGCGGACACGTTCAGGATGCCGTTGGCGTCCAGGTCGAAGGCGACCTCGATCTGCGGCACGCCGCGCGGCGCCGGCGGAATGTCGGCCAGGTCGAAGCGACCGAGCGACTTGTTGCCGCTGGACTGCTTGCGCTCACCCTGCAGCACGTGAATGGTCACGGCCGTCTGGTTGTCATCCGCGGTCGAGAAGATCTGGGTCTTCTTGGTCGGGATGGTGGTGTTCTTCTCGATCAGCGGCGTCATCACGCCACCCAAGGTCTCGATGCCCAGCGTCAGCGGGGTCACGTCGAGCAGCAGCACGTCCTTGACGTCACCGCCCAGCACGCCGCCCTGGATTGCCGCACCCACGGCCACGGCCTCGTCCGGGTTGACGTCCTTGCGGGCGTCCTTGCCGAAGAACTCGGCCACGGACTTCTGCACCATGGGCATGCGGGTCTGACCGCCGACCAGGATGACGTCGTCGATCTCGCCGTTGGAGAGGCCGGCGTCCTTGAGCGCGGTCTTGCACGGCTCGAGAGAGCGCTTGACCAGCTCCTCCACCAGCGACTCCAGCTTGGCCCGGGTCACCTTCACGTTGAGGTGCTTGGGACCGGTGTTGTCCGCCGTGATGTACGGCAGGTTGACGTCGGTCTGCTGGGCGCTGGACAGCTCGATCTTGGCCTTCTCGGCGGCTTCCTTGAGGCGCTGCATGGCCAGGTTGTCGCCGGACAGGTCGATGCCGCTGTCGGCCTTGAACTGATCGACCAGGTAGTTGATCAGCTTCATGTCGAAGTCTTCGCCGCCCAGGAAGGTGTCGCCGTTGGTGGCCAGCACCTCGAACTGGGTCTCGCCGTCGACGTCGGCCACTTCGATGATGGAGATATCGAAGGTGCCGCCACCCAGGTCATAGACCGCGATGGTCTTGTCGCCACGCGCCTTGTCCATGCCGTAGGCCAGCGCGGCCGCGGTCGGCTCGTTGATGATGCGCTTGACCTCGAGGCCGGCGATGCGACCCGCGTCCTTGGTGGCCTGACGCTGGGAGTCGTTGAAGTAGGCCGGCACGGTGATCACCGCCTCGGTCACTTCCTCGCCCAGGTAGTCCTCGGCGGTCTTCTTCATCTTCTTCAGGACTTCGGCGCTGACCTGCGGGGGCGCCAGCTTCTTGTCCTTGACCTGCACCCAGGCGTCGCCGTTGTCGGCTTCGGTGATGGTGTAGGGGACCATCTTGACGTCCTTCTGGACGACATCGTCCTTGAAGCGACGGCCGATCAGGCGCTTGATGGCGTACAGGGTGTTCTGGGGGTTGGTGACCGCCTGGCGCTTGGCCGCCTGGCCCACCAGCGTCTCACCGTCGTCGGTGTAGGCGATAATGGACGGCGTGGTCCGTGCGCCTTCGGCGTTCTCGATCACCTTGGCCTGGTCACCGTCGAGCACGGCGACGCAAGAGTTGGTGGTCCCCAGGTCAATACCGATGATGCGTCCCATAGGAAATCCTCAAACTGGCAGTTGAATTCGTGGTCTGCGGCTTTCGCCGCGGGGTTGCCGTCTATCTGGGGGCCCTCGAAACCTTTTCAAGACCCGAGGGCCGCTTTTCTATGGCTCGGTGTCAGCCGGCGGCCTGGCTGACGACCACCATGGCCGGACGGACCAGGCGCCCGTTGAGCAGGTAGCCCTTCTGCATGACGTCCATCACGGTGTTGGGCTCCATCTCGGGGTTGGGCACCATGGCCATGGCCTCGTGGTACTGCGGGTCGAAGGGCTCGCCGTGGGGCTCCACCACCTCGACGCCGAACTTGGCCATCACGTCGTGCTGCATCTTGAGCGTCATGGAGACGCCCTCGATGTGCGCCTCGCTGGCCTCGTCGCCCATGGACTCGAGCGCCTTCTCGAGGCTGTCGATCACCGGCAGCAGCTCCTTGACGAACTTCTCCAGCGCGAACTTGCGGGCCTTCTCGGCCTCCTGCTCGGCGCGCCGCCGCACGTTCTGTGCCTCGGCGGCCGCCCGCATGGCCTGGTCCTTGGCCTCGGCGACGCTCTGCTCGAGCTCCTCGACGCGCGCCGCCAGCACCTCGGCCTCGGGGTTGTCGGCGGCCTCGGCCTCGGTGGCGGCCTGATCGGCGCCCTCGATGGCGTCCTCCAGCTCACCCTCCACGGTCTCGGCCTGCGGCTCGGCTTCCCGCTCTTCGCGAGCGAGTTCGTCGTCCAGCGGGGTCTGAGAGTCTTTGGCCATGTGGGGTCTCCTGAATGGCAATCAGCGGCCAGGGGCCGCTGGCAAGGCATGAATGATGGCGTGAACGATGATCTGCGAGGTATATGGGGCTGGCCGCGGTGAACTCAAGGCGTCGTCGCGAGACGAATTCGCGGGTGCATTGTGGGGGATGCTCGACTACTGTATAAACGCACAATACTTGTATGGATGGACAGTAGTAGAAGCACCGCACTTCCAGAACAGTATTCCCAGACAGGCCCCGGGAGGCACCATGCTGACAGAGCTTGCCATTCGCGACTTCGCCATCGTCGACCACCTCGAACTGGACCTCGCCGGCGGCATGACCGCCATCACCGGCGAGACGGGGGCCGGCAAGTCCATCCTGCTCGGCGCCCTGGGGCTCTGCCTGGGCGAGCGGGCCGACAGCGCCAGCGTGCGCCACGGCAGAGAGCGCGCCGACCTCAGTGCGCGCTTCGACCTCAAGGCCCTGCCCGAGGCCCGCGCCTGGCTCGAGTCCCGCGAGCTGCCCGCCGACGACTGCCTGCTGCGGCGCGTGGTGACGCGCAGCGGCCGTTCCAAGGCCTGGATAAACGGCCAACCGGCGACGGTGGCCGACCTGCGCGCCCTCGGCGAGCACCTCATCGAGATCCACGGCCAGCACGCCCATCAGGCGCTGCTGAACGAGGAGACCCACCTGCGCCTGCTCGACGACTTCGCCGGCCATCGCGAACGGGTGGCCGAGATGCGCCTGGCCTTCCGCGAGTGGCAGGCCAGCCGCCGACGCCTCGAGCGCCTGGCCGAGGACGGCGACGAGATCCGCGCCCGCCGCCAGCTGCTGCGCTATCAGGTGGAGGAGCTCGATGCCCTGGCCCTGGCCGAGGGCGAGCTCAAGGGGCTCGAGGAGGAGCAGGAGGAGCTGGCCCACGCCGAGGAGCGGCTGCGCGAGGCGCAGTTCGCCGCCGAGTGCTGCGACGGCGACGAGGCCGGCGCGCTGACGCGGCTCAATCAGGCGATCCAGCATCTCTCGGAGCTGCCGGGCAGCGACCGCGGGAGCCTGGCCGATACCCTCACCATGCTCGGCGAGGCGCGCATCCAGATCGAGGAGGCGGGCCGCGAGCTCGGCCACTTCGCCGCCGGCGTCGAGCTGGACCCGGAGCGGCTGGCCTGGGTCGAGGAGCGCCTGGGCGAGGTGCACCGCATCGCCCGCAAGCACCACGTGCTGCCCGAGGTGCTGGTCGACCTGCACCGCCGCCTGGCCGAGGAGCTCGAGGGCCTGGAGGGCGGCGACGGCGACCTCGAGACGCTGGCCGCCGAGGTCGAGGCACAGCAGGCGCGCTGGCACGAGCAGGCCACGGCGGTCTCCAAGGCGCGTCGCCAGGCCGCTCGCCGCTTCGGCCGCGCCGTGCAGGAGCAGCTGGCCTTCCTGGCCATGGACAAGGCCACCTTCGAGGTCGAGCTCGCCGCCCGGGAGACCCCGGCCATCGAGGGGCTGGAGGGCGCACGTATGCTGATCAGCGCCAACCCCGGCCAGCCGGCGCGCCCGCTGGCCAAGGTGGCCTCGGGCGGGGAGCTGTCGCGCATCAGCCTGGCGATCCAGGTGGTGGCGGCCAAGCACTCGACCATCGCCAGCCTGGTCTTCGACGAGGTGGACGTGGGCGTCTCCGGGGCCACCGCCGAGATCGTCGGCCAGCTGCTGCGCCGGCTGGGCGAGAACGGCCAGGTGATGACCGTGACGCACCTGCCCCAGGTGGCCGCCCAGGCCCACCATCACCTGCACATCGAGAAGCAGGCCGAGAAGGCCTCCACCCTGACCCGCATGGCCCTGCTCGACGAGGCCGGCCGGGTCGGCGAGCTGGCGCGCATGCTCGGCGGCGTGAACCTCTCCGACCGCACCCTGGCCCACGCCCGGGAGATGCTCGACGCCAGCCAGCGCGCCCACCACTGAGCCCGCGACGCGGGCTCGCGCGTCCATGATCCCCAACGCAGCGCGGCCCCGATCCAAGGATCGGGGCCGCGCTCTTTCACCGCTCGGGGGTGTCGCCGTTCCGGGCGACCCCGTCGGCGCTACTTCTTCTGGATGCCTTCCTGGCGAGTCGCCCGGGAGCCCCGCGGCCTCACGTAGAGCACCAGGGCATGATCGACGAGTTCGAAGCCGTGCTCCTCGGCGATCTCCTGCTGGCGACGCTCGATGGTCTCATCGAAGAACTCGACGATCTCACCACTCTCCAGGCACACCATATGGTCGTGGTGCTCCTCCTGGGAGAGTTCGAAGACGGCGTGGCCGCCATCGAAGTTATGGCGGATCACCAGCCCGGCGGTCTCGAACTGGGTCAGCACGCGATAGACGGTGGCCAGGCCCACGTCCTCGCCCGCGTCCAGCAGGGTCTTATACACATCCTCGGCGCTCAGATGGTGCTTTTCGGAGGCGCTCTCGAGGATCTGCAGGATCTTGACGCGCGGCAGGGTCACTTTGAGACCGGCCTTGCGCAATTCATGGTTCTGGTCGGCCATGGTCGCTCTTCGCAGTATCGGGTAGGGTCGGTTATGATCGACCGAATCCACGATAGTGAAGAACAGGCGCAAATGCAAAAGCTGACAAGAATCGTCACCCTTTCCGTCGCCCTGCTGATGATCAGCGGCTGCAGTTACTTCGGCGTCTACAAGCGCGACCTGCCCCAGGGCAACCTGGTGACCGCGGGCATGGCCGAGCAGCTGCGGCCGGGCATGAGCCGCCAGCAGGTCGTCGACCTGATGGGCAGCCCGCTGCTCGAGGCGCCCTTCGATGCCCGCCAGTGGGACTATGTCTACCGCCTCGACGAGGCCTACGGCGACGTCGAGCAGCGGCGCATCACCCTGACCTTCGAGGGCGGGCGCGTCGCGAACATCGAGCGGGAGGGGGACTTCTCGACGGCGCCGCCGCTCGGCGACGATCGCGGCATCGGGCCCGACAGCGAGGTCGCCGAGGACGATCAGGACGCGCCGATCGACAACCTGACGCCGGATCGCCCCTGAGCCAGCCCGCGACCGAGCCTGCCCGTGACGCCCCGTACCGGCCCCGCCGGACGGGGCGTCAGCGCGTCTTGGCCGCGGCCCGCTCGGCGCGCACCGCCTTGGGATCGATCTTGAGCGGCCGATAGACCTCGACGCGATCCCCCACCTTCAGGCGCTGCGCATCGGGGTCGCGCAGCCGCTTGCCGAAGAGCCCCAGGTCGGCATCAAGGATGCTCGCCGCGGGGAGCTCGGGAAACCTCGCTTCCAGCCCCGCCATCGCGACCGCCTCTCGGGCCGTGGTGCCCTCACTCACGGAAAGCGTCACGATGCACTGCCGCTCGGGCAGGGCGAAAGCCACCTCGACCTCGATGGTGTCCGGAGAGCTAGCGGCCATAGAGGCTGTCCGCGCGGCGGGTGAAGGAGTCCACCAGCTGCCCGGCGACCTGCTGGAAGAGCTTGCCGAAGGCCATCCCCAGCAGGCGGTTGGCGAACTCGAACTCCAGCTCGAGGCTGATCTTGCAGGCTCCCTCGCCCATCGGCATGAACAGCCAGCGGCCGCGCAGGCGCTTGAAGGGGCCGCTGACCAGCGACATCTCGATGCGCTCGGGTTCGATCAGGTCGTTGCGGGTGGTGAAGCTCTGCTCGATCCCGGCACGACCCAGGGTCATCTCGCCGATCAGGTGCGCGTCGTCGCGCTCGAGCAGGCGAGCGTTCCGGCATCCCGGGAGGAATTCCGGGTAGCGCTCGAAGTCGTTGACCAGGTCGAACATGTCCTGGGGGGTGTGCCGCACCATGGCGGACCGATTGACCGTTGGCATTGAGCTCTCCGCTGACTTCACAGTGCCCAGGGCGTATCATGAGCGGTTATTTCAGGCCTTGAATGGTACCACGCTTCCCCCCACATCGAAGGGCAAGCGCCACCGGCAGATACAGGACACGAGGTTTCATGGCCAACAAGAAAGGCAAGAGCAAGGGTCCCGGCGGCAACGTCATCGCCCAGAACAAGAAAGCACGCTTCGAATACCATATCGACGAGAGCTTCGAGGCGGGCGTGGTGCTGGCCGGCTGGGAGGTGAAGAGCCTGCGCGCCGGCAAGGCGCAGCTCACCGACACCTACATCCTGATCAAGAACGGCGAGGCGTGGCTGCTGGGCACCCACATCACGCCGCTCAACACCGCCAGCACCCACGAGATCGCGGACCCGACACGCACCCGCAAGCTGCTGCTGCATCGCAAGGAGATCGCCAAGATCTTCTCGCGCACCCAGGAGAAGGGGCACACCTGCGTGCCGCTCAAGCTCTACTGGAAGAACAACCGGGTGAAGTGCGAGCTGGCGCTGGTGACCGGCAAGAAGCTGCACGACAAGCGGGCCACCGAGAAGGACCGCGACTGGCAGCGGCAGAAAGGGCGCATCATGCGTGAACAAACCAAGGCCTGAGGTGTCACAAAACTGCACATCCTGTTAGGATGCGCGTTACGGGGGCGACACGGTTTCGACGCCGGTGACAATCCCTGAGGTGCATGCCGAGAGCGTGATGTATCTCGTAAATCCAACATCACGACTAAATAGTCGCAAACGACGACAACTACGCTCAGGGCGCGCTGGCAGCTTAAACGCCGCTAGCTTCTAGCCCGGCCCGAAGGCAATGTGCCCATTCATTGCTGACGGGATATGAGCCAAGACTGATGGGATCGCGATAGGTGGTGTCCTCTCGCCTGTCGTTAAACCTGACGAGGAATCGCATTGCTGGATCCTGATCGTCGGAGCCAGTGGTGTTAAATCAAATGACGAAACTAAGCATGTAGAGCCAATGGGTGAGTGCCGGCGGACGCGGGTTCAATTCCCGCCGCCTCCACCAAACAGTCGACGAATCAAGCGCCTACGGGCGCTTTTTTCGTTTGTGCCCGCCTCTCTCAGCCCCCCCCGCCCGACGCATCGCACACCGCTAGGCGGCCGCTCCACCCTCACGCCCCGACTCGACGCTGCTGCCGCGCTCGGCGGTCACGCTGGGCGCTTCCTCGAAGCGGCGGCGATAGGCGCGGGTGAAGTGTGCCGGCTGGGTGAAGCCGGTGGCCAGCGCCGCCTCGGTCACCAGGCAGCGGCTGTCGGCCAGCAGCTGGCGCGCCCGGTCCAGGCGCATGCCCAGGTAGCACTGGTGGGGCGTCTCGCCGAAGTGACGCTGGAAGAGCCGCGTCAGCTGGCGCTGCGACTGCCCCGCCAGCCGGCATACCTCGGGGATCGGCAGCGCCTGGGCCAGGTTGGCCTCCATCACCGCCAGCGCCCGCACCGCGCTGCGCGGCAGCTCCCCGTAGCGCTGGCGCTGGGCGCCGCCCTCGCCGCGGCCCCGCTCGTGCACCAGCTGGCGGCCCACGGCGTCGGCCAGGGCGGGGCCATAGGCGCGCTCGATCCACTCCAGCATCATGTCGATGCTCGCCGCCCCGCCGGACCCGGTCATCCGCGTGGCGTCGAACTCGTAGCGCGCCGGGCTGATCTCCAGCTCCGGAAACTCGAGCCGGAAGGCCGGCACGCTCTCCCAGTGCAGCGCTACCCGACACCCCTCCAGCACCCCCGCCCGGGCCAGGATGAAGGGCGCGGTGTCCAGCCCGCCCAGCCAGCCGCCGTGGGCGGCGATGCGCCGCAGCACGGCGCGATCCTGAAAGCGCACCGTCGCCTCCGCCTCATAGGAGGAGACGACCATCAGACGCGCGCTGTCCTCCAGCGACTCCAGGGCGCCATCCACGTCGATGCGCACGCCGTTGCTGGCCACCACCGCCTCCCCGTCCGCCGAGAGCAGCCGCCAGGCGAAGAGGTCGCGGCCGAAGCGGTTGGCCACGCGCAGCGGCTCCAGCAGGCAGAACAGGGTCAGCATCGAGAAGCGCGGTACCAGCCACACGTCGAGGGTGTATTCGGCCTGCTCCGGGGTGAGCAGGGGCGGGGAGTCGGGGCGCGGATAGGGCCACGCGCCGTCGGGAGCATCGATCATGGCCAAAAGGGTCAAGCCTGAGGCCAAATTAATCAAGTCGTGGCCGCCGCAGGCGGTTATGGTTGAGCGCGACCCCGAAGCACAGTCCGTGGAGACGCCGCCATGACACATGTCACATCCCTGGCCAAAAACCGACGCCTGGTCATCGACCACCACGGCCGGACCCGCGAATTCGCCGCCCTCTGGCTGCGTGAGCGCAGCCCCGATGCCGAGACCCTGGACCCGCGCACCGGCCAGCGCCTGATCGAGGCCGCCGAGCTGCCGCTCACGCTCGCCGTCGAGTCGGCCGAGGTACGCGACGGCGAGCTTGCCCTGCGCTTCAGCGACGGCCATCGCGGCCTCTTCGATCTCGACGCGCTCTTCGACGACGCGCCGAGCGACCCGCCCCAACGGCTCTGGGACGCCGCCAGCGCGCCGCGCCCCGAGGCCGACTTCGCCGCCACCCTGGAGGACGACACGGCGCTGCTGGCGATGCTCGAGGCGCTGCATCGCGACGGCTTCGTGCTGGTCTCAGGCGTGCCCACCGAGGAGCATGGCATGCAGCCGCTGATCGATCGCATCGGCCCGCTGCGGCGCACCAACTGGGGCGGCATCGCCGACGTCAAGTCGGTGGCCGACGCCTACGACCTGACCATGACCCAGCGCGGCCTGGAGCCGCATACGGACAACCCCTATCGCGACCCCATCCCCGGCTACATCTGGCTGCACTGCCTGACCAACGCCGCCAACGGCGGCGACAGCACCCTGGCCGACGGCTTCATGGCGGCCCGCCTGCTGCGCGAGCGCGACCCGGCCGCCTACGACTGCCTGACCCGGGTCACCCCGGGGTTCCGCTATCGCGACGACACCACCCACCTCGAGGGCGAGGGGCCGCTGATCGAGCTGGACAGCCAGGGCGAGCCGGTCCGGGTGCGCTACTCCAACCGCACCGAGCGCGTGCCGGCCCTGCCCCCCGAGCAGCTGGAGGCCTACTACGCCGCGCGCGGCGCCTTCTATCGCCTGATCACCGGCGAGGAGCTGACCCTGAACCTCAAGCTCGACCCGGGCCAGATGCTGATCATGGACAACTATCGCCTGCTGCACGGCCGCAGCGCCTTCCAGCTGGCCGGCGGCGTGCGCCACCTGCGCCAGGGCTACGTCGACCGCGACAGCACCGCCAGCCGCCGCCGCGTGCTGCGCCGCCAGGCCACCCCCGCCCCGACCACCGGAGAGCCCGCATGAACCAGGCCACCTTCCGCCACTTCGGCGAGGCCCGCCGCGACGACTGGGCGCTGATCGACGCCCGCTTCCGCGACTACGTCGCCGACGCCCCGCGCCGGGTGCTGGCCCACCTGCACAACCTGGCCGGCGACACCCACGGCTACCCGGTGGATCGCTACCAGCACAGCCTGCAGACCGCGACCCGGGCGCTGCGCGACGGCGCCGACGAGGAGATGGTCGTCTGTGCGCTGCTCCACGACATCGGCGACGACCTGGCCCCGGCCAATCACGCCGAGATCGCCGCGGCAATCCTCGAGCCCTTCGTCGACCCGCTCAACGCCTGGATGATCCGCCACCACGAGCTCTTCCAGGGCTACCACTACCGCCACTTCTTCGGCCAGGATCCCCACGCCCGGGAGCAGTTCCGCGACCACCCGGCCTATGCGCGCACCGTGCGCTTCTGCGACGACTGGGACCAGGCGAGCTTCGACCCCGACTACGACACCCTTCCCCTAACGCACTTCGTGCCCATGGTGGAGCGGGTGCTGGGTCGCCCGGTGCGCGGCGGCCTGCCGGACCTCGTGGACGAGCCGGTGGATGGGCCGGTGAACGAGGAGGCGACCCGATGAGCCAGACCTGTGCCCGCCAGCTGCTGCGCCTGCTGGAAGCCTATGGCGTCGACACCGCCTTCGGCATCCCCGGGGTGCACACCATCGAGCTCTACCGCGAGCTGAGCGAGAGCCGCCTGCGCCACGTGACCCCGCGCCACGAGCAGGGCGCCGGCTTCATGGCCGACGGCTATGCCCGCGCCAGCGGCCACCCGGCGGCCTGCTTCATCATCTCCGGCCCCGGCATGACCAACATCGCCACCGCCATGGGCCAGGCGCTCGCCGACTCGGTGCCGATGCTGGTGATCTCCAGCGTCAACCGCCGTCCGACCCTGGGCCGCGGCCAGGGCCGCCTGCACGAGCTGCCGAGCCAGCAGCAGACCCTGGCCGGCGTCAGCGTCTTCAGCCACACCCTCCACGACCCCGAGGCGCTGCCGGAAATCCTGGCCCGGGCCTTCGCGATCTTTCGCGGCGCGCGGCCGGGCCCGGTGCACCTCGAGATCCCCATCGACCTGTTCGATGCCGAGATCCCGGCGCTGGCGCCGCGCCCCCTCGAGGTGTTCCCCCCGGCGCCGGCCCCGGCGGCGATCGAACGGGCCGCCGAGTGGCTGGCGGGCGCCGAGCGTCCGCTGCTGCTGCTCGGCGGCGGCTGCGCCAGCGCCCCCGAGGCCGCCCGAGCACTCGCCGAGCGCCTCCAGGCCCCGACCCTGACCACCATCAACGCCAAGGGCGTGCTCGGCCAGGATCATCCGCTGGACCTGGGTGCCACCGCCAGCCTGCCCGCCGCCCGCCGGCTGGCCGCCGAGGCCGATGTGGTGCTGGCGATCGGCACCGAACTCGGCGAGACCGACTACGACCTGGTCTTCGACGAGGGCTTCCGCCTCGAGGGTCGACTGATCCGCGTCGACATCGACCCCCAGCAGCTGGGCCGCAACCAGGCGACAGACCTGGCACTGGTCGCCGACGCCGGCGAGACTCTCGAGGCGCTGGTGGCGCGCCTGCCCGAGCCCGGCGAACGCGATGGCCACGCCCGCACCGCCGCCGTGCGCCGGGAGCTCGCGCTTGCCTCGGACCCGGAGCTCGCGCCATACGTGCCGCTCTTCGCCACCCTGCGCGAGGCGCTGCCCGACGCCGTGGTGGTCGGCGACTCGACAGGCCCGGTCTACGCCGGCAACTTCCTGGCCGCCATGCCGGCCCCGCGGCGCTGGTTCAACGCCGCCACCGGCTACGGCACCCTCGGCTACGGGCTGCCCGCCGCCCTGGGCGCCGCCCTGGCCCAGCCGGCGCTGCCGGTGGTCGCGCTGGTCGGCGACGGCGGCCTGCAGTTCGTGCTCGGCGAGCTGGGCACCGCCCGCGACCTGGGCCGCTCGCTGGCGGTCGTGGTCTGGAACAACGACGGCTACGACGAGATCCGCCGCTACATGTCGTCAAGCGACGTGCAGCACGTAGGCGTCGACTTGGCCGCCCCGTCGTTCCGCGACCTCGCCTCGGCCTACGCCTGCCGCTACGCCGCCATCGGCGACCCGGCCGGGCTGCACGCGGCCCTCGCGCGCCTCGACGACGCCGACTCGCCGCTGATCATCGAGGTGGATGCCGCCGCCTGGGCCGCGTCGACCTGAGGCCACCCGCGGCCTGGCACTGACTTCCGGCCGGCATGACCGGCCCTGACGATAAGGAGACGTCTGCACATGCGCACCAAGACGCGAAGTACCCTGACCCTCATCCACGGCCTGAGCCTCGTCACCGGCCTGGCCCTGGCGACGCCGGCGCTCGCCGCCGACCGCGACGATCGCCTGCGCCTGGTGGTACCGCCCTGGCCGGGCGTGACCGTGAAGAGCGAGATCATCGCCCAGCTCATCGAACCCCTCGGCTATCGCACCGAGGCCCTGGAGCTCAGCTCGACGGTGGGCTACAGCACCCTGCAGAGCGGCGACAGCGACGCCTTTCTCGCCGGCTGGATGCCCGCCCAGCAGGACAGCTACGACGCCGCCATGGCGGCCGGCGCGATCCTCGACCTCGGCAACAACGTCAACGGCGCCCGCATGGGCCTCGCCGTGCCCGGTTACGTGGCCGAGGCCGGCATCACCAACGCCGAACAGCTCGCCGACCCCGAGGTCGCCGAGCGCTTCGATCGCGCCATCTACAGCATCGAGAGCGGCTCCACCGTCACCGACATGATCGAGGGCGCCATCGAGGCCGACACCCACGGGCTCGAGGCGTGGGAGCTCAAGGCCTCGTCCACGCCCGGCATGCTCTCCGAGGTCAAGGCCGCCGTGGCGGAGCAGCAGTGGATCCTCTTCTACGGCTGGACCCCGCACTGGATGGTGCCGGAGTACGACGTGCACATCCTCGATGACGCCGCCAACGTCTTCGGGGCCGACAGCGGCCGCAGCGACGTCAAGACCATCGTCGCCAAGGAGTACGCCGAGGCCAACCCCAACCTGACCCGCCTGCTCGACCAGTTCGTGCTCTCCGCCGACCAGCAGAGCGACTTCATTCGCGAATACAGCCTGGAGGAGCGCGACGTCGAGGACGTGGCCCGCGAGTGGCTGGCCGCCCACCCCGAGCGGGTCGCCGCCTTCCTCGAGGGCGTCGAGACCCGCGACGGCAGTGATGCCCTGGCCGCCGTGGAGGCGAGCCTGTGAGCGCACGCCGCGAGACCGAGACCGAGGCCGGCGTGCGGCGCGACCTGGCGGCCGCCTATCGGCTGATCGCCCTGGATGGCATGGACGACGGCATCTCGACCCACATCTCGGCGCGACTTCCCGAGGCAGAGCCAAGCGGCGAGGGCCGGCACGACGAGGAGGAGCGCTTCCTGCTCAACCCCTTCGGCCTGCGCTTCGAGGAGATCCGCGCCGAGGACCTGGTCACGGTGGCCGCCGACGGCACGGTGCTCGACGACCCCACCGGGCTCGGCATCAACCCCGCCGGCTTCACGATCCACAGCGCCATCCACGCCGCCCGCCCCGAGGTGGCCTGCGTGCTGCACACCCACACCGTGGCCGGGGTCGCCCTCTCCTGCCTCGCCGAGGGGCTGGCGCCGCTCAACCAGTGGGCGCTGCAGTTCCACGACCGCCTGGCCTACCACGACTACGAGGGCATCGCCCTGGACCTCGACGAGCGCCAGCGCCTGACCGACGACCTCGGGCCCCACATGGCCATGGTGCTGCGCCAGCACGGCCTGCTGACCTGCGGGCGCAGCGTCGGCGAGGCCTTCCTGCGCATGCGCGACCTGGAGCGCAGCTGCCAGACCCAGCTCGCCGCCCAGGCCACCGGCCAGCCGCTGCTCGCCGCCTCGCCCGCGATGGCCGAGCACGTCGCCCGCCAGTACGAGGCCTGGGCCGAGAGCCCGGCGGGCACCGCCCTGGCCTGGCAGGCCGAGCGGCGCCGGCTGCCGTCCCCCTTCCACTCCCCCGAGCGAGGCTGAGCTTTCCATGCGCTATTCCCAACTGACCCAACGGATCGCCGGCGAGGGTGCCGCGGCCTGGGACATCCACTATCGCGCCCTGGCCCGCCAGGCCGCCGGCGAG
The DNA here is from genome assembly GCF_043496965.1 of Halomonas sp. B23F22_3. NCBI lineage: Bacteria > Pseudomonadati > Pseudomonadota > Gammaproteobacteria > Oceanospirillales > Halomonadaceae > Halomonas > Halomonas sp. B23F22_3. The sequence goes on from NZ_JBIEKG010000003.1 coordinate 68,818, forward strand.
GAGATCACCGTGCTCTCGGTGGGTGATCCCGACTTCATCACCCCGGCGCCGATCATCGACAGCGCCGTCGCGAGCCTGCGCGGCGGCGCCACCCACTACGCCGACGTTCAAGGCAAGCTCGCGCTGCGCCAGGCCATCGCCGACGGCTATCGTCGCCAGGGGCTCGAGGTGGGGCCGGAACACGTCATCGTCATGGCCGGCGCCCAATGCGGCCTCTACGCCGTCGCCCAGTGCCTGCTCGATGCGGGCGACGAGGTGCTGGTCCCGGAGCCCAGCTACGTCACCTACGAGGCGGTGCTGCGCGCCACCGGCGCCGAACTGGTACAGGTCCCGCTACGCGGCGAGGCGGACTTCCGCCTCGACCCGGCGGCCCTGGAGGCGGCCATCACCCCGCGCACCCGGGCGCTGCTGCTCAACAATCCCCACAACCCCACCGGCCAGCTGATCGACGCCGAGACCTGGGAGGCCGTCGCCGCGCTGTGCCGCCGCCACGACCTCTGGCTGATCTCCGACGAGGTCTACGCCGAGCTGATCTACGAGGGCGAGCATGTCTGCCCCGCCACCCTGCCGGGCATGGCCGAGCGCAGCGTGGTGATCAACAGCCTCTCCAAGTCCCACGCCATGACCGGCTGGCGCCTGGGCTGGGTGATGGGCCCGGAGCCGCTGATCGGCCATCTGAGCCACCTGGCACTGTGCATGCTCTACGGCTGCCCGGACTTCATCCAGGACGCGGCCTGCAGCGCCCTCACCGCGCCCCCCGCCGAGCTCGACGAGATGCGCGAGGCGTATCGCGGGCGTCGCGACGCCGTCTGCGAGGCGCTCGCCGAGAGCTCGGCGGTCAGCGCGATCCGTCCGCCGGCGGGCATGTTCCTGATGGTCGACATCCGCGCCACCGGGCTCTCCTCCCAGGCCTTCGCCGACCGCCTGCTCGACGAGGAGGGCATCTCGGTGCTCTCCGGCGAGGCCTTCGGCCCCTCGGCGGCCGGCTTCGTGCGCCTCAGCCTGACCGTCGACGCCGAGCGGCTCGCCGCCGCCAGCCGCCGCCTGGCCGCCTTCGCCGAACGCGCCCTGGCATCCCTGTCACCGACCCCGGCCTCGGAGGCCGATTGCCTATGACGTCATCGTTCGAACCCTCTCCCCGTCCCCAGGCCGCCGCCCCCGCGGTGGCGGCCCACCACCTGATCAAGCACTTCGGCGACCTGGAGGTGCTCAAGGGCGTCTCCCTCGAGATCGACGAGGGCACCGTCACCTCCATCATCGGCTCCAGCGGCTCCGGCAAGAGCACCCTGCTGCGCTGCATGAACCTGCTGGAACGGCCCGACCGGGGCGAGCTGGCGATTGCGGATGAGGCGATTCGCTTCACCCGCAATCCCCAGGGCGACATCGTCGGACTGGACCGGCGCCAGCTGCAGCGGCTGCGCGCCAAGGTGACCATGGTCTTCCAGCAGTTCAACCTCTGGCCGCACCTCAGCGTGCTGGGTAACGTCATCGAGGCCCCGATGCGGGTCAAGGGGCTCTCCCGGCGCCGGGCCACCGCCATCGGCGAGCACTACCTCGAGCGGGTCGGCATGGCCGACCGCCGCGACGCCTACCCCGCCTTCCTCTCCGGCGGCCAGCAGCAGCGGGTGGCCATCGCCCGCGCCCTGGCCATGGAGCCCCGCCTGCTGCTCTTCGACGAGCCCACCTCGGCACTGGACCCGGAACGGGTCAACGAGGTGCTGGGGGTGATCCGCGACCTCGCCGACGAGGGCCGCACCATGCTGCTGGTCACCCACGAGATGCACTTCGCCCGAGAGGTCTCAGACCAGCTGGTCTACCTCGACCAGGGGCGCATCGCCGCCTCGGGGAGCCCGCAGGACGTCTTCGATGATCCCCGCTGCCGTCGCTTCGTCGCGCCGGCCGCCTGACCGCTCCACACACCACAACGACAGGAGAAGATCATGACATTCCCCCTGAAGCGCACCCTCGCCGCCGCCACGCTGAGCCTCGCCGTCACCGCCCAGGCCAACGAGCCCCTCAAGGTGGGCATCTCCGGCGAGCCCTATCCGCCCTTCACCTTCAAGGCCGCCAGCGGCGACTGGACCGGCTTCGAGGTGGATCTCGCCCACGCCCTCTGCGACGCCATGGGGCGCGAGTGCGAGATCACGCCCACCGGCTGGAGCGGCATCATCGCCTCGCTCGACGCCGAGCGCATCGACATGATCATGAACTCGATGTCGATCACCGCGAAGCGCCAGCGGGTCATCGACTTCACGCGCCCCTACTACTTCACGCCCGGCGCCTACGTGGCCGCCGACGAGCGCGAGATGACCAGCCCCGAGGACCTCGACGGCCTGGTGATGGGCGTCCAGGCCGCCACCACCAACGCCACCTACGCCCGCCGCGCGCTGCGCGACAGCGGCGTGGACATCCGCGTCTACAACCAGGCCGAGCAGGTCAACAGCGACCTGCTCTCCGGGCGCCTGGACGTGATCCTGGCCGACGAGATCGCCATGGTGCAGTTTCTCCAGCGCGACGAGGCCGAGGGCTTCGAGATCAAGGCCACGGCGCCGCGCCACGAGGCCTACGGCGAGGGCGTCGGCATCGGCCTGCGCCAGGCGGACGACGCGCTCGAGGCGTCGCTCAACGACGCCATCGCCACGGTGATCGAGGACGGCACCTGCGCCAGCCTCTCCGAGCAGTACCTGGGCACCGACGTCTGCGTCTACGACTGAGCCTCGCGCCAGTCGCCGCCCCGACGCCACCCGGCGTCGGGGCGTCTCGTCACGTGACCAAGGACACCATCGACCATGACTTCCATGACACCGGAGGGGCTCGGCGACTGGGCCGGCCCCATCCTGGCCGGGGCCCTGACCACGGTGGAGATCGCCGTGCTGGCCTACGCCATCGGCCTGCTGCTGGGCCTGCTGGGCGCCGGCGCCAAGCTGAGCCCCTGGGCGCCGCTGCGTGCCCTGGCGGGCGCCTACTCGACGCTGATCCGCGCCGTGCCGGAGCTTCTGCTGATCATCCTGCTCTACTATGCCGGCGCCCAGGCGCTGGACGCCCTGCTGGCCAAGCTCGGCATGGCGGGCGCGGTGAAGATCACCGGCTTCGCCACCGCCGTGGGGGTGCTGGCCTTCGTCCAGGGCGCCTACATGACCGAGGTCTTCCGCGGCGCCATCCTGGCCATCCCCCGCGGCCAGCTGGAGGCCGCCGACGCCTACGGCTTCTCGCGCTGGACCCGCTTTCACCGCATCGTGCTGCCGGCCATGCTGCCCAATGCCCTGCCGGGCATGTCCAACCTGTGGCTGATCCTGATCAAGGACACCGCCCTGATCAGCGTGATCGGCTTCAACGAGCTGTTCTTCACCATCCAGCAGGCCGCCGCCAGCAGCCGCGCCTACTTCCTGTTCTATGCCGCCGCCGGCGTCATCTACCTGCTGATGACCCTCTCCTCCACGGCGCTGTTTGCCCGCCTCGAGCGCCTGGTGCGCCGCGGCCAACCCACGGAGGCCTGAGATGGACTTTTCCTGGCTGAGCGATCCCTTCTATCAGGAGTACCTGTGGGAGGGCTTCGTCAACACCCTGTGGCTGCTGGCGGTCTCGGCCGTCGGCGGCCTGCTCCTCGCCGTGGGGGTGGCCCTGGCGCGCCTGCGCGGCCCCCGGCCGCTGGCCTGGCTGGCCCTGGCCTTCACCACGGTGATCCGCGGCACCCCGCTGCTGGTGCAGCTGTTCTTATTCTACTATGGCGTGGGCCGCCTGCTGGAGGGCGTGCCGGGGATCCGCGAGAGCGCCTTCTGGCCGCTGCTGCGCGACCCCTTCTTCTTCGGCGCCCTCACCTTCGTGCTCAGCGTCGGGGCCTACTCCGGTGAGGTGATCCGCGGCGCCATGCAGAGCGTGCCCCGGGGCGAGCTGGAGGCCGGCCGCGCCTTCGGGCTCTCCGGCGTCCAGGTGCTCACCCGGCTCTGGCTGCCGCGAGCCATCCAGCTCTGCCTGCCGACCCTGACCGGCGAGATGATCCTGCTGCTCAAGTCGGTGCCGCTGGTCTCCACCATCGCGCTGATGGACCTGCTGCAGGCCGCCAACATCATTCGCGACGAGACCTTTCTGATCTACGAACCGCTGCTGCTGATCGCCGGCATCTACCTGGCCACCACCATCGTGCTGACCCTCGGGCTGCGCGTGGTGGAGCTGAACTTCCCCGGCATGCGGCCGACCCGGCGCCGCTGGCTGCCGATTCGCTGAGCACGAGAGACCCTATGCACTCCCTGACCGAGCAGTTCATCGATAACGCCTGGGTGCCGAGCCGGGCCGAGGCCCACCGCCCGGTGCTCGACCCCTACCACGAGACGGTGATCGCCGAGGTCACCGTCGGCGACCCGGCGGACGTGGAGGCGGCCGTGGCCGCCGCCCGCCGCGCCCTGCCCGGCTGGCGCGCCACCCCGGAGCGCCGGCGCGGCGAGCATCTCGATGCCATCGCCGCGGGCCTCGAAGCGCGCCGCGAGGCGCTGGCCGCGCTTTCGAGCCGCAACAACGGCAAGCCGCTGGCCGAGGCCCACCAGGACCTCGACGATGCCATCGCCTGCTACCGCTATTACGCCGACCAGGCCCGCGCCCTGGGCGAGCGCCAGGGCCAGGCCGACGCGAGCGGTATCGAGGGCCTCTCGGCCCGGCGCTACTGGGACCCCGTCGGCGTGGTGGGGCTGATCACCCCCTGGAACTTCCCGCTGGTCAGCAGCGCCTGGAAGCTCGCCCCGGCGCTGGCCGCCGGCTGCACGGTGGTCTTCAAGCCCTCGGAGGTCACGCCCCTGCCGGAGCGGGTCCTCGCGGAGCTGGTACATGAGGCTGGCCTGCCCGCCGGCGTGGTCAACCTGCTGCACGGCGACGGCCAGGGCATCGGCGCCCCGCTCAGCCGCCACCCGGGCATCGACAAGCTCTCCTTCACCGGCAGCAACGCGGTGGGCGAGGCGGTGATGCAGGCGGCCGCCCGCGGGGTGCGACCGGTCTCCCTGGAGCTCGGCGGCAAGTCGCCGATCGTGGTCACCGAGGATGCCGACCTCGCCCAGGCGCGGGACCTGGTGATGGCCGGCATCTGCTACAACGCCGGCCAGATGTGCTCGGCGACCAGCCGCCTGCTGGTCCACGAGCGAGTGGCCGACGCGCTGTTCGACGCCATCGACGCGGCGATGGGCGCGCTGCGCCTGGGCGATCCCCTGGCGGCCGAGACCGACATGGGCCCCCTGGCGACCGCCGTCCAGCGCGACCGGGTGCAGGGCTTCCTGATCCAGGCCGAGCGGGAGGGGCTCGACAGCGCCACCCCCGCCCTCGCGCTGCCCGAGCAGGGCTGCTTCGTGGCGCCGCGGCTCTATCGCGACGTGCCGACCGATAGCCGCCTGTGGCAGGAGGAGATCTTCGGGCCGCTGCTCTGCGCGCGGCGGGTGGCCGACGACGAGGAGGCCATCGCCCTGGCCAACGACAGCGACTTCGGCCTGGCCGCCACCGTGGTGGCCGCCAGCCCGGAGCGGGCCGAGGCGATCGCCCGACGCCTCGAGGCGGGTAACGTCTGGTGCAACTGCGACCAGGTCGCGCCGCCCCACGCCAGCTGGGGGGGCATGAAGCGCAGCGGCATCGGCCGCGAGCTCGGCCCGGCCGGGCTCGATGCCTACCTGGAGGCCAAGCGCATCACCCGCCCGACGGCGGGCTAAGAGAAGCGCAATCGCACGATGACGGCTCCGCACGGCCTTCTCGTCGAGGCTCGTCAAGCCATCGTGAACGGGGGCGGCGATGTGCTTTGCCGCCCCGCTTTACTCCACCCTCTCCGTGCGTGAGCCGGCCTTCCCGGCATTGATGCGGACGTCATGCAGAGAAATGCTGGAGCCGATTTGACAGCCTCTAAATAACACACCCATAGTGATTCGGCGGAATAATAAAACTCACAACTACGCGAGAAAATCATGAAAGGAATAACAGCATCCTTCCTGGCCGCCGCCATCATGGTAGTGGGCGGCAGCCTGGCCACCACCGCATACGCACAAGATCCCTATACCGTGGGTGTAGAAGCCTCTTTTCCTCCCTGGGCCTATGTGGAAGCAGGAGAATTCAAGGGCATCGCCATCGATGCCATGGAAGCAATTGCCGAGGAAGCCGGGATCGAGATCGAGTTTCAGGACATGCCATTTCCCTCACTGATTCCTGCACTCGCGGCCGAGAAGATCGACATCCTTGCCACCGGCCTGACCGTTACCGAAGAGCGCAGCAAGAACATCGACTTTACCATCCCCTGGTGGGAAACCAACGACGTCGTGCTGGTACCCGAAGACTCTGATCTCAACGTCTTCAGCGCCGTATGCTGCGGATCAAGGGTCGGCGTGCAGGGCGGTTCCTCTCAGCAGGCATGGATGGAGGAAAACGTCGTCGATGGCAGCGACATCGAGATCGAACTGGCCAAGTACGATAACTACGTCACCGCAGTGGATGACATGGCAATCGGCCGCATCTCCTCGGTGATCGTCGACGACACATCCGCTCAGGAATACATCAACGCCGGAAAACCGGTAAAAATGGCAGGCAAGATCTATATCCGCGCCCCGCTGGCACTGGCGGTCTCCAAGAACGATCCTCAACAGATCCTTGGCGACCTGAATCAGGGCATCCTGGCCATCTATGAGTCCGGCGAGTGGGGAGAGATCGTCGGGGAATACATTCCCGGCGTCAGCGTGCCCTCTATCCCGGGACACATGCCCGATTTCGTCGACACCTATCAGAAACCGGTCGCCGGCCTTCCCGAGCTCGGCAACGAATAAATTGAGGTGATCATGGGCGCCTCACCGGTTTCGGCGAGGCGCCCTTCACGTAAGGGAAGTCGGCATGGATATCTACGACGTACTGCTGCGTGATTTCCCCTTCCTGCTGAAGGGACTGGGAGTGGCCATCGTACTATTGGCCGCCCTTCTGCTGATAGGTTTCGTGCTGGGCATGGCCATTTGCCTGATCCAACTCTATGGCCCAAGAAGCCGTTTCGTGCAGTGGCCACTCATGCTGTACGAGCGCATCTTTCGCGGTGTGCCGGTCATCATCATGCTGTTCATCTTCTTCTACGGCATTTCCGGCATCATCGACATCTCGGCCTTTGGTGCCGCGATACTGGCCATGGGCCTTCGCTCTGCGGCCTATCAGTCACAGATATTTCGCAGCGCCTTTCAGTCTGTGCCAGCGGGGCAGATGATGGCCGCCAGGGCCATGGGCATGTCGAAGATCAAGGCGATCCGACATATCGTCTTCCCCCAGGCGGCACGGCACGCCATCGGACCGTGGACCAATGAATTCTCCTCCGAGATCAAGGAGACCTCGCTCGCCTACGTCATCGGTGTCGTCGAGCTGACTCGACAGGCCCACTACATCATCACCAGTACCCAGGGTAACGTCCTCACGGTCTTTGCCGTGGTGGCGCTGCTGTATTTCATCCTCAACCGGACAGGCAACAGCCTGCTGTATGCCTTCGAACGCAAGCTGGCCGTACCGGGCTTCGAAAAATAACGCGAGAGGAAAGCCAAGAATGGCCGATGATCTGATTCTGGACGTGCAGGGTGTCGAGAAGGCCTACGACGGCCTCGAGGTGCTCAAGGGCATCAGCTTCGGACTGCACAAGGGCGAGACCAAGGTGCTGATCGGCCCCTCCGGTTCGGGCAAGAGTACCCTGCTGCGCTGCATCAACCATCTCACGGTGCCGGATACAGGCCGGGTCTACCTCAATGGCCTGGAAGTGCTGGATAGCAACATCGATAAGATGCGGGCCCGGATGGGCTTCGTTTTCCAGGACTTCAACCTCTTTTCCCACCTGACCGTGCTCGATAACGTGCGGATCTGCCAGATCAAGGTCAACGGTACGGACAAGGAGGCCGCCACCCAGCGCGCTCGCCGCGAACTAGAACGGGTCGGCCTGGGCGACAAGGCCGACGCCTACCCGGCCGAGCTCTCCGGTGGCCAGCAGCAGCGCGTCTCCATCGCCCGCGCACTGGCCATGGACCCCGACCTGCTGCTGTTCGATGAGCCCACGTCCGCTCTGGACCCCGAGCTGACGGGTGAGGTAGTGAGAGTCATGCAGCAACTGGCCACCGAGGGTATGACCATGGTGGTGGTGACCCATGAGATGAGCTTCGCCCGCCAGGCCGCCGACGAGATCATCTTCATGGAGAATGGCCATATCGTCGAGCAGGGGGCACCGGAGTCGATGTTCAATGACTCCACGCACGAGCGAACACGGGCCTTCCTCAACGTCATCGCGGAGCACGGGTGAGCCATGCAGGAATTCATATCGTTCGGCATCCAGTGGCTACCCGAGCTGCTGAAGGGCGTGCCGGTCGCCTTGTCGCTCTGGGTGATTGCCATCACGCTGGGCTTCTTCCTGGGCCTGGGGCTTTGCTGGGCCAGGGTCTACGGCAACCGGCTCTTCTACTGGGTCAGTACCGTCTACGTGGAACTCTTCCGCGGCACGCCGATGCTGGTACAGATGTTCTTCATCTATCTGGGGCTGCCTCACGTGGGCATCGTCTTCGATGCCTTCACCGCCGCCGTGATCGCCATCACCCTCAATAGCGCCGCGTACCAGGCAGAATATTTTCGCGGTTCGGTACTCTCGGTCCCCCGAGGTCAGCTGGTGGCTGCGCGAGCCTGCGGCATGACGCAGTGGCAGGCGATACGCCATATCATGCTCCCTCAGGCACTGCGTCGAGTGATCCCTCAGTGGTCCAACGAGGCGATCATCGAGCTCAAGTTCACCTCCATCGCCTACACCATCGGCGTGGTGGAGATCACCGCCATCGCCTCGGATATCGGCTCGAGGACGCTGGACTTCTTCCTGGTCTTCCTCTGGGCGGGCCTGATCTACCTGGCGCTGACCTCCACGGTGGCGAGCCTGCTGGGGCTGTTGGAGCGTCGCACCTACGTGCCCGGGGTGACAAGCGGCTGACGACCGACCGCTGCCCGAAACGGTAGTGAGGCACACCGCACCGGCGGCCCGGCCCCGGGTGGGCGACCGGGGGCGAAAAGCACTTGCCCCCGACTCGCATCGACGCCATCATCGCGCACTCGCGCCGACCTCCCGGGGATCGGCGCGAAAGGTCGACCGGGGTGGCATCGGGTCCGGGCTCGCAGACGCGGTCCATCGACCGATAAGACCCTATCATCGTTGAACATTTCTCGATCTGGATTCGAAACCCCATGAGCAAAGTCCTGATTGTCGGCGCCGGCGGCGTCGGTGGCGTCGTTACCCACAAGTGCGCCCAGCATCCCGAAGTCTTCTCCGAGATCTGCCTGGCCAGCCGCAACCAAGACAAGTGCCGCGCCATCGCGGCGCAGCTGGACCGCCCCATCCAGACGGCCCAGGTGGATGCCGATGACGTGGAAGCGCTGGTCGCGCTGATCGAGTCCTTCCAGCCGGCGCTGCTGATCCATGTGGCCCTGCCCTACCAGGACCTGACCATCATGGAGGCCTGCCTGCGCACCGGCGTGCCCTACCTGGACACCGCCAACTACGAGCACCCGGACGAGGCGAAGTTCGAGTACAAGGAGCAGTGGGCCTTCCAGGAACGCTTCGCCAAGGCCGGCAACATGGCCACCCTGGGCTGCGGCTTCGACCCGGGCATGACCAACATCTACTGCGCCTGGGGCCAGAAGAACCTCTTCGACGAGATCCACAACATCGATATCCTCGATGCCAACGGCGGCGACCACGGCTACCCGTTCGCCACCAACTTCAATCCCGAGATCAACATCCGCGAGATCACCGCCAACGGCCGCTACTGGGAAGAGGGCGAGTGGAAGGAGACCGCGCCGCTGGCCGAGAAGCGCACCTTCGACTTCGACGGCATCGGCGAGAAGGACCTCTACCTGCTCTATCACGAGGAGCTCGAGTCCCTCTTCCAGAACATCAAGGGCCTGAAGCGCATCCGCTTCTGGATGACCTTCTCCGAGCAGTACCTCACCCACCTCAAGGTGCTCGAGAACGTCGGCATGACCAGCATCGAGCCGATCGAGTTCGAGGGGCGCCAGGTCACCCCGCTGCAGTTCCTCAAGGCCGTGCTGCCGGACCCGGCCTCGCTCGGGCCGCGCACCAAGGGCAAGACCAACATCGGCGTGATCCTCGACGGCATCAAGGACGGCAAGCGTCGCAAGGTGCACATCTACAACATCTGCGACCACGAGGCCTGCTACCGCGAGGTGCAGTCCCAGGCGGTCTCCTTCACCACCGGCGTGCCGGCGGTGACCGGTGCCATGCTGATGCTCGAGGGCCTGTGGAAGGGCGACGGCGTGTTCAACGTCGAGCAGCTCGACCCGGACCCCTTCATGGATCGCGTCGGCGACATGGGGCTGCCGTGGCAGATGGTCGAGCTCGATCCCGACGCCGACCCGCTGGCCTGATCGACGATGGTTGATACGCCCGACTTCGACGTGACGGCCTGCCCCTCGCCGGCCTACGTGGTGGACGACGCCCTGCTGCGCAAGAACCTGGAGCTGCTCGAGCGGGTCCAGGCAGAGAGCGGGGCGCGCATCCTGCTGGCGCTCAAGGGCTTCGCCCTGTGGGACGCCTTCCCGCTGGTCAGTCAGTACCTGGTCGGCACCACGGCCAGCGGCCAGGACGAGGCGCGCCTCGGCGCGGAGACCTTCGGCGGTGAGGTGCATGCCTACTCGCCCGCCTTCAGCGAGGCGGAGATAGCGGTGGTGCTGCAGTACGCGGACCACCTCAGCTTCAACTCGCCGGCCCAGTGGCAGCGCCACCGCCCGGCCGTGGCCGAGGCGCCGCGCGAGGTCTCCTGCGGGCTGCGGGTGAACCCGGAGTACTCCGAGGGCAAGGTCGCGCTCTACGACCCCTGCGCGCCGGGCTCACGGCTCGGCACCCGGGCGGCGGAGCTCGAGGGCGTGGAGCTCGCGGGCCTCGACGGCCTGCACTTCCACACCCTCTGCGAACAGGACAGCGACGCCCTGGAGCGCACCCTGGCGGCCTTCGAGGAGAAGTTCGGCCGCTATCTCGCCGATCGAAAATGGGTCAACTTCGGCGGCGGTCACCACATCACTCGTCCCGACTATGACGTCGAGCGGCTGGTGCGGGTGATCCGCGACTTCAAGGCGCGTCATCCGCACCTCGAGGTCTATCTGGAGCCCGGCGAGGCGATCGCGCTCAACACCGGCTACCTGGTCTGCACGGTGCTCGATATCGTCGACAACGACGGCGCCATCGCCATCCTCGACACCTCGGCCACGGCGCACATGCCCGACGTGCTGGAGATGCCCTACCGGCCGGAGATCATCGGCGCGGGCGAGCCCGGCGAGAAGGCCCACACCTATCGCCTGGGCGGGCTGACCTGCCTGGCCGGCGACGTGGTGGGCGAGTACAGCTTCGAGGCGCCGCTTGCGATCGGCGACCGCCTGGTGTTCACCGACATGGCCCACTACACCATGGTCAAGACCACCACCTTCAATGGCATGCGCCTGCCGTCGATCTGCCGCATCGACGAGGCGAGCCGCGAGGTGCGCACGGTGAAGGCCTTCGGCTACGAGGACTACCGGCAGCGGCTGAGCTGACGCCGCCGGAGTCCTCGCCGCAGACGCGACGGGCACCCTCGGGTGCCCGTCGTCGTTTCCGGCCCCCGGGGGTCGGGCCAGTCACGCCTTGGAGGCAACGATGACCACGGCCACCAGCACCCCGCCCGCCAGCGCCACCAGGCTGTACTTGCGAGGCTCCTGCTCCGCCCGAGGCAGCAGGTGGGTGGCCCCGACGTAGACCAGCGCCCCCGCCGAGAGTCCCAGCAGAGCTCCGAGGGTCGAGGCGTCGATACGGCTGACCAAGGGATAGGAGACCAGCATCCCCAGCGGCGTGGTCGCCGCCGCGGCCAGGAAGGCCAGCCACATCGCCCGCCGCTCCTTGATCCCGCCGCGCACCAGCAGCAGGTAGGTGACGATCCCCTCGGGAAACTCGTGCAGCACCATCCCGACGGTCGCCAGGTAGCCTGTCAGCAGGCTGACCGTGAAGGCGATGGAGTAGATGAAGCCGTCGATGAAGGAGTGGAAGCCGATGCCGAGCATCGGTACCACGCCGATGGCGACATCACGCCCATCGGGCCGCCGCTCGCAGACGAAGGCGGTGACAAAGCGGTTGAACAGGTGCAACCCGAGGAACCCGACCAGCAGCCACGCCGAGGCGTCGGGATTCATCGACAGCGCCCGGGGAATGATGTGCAGGAAGGAGGCGGAGACCAGCACCCCCGCGGCGAAGCACATGAAGTAGGTGGTATTGCGCTGTCCCCAGCCGGCGAAGCGGCGGATGGTGTAGATGCCAAGCGAAGTCACCAGCGCCGCCAGCAGGCTGGTGACCAGGGCCGTCCAGAAGGTGTTCTCCATTGCGCCTTCCCTGCGAAACGCCTCGCGAGCAACCGGGCCGACAGCCCTCAGAGTAGCAGCGGCGTGATGCCCTTTCCCCGAGCGGCGATTTCACGCAAGGTAGCACCCGTGACCACAGCGAACGGCGGGAGGATTCGGATGACTCAGGTCTTCAAGTTCGGCGGCGCCTCGATCCGGGACGCCGAGGCCATCCGCCACCTGGGCGAGCTGCTCGCCCGCTTCCCCGAGCGTCCGCTGGTCGTGGTGGTCTCGGCCATGGGCAAGACCACCAACGCCCTGGAGGCGCTGCTCGCCGCGGCCCGGGGCGATGCGCCGGCCGAGTACCGCGAGCGCCTCGCGGCCCTGCGCCGCGACCACCTCGCCACGGTCGAGGCGCTGTTCGGGGAAAAGGCCGAGCCGGTGGCGCGCCGCATCGAGGCGCTCATCGATGAGCTCGACTGGCGCCACCGCGACCATGCGCACCGCGAGCGGCCCTTTCACTACGACCAGACCGTCTGCTTCGGCGAGCTGCTCTCCACCACCATCGTGGCCGCCTGGCTCGAGGAGACGGGCCTCGCCAGCGAATGGCGCGATGCCCGGGAGCTGATCGTCACGGACGCCGAATATCAGGCGGCGAACGTGGACTGGTCCGCCACCGCCGAGCGGGTGCGCGCCCTGGACCTCGACGACGGCAGGATGCGCGTCACCCAGGGCTTCATCGGCGCCACGCCCGAGGGCGACGCGACCACCCTGGGTCGCGAGGGCTCGGACTTCAGTGCGGCGATCCTCGCCCACTGCCTGGGCGCCGAGGCGGTCACCATCTGGAAGGACGTGCCGGGGCTCTTCAACGCCGACCCACGCCGGGTCGACAACGCGGTGCAGCTCGACACGATCTCCTATCACGAGGCGATCGCGCTGGCCTGGCACGGCGCCAAGGTGATCCACCCCAAGACCCTGGCGCCGCTGCAGCAGCGGGCGATCCCGCTGACCGTGCGCTCCTTCCAGGACCTCGCGGCACCGGGCAGCACCATCGGCGACGACGAAAGTCGAGACGGCGAGCTGCCCGCCCTCATGCTCTGCGAGGCCCAGACGCTGCTGGAGGTCCGCCCGCGGGACTTCGCCTTCATGGACGAGGCGCGCCAGCACGACATCCTCGGCCGGCTGGTGGCGGCCGGGCTGCATGCCGGCCTGATCGATGCCGGCGCCATGCGCCTCTCGCTAGTCCTGGATAGCCATCCCGAGCGCCTCGAGCCGCTGGTCGCCTCCCTCGAGGCCGACTACGCGGTGACGCGCCACGACGACCTGACCCTGGTCAACGTGCGCCACGGCGATGACGCCCTGCTGCGGGCCCTCGCCGAGGGCCGCGACTGCCTGGCCGAGCGGCGCAATGCCGACACCGCCCAGCGGCTCTTCCCCACCGCCCAGTGCCCGGCGACCTGGCACCTGCCCGACTGAGGCGCGCGGCGTGAAGGGCTACCGCAACGCCGGGAACGGCCGGCGACGCCCTAGCGCGTCGCTGCCGCGTGCATGGCCAGGGCGGTATCCAGCATGCGGTTGGAGAAGCCCCACTCGTTGTCGTACCAGGCCATCACCTTGACCAGACGCCCGTTCACCCGGGTGTGGTTGGCATCGAAGGTCGAGGAGTGGGCGTCGTGGTTGAAGTCGATGGAGACCAGCGGCTGGGCATTGACCGCCAGCACCGGCGACGCCTCGGCGGCCCGGGCGACGATGGCGTTGATCTCGTCCTTGGTGGTGTCGCGAGAGGCGGTGAAGGTCAGGTCCACCAGCGAGACGTTGATCACCGGCACGCGCACCGCCAGGCCATCGAACTTGCCTTTGAGCGCCGGCAGCACCAGGCCCACCGCCGCCGCGGCGCCGGTCTTGGTCGGGATCATCGAGTGGGTCGCGCTGCGGGCCCGATAGGGGTCCTGGTGGTAGACATCGGAGAGGTGCTGGTCGTTGGTGTAGGCATGCACCGTGGTCATCAGGCCGTTCTCGATGCCCACCGCCTCATGGAGCGCCTGGGCGACCGGGGCCAGGCAGTTGGTGGTGCAGGAGGCGTTGGAGACGACCTCGTGTGCGGCGGTGAGCACGTCCTCGTTGACGCCGTACACCACGGTGGCATCGGCATCCGGGCTCGGTGCCGAGATCAGCACGCGCCGGGCGCCGGCCGCGAGGTGTTGGGCGGCGTCGGCCCGCTGGGTGAACAGCCCCGTGCACTCCATCACCAGGTCGATCCCCAGCGCCTTCCACGGCAGGGCCGCGGGGTTCCGCTCGGAGAGGATGGCGATCCGCTGGCCGTCCACGCTCAGGCTCTCCTCGTCGTGATCGACGGCGAAGGAGAAGTGGCCGTGCACGGTATCGTGGCGCAGCAGGTGAGCGTTCAGGGCCGGGTCGCCGAGATCGTTGATGGCGACCACCTGGACCCGGTCGCGATAGCCGTTTTCGAACAGGGCCCGGAGCACGTTGCGGCCGATGCGGCCGAAGCCGTTGATGGCGATCTTGAGCGTCATGGGATGGTTCTCCTCGGTCCGGTGCGTTCGGGGATCTCGCCCTGCCGGGATTAGAGTGCCCCGGCGCGTGAAGGTTGTGCTCAGCGCTGGCCACGCGTCTCGTGCCCGGCTGATCGTGACCTACAATGTGGACCAGGTCGCCCGGGGGCTCAAGGATTTTTAAGTAACTTTACTACATTTTCACCCCAGACAACCCGACACGCCTCGCCTCACGCATCGTCATGGGTTCACTACACACGACTGCCATCAAGTACTTTTCAAACCTTTCGACACCCGCGACAGGCTCGCCGAGGCATCGGCCGGCAAGCGGCCAGACGCGACACGAAGTAGTAAACTTACCTTGAAAGCGTTATCGTCACCGAAGGGATCCCCTCTCGAGGAGCAGCGACATGTCACACCGACCGCCGCGCAACGTGACGCGCACCCTGCCGGCCCGCAAGCGCATCGCGCTGGTGGCCCACGACGGCAAGAAGGAGGAGCTGCTCGAGTGGGTGGCCCGCTGGCAGGAGACCCTCGCCGGCCATGCCCTGGTCGGCACCGGCACCACGGCGGAACGCATCTCGCGCCAGCTGGGGCTCGCGGTGGAGGGCCTGATGAGCGGGCCGCTGGGCGGCGATCAGCAGATCGGTGCGCGCATCGCCGAGCAGCGCCTCGACCTGCTGATCTTCTTCTGGGATCCCTTCGCGCCGCAGCCCCACGACCCCGACGTCAAGGCGCTGTTGCGCCTGGCGGCGCTGTGGAACGTCCCGGTGGCCTGCAACGCGGCCAGCGCCGACTTCATGGTCAGCTCGCCCTGGCTCGACCGGGACTACGAGATGACCATCCCCGATGCCGGCGCCTGGGTCTCCTCGCGCACCGAGTGAGCCGCCGCGACACCGGCCTCGTCAGGCCCGCGCCGCCGCTCGCTTGCCGGCCCGCTGCCCCAGCCAGGCCGCCGCCAGCCATAGCGTCACGCTCGCCAGCACGTAGCCGAGCGACCACCAGGGGCGACCGGCCTGAAGCAGCTGGAGCGTCTCGAGGCCGAACAGGGAAAAGGTGGTGAAACCGCCGCAGAAACCGGCGACCAGGAAGGTCTGCCAGCGTGCCACCCGGCCGTGGACCCGATGGGCGGCGAAGGCGGCGAAGGCGGCGATCAGCCACGAGCCGAGGCCATTGATCGCCAGCGTGGCCCAGGGAAAGACCGGCCCGGCGAGCGCGACGCCGACGAGGTAGCGCAGCGAGGCGCCCAAGGCACTGCCGAGCCCCACGGCGGCGTAGGCGCGCCCGGCGATCAAGAGAGTCCCCCCGATAGCCAGGCCCCCGCCAGCAGCGCCGCAAGCCCCGCCACCAGGGTCACCGTGACGTTGGCCACGGCGGCGCCGCGCCGCCCCTGCTGGGCGAGGGTCAGGGTCTGCAGGCTGAACGAGGAGACGGTGGTGTAGCCGCCCAGCAGGCCGACGGCCATCAGCGACCATGCCGGCCCCGAGGCCGTCGGTCCCAGCAGGCCGGCGAGCCCGCCCATCAGCAGGGCGCCACTGAGGTTGACCGCGAGGGTGCCCCAGGGCAGGCCGGCCCCCAGGCGACGCGCCACGGCTTCTCCCAGGGCGAGACGCGCCATGCCACCCAGGCCTCCGCCGGCCGCCACGGCGAGCAGTGTCAACGGCTCGATGCTCATCCCTTCCCCACGCCAAGATCCCTACGCATAAAAAAAGCCACCCGATGAGGGTGGCCAAGAGTATCGCATGCTTGCCTTGCAGGGGGCAGCGGCCCACGGCCGCTGCAATGGATGGATATTGGCAGACATCGCACGTGATGTACAATGCTTGTACATGAAATATCCTCACGCCCAGCGGGTCGTGATCGCGGCGGCAAACCCGTACCATGCCGACTGAACCCCCTTTCCCGACACCCCATCCCCAACGCCAAGAGACGGAGGTCACTGCGTGATTCCTATGCGAGCCCTGACAGCCCTGTGCGGCTGGCTGCTGCTGGCCCTGGTGGCCTTCGCCGGCCCGGCCCAGGCCCAGCAAGCCGATGCCGGTGGCGAGCCGCCGGCCTACTCCACCCTGGCCGACCTGCTCGAGAACGCCGAGAGCCGCCAGCAGCTGATCGATCAGCTGCGCGGCCTGGCCGCGGACACCCCGGGAGCGGAAGCGGCCAGCGCCGCGGCCGATGCCGCCGCGACGCCCTCCCTGCCGCGGCAGCTGGCCCAGGCCACCAGCCGCATCGCCAGCGAGATCGGCACCCAGCTGGCCAGCGCCGCGGAAGCGGTCGGCGGGCTGGTCGCGGGCAGTGCCGAGGCCAGCGCCAGCTTCGACATGGCGGCCTTCAGCGAGGCGGCCATCAACCTGGGCCTGGTGATCCTCGCCACCGTCGCGCTGTTCCTAATCATCCGCTGGCTGGCCAAGCCGGTCTTCACCCGCATCAGCCAGTGGTCGCTCACCGACCAGGGACTCAATCCGGTGCTGCGCCTGGTGCTCTGCGTGGCCTTGGCCGCGCTGATCGACGTGCTGGTGGTGGCGCTGTCCTACGTCGGCGGCAACCTGGTCGCCACCTTCGCGGTCGGCGAGGCCGGCGAGCTCTCCACCCGGGCCTCGCTGTTCCTCAACGCCTTCCTGGTGATCGAGCTGCTCAAGGCCGGGGTGCGGATGCTCTTCTCGTCGCGCTACGAGGGGCTGCGCCTGCTGCCGATCCCCGCCGCCGACGCCTCCTACTGGAACCGCTGGATCGCCCGGCTCATCGGCCTCGTCGGCTATGGCCTGATGGTGGTGGTGCCGCTGATCAGCGCCTACCTGGCCCCGACCCTGGGCCAGAGCGTCGGCACCCTGATCATGATCGGCGCCTTCGTCTACGCGGTGGCGGTGGTACTGAGCAACCGCAAGCGGCTGCGTGACGCGCTCAATCGCAAGGCCCAGCAGACGACCATGGCCGCCAGCCGGGTCTCGCTGCAGCTGTTCGCCCGCACCTGGCACCTGTTCGCCCTGGCCTACTTCGTGATGGTGCTGGTGCTCACCCTCACGCGCGCCGCGGATGCCCTGCCCTTCGTGCTCATCGCGACCCTCAAGACGCTGGCGACGGTGCTGGTGGGCATGCTGGCCTCCAGCTTCCTGACCCAGACCATCGGCCGCCAGATCCGGCTCTCCGATGACCTGCGGCGCAAGCTGCCGCTGCTCGAGCCGCGCCTCAACAGCTATGTGCCCAACGCCCTGCGCGTCATTCGCGTGCTGATCCTGATCTCGGTGATCATGGTGGTGCTGAGTGCCTGGGGCGCCTTCGACCTGGCGAGCTGGTACGCCTCCGAGGCGGGCCGCGAGCTCGTCGGCAAGGTCGTCAGCGTGATCGTGATCCTGGCGGTGGCGGCGGCGGCCTGGCTGGGACTCGCCAGCCTGATCGAGCACAAGCTCAACCCCGAGACCGGCGGAGGAGTGCCCTCGGCGCGGGCCCAGACCCTGCTCGCGCTGTTCCGCAACGCCCTGGCCATCGCCCTGGTCACCATGACGGCGATGATCGTGCTCTCGGAGATCGGCATCAACATCGGCCCGCTGATCGCCGGTGCCGGCGTGCTCGGCCTGGCCATCGGCTTCGGCGCCCAGAAGCTGGTCCAGGACATCATCACCGGCATCTTCATCCAGGTGGAGAACGCCATGAACACCGGCGACGTGGTGACGCTGGGCGGCATCACCGGCACCGCCGAGAAGCTGAGCATCCGCTCGGTGGGCATCCGGGACCTGTCCGGCACCTACCACATCGTGCCCTTCTCCAGCGTCGACACCGTCTCCAACTACATGCGCGAGTTCGGCAACCACGTCGGCGAGTACGGCATCGCCTACCGCGAGAGCATCGACGAGGCCATCGAGCAGCTCAAGCTGGCCTTCGAGGACCTCCAGGCCAGCGAGGAGCACGGCCACCAGCTACTGGAGCCGCTCAGCGTGGCCGGCGTGGTGGCCCTGGCCGACAGTTCGGTCAACATCCGGGTCATCATCAAGACCACGCCCGGCGACCAGTGGGCCGTGGGGCGCGCCTACAACCGTCTGGTCAAGCTGCGCTTCGACGAGGCCGGCATCGAGATCCCCTTCCCGCACTCCACGCTCTACTTCGGCGAGGACAAGCAGGGCCGCGCGCCGGCGGCCAACGTGCGGATGCTGGAGGCCGCGTCGCGTCGGCGCCCGGCCGAGGATGCCCCCGGCGACGATAGCCGCCACGGCGTGCAAGAGATCGCCGACGCCGACCATCGCCAGCCCAACGAGAGCGAGGTCTAGGCGCTCCCCCCGCAGGCGCCCGCGGCGCCTGTCCGTCCCGACAGCGGGGTCGCCCATGGCGGCCCCGCTGTCGTTGATCGGGCGCGTGGGCGCCACAGGTGAGCGGGCCCGCCCCGGCAGGTGGTGGCGCCGCGCCAGGAGGCGGAGCAGCCCTCCAGACAGTCGCGATCGATCATCGACGCGCCGACGAGAAGGCACCGCCTCCAGGGCCGCGGGAGGCGAAGCCACCGGCGCTGCGTAAAAACCACCCGCACAGCAAGGGGGGCTGCCGAATGGCAGCCCCCCTTGCTGTGCGGTTCACCTCATGACGAGCCGGGTCAGGGTGACCCGGGCGAGCTTGGCTCAAGTTCGGGCGTGGCTCAGGACGCCGCCTTAGCCGCCGAGTCGGGTGTCTCGGTGGGTTGCGGCAGCGAGGGCAGCGACTTGTCGAGCAGCTCCACGCTCTGGCGGTAGAAGAGCTGGCTCTTCTGGTGCTCGCCCAGGTTCGCATAGAGCCGGGCCAGTTCCGCGCAGGCCACGCCGCTGGGCCGCTGGCGCTGGCTCGCCTCGAAGTACTCCTGCGCCTTGCCCCAGTAGGCATTCCGCAGTGCCAGGCGCCCCAGGGTAAGCAGCAGGTCCGGGTCGTTGGGCCGCTCCTGCAGCCACTTCTCGGCCACCACCAGCTGTCGGCGGGCATCCACGTCGAGCAGGCCGTAGCGCAGCACCAGGCGGCTGTCCCAGTGCTCCTTGAGGGAGTGGCGCAGCAGGCGTTCGGCGATGCCCTCCTGGTCGCCGCGCACCAGCGCCTCGGCATAGAGCACGATCAGGTCGTTGTTGGTGCGCAGGTAGTCGGGCATGTCGGCCCAGAGGTTGCGCACCCGCTCGATGTCGCCGGGGTTGCGCGCCTCCTGGCCGATCAGCTCGCGGTAGGCGCGCAGCTCAAGCTGCTCGCGCTCCTCGCGGGAGATCAGCTGCTGAGCGCCCAGCCGCGGCATCAGGCGGCGCAGGCCGTCCCAGTCGCTGACGCTGAGGTAGGCCTGCTTGAGCTGCTTGAGTACCTGGGGGTGATTCGGCAGGTGGCGATCCAGGCGGGTCAGGATCGCCAGCGCCTCCTCGTACTGCTGGCGATCCAGCATCAGCTGGGCCTGCATCATGCCCACTGCGGTGTCGGCGCCCTCGGTGCTCAGGTGCGCCCGCTTGAGCAGGGTGTCGGCCTGCTCGTAGCGCCCCTGGTAGTGGGCGGCCAGGGCCGCGGAGAGGTAGTTGACCAGCGGCGTGCTGGAGTCATCGGCGGCCTTGACCAGGGCCTTCTCGGCGCGCTTCCAGCGCCCCTCGGCGAGCGCCACCAGGCCGCGCACGGTGCGCTTCATGGCGGTGCGGTTGCGGGCCCGGCTGTTCCAGACCTTGAAGCGGCTGACCGGCCGAGTCAGGCGCATCAGCAGCCGCAGGCCGAAGTGCAGCACGATGAACACCGCCAGCAGGATGACGAGGCCGAACCAGAAGGAGGTCTGGTAGGAGGTGTCGCCCACCCGCACCAGCCAGTAGCCCGGCACCGACATCATCAGCTGGCCGAACAGCGCCCCGAGCGCGAGGCCCAGGACCACGATCAGGATCAGCTTTCTCATGCGTCATCTCCCTGGCCACCCTCGGCCTGGTCGGCGGAGCGGCTCTCGAAACGATGCTCGATGAAGCTCGCCAGCGCCTGCTGGGAGCCGCTGATGTCGGGCAGCTCGGGGCGGATGCTGCGCTGCTTGAGCTCCTCGAGGCGCGCGATCACCGACTGCACGCCGGCGGCGTCGGTATCGTAGTAGCCACGGATCAGCGTCAGGGCCTTGTCGAGGCTGGCCTCATAGAGCGCCTGCTCCTCCTTGAGCAGCGCCAGCTGGGACTGCTCGAGCACCAGGCGCACGCTCTGGCGGAGGTAAGACTCCTGCTCCGGGGCGATCAGCGCCTCCAGCGCCTCGTCGTGCTTGCGCACGGTGACCAGGCCCTTGAGCTCATTGCCGAAGCGCGACAGCTGCTGCTGCCAGCCGCCGGTGGGCGCCTCCTCGATGGTGGCGTCGGCGGTCATCTCCTCGATGTCCTGGGCCAGGGGCTGGCCGGCGATCAGCTCCTGCTGGGCGTTGAGCGCCAGGTAGAGGCCGGTGCGATCGACGGTCGGCACGGCCTCCAGGGCGGCGAGCTCGGAGGCGATCTCGCGACGCACCGGCACCAGGGCGGGATTGTCGGCCTCGCGCAGGCGCGCGTCGGCGGTGCGCAGCAGGGCCGCGGCGCCCTCGACGTCGCGCTCCAGCAGCAGGCGCTGGTTGGCCAGGCGCAGCAGGTAGGCGGCCTCGGCATGCAGCCAGTCGCGCTCGTCGGTGTCCTGCTCGCGGGAGAGCTCGTCGAGAACCCGGTCGAGGGTCTCGTCGACGCTGCCGCGGTAGTCGTCGAACTCGCCGCGCAGGCTGGAGAGGGTCGATTCGAGGGCCGCATCACGCTCGCTTTCGGCGCTCTGGAGCTGCGTTTCCAGGTCATCCAGGGCGGACTGGCTGGCGACGTCGGCGGGCAGGGCGGCGAGGCGCTGCTGCTGCGCCTCGAGCTTCTGCCAGGCCTGCCAGCCGAAGATGGCCACGCCGATGGCCAGCAGGATCACCAGTGCCAGCGCCACGACGGCGGACTTGCCGCCGCCCTGTCCGCCGTCGTTCGTGGCGGCGGCACCGCCCGCCGGGGGCTTGCCGCCGCCGGAGGCCTTGGCGCTGCTGGCGCCGCCCGATGCCGGCTGGTCGGCCGAGGCGTTCGACGCCTTGCTCTTGCCGGTGCTGGCAGCGCCCGCGGTCGGCTTGTCGGCCGAGCCACTCGACGCCTTGCCCTTGTCCGGGCTGGCAGTGCCCGAGGTCGGCTTTTCGGCCGCAGCGCTCGACGCCTTGGAGGCGTTGGCGGCACCGCCGGTGGTCGGCTTGTCGGCGGAGGCGTTCGACGCCTGGGGCTCGGTCGCGCCGCCCTGCCCTTTCGACGGGGTGGCGGACGAGGCGCTCGCCTCATCCGCTGCCGCCGCGTCCTGCTTCGCCTGCCCGGCCGCAGCGCTGGCCGGTGCCGATGATCCGCCCTTGCCCCGGCGGCGGGAGCGGCGGGAGGCCGAACCGCCGGCCTTGTCGGCCTCGCCGCCCCCCTGGCCGTCCGAGGTCGACGATGCGCCCTGGGCCGCATCCGAAGGCGTCTGCTGTTCGTCCTGATCGTTTGGTTGCTTGCTCATCTGTCGCTAGCCCTTTTCGAGATCATCATGATCGACATCGGCCTCCTCAGGGGCGCTGCTCCCGGCGACCGCGGCCGCCAGGGCGGCAGGGGTGGCACCCGACGCCACCACGGGGAAACGAAATCCCAACCTGCCGGCCAGTGTAGCCAACCGCGCGCTGGAAACGATTAGCGGTTGGTTCAAGGCGGCATCCGTACACCATCCTGCCAGATGTTCGAGAATTTCTCCGCTGCTGACCACCAACGCCCGGTAATCGCCCTCGGCCAGCCGCGCCTGCAGGGACGGCCTGGGGTCGAGCAGGCGACGCCGATAGACCGCCAGGCGCGTCACCCGCGCCCCGCGTGCCGCCAGGGTATCGGCGAGCAGGGGTCGCCCACCCTCGCCGGCCACCAGCAGCACGCGCTCACCGTCGAGGGTCCGCAAGGAGGCGAGGCGCAGCAGCGCCTCGCTGGTGTCTTCGCCGCTCTCCGGCGGCGGCACGTGCACACGCACCCCCAGGTGGTGATGCAGGGCGGCGGCGGTGGAGGCGCCTACCGCATAGTAGTCGATACCGACCGGCAGCTGTGGCCAGTAGCGGTCGAGCGCCTCGGCCAGGCACTCGGCGGCGAAGGGGCTCACCACCACCACCTTGTCGAACTGGTCGACGTCCAGCCAGGTGCTGCGCGCCACCGGCGTCTCCGCCAGCGGCTCGAGGCGCATGACCTCCAGGCGCGCCACGGGCAGGCCGCGGGCCTCGATGGCCTCGGCCAGCGGCGCCGCGCGCTCGCCCGGACGGGAGATCAGGACCGGTCGGCTCGCCATCAAACGGCGCCGTAGACCTCGGCGAGGATGTCGCCGGCACCCTGGTCGAGCAGCTCCTCGGCCACCCGGATGCCGAGCGCCTCCGGCTCGTGGATGGAGCCGCGCCCCTCGGCGCGCAGCACCCGGGTGCCCTCCGGGTTGCCCACCAGGGCGCGCAGCCAGAGGGTCTGGCCGTCGTTCTCGAACACGGCGTGGCCGCCGATCGGCACCTGGCAGCCCCCCTCCAGGCGGGTGTTCATGGCGCGCTCCGCCCGCACCCGGGTGGCGGTGGCCGCATCGTCCAGCGGGGTCAGCAGCGCCAGCAGCTCGGGGTCGTGCAGGCGACACTCGATGCCCAGCGCCCCCTGGCCGCAGGCCGGCAGGCAGACCTCGGGCGGCAGCTCCATGGCGATGCGCGCCTCGAGGCCCAGCCGCTTGAGGCCGGAGGTGGCCAGCAGGATGGCGTCGTACTCGCCGGCATCGAGCTTGCCGAGGCGCGTCTGGACGTTGCCGCGCAGGTTGAGGACCTCGAGGTCCGGGCGCGCCTCGCGCATCTGCAGGCCGCGACGCAGGCTCGAGGTACCGATGCGCGCGCCCTGGGGCAGCTCATCCAGCGAGGCGTAGCGGTTGGAGACGAAGGCGTCGGTGGGCTCGGCGCCCTCGAGGATCACCGAGAGCCCGAGGCTCTCGGGGAAGTGCATGGGCACGTCCTTCATGGAGTGCACGGCGATGTCGGCGCGACCGTCGAGCATCGCCTCCTCCAGCTCCTTCACGAACAGCCCCTTGCCCCCGACCTTGGCCAGCGGCGTATCGAGGATCTTGTCGCCGCGGGTCGACATCGCGACCAGCTCGACCTGCAGGCCGGGATGGGCGGCCATCAGACGGTCGCGAACATGCTCGGCCTGCCACATGGCCAGTTGACTCTTGCGGGTGGCGATACGCAGGGTATTGATGGCTTGCACGTGATTCTCCCGTACCGGTTGGCCTGCCGATGGCGCACGATGCGCTGGCGCCCGGTGATGACTTGATATGGCTTCATCATAAAGCACCGCGCGAAACAGGAAAAATCGCGTCGTGGCGACCGTTCGCCGCCCCTCGCCAGTCCCGCGGACTCTGGTACACTTTCCGCCATGTCAAGGCAGCGCCGCCACGGCGGCGCCCACCACCCCCATCGTCAAGCAGGATGCCCAGCCCGATGAGCCCGAGTCCTTCCAACCCCGGCACCAATCAGTCCTGGGGGGGCCGCTTCAGCGAGCCCACCGACGCCTTCGTCGAACGCTTCACCGCCTCGGTCGGCTTCGACCAGCGTCTCGCCCTCCACGACATCCAGGGCTCCGTCGCCCACGCCACCATGCTGGCGCGGGTCGGCGTGCTGACCGACGCGGAGCGCGACGCCATCCACCAGGGCCTCGACGAGATCCGCGGCGAGATCGAGCGCGGCGAGTTCGAGTGGTCGGTGGCCCTGGAAGACGTGCACATGAACATCGAGGCGCGCCTCACCGACAAGATCGGCATCACCGGCAAGAAGCTGCACACCGGCCGTTCGCGCAACGACCAGGTCGCCACCGACATCCGCCTCTTCCTGCGCGACGAGATCGACACCGTGGCCGCCGAGCTGGCGCGCCTGCGCGAGGGGCTGATCGAGTTGGCCGACCGCGAGGCCGACACCATCATGCCCGGCTTCACCCACCTGCAGACCGCCCAGCCGGTGACCTTCGGCCACCACCTGCTGGCCTGGCAGGAGATGCTGGCCCGCGACCACGAGCGCCTGCTCGACTGCCGCAAGCGGGTCAACGTGCTGCCGCTGGGCGCCGCGGCGCTGGCCGGCACCACCTACCCCATCGATCGCCACGTCACCGCCGAGCTGCTGGGCTTCGATCGGCCCGCCGAGAACAGCCTCGACGCGGTCAGCGATCGGGACTTCGCCATCGAGTTCACCGCCTTCGCCAGCATCCTGCTGATGCACCTGTCGCGGATGAGCGAGGAGCTGGTGCTGTGGACCAGCGCCCAGTTCGACTTCATCGACCTGCCCGACCGCTTCTGCACCGGCTCCTCGATCATGCCGCAGAAGAAGAACCCCGACGTGCCGGAGCTGGTGCGCGGCAAGACCGGGCGGGTCTATGGCCACCTGATGGGCCTGCTGACGCTGATGAAGTCCCAGCCGCTGGCCTACAACAAGGACAACCAGGAGGACAAGGAGCCGCTGTTCGACACCCTGGACACCGTCAAGGGCTGCCTGCGCGCCTTCGCCGACATGGCCCCGGCCATCGAGTCGAAGAAGCCCAGCATGGCCGAGGCCGCCCGCCGCGGCTTCTCCACCGCCACCGACCTGGCCGACTACCTGGTGCGCAAGGGTGTGGCCTTCCGCGACGCCCACGAGATCGTCGGCCAGTCCGTGGCCTTCGGGCTCAAGGAGGGCAAGGATCTCTCCGAGATGAGCCTCGAGGAGCTGCGGCAGTTCTCCGACACCATCGAGGCGGACGTCTTCGAGGTGCTGACCCTCGAGGGCTCGGTGGCGGCCCGCAACCACATCGGCGGCACCGCCCCGGACCAGGTGCGGGCCGCGGCGCAGCGCGCCCGCGATGCCCTGGCGAGCCTGGCCTGATGCGACGCTTCTTCCCCGCCGCCCTGGCCCTGACCCTCGCGCTGGCCGGCTGCGGCCAGAAGGGTCCGCTCTACCTGCCCGGCGACGAGGCGGCCGCCGAACGCTATGACCCTGCCGGTGAGCAGGCGACGTCAAACGACGACGCCGACCGGCAGGACGATGACACCGCCCGCGACGACGAGAGCTAGCATGGACCACTTCGAATACCGCGACGGCGTCCTCTATGGCGAGGACGTGCCGCTCACCCGCATCGCCGAGGAGTTCGGCACTCCCTGCTACGTCTACTCCCGGGCGACCCTGGCCCGCCACTACCGCGCCTACGCGGAGGCCCTGGGCGGCCATCCGCACCTGATCTGCTACGCGGTGAAGGCCAATTCCAACCTGGCGGTGCTGGGCCTGCTGGCGAAGATGGGCGCCGGCTTCGACATCGTCTCCGTGGGCGAGCTCGAGCGCGTGCTCGCCGCCGGTGGCGACCCGGCCCGGGTGGTCTTCTCCGGCGTCGCCAAGCAGGAAGCCGAGATGGCCCGCGCGCTGGAGGCGGGCATCAAGTGCTTCAACGTCGAGTCGCGCCCCGAACTCGAGCGCCTCAACGCGGTGGCGGGCCGGCTCGGCAGGCGGGCGCCGGTCTCGCTGCGGGTCAATCCGGACGTCGATGCCGGCACCCATCCCTACATCTCCACCGGGCTCAAGGACAACAAGTTCGGCATCCCGGTGGACGAGGCGCTGGCCGCCTACGAGCTGGCGGCCACGCTGCCCCACCTCGAGGTGGTCGGCCTGGACTGCCATATCGGCTCCCAGCTCACCGAGCTATCGCCCTTCCTCGACGCCCTCGACCGCCTGCTGGTGCTGCTCGAGCGGCTGCGCGAGCGCGGCATCGAGATCGAGCACCTCGACCTCGGCGGCGGGCTAGGCGTGCCCTACCAGCACGAGCACCCCCCGGCGCCCTTCGACTACGCCACCGCCCTGCTCGAGCGACTCTCGGCGTGGCCGGGCAGCGAGCGGTTGACCCTGCTCTTCGAGCCGGGCCGCTCCATCGCCGCCAACGCCGGCGTGCTGCTGACGCGGGTCGAGTTCCTGAAGCCCGGCGAGACCAAGAACTTCGCCATCGTCGACGCGGCCATGAACGACCTGATCCGCCCGGCGCTCTATCAGGCCTGGCAGGCGATCCTGGCCGTGGATACCCGCCACCCGCGCGACAGCGCCACCTATGACGTGGTCGGCCCGGTCTGCGAGACCGGCGACTTCCTGGGCAAGGATCGCGAGCTCGCCATCGCCGCCGACGACCTGCTGGCGGTGCGCTCCGCGGGGGCCTACGGCTTCGTGATGGCCTCGAACTACAACAGCCGCCCGCGCCCCGCCGAGGTGATGGTCGACGGTGACCGCACCCACCTGGTGCGTCGCCGCGAGCGCCTCGAGGATCTCTGGGCCGGCGAGGCGCTGCTGCCCGACGACGCACAAGAGGCCCGCTGATGCTCCTGCACTTCACCAAGATGCACGGGCTGGGCAACGACTTCATGGTGGTCGACCTGGTCACCCAGCGGGCGCGCTTCACCGAGGAGGAGATCCGCCGCCTGGCCGACCGGCGCTTCGGCATCGGCTTCGACCAGCTGCTGGTGGTCGAGCCGCCCCGCGCCCCGGAGATGGACTTCCGCTACCGGATCTACAACGCCGACGGCAGCGAGGTCGAGAACTGCGGCAACGGGGCGCGCTGCTTCGCGCGCTTCGTGCGCGACCAGCGCCTGACCCACAAGCACGAGATCCACGTCGAGACCGCCGGCGGCCCGCTGACCCTGGCGGTCGAGGACGATGGCCGGGTGCGCGTCGACATGGGCGCCCCGCGCTTCGCCCCCGAGGCGCTGCCCTTCGAGGCCGACGAGGACCGCGCCGTGCACGCCCTGGACGTCGACGGCGAGCGCCTCGAGATCGGCGTGGTCTCCCTGGGCAACCCCCACGCCGTGCTGCGGGTCGCCGACGTCGCGTCCGCCCCCGTCGAACGGCTGGGACCGGCCATCGAGGCCCACCCGCGCTTCCCGAAGCGGGTCAACGCCGGCTTCATGCAGGTGGTGTCCCCTCACGAGATCCGCCTGCGCGTCTTCGAGCGCGGCAGCGGCGAGACCCTGGCCTGCGGCACCGGCGCCTGTGCGGCCGTGGCCAGCGGCATCCGCCAGGGGCTGCTCGAGAGCCCCGTTACCGTGCACCTGCCCGGCGGCGACCTTTGCATCGAGTGGGGTGGCGACGACGCCCCGCTGATCATGACCGGACCGGCCGAGCGCGTCTTCGACGGCCGCGTCGTGCTGAACTGAGCCGTCCCCGCCACCCAAGGAGAAGTGCCCATGACCCGTGCCGCCCCCGACCCGCGCAAGACCCTCGATCCCGATCGGGTGGCCCAGTGGCTGGCCTGTCACCCGGACTTCTTCGTCGGTCGCGAGGGGTTGCTGCAGCAGCTCAAGGTGCCCCACCCCGAGACCCGCGGCGCCACCTCACTGCTCGAACGGCTGGTGCATGACCTGCGCGCCCGCGCCGAGCAGGCCGAATGGCGCCTGGAGCAGCTGCTGGAGTCGGCCCGCTTCAATGAGGGCCAGTATCGACGCACCCGGGAACTGGTCCTCGCGCTGCTCGAGGCCGAGGACAACGATGCCCTGGGCCAGGCGCTGGCCACCCAGCTGAGTGAGCACTTCCACACCCCGGCGGTGGCGCTGTGGTGCCCGGCGAGCCTCACCGACGCCGAGCCTCGCCCCCCCCAGGCGCCCCGCCAGGTGCTCGACGATCACGCCGGACAGCGCCTCGCGGCGCTGCTCGACGGTCGTCCCAGCCGCTGCACGCGGCTGACCCCCACCGACTGGAAGCGCCTGCTGCCCCACGTGCCGGCGCCCGCCAAGGCCGGCTCCTGCGCGGTGGCGCGGCTGACCCTGGGCGAGCCGCTGGGCTACCTGGTACTGGCGAGCCCCGATCCGGACCACTTCCGCGCCAGCATGGACACCCTGTTCACCGACTACGTGGGCGAGGTGGTGGCGCGCCTGCTGGTGCGCATGGCGCCCGCCTCGTCGTGAACGCCGAGACGCTCGCGCCCGCGGTCGAGGCCTTCCTCGCTGGGCTGGCGCGCACGGCGAGCCCCGCCACGGCGGACGCCTACCGGCGCGATCTCTCGGCCCTGATGGCCTTCCTCGACGCCGAGGCGATCGAGGCCTGGTCAGGGCTCGATGCCGCCCTGCTGCGCCGCTTTCTCGGCGGCGAGCGCCTGCGCGGCCTGGCCCCGCGCAGCCTGGCCCGGCGCCGCGCCGCGATCTCGCGCTTCGCCGCCCACCTGGTGGAGACGGGAGAGCTGGCGCACAACCCGGTCTCACTGGTGAAGGCCCCGCGCCAGCCCAGCCACCTGCCGCGCCCGCTGGACGTGGATCAGCTGGCCCGTTTCCTCGACACGCCCCACGACGACTCGCCGCTGGCGCGCCGTGACCAGGCGATGCTGGAACTCTTCTACTCCAGCGGGCTGCGCCTGGCCGAGCTGGCGGCGCTGGACCTCCCCGATCTCCAGCCCCAGCGGGTCAGGGTGCTCGGCAAGGGCGGCAAGCCCCGCCAGGTGCCCGTGGGCCGTCGCGCCCGCCAGGCACTGGAGGCCTGGCTCACCGTGCGCGGCCGGCTGGCCGACCGGGATACGCAGGCGCTGTTCGTCGGGGTGCGCGGAAGTCGCCTGGGACATCGCGGTATCCAGCGGCGCCTCGCCGAGCTGGCCAAGGTGCGGGGGCTCGCCGAGCATCTGCATCCGCACCGGCTGCGCCACTCCTTCGCCAGCCACCTGCTGGAGTCGAGCCAGGACCTGCGCGCGGTGCAGGAGCTGCTGGGTCACGCCGACCTCGCCACCACCCAGGTCTATACCCGGCTCGACTGGCAGCACCTGGCGGCGAGCTATGACGCCGCCCATCCGCGGGCGCGACGCCGCGACAATGACAGCGGAGAGCCCTCATGAGCCTGCGGGCGATCACCTTCGACCTGGACGACACCCTGTGGGACAACCGCGGGGTGATGGCGCGCACCGAGACCGGCCACTACGCCTGGCTCGACGAGGCCCTCGCGGACTGGCTGTCGCGCCGCGGCGAGTCGCGAGGGCGCTTCGCCGAGCGCTATCCCCTGACGGCCTATCAGGCGGCGCGCGGCCGGCTGGCCGAGCGCTTCCCGACGCGGCGCGGCGACTTCACCTGGCTGCGCGAACGCGCCCTGGTCGAACTGCTGGAGGCCTTCGGCCTGCCGCGCAGCGCCGCCTGGCTGTGGGCGGCCGCTGCCATGGGGCGCTTCCATGCGCTGCGCCTGGAGGTCGCGCCCCACCCCGAGGTGGAGCCGCTGCTCGAGGGCCTCGGCGACCGCTACCGGCTGGGCGCCATCACCAACGGCAACCTGGCGCTGCACCGCCTGGCACTGCATCGGCACTTCCGGGTGGCCATCGCCGCCGGCGAGATCCAGGCCCCCAAGCCGGACGCACGCCCCTTCCTCGCCGCCCTGGCGCGGCTCGAGACCGCGCCCTCGCGGGCGCTGCACGTGGGGGATTCCTGGCAGGAGGACGTGCTGCCGGCCCTGCGCCTGGGCATGCGGGCGGTGTGGATCGCCCCGCAGGCGCCGGTGGGGTCGCTGCCCGAAGGCGTGCACCGCCTGGCGCACGTTCGCGAGCTGCCGGCCCTGCTGGCCGACCTGAGCTAGTCGCTCCAGCGGCAGATGCCAGAGCAGCCGCGAGGGGAGCGCCCGTCAGTCGGCGGCGGGCACCGGCGCATCGAGCAGCCACTGGTCGAGGCGCGCATGCACCTCCTCGATGCCCTGCTTCTTGAGGGCAGAGAAGAGCTGGATGCTGACCAGGTCCTCCCACTCATGCAGCCGCGAGCGCACCTGCTGCAGGGCATTCTTCGCCGCGCCGCTCTTCAGCTTGTCGGCCTTGGTCAGCAGGATATGCACCGGCATGTCGGCCTCGTCGGCCCAGCCGAGCAGGGTCTGGTCGAACTCCGAGAGCGGATGGCGCACGTCCATCACCAGCACCAGGCCGCGCAGCGAGCCGCGCCGGCGCAGGTAGTCGGAGAGGTGACGCTGCCACTCCAGCTTGACCTGCTCCGGCACCTTGGCATAGCCGTAGCCCGGCAGGTCGACCAGCCGGTGATCGCTGTCCTCGCCGAGCCCGAAGAAGTTGATCAGCTGGGTGCGCCCCGGCGTCTTGGAGGTCCGGGCCAGCGCCTTCTGCCGGGTCAGGGCGTTGATGGCGCTGGACTTGCCGGCGTTGGAGCGGCCGGCGAAGGCCACCTCGGCGCCGTCGTCCGGCGGGCACTTGGCCAGGGTCGGGGCGCTGGTGAGGAAACGGGAGGCCTGATAGTTGAGTCGCGACATGCGGGAGAATCCTGACGTTGATCAAGGGCGCCACGGCTTGCATTCCCGCGGCTCGGGTGTTCCGTTATAATGCAGTGTCTTTGTCTGCGACCCGGGGCGCGTCAGTATACCACCGTGCTTCGGCCGCCAGCGACCGACCACCGCGTCGGCGACGACCGGCCACAGGGCACCCGGATCCAACCCGGGCGGCACCCGGGGTACGTACCGGCCAACAACGTAACGGGATAGTGGAACTGCGATGAGAAAGCTACTGGCAAGCCTGGCAATCACCATGGGCGCGGTCGGCGTGGCCCATGCCGACCTTCAAGCGGACGCCGATGCGGCAGCCGGTCGGGACAAGGCGCAGGCCTGCGCCGCCTGTCACGGCCAGCAGGGCATCAGCCCCTCCGGCGCCTTCCCCAACCTGGCCGGCCAGCAGGCCTCCTACCTGGCCAAGCAAATCATGGACATACGTGACGGCAACCGCATGGTGGCGCAGATGGCCGGCCAGGTGGACAACTTCTCCGACCAGGACGCCTGGGACGTGGCCAAGTACTTCGCCGAGATGGACCCGGCCCTGGGCCAGGCCGAGGACGACGAGGCGCTGATCGAGCGCGGCCGCGAGCTTTATCGCGCCGGCGACATGGCCAAGGGCATTCCGGCCTGCTCGGCCTGCCACAGCCCGAGCGGCGAGGGCATCGGCTCCGCGGTCTACCCGGCACTCTCCGGCCAGAAGCATGACTACGTGGTCTCCACCCTGCAGGACTTCGCCGCTGGCGCGCGGGCCAACGACCCCGCCGCCATCATGCGCAGCATCGCCGCCAAGATGAGCGACGACGACATGGCCGCCGTGGCCAATTACGTGCGCGGCCTGCACTGAGCCCCGCCCCGGCCCGCCGGGCACCGGCACTTCGAGGGCGGCCAGTGGCCGCCCTCGGCGTCTGAGGGGAACCCGGAGGCCGACGGGGCATCAAAGCCAGCGACGTGTCGCCCGCCGGCACCCGGATCATGTTTCATTCAAGGAGAGTCCCCATGCTGAAGACCCTGATGGTCGCCCTGGCCGGCCTTGGCCTGTCATCCCTGGTATCCGCCGCCCCCCTCGTCGAGGGCGAGCACTACACGGTGCTCGAGAACCCGGTGGAGACGCGGGTCGAGGACGGTCAGGTCGCGGTGACCGAGGCCTTCTGGTACGGCTGCCCGCACTGCTACGACCTGGAGGACCCGCTCAATGCCTGGGTCGCCGAGCAGCCCGAGGACGTGACCTTCCAGCGCATGCCGGCCACCATGGGCGGCGACTGGAACACCCACGCCTTCGCCTTCTATGCCGCCGAGCAGCTGGGGATCCTCGACGAGCTCCACGACGACTTCTTCCACGCCATCCACGAGGAGGGCCGTCGCCTGACCTCGGAAGACGACATCGCCGCCTTCTTCAGCGACTACGGCGTCAGCGAGGAAGAGGCCCGCGAGGCGCTGGCCTCCTTCGGCGTGAAGAGCCAGGTCAACCAGGCCCATGCCCGCATGCGCCAGATGCAGCTGATGGGCGTGCCGGCGCTGATCGTCGACGGCCGCTACCTGGTCTCGCCGAGCACCGCCGGCAGCCTTGGCAACATGCCGCAGATCGCCGGCGCCCTGGTCGACAAGGTCCGCGAGGAGCGCACTGACTGAGATGCCCCACCTGGCCGAGGCAAGGACACCGCTGCTCGACGGCGGCCACCTGAAGCTGCTCACCTTCAACCTTCAGGTGGGCATACAGACCTCGGCCTACCACCACTACCTGACGCGCAGCTGGCAGCACTTCCTGCCGCATCCGAAACGGCTGCAGCGTCTGGACATGATCGGTGAGGTGCTCGGCCGCTTCGACATCGTCGGCCTTCAGGAGGCCGACGGCGGCAGCTTCCGCTCGAGCCACATCAACCAGGTGGAATACCTCGCCACCCATGCCGGCTTTCCTCACCATTTCCAGCAGCTCAACCGTAACCTGGGTCGCATCGCCCAGCACAGCAACGGGCTGCTCTCGCGACTGACGCCGTCACGCATCGAGGAGCACCGCCTGCCCGGCACCCTGCCCGGCCGCGGGGCGATCCATGTCCGCTACGGCGAGGGCCCCGACGCCCTGCACCTGTTCGTCGCCCACCTGGCGCTGAGCCATCGCGGCCGAGTGCGCCAGCTCGACTACCTCAGCGAGATCATCCGCCCGCTGCGCCATGTGGTGGTGATGGGCGATCTCAACTGCACCCCGGACCAGCTGCACGGCCACGAGCGCTTCCGCGCCTCGCTGCCGCTGCACCCGGTGCGCCCGCCGCTCAGCTACCCCTCCTGGCAGCCGCGCCGCGCCCTGGACCACATCCTGCTCTCCGACTCGCTCCACGCGGACGAGGTACGGGTACTCGAGCACCTCTTCTCCGACCACCTGCCGATCGCCGTGGACGTGCGGCTGCCCGATGCCTGCCTGAGCAGCTGCCTGGCCGCCAGCCGGAAGACGAGCGAACGCCGTCGACACTGACGCTCGGTGGGTCGGTAACGTATAGTCAGCGTTGGTCGCCGCGGCGGTCAGCACGCCTTGGGTGTGCGACCATCCGTCCTTTTTCCACGCCCCGTTCGACACAGCGAGACTCCCCATGGCCCAATCCCGCGAGTTGCCGGGCATCATCGCCTGGCTCGACCGCGCCTCGGAGCGGCTAGGCAACAGCCTCTCCTGGCTGATCCTTCTGATGATGCTCATCCAGTTCCTGATCGTGGTGCTGCGCTACGCCTTCAGCGTCAACAGCATCCCCATGCAGGAGTCGGTGATGTACATGCACGCCGCGGTGTTCATGCTGGCCGCCGCCTACACCCTCAAGCACGACGGCCATGTGCGGGTGGACATCTTCTATCGGGCGATGACGCCGAAGCGCAAGGCGCTGGTCGACCTCGCCGGCACCCTCTTCCTGCTGCTGCCGGTGATGGGCTTCGTGATCCTCTCGAGCCTCGGTTACGTCGGCAAGTCCTGGGCGATCCTCGAGGGCTCGCCCGACTCCGGCGGCATTCCCGGCGTCTTCCTGCTCAAGACGCTGATCCCGCTGTTCGCCGGCCTGATGATCCTGCAGGCCCTGGTCGAGGCGGTGAAGAACGTCTACGTGCTGACCGGGCGCCTGGCCGCCACCCATGACGACGAGACCCACGAGGAGCACCTGTGATGTTGGAGTTCATGCCGCTGGTCCTCTTCGTCGTCATCTGCCTGGTGCTGATGGCCGGCTACCCGGTCGCGCTGTCGCTGGCCGGCACCGCGCTGGCCTTCGCCGGCCTCGGCCTCGGCCTCGAGTCGCTGGGCATCGATGCCCACTTCGATGCCGGCTACCTGGGCGCCTTCCCCAACCGCCTCTACGGCATCATGACCAATCAGACGCTGCTGGCGGTGCCATTGTTCGTGCTGATGGGCGTGCTGCTGGAGAAATCGAAGGTCGCCGAGACCCTGCTCGAGGCCATGGCGCTGCTGTTCGGCTCGCTGCGCGGGGGCCTGGGCATCTCGGTGACCCTGGTCGGCATGCTGCTGGCCGCCTCCACCGGCATCGTCGGTGCCACCGTGGTCACCATGGGCCTGATGTCGCTGCCGACCATGCTCAAGCGCGGCTACAGCATGCCGCTGGCCACCGGCACCATCTGCGCCACGGGCACCCTGGGCCAGATCATCCCGCCCTCCATCGCCCTGGTGCTGCTGGGCGACGTGCTCTCCTCGGCCTACCAGCAGGCCCAGCTCTCCATGGGCATCTTCAGCCCCAAGACGGTCTCGGTGGGCGACCTGTTCATGGGCGCGCTGATCCCCGGCCTGGTGCTGGTGGTGTTCTACATCGTCTATGTCGCCCTGGTCGCCTGGTGGAAGCCCAGCGCCGCGCCGGCCGTCGACCGCCGCGAGCTGATGGAGGAACTCGGCCACGAGGGCGGCCTCGGCCTGCTGCTGCTCAAGGGGCTGGTGCCGCCCATCGTGCTGATCGTGGTGGTGCTGGGCTCGATCCTCGGCGGCTTCGCGACCCCCACCGAGGCCTCGGCCGTGGGCGCCTTCGGCGCGCTGATGCTGGCCCTGGCCTACCGCCGACTGGACCTCGCCACCCTCAAGGAGGTGCTGCGCTCCACCACCAACGTCACCACCATGGTGTTCCTGATCCTGATCGGGGCGGCGCTGTTCTCGCTGGTGTTCCGCGCCTACGGCGGCGAGGAGCTGGTCACCCACCTGTTCGACAACATGCCCGGCGGCGTGGTCGGCGCGACGCTGATCGTGATGCTGGTGATCTTCCTGCTCGGCTTCATCCTCGACTTCATCGAGATCACCTTCGTGGTGGTGCCGATCGTCGGGCCGATCCTGCTGGCCATGGGCCTCGACCCCATCTGGCTCGGCATCATGATCGCCATCAACCTGCAGACCTCCTTCCTCACGCCGCCCTTCGGCTTCGCGCTCTTCTACCTGCGCGGCGTGGCGCCGGAATCGGTGCCCACCTCGGCGATCTACAAGGGCGTCATGCCGTTCATCGTGCTGCAGCTGGCCATGCTGCTGGCCCTGGCCTTCTTCCCCGGGCTCGCCACCTGGCTGCCGGACCAGTTCTAGCGCGCTCGTTCACCGCACCCGGGCCTGGCCCGGGTGCGGCGCCGCCTGACGCCGAGCGTGGACTGAGAGTTAGCACCACAGGCGGCTCGGTTCGCTATAGTGCCAGCGTATAAAGCGGCACGAGCGCCGTTCACGGCGGGCACGCCCCGACCACCTGACCGCCAACCGCCCCATGGGGCGTCTCGACACCAAGTCCCACAACACGAGAGGCACCGTATGAAACTCAGATCACTCGCCATGGCCGTGGCCATGAGCGCCGGCGCATCCGGCCTGCTGCTGGTCTCCGGCATCGACAACAACGCCCAGGCCCAGGAGACCTTCGAGTGGAAGATGGTCACCTCCTGGCCGAAGAACTTCCCCGGCGTGGGCCAGGGGCCCGAGCGGCTGGCCACGCTGGTCGAGGAGATGTCCGACGGCCGGCTGACCATCGAGGTGTTCGGGGCCGGCCAGCTGGTGCCGGGCTTCGAGGTCTTCGACGCCGTCTCCGAGGGCACCGCCGAGATGGGGCACTCCGCCTCCTACTACTGGAAGGGCAAGGCGCCGGCCGCGCAGTTCTTCGCCGCCGTGCCCTTCGGCATGAACGCCCAGGAGATGAACGCCTGGCTGCACTACGGCGGCGGCCTGGACCTGTGGAACGAGCTGTATGACGACTTCGGCGTCGACGTCATGGCCGCCGGCGCCTCGGGCGTGCAGATGGGCGGCTGGTTCAACAAGGAGATCAACTCCGTCGACGACCTGGACGGCCTGAAGATGCGCATGCCGGGCCTCGGCGGCGAGGTGATGAACCGCATGGGCGTGGCCATCGTCAACATGCCGGGCGGCGAGATCTTCACCTCCCTGCAGTCCGGCGCCATCGATGCCACCGAGTGGATCGGCCCCTACAACGACCTGGCCTTCGGCCTGCACCAGGCCGCCGAGTACTACTACTATCCCGGCTGGCACGAGCCGACGGTGATGTTCGAGGCGATCGTCAACGAAGAGGCCATGGCGTCGCTGCCCGCCGACCTGCAGGCGATCCTGCGCACCGCCGTGCGCGACGTGAACGCCGACGTGCTCGACGAGTACACCGCGCGCAACAACGACGCCCTCCAGACCCTGGTCGACGAGCACGAGGTGGAGCTGCGCCGCCTGCCGGCCGATGTCCTGGCCCAGGCCAAGGAGCACTCCGCCGACGTGGTCGCCGAGCTCGCCGAGTCGAGCGAGATGGCCCAGAAGATCTACGACTCCTACCAGGCCTTCCAGGATAAGGTCGTGAACTATCACGCCATCTCCGAGCAGGCCTACTACAACGCCCGCAACCCGGAGGGCGACACCACCGGCGAGTGATCCCGGCCGGGATCGCACCGACGAGGGGCCGCCTGCGGGCGGCCCCTCGCCGTTGTCGGCCGCATGGTCAGCGCATGTGGTCCGCCGCCGTCAGGCGCACAGCGGGGCCAGCCAGGCCTCGGCGAGCCACAGCACCAGGGCGTAGCGGGCGCCCTTGGCCACGGCGATCAGCAGGATCGCCCGCCACCAGGGCAGGCGCAGGATACCCGCCAGCACGGTGAGCGGGTCGCCGATGAGCGGCGCCCAGGCCGCCAGCAGGCTCCACTCGCCGAAGCGCAGGTACCAGCGCTCGGCGCGCTCGAGCCCTCCCCGCGAGACCGGAAACCAGCGGCGATCCTGGAAGTGGCGGGCATAGCGCCCCAGGCCCACGTTGACGAGGCTGCCGAGGGTATTGCCGAGGCTCGCCACGCCCCACAGCCACCACCCCGGCTCGCCCTGGCACCAGAGGCGCGCCAGCCACACCTCGGAGCCGCCGGGCAGCAGGGTGGCGCTGGCCAGCGCCACCAGGAACAGCATCAGCATGGCACCGCGCCCCCTGCCTGAAGTAGGCTATCGGTCCCCTTCGAAAGCAATGACAAGACGCTGATGGCCACCCCCCGTTCGATCCCCAATACCCTGACCATCGCCGGCTCCGATCCCGGCGGCGGCGCCGGCATCCAGGCCGACCTCAAGACCTTCTCGGCCCTGGGCAGCTATGGTACCAGCGTGATCACCGCCCTGACCGCGCAGAACACCCGCGGCGTCACCGGCGTGCATCCGATACCGGCCGACTTCATCGCCACCCAGCTCGATACCCTGCTCGACGACATCACCATCGACGCGGTGAAGGTCGGCATGGTGGCCAGCCGCCCGGTGGCCGAGGCAATCCGCGAGGGCCTCTCGGCCCGACGGCCACGCTGGGTGGTGCTCGACCCGGTGATGGTGGCCAAGAGCGGCGACACCCTGGTCGACGACGCCGGCATCGCCGCGGTGCGCGACGTGCTGGTGCCGATGGCCGACCTGATCACCCCGAACCTGCCGGAGGCGGCGGTGCTGCTCGACCGCCCGGTGCCCACGGACCGCGCCGGCATGCAGGCGATGGCCCCCGCGCTGCGTGCGCTGAGTGCCGGGGCAGTGCTGCTCAAGGGCGGCCACCTGCGCGGCGAGGCCTGCCCGGACCTGCTGATCACGGCCGACGCCATGACGTGGCTGGAGGGCCCGCGCATCGACACCGGCAACCTGCACGGCACCGGCTGCACGCTCTCCTCGGCGATCACCGCCCGCCTGGCCCTGGGCGACGCCCTGCCCGAGGCGGTGGCCGCCGCCAAGGCCTGGCTGTCGCGGGCGCTCGAGCAGAGCCACCGCCTCGCGGTGGGGCAGGGCCACGGCCCGGTGCATCACTTCCACGCCTGGTGGTAGCGGGCGGCCTTGCGCCCTCCCCCGGGGCCACCCATGCTGAGAGCGGTGCCATCGAGATCTTCCTGCCCGGGAGGGAGTCATCATGAGCCAGACCCTGCTGTTCGCCAGCGACCTCTCCGCCGAGAATCGCGCCGCCTTCGCCCGCGCCGTGCGCCTCGCGGTGGAGAGCGGCGCGCGCCTCGACATCATCCATGTGCTCGACCCCTACCTGCCTCGCCGCGTCCTCCACGACCTGGAGGAAGCCGTGGTGGCGGACATCCGCACCACCCTCACCGACCTGCGTGAGGATTACGCGCTGCCCGAGCCCCAGAGCCTGATCCAGACCATGGCCGGCGCCCCCTATGCCGAGATCATCCGCGAGGCCCACGAGCGCCAGGCCGACATGATCATCCTCGGCGCCCACCGCAAGCGCGGGCAGCCCGACCTGGTGGCCGGCACCACCCTCGCCCGGGTGCTGCGCAGCGCCCCCTGCCCGGTGCTCTCGGTCAGCCACCTGGCGACCCAGGCATGGCACGACATCCTGGTGCCGGTGGACTTCTCGCTGACCTCGCGGCACACCCTGCGCGAGACCCTCAAGCGCTTCCCCGAGGCGCGACTGACCCTGCTGCACGCCTGGGACATTCCCGGCGAGCGCGAGCTGGGCTCGAACGGCGACTTCGCCCGCTGGCGCGACCGCGAGGTGGAGCGGCTGCGCACCCATCTCGAACGCGAGACCGAGCAGCTGATGCGCGAGCTCGACGACGTCCCGGAACTCGAGCTGGTGCTCGAGCAGGGCGATCCCCTGGAGGTGTTGATGACCCGGCTGCGTCGCCAGCCGCCGGACCTGCTCGCGCTTGGCAGCCGTGGGCAGCTGGGCCGCCAGAGCCAGATCACCGAGCGTCTGCTCTCCGAGCCCCACTGCGACATCATGCTCTGTCGCGCCTGGTAGCGGGTCATCCATCCACAGGGCCATCCGACGAGAGGGCCGCATCAAGCTGTACAGAACCTTGACGTGACTTCGCTGTCTGTACGACACACACCCTGTCGCGCGAGGTCCATCCCATGTCTTCGTTTCGCACCCGCGGCGTCCTGCTGCTCGCGGCCCTGGCAACCGCCCTGCCCGCTTCAGCCGCGTTTGCCGAGCGAGGGGCCGTCGAGATCGAGGGCGCCCGCTTTCCCGCCACACTGGAGGTCGACGAGCGCCGCTACGAGCGTATCGGCCACGGCCTCTTTCGCTACATGATCTGGGACGCCTATGCCGGCGCCTACTACCAGGCCGCCGGCTATCCCCGTCCGGCACCACAGTCCGACGTGCCGCGCCGCCTGGAACTCGAGTACTTCCACGCCATCGAGGCCGGCGACTTCGCCGAGGTGACCCGCGAGCGGGTGCGGAAGGCCCTGCCCGGCAACGCATTCGCCCGCCTGGAGCCGAGCCTTGCCGCCTTCAACGGCCGCTATCGCGACGTCACTCCCGGCGACCGCTACGCCCTGGGCTGGGACGGCGAGGCCCTGACCCTCGCCCTGAACGGCGAGCCCCTCTATTCGGGTGGTGACCAGGCGCTCGCCAATGCGCTGTTCGGCATCTGGCTGGGCAACGACCCGCTGGGCGACGACTTCCGGGACGACCTGCTGGGCCACTGAGGGGCGGCCCTCGAGCACGCCGTCGTGCTAGGCTTGGCCGCCCGAGACATCAGCAAGGAGAGCCCGTCCGATGAAGGCCCTGATCCAGCGCGTGCGACGCGCCAGCGTAGAGGTGGAAGAGCGTGAAGTGGGCGCCATCGGCCCGGGGCTGCTGGCCCTCGTGGGCGTCGAGAAGGGTGACGACGAGGCCGCGGCCGACCGGCTGCTGCACAAGCTGCTGCACTACCGGGTCTTCGCCGATGCGGACGGCAAGATGAACCTCAACCTGCAGCAGGCCGAGGGCGGGCTGCTGCTGGTCTCCCAGTTCACCCTGGCCGCCGACACCCGCAAGGGGCTCAGGCCAAGCTTCTCCAGCGCCGCACCGCCCGCCGAGGGCGAGCGCCTCTTCCACTACCTGCTCGAGCGCGCCCGGGCGGCCTGGCCGACGGTGGAAAGCGGCGAGTTCGCCGCCGACATGCAGGTCTCGCTGATCAACGACGGACCGGTCACCTTCCTGCTGGAGGGCTGAACGCGCCCGTGAGCGCCGGCGTCAGGCGCCCAAGGCTATCGCAGATAGCTTTACAGCTCGGTAGCTAGGGGCTGCCTGG
This sequence comes from Halomonas sp. B23F22_3, assembly GCF_043496965.1. Taxonomy (NCBI): domain Bacteria; kingdom Pseudomonadati; phylum Pseudomonadota; class Gammaproteobacteria; order Oceanospirillales; family Halomonadaceae; genus Halomonas; species Halomonas sp. B23F22_3. The sequence goes on from NZ_JBIEKG010000003.1 coordinate 109,372, forward strand.
CGACACGCCTGCGAGCGGGGCCGGCCTTCCGGAGGCGCTGTGAACCCCTCCTTGGGCGCTACCGACGCCATCCCTGGCGTAGGACCTCCTCTTCGGCTTGTCCCCAGCGCCCCTTGTTTCAGGTAACTGCGATAGCGCTGTTCAGGCGCCGTTGAGCTCCGCCTCGGCGGCCTCCAGGGCCTCCTCGGCGTCGAGCCAGGCCTGCTCCAGCTCCTCGAGCCGGGACTTGAGCTCCCCCTGGCGCCCCAGACGCTCGGTGAGCTCCTCCTTGCGCGCCGGGTCGGTATAGAGCTCGGCCTCCCCCAGCCCCTCCTCGACGCCGGCGAGTTCGGCCTGGACCTTCTCCATCGCCTGCTCGGCCCGGTCGCGGTCGCGCTTGAGCGGACGCAGCTTCTCGCGCAGCTCCGCCGCCGCCCGGCGCGTCGCCTTGCGATCCTCCCGGGGCGCGCTCCCCGCCTCCTGGCGCTCGACCTTGTCGGCCCGGGCCTCGCGGCGCTCGTCCTCCAGGCGACTCTTGAGCCAGGCCCGGTAGTCTTCGAGATCGCCGTCGAAGGGCGTGACGCCGTGATCGGCCACCCGCCAGAACTCGTCCACGGTGGCACGCAGCAGGTGGCGGTCGTGGGAGACGATGATCACCGTGCCCTCGAAGCTCGCCAGCGCCTCGGTGAGCGCCTCGCGCATCTCCAGGTCCAGGTGGTTGGTGGGCTCGTCGAGCAGCAGCAGGTTGGGCTTCTGCCAGGCCACAAGGGAGAGCGCCAGGCGCGCCTTCTCCCCGCCGGAGAAGCGCCCCACCTCGGCGAAGACATCGTCGCCGTGGAAGCCGAAGCCGCCCAGGAACTTGCGGATGTCCAGGTCCGCCGCGGTGGGTGAGAGGCGCTGCACGTGCTGGAACGGCGTGGAGGCGAGATCCAGCCCCTCCAGCTGGTGCTGGGCGAAGTAGCCGATCGCCAGGTGCTCCCCGGGCACTCGCCGCCCGGCCAGCAGCGGCAGGTCGCCGGTGAGCGACTTGATCAGCGTCGACTTGCCGGCCCCGTTGGGGCCCAGCAGGCCGATGCGCTGGCCCGGCAGCAGGGTCACCTTGACGTCGTCGAGCTGCGCCGTCTCGCGGCCGTCGGCGTGACGATAGCCGAGCCGCGCCTCGTCGAGCACCAGCAGCGGGTGAGAGGCCTTGTCGGCCGAGGGAATGGTGAAGTGGAAGGGCGAGTCGGCGTGGGCCACGGCGATGTCACCCATGCGCTCGAGCATCTTCAGGCGGCTCTGGGCGGCGCGCGCCTTGGTCGCCTTGGCGCGGAACCGCGCCACGAAGCGCTCGATCTCCTCGCGGCGGGCCTGCTGCTTGGCGGCCTCCGCCTGCTGCAGGGCCAGCTTCTCGGCGCGGGTCCGCTCGAAGGTGGTGTAGTTGCCGCGATAAAGGGCAAGCGTTCGTCGATCGAAGTGCACGATGTGGTCGCACACCGCGTCGAGGAAGTCGCGGTCGTGGGAGATCAGCAGCAGGGTACCGGGATAGCGGGTGAGCCACTGCTCGAGCCACAGCAGCGCATCCAGGTCCAGATGGTTGGTGGGCTCGTCGAGCAGCAGCAGGTCGGAGGGCTTGAACAGCGTACGCGCCAGGTTGACGCGCATGCGCCAGCCGCCGGAGAAGGCCGACAGCGGCCGGTCCAGGTCGGCCTGGACGAAGCCCAGCCCCACCAGCAGCTGGGCGGCGCGGGCCGGGGCGCTGTAGCCGTCCAGCGCTTCGATGGCGCCGTGCAGCTCGGCCTCGCGGTGGGCGTCCTCGCGGTGGCGGGCCTGCTCGAGGGCCGCCTCGGTGCTCCGCAGCTCGCGGTCACCGTCGAGCACATAGTCGACGATGGAGCGGTCCAGGGCCTCCACCTCCTGATCCATGTGGGCGATGCGCTGCCCGCCGCTCATCTCCACCTCGCCCTTGTCCGGGGTCAGCTCGCCGAGCAGCAGCTTGAACAGGCTGGACTTTCCCGCGCCGTTGGGCCCGACGATCCCCGCCTTGTGGCCGGCATGCAGGGTCAGGTCGGCCCCCTCCAGCAGGGTCTGGGTGCCGCGTTGCAGGGAAACTTGGCGCAGTGCGATCATGCAGGCTCCACTCGGCAGTCGTTGAGGCCGCCGCCCAGGGGCGACAGCGTGTCATGACCCACGATTCTACCCAATTGCCCGACGCTCTGCGGGCCCGTCTGCGCCGCGACCCGCTCTGGGAGTTCGCGCTGGCCCTCTACGGGCGCGACGGGGTCGAGGGGGCCTGCCTGGCGCTGCAGGACGAGGCTGGCCTCGATGTCTGCGAGCTGCTCTGGCACTGCTGGCTGTATCGCCACGGCCTGACCTCGGAGGCCGACCCCGACGCGGTGCGCCACTGGCAGCGCGATGTCACGGCGCCGCTGCGCCGTCTGCGCCGGGCCCTCAAGGCCGAGGCACGGCAGGACGCGGGCGTCGCCGAGCTGCGCCAAACGCTCAAGCAGGCCGAGCTCCAGGCCGAGCGCGAGGCCCTCTCTCGCCTGCAGCACCTGGCCCTGAGCGGGCGTGGCATCCGCCCATTACCCACGCCGCGTCCCGACCCGCTCGAGCTCCTCGCCGATCGCCTGCGGCTTCACGAGACGCCGCAACTCAGCAGACTTAAGATGCTAATAAGCCAGCTTGACCCCTCATAGAGGCCACGCTAGCCTGAAATCCAGTTGCGTGAATGCCATGTTCACCAGACACCCGCCGATGGATCATCCCATCACGGGCACACCTGTAGAGGGATCACAAGAATGAAGTCACAGAAGCTGCTGACGAGCGCCGGCATTGGCGCCGTGATGATTGGCATGTCCACCGCCGCCGTTGCCGACAACTGGCGCTATGCTCACGAGGAGTACGAAGGGGACGTTCAGGACGTCTTCGCGGTCGCCTTCAAGGACTACATCGAGGCCAACTCCGACCACTCGCTGCAGATCTATCGCTTCGGTGAGCTCGGTGAGTCCGACGACATCATGGAGCAGACCCAGAACGGCATCCTGCAGTTCGTCAACCAGTCTCCCGGCTTCACCGGCGCGCTGATCCCCGAGGCGCAGATCTTCTTCATCCCCTACCTGATGCCCACCGACATGGATCAGGTGCTCGAGTTCTTCGACGAGAGCAAGGCCATCAACGAGATGTTCCCGGAGCTCTACGCCGAGCAGGGCCTGGAGCTGCTGCAGATGTATCCGGAAGGCGAGATGGTGGTCACCGCCGATGAGCCGATCACCTCGCCCGCGGACTTCGAGAACAAGAAGATCCGCACCATGACCAACCCGCTGCTGGCCGAGACCTACAGCGCCTTCGGCGCCACGCCGACGCCGCTGCCCTGGGGCGAGGTCTACGGCGGCCTGCAGACCGGCATCATCGACGGCCAGGAAAACCCGATCTTCTGGATCGAGTCCGGCGGCCTCTACGAGGTGTCGCCGCACCTGACCTTCACCAGCCATGGCTGGTTCACCACCGCGATGATGGCCAACCAGGACTTCTTCGAGGACCTCTCCGACGAGGACAAGGAGCTGGTGCGTGCCGCCTCCGACGCGGCCTACGACCACACCATCGAGCACATCCAGGGGCTGGCCGAGGAGTCGCTGGAGAAGATCCAGGCGGCGTCCGACGAGGTCACCGTGACCCGTCTCGACGACGAACAGATCCAGGCCTTCAAGGAGCGTGCGCCCCAGGTCGAGGAAGAGTTCATCGACATGACCGGCGAGAGCGGCAAGGAACTGCTCGAGCAGTTCAAGGCCGACCTCGAGGCCGTGAGCAACGACGCGGAGTAACCGCAACCGACGTCGCCCTAACAGGGGGGTGGCCTGCCCGGGCCACCCCCCTGCTGTTTCACAGCCATGGATTCCCGGGCATGAGCGAGCGTGCACCCAGCGTTGAGGTCTCGGGTCTCGGCGCCCGATCGCGACGCGTATGCTGGTCCTGAGGGAATCCCACTTTTCCCGCATCGCATGCTGAAAGGGAGCGCGGACATGACCGAAGAGTCCGAAAAGCATTACCGCTCGGGATTGCCGGGCTTTCTGGGCACCATCGACACCTTCATCAGCAAGCTCGAGGCGGTCATCCTGGCGCTCGGCGTGCTGCTGATGGCCTTCAACACCATCGCCAACGTCATCGCCCGCTTCGTGTTCGGCGACAGCATCTACTTCTCCGGCGAGATCAACCGCATCCTGATCATCATGATCACCTTCGCCGGCATCGGCTACGCCGCCCGGCACGGCCGCCATATCCGCATGTCGGCCATCTACGATGCCCTGCCCGTTGGTGGACGCAAGGCGCTGATGATCTTCATCGCGCTGATCACCTCGCTGGTGATGTTCTTCCTGCTCTATTACTCGGTCATCTACATCCTGGACCTCTACGACAAGGGCAGGATCCTGCCGGCACTGGGCTTCCCGATCTGGACCATCTACGTCTGGGCACCGCTCGGCTTCCTGATCACCGGCATCCAGTACCTGCTCACCGCGATCAAGAACCTGACGTCGCGGGACGTCTATCTGTCGACCGGCGTGCTCGACGGCTACAAGGATACGGAAACGGAAGTCTGACGGAGGGCAGAAAGCCCGGGGGAACGCACGATGACGACAATAATGGTTACCACCATGATCGCCCTGCTGCTGCTGGGCTTTCCCATGATGATCCCGCTGATCACCGCGGCGGTCATCGGTTTCTTCATGATGTTCAACGGCCTGGATCAGATGGACACGCTGATCCAGCAGATGATGGCGGGCATCCGGCCGGCATCGCTGATCGCGGTGCCGATGTTCATCCTCGCCGCGGACATCATGACGCGGGGCCAATCGGCCGACCGCCTGATCAACATGGTGATGTCCTTCATCGGCCACGTGAAGGGCGGGCTGGCGGTCAGCACCGCCGCCTCCTGCACCCTGTTCGGCGCGGTATCGGGCTCCACCCAGGCCACCGTGGTGGCCGTCGGCTCGCCGCTGCGCCCCAAGATGCTCAAGGCGGGCTACTCCGACTCCTTCACCCTGGCGCTGATCATCAACTCCAGCGACATCGCCTTCTTGATCCCGCCGAGCATCGGCATGATCATCTACGGCGTCATCTCGGGCACTTCCATCGGCGAGCTGTTCATCGCCGGCATCGGCCCGGGGCTGCTGATCCTGCTGATGTTCTCCATCTACTGCGTGATCTACGCCACCCTGCGCAACGTCCCCACAGAGCCGAAGTCGGGCTGGGGCGAACGGTTCACCGCGGTGCGCCAGGCACTGTGGCCACTGGGCTTCCCGGTGATCATCGTCGGCGGCATCTACGGCGGCATCTTCAGCCCGACCGAGGCGGCCGCGGCCTGCGTGCTCTATGCCATCTTCCTGGAATTCCTGATCTTCCGCTCCCTGAAGATCCCGGACATCTACGCGATCGCCAAGTCCACCGGCCTGATCACCGCCGTGGTGTTCATCCTGGTGGCGGTGGGTAACGGCTTCTCCTGGATCATCTCCTTCGCCCAGATTCCCCAGGAGCTGCTGCAGGCCGCCGGCATCAACGAGGCGGGCCCCACCGGCGTGCTGATCGCCATCTGCATCGCCTTCTTCGTGGCGTGCATGTTCGTCGATCCCATCGTGGTGATCCTGGTGCTGACGCCGATCTTCGCCCCGGCCGTCGAGGCCACCGGCCTGGACCCGGTGCTGGTCGGTATCCTGATCACCCTGCAGGTGGCCATCGGTTCGGCGACGCCGCCCTTCGGCTGTGACATCTTCACCGCGATCGCCATCTTCAAGCGGCCCTACCTCGACGTGATCAAGGGCACACCACCCTTTATCTTGATCCTGGTGCTGGCGGCGGCTCTGCTGATCCTGTTTCCGCAGATCGCCCTCTTCCTTCGCGACCTGGCCTTCCGGTAAGTCTCGCGTCCTGGCCTGAGGAGAACGACGATCATGTTCAATCGCATACTGGTCCCGGTAGATGGTTCCAAGGGCGCCATGAAGGCCCTGGAGAAGGGCGCGGGCCTGCAGATGCTCACCGGCGCCGAGCTCTACATCCTGTGCGTCTTCAAGCACCACAGCCTGCTGGAGGCCTCGCTCTCCATGGTGCGCCCCGACAAGCTGGATCTCCCCGACGACGTGCTCAAGGAGTACGCCACCGAGATCGCGGTGCATGCCAAGGCCCAGGCCGTGGAACTCGGCGTGCCATCGGAGGATGTGCGCGCCTTCGTCAAGGGCGGCCGGCCGTCGCGCACCATCGTGCGCTTCGCCCGCAAGCGCGAGTGCGACCTGATCGTGATCGGCTCCCAGGGCACCAACGGTGACAAGAGCCTGCTGCTGGGTAGTGTCGCCCAGCGGGTGGCCGGCTCCGCCCACTGTCCCACCCTGATCATCTGAACCGCGCCGCGGGGCGCCAGCGGACCGGTTTGCCGGCATCGTTCACGGGTGCGGAACCGGTCCGGCACTGTTAGAGTCCCAAGGATTCCTTGCCTAGCCCATTCATTCACGGCGCCACGGCGCCGGACCACAAGGTTGCTTCATGAAGACACTGCTGACCACCGCCTCCCTCGCCGCCCTGCTGATCGCCGCCCCGCTGGCCCTCGCCGCGCCGGAGACCGAGGACGAGAAGCTGAGCTACAGCCTCGGCGTGACCCTGGGCCAGAGCATCCAGCAGGACGTCGAGGACCTCGACATCGACGCCTTCACCCAGGCCATTCGCGACGTCTTCGGCGGCGACGAGCTGGAGATGAGCGACCAGGAGATGGCCGAAGCCCTGACCGCCTTCCAGCAGCAGGCCATGGCCGCCCGCGAAGCCGAGGCCGAGCAGAAGGCCGCCGCCAACCGTGCCGAGGGCGAGGCCTACCTGGCCGAGAATGCCGAGCAGGAGGGCGTGACGGTCACCGACTCCGGCCTGCAGTATCGCGAACTGGAAAGCGGCGACGGCGCCACGCCGGCCGCCGACGACACCGTCCAGGTCCACTACGAGGGCACCCTGATCGACGGCACCGTCTTCGACAGCTCCTACCAGCGCGGCGAGCCGGTCAGCTTCCAGGTGGGCCAGGTCATCGAAGGCTGGCAGGAGGCCCTGCAGCTGATGAGCGTGGGCGACACCTGGGAAGTGGTGATCCCTTCCGAGCTCGCCTATGGCGCCCAGGGCCAGGGCCCCATCGGTCCCCACGAGACCCTGATCTTCAAGGTCGAGCTGCTCGACGTCACCGGTGAATGATCCGGCCGCGATGCGCCCCCGCCGAGCCCTGTCGACCGCTGCTCTCTGCCTGAGTCTGGGCCTGACGGCCCCGGCGGTCGCCCAGGAGACGCCGGACGCCCTGCCTCGCCTCGCTCTCGCCGCGGCCGATACCAGCGTGATCGGCGTCTCCTCGGGGGGCTACATGGCCACCCAGCTGGCGGTGGCCTGGCCGGAACGCTTCCAGGGGCTCGGCGTCCTCGCCGCCGGCCCCTGGGCCTGCGCTCGCGGCTCCTTGAGCCTGGCCCTGGGCCAGTGCATGGGGACCCACAAGGGCCCGCCCGACCTGGAACTCCTGGCGCAGCGCCACCGCGACTATCGTGAGCGCGACCTGGTCGGTGAGGCCGAGGCACTCGCCGACCTCAGGGTCTTCATCTGGCAGGGCGGCGAGGACGACACCGTGGCCCCGGCGCTGGGCCAGGCCCTCGCCGAGCAGTTCCGCGGCTGGCTGGCCGCGCCCGAGGAGCAGCTGCGCCTGGTGGAGAGCGAACAGGCGGGCCACGGCTGGCCGGTGGCGGCAGACACCCAGGCGCCCATGCAGGCGCTCGCGGACTGCCAGAAGGGCGGCGGCACGCACCTGCTGGCCTGCGACCGGGACATCGCCGGCGAGGCGCTAGGCTGGTTGCATGGCGAGCTCGCCCCGCCCGAGACCCGGGAGGTCGCCGGCCGCCTGGTCGCCTTCGACCAGGCGGACTTCGATGCCCGGGGGCTCGCTGACACCGGCTACCTCTACGTGCCGGAGCGCTGTGAGGCGGGGGGCTGTGCGCTCACCGTGGCGCTGCACGGCTGCGCCATGGGTGCCGAGCAGATCGGCGAGGCCTTCGTGCGCCACAGCGGCCTGAACGACTGGGCCGCGGCCAACGAGCGGGTGGTGCTCTACCCCCAGGCGGAGACCAGCCTGCCCAACCCCCAGGGGTGCTGGGACTGGTGGGGCTTCGCCGAGAGCGCCTGGCAGCTCGACCCGCTGCACGATACCCGCGAGGGCACCCAGACCAGCGCGCTGATGGCCATGATCGGGCGCCTACAGGCGACGCCCGAGATGCCCTGAGTCGGCGCCGCCGGGCGGCGCTCCCGCAGCGGTTGGGTCGGAGGGCGTCAGCCCTCCGACAGGGCCTGCTCCAGGGCCGCCTGGAGCGGGCCCGAGGTGGGAGAGTGCAGCACGCGACGCTGGATCTCGCCGTCGCGGTCGACCAGGAAGAGCGAAGCGCTGTGGTCGATGGTGTAGGCCATGGCGGAGTCCGGAGTCTCCACCCGGCGCCAGACCACCCCGTAGCGCTCGGCCAGCGGCGCCAGCTCGTCCGGGTCGGCGGTGGCCCCGATGAACGCCTCGCCGAAGAACGCCAGGTACTCCTCCAGCCGCGCCAGGGTATCCCGCTCGGGGTCCAGCGAGATCATCAGCGGCACCACCCGACGGCGCTGCGCGGGCGGGAGCCGCTCCATCGCCTGACGCACCACGGCGAGCCCCATCGGGCAGACGTCGGGGCACCAGGTATAGCCGAAGAAGACCACCGCCAGCTGATCCTCCTCGAGCTGGCGCAGCGAGAAGTCGCCCTCGGTCGACGCCAGCTCGATCGGACCGCCCTCGGGCTCGCCGTCGGCCGGCGACGACTGCTGGGTGAAGGCCACGCCGACCGCCACCAGCATCGCCAGTACCGCACAAAGCCCCCACCAGATGCCACGTCGCCTCATCTTCATCGCCTCTCTACCTCGAAGTCGAACCAGCTGCCCAGACGCCCCTGGGGCGTGTCCACGACCACCTTCGCCCGCCAGGGCATGACCGCTTCGGTGCAGATCGAGACCTGCCCCGCGCCGCGGAAGACCCCGCCGCCTTCGGCCTCGAGGGGGAAGCGATGCAGCCCCATGTCCATCTCGCGGCCGACGAAGTCGACCCGCACGGCCTCGGCCGACGTGCCGGAGACGCGCACCTCCAGCGGCAGGCGCTCGAGGGGCCGGATCGCCCCCTGGGAGACCACCGCCAGGCTCAGCTCGGCGCCGCCGCCAAGGCGCGCGGTACACGGCGCCGCGGAGGGATCGCAGGCGGCCCGCGCCGGAGGCATCCAGCGCACCTCGGCCTCGTCGCGCAGGCTATAGCTGGTCAGGTACCAGAGGGCCACGGCGAGGGTCAGCAGGGTGACGGTGATCAGCAGGTGCAGCAGCGGCAGGCGCGCCGCGCCGCTCGACGACGGGATACGCGGGGGCATGGCGAAGCGCGGGGCCTCCATCGGTGGCAGGATGCGGGTAAGCTTACCAGTATTTGCCGGCGGCGAAGTGCGCAAGGATGTCGCAGGGAACGTTCACGAGGGGGTGTCATGGAAGGCGTAGGCAGTGCACTGGGACCGCTGTTCCTGCTCATCCTGCTGGGCGCCGGGCTCGGCCGCTGGCGCCAGCCAGGCGGGGATTTCTGGCCGCAGATGGAGCGGCTGATCTACTTCCTGCTGTTTCCCGCCATGCTGGTGTCGACCCTGGCCGGCGCGGATGTCGGCCAGGTGCCGGTGGTGCGGCTCGCCCTGGCGCTGCTCGGCGCCCTGGCGCTGTTCGGCCTGCTGCTGTGGGGGCTACGCCAGCGGCTACGCCTCGAGCCCGCCGCCTTCACCTCGACCCTCCAGGGCGCGCTGCGCTTCAACACCTACGTCGGCGTGGCCGGCGCGGCGGCCCTGCACGGTACGGCCGGGACCACGGTGGCGGCGGTCGCGGTGGCGCTGCTGGTGCCGATGGTCAACGTGCTCTGCGTGGTCAGCTTCATCGCCGCCGGCACCCTCGGCACGGCGAGCCTGGGGCGCAGTCTGGGGGCGCTGGCGCGCAACCCGCTGATCCTCGCCTGCCTGGCCGGCATCGGCCTGAACCTCAGTGGCCTGGGCCTGCCCGGCTGGAGCGCGCCCACCGTGGAACTGCTCGGCCGCGCCGCCCTGCCGCTGGGCCTGGTGGCCGTGGGGGTGGCGCTACGCCCCGCCACGCTGTTGAGGCTCGATCGCGGCGTCTGGGTCGCCAACCTGATCAAGCTCGTGCTGATGCCGGCGGCGGTGCTGGCCCTGGCCCTGCTGCTCGGCCTGGACCCGGTGAGCCGGGACGTGGCGCTGCTCTTCGCCGCCCTGCCCACCGCCACCTCGGCCTATATCCTGGCCCGCCAGCTGGGCGGCGACGCCGAACTGATGGCGGCGCTGATCACCGGCCAGACGCTGCTGGCCATGCTGACCCTGCCCCTGTGGTTGAAGCTGGTCGGCTGAGCGCGGCCGAGACGCCGGGCGGCGCCCATTAACGAAAACACTTCTTGTTTGCATTGACGACGCAAACGAGAATGATTACTCTGCAGGGGTGGCGTTGATGAGGCGCCACGGCCGGACAGGGCCCCTGCCAGTGCCCTGTCAGGATTTCTCCCTCTCATTGTTTGTCACGGTTCTTGTCGCCGCCCCCCGGGCGGCGTTTTTTTGCGCGTCCCCTCACCACACGCCCCTTGCCGCCGGCCCAACGCAAGACGCCCCCGGAATCGAGCGATCCCGGGGGCGTCTGCTGGCGCCTGAGTGCTTAGTCGACGCGTCGGAAGATCAGGTCCCAGACGCCGTGGCCGAGCTTCTCGCCGCGCGCCTCGAACTTGGTCAGCGGGCGAAACTCGGGGCGCGGCACGTAGGGAGCCGTCTCGGCACGGGCGGTGTTGGCGAAGCCCGGGGCCGCCTGCATCACCTCGGCCATCCACTCGGCGTAGGCCTCCCAGTCGGTGGCCATGTGCAGGGTGCCGCCGGGCTTGAGGCGGCCGCGCACCAGCTCGACGAAGGCCGGCTGCACGATGCGTCGCTTGTGGTGCTTCTTCTTCGGCCAGGGGTCGGGGAAGAACAGCTGCAGGGTGTCGAGGCTCGCCTCGGGCAGGCACTGCTCGAGGACGGCCAGGGCGTCCTCGCGATAGACCCGCAGGTTGGTCAGGCCGCGCTTGTCGGCCTCGTCGAGCAGCTTGCCGACGCCCGGCGCGTGCACCTCGATGCCGATGAAGTCGGTCTCCGGGTGGCGCTCGGCCTGCTCGACGAGCGAGGCGCCCATGCCGAAGCCGATCTCCAGCACCACCGGCGCCCGGCGGCCGAACAGCGCCGCGAGGTCCTGGCGGCCGTCGGCCAGCGTCAGTCCCAGGCGCGGCCAGACCTCCTCGAGCCCGCGGGTCTGGGCCTGGGTCATGCGCCCGGCGCGCAGCACGTAGCTCTTGATGCCGCGGCGATGCAGCGGGGCCTCGGGCCCTTCGGGGCCGGTCGTCTTGTCGTCGTGTCGCGGGTCGCTCATGGGCTGGGGAGAACTCGTTGGCAACGGTGATTCGGGGCCGACATTGTAGCCGTTAAGAGCGCCGCCGGGTACGGTAGACAGCCAAGGCCAGCGGGGCACTCGAGGCTGATCCGGCGACAGGCCTTCGAGCGGAGCCGGCCCTCCGGGGGCGCTTTGAATACATCCTTGTACGCTACCTCGGCCATCCCTGGTCCTCTGACCCCCTCTTAGGCCTGCCCCCGGCGCCCCTCGCGCAAACCTGTGCAACCGTAACGGCCATCCAAGACAAGGAGATTGTGAATGCAGGACAGAGGCTGGTGGTTCGGGGCGGCCCTCTCAGGGGCCCTGGTGGTCGTGGCCGGCGCCTTCGGCGCCCACGCCCTGGAAGGAACGCTGCCGCCGCGACTGGCGGCCGCCTTCGAGACCGGCGTGCGCTACCAGGCCTGGCACACCCTGGCGCTGCTCGCCGTGCTGGCCTGGCGCGCCTCGCGGCCGCTGGCCGGCCAGCGACTCGCGCTGGGGCTGTGGGCGGCCGGCATGGGGCTCTTCTCGGGCTCGCTCTATGCCCTGGCGCTGACCGGCACGGGCCGATGGGGCATGGTCACGCCGCTCGGCGGGGGGCTGCTGATCGGTGGCTGGCTCGCCCTGGCGGCGGCGGTGGCGCGCGCCCCGGCGGATCAGTCGCCGTCCGGCAGCGCGTAGGTGGCCGTGACCAGCGCCACCGGCCGCTCGTCGTCCGCCGAGAAGAGCTGTACCTCGCCCACCGCCAGGCGACGCCCCAGCTTGAGCAGCCGGGCATTGGCGATGATGTCGCGATCGCCCCGGGGTCGGCGCAGGAAGCGGCAGTGCAGGTCGCTGGTCACGGCCATGGGCTCGGGGCCGATCTGGGCCAGTATCGCCACGTAGAGGCAGACATCGGCCAGCCCCATCAGGGTGGGGCCGGAGACGCTGGCCCCGGGGCGCAGGTGCTCGTCCTCGATGGCCAGGCTCATGGTGGCGCGCATCTCGCCGACGCCCTCGATGGTGCCGGTACGCTGGGGAAAGACCTCGTCGAGGAAGTCCTCGATGGCGGCGGCGGTCATCACGGTCATGGCGCTTCTCCGGCGGGTGAGGGTGATGGCTGACCTTCACGATAGCGAAACCGGCCCCTCCCCGACAGTCGCCGAACGTCGCGCGCGTCAACGCCTCGCGCATATGAAAACGCCCCCGCGGCCGGAGCCGTGGGGGCATTTCGGGTTCAGGATGCGGGCGTGCCCGCGGCCTGGAACGGCCTTACTTGGCCTTGTGCACCGCGCGCCAGTGGTGCAGGAGCGGTTCGGTGTAGCCGGCCGGCTGCTCGCAGCCCTTGAAGATCAGGTCGCTGGCGGCCTGGAAGGCGGTGGAGGCGGCGAAGTCGTCGCTCATCGCGGTGTAGGTCGGATCGCCCGCATTCTGCTGGTCGACCACCTTGGCCATGCGCTCCAGGGTCTCCTGGACGCGGCCGGACTCGACCACGCCGTGGCGCAGCCAGTTGGCGATGTGCTGGCTGGAGATCCGCAGGGTGGCGCGATCCTCCATCAGGCCCACGTCGTGGATGTCCGGCACCTTCGAACAGCCCACGCCGTGTTCGACCCAGCGCACCACGTAGCCGAGGATGCCCTGGCAGTTGTTGTCGAGCTCCTGCTGAATCTCCTCGTCGCTCCACTCGGGCGTCTCGGCGACCGGAATGGTGAGCAGGTCATCCAGCAGATCCGGTTCGCCCTGGCCTTCCATCTCGCGCTGCAGCGCCGCAACGTCCACCTGGTGGTAGTGCAGCGCGTGCAGGGTCGCGGCGGTCGGGGACGGCACCCAGGCGGTGTTGGCGCCGGCCTTGGGGTGGCCGATCTTCTGCTCGAGCATGGCCGCCATCAGGTCCGGCATGGCCCACATGCCCTTGCCGATCTGGGCGCGGCCGCGCAGGCCACAGGCCAGGCCGACCTGGACGTTGTTCTGCTCGTAGGCCTGGATCCAGGCGGAGCCCTTCATGTCGCCCTTGCGGATCATCGGGCCGGCTTCCATGGCGGTGTGCATCTCGTCGCCGGTGCGGTCGAGGAAGCCGGTGTTGATGAACACCACCCGCGACGGGGCCTCGGCAATGCACGCCTTGAGGTTGGCCGAGGTGCGGCGCTCCTCGTCCATGATGCCCATCTTCAGGGTATCGCGGGCCATGCCGAGGATGTCCTCGATGCGGCCGAACAGGGTGTTGGCGAAGGCGACTTCCTTCGGCCCGTGCATCTTCGGCTTGACGATGTACATGGAGCCGGTGCGCGAGTTGCGCGGCTCGCCCTCGCCCTTATTCAGGTCGTGCAGGGCGATCAGCGAGGTGACGATGCCATCGAGGATGCCCTCGGGCAGCTCGTTGCCCTCGGCATCGAGCACCGCCGGGGTGGTCATCAGGTGGCCGACGTTACGCACGAACATCAGCGAGCGCCCGGGCAGGGTCACGCTGCCGCCGTCGACGCCCTGCCAGGTGCGGTCGCCCTTGAGGCGGCGGGTGATGGTCTTGCCGCCCTTCTCGACCTGCTCCTCCAGATCGCCCTTCATCAGCCCCAGCCAGCTTGCGTAGACGCCGACCTTGTCCTCGGCATCGACCGCGGCCACGGAGTCCTCGCAGTCCATGATGGTGCTCAGCGCGGCCTCGACGATCACGTCCTTGACGCCGGCCGGGTCGGTCTTGCCGATGGCGTCGCTCGGGTCGATCTGGATCTCCAGGTGCAGGCCGTGATGGGCCAGCAGCAGGGCGGAGGGCGAGGCGGCGTCGCCGTCGAAGCCCACCAGCTGGCCGGCGTCCGCGAGGCCGGTCTCGGCGCCGCCCTTCAGGGAGACGACGAGCTCACCGTCACGCAGGGCGTAGCCCTCGGCGTCGGCGTGGGAGCCGCTGGCCAGCGGCGCGGCGCGGTCGAGCACGCCGCGGGCGTAAGCGATGACCTTCTCGGCGCGCTTCGGATTGAAGCTCGTGCCCTTCTCAGCCCCGTCCTCCTCGGGGATGGCATCGGTGCCGTAGAGGGCGTCATAGAGGCTGCCCCAGCGGGCGTTGGCGGCGTTCAGCGCGTAGCGGGCGTTGTTGACCGGCACCACCAGCTGCGGGCCGGCCTGGGTGGTGATCTCGTCGTCGACGTTGGCGGTGGTCACGCCGACCTTGGCCGGGGCCTCGACGAGGTAGCCGATCTCCTCGAGGAAGGCACGGTAGGCGGCCATGTCGCGCACCGGGCCGGGGTTCTCGCGATGCCAGGTGTCGAGCTTCTCCTGCAGGCGATCGCGCTCGGCGAGCAGCTCGCGGTTCTGCGGAGCCAGGTCATGGAAGAGGGCGTCGACCCCGCTCCAGAAGTCGTCGGCGTCGACGCCGCTGCCGGGCAGGGCCTGTTCGTTGATGAAGCGGTCCAGCTCGGCGGCCACCTGGAGGCGGTGGCGAGCAATGCGTTGGGTCATGGGTCGTACTCCTCGTGCTTGGCTGCTCGGTGCCCCCTGGCACCGATCGGCCGGACAGGGAAAGATGACTGCGTAGCATCGATTTTGTGGAAATTGCTTCCACATGTAAAGCCATTGCCGCCATGACGGGCCGCAAGCTAGACCAAATGATGAGACCGCCCCCCACTTTCGGCGGCCCTCGCCGCCGGTGTCGCTGGTCGCGCCCTCGGCTTGGCGCTAGCATGAACGAGCCCTTGTGGAGAAACCGATGAGCGACTTTACCCCCCTGCAGGCCCTGGGCCCCCTCGCCCCCGCCGACCTCACCGGTCAGGCGCTCGAGCGCTACCTGGGCCACTACGGCCTGGCGCCCCTGCTCGCCGAGCGGGTGGGGCTCTACGTGGGCTATCTGCAGGCCGGCGACTTTCGCCTCTGGACCCAGGTCTGGAGCCCCGAGACGCCCATCGGCACCGCCTTCGTCGTGCACGGCTACTTCGACCACCTCGGCCTCTACCGCCACCTGCTGGAGTGCCTGCTCGCCCGGGGCTGGCGGGTCGTGCTCTGGGACCTGCCGGGCCACGGCCTCTCCAGCGGCCGCCGCGCCTCCATCGACGACTTCCAGGACTATGGCCGCTGCCTGCATCACCTGCAGCAGCACCTTCACGACGAGGGACTGGCCCCGCGCCCCTGGCTCGGCGTCGGGCAGAGCACCGGGGCGGCGATCCTCGCCACCGATGCGCTGACCCGCGGCGACGACGGCCACTGGTCGGGACTCGCGCTGCTGGCCCCGCTGGTACGCCCCTGGGGCTGGAACCAGTCGAGCTGGCTGCACCGCCTGGTGGGCCCCTTCGTGGAGTCGATCCCGCGCAAGTTTCGCGCGAATTCCACCGATGCCGAGTTCGCCGACTTCCTTCGCGAGGGCGATCCCCTGCAGGCCGATCGCCTGGCGATGGACTGGGTCGGCGCCATGCGCCGCTGGATGCCGCAGCTGCTGGCGCTGCCGCCGAGCCCGGTGCCGACCCT
Organism: Halomonas sp. B23F22_3; assembly: GCF_043496965.1. Lineage (NCBI taxonomy): Bacteria > Pseudomonadati > Pseudomonadota > Gammaproteobacteria > Oceanospirillales > Halomonadaceae > Halomonas > Halomonas sp. B23F22_3. The sequence goes on from NZ_JBIEKG010000003.1 coordinate 125,254, forward strand.
GATCCTGCAGGGCGAGCAGGACCTGACCGTGGACTGGGAATGGAACCTCGAGGTGCTTAACCGCAAGTTCCCCAACGCCGAGATCCATCGCCACCCCGAGGCCCGCCACCACCTGGTCAACGAGGCCGAGCCGATTCGCCGCGAACTCTTCACGGTGCTCGACCGCTTCGTCGCGACGCTGGCCGCGACCGACGACCCGCACGCCCGGAGGCCCGCGCCATGATCCGCCGCCTGCCTCTCCTGGCGTGCCTGCTGGTGCTGGTCGGCTGCGCCGGCGCCCCGGAGCAGCCGACCACCGTGCGCCAGGCCCTCTTCGGCATGAGCGAGCGCGCCGCCGAGGCGGTCACGGCGACTCCGCCCCTGCCGCGTCCGGCGGTCGATGAGGTGCTGCTGCTGGCGATGCCGCAGGTCGATGCCCGGCTGCCCCTCACCGACGCGCGCCTGCTCGAGAGCCTGACCCGCGCCCTGCTGGCGGTCGACGACGGCCCCCAGGTGCTGGAGTGGCGAGCGGCCATGGCAGAAGGGGGCCGCGACAACCAGTGGCGCCTGGAGACCCGCCTGCGCGCCGACGGCCCCCGCCTGCGGCTCTCGGACCGCGAGCTGCTGCCCTACCGCCTGAGCCTGGTGCTCTACCCCGCAGGACGCGACGCGCCCGCCTGGCGCAGCGAGATCGCAGGCGCGCTCGACGCCACGGCGCTCTGATCGCGGATCGCCTCGCCCTCGCGCCTCACCCCTCACCCCTTGAGCAGTCGATCGAGCTGTCGATAGCCGATGGCCTCGATCAGCTGGTCGCGGCCGGGGGGCACCTCCCCGGCCAGATCGGCCAGGGTCAGGGCCACCCGCAGCACCCGATGGTAGGCCCGCGCCGACAGCCTGAGCCGCTCCAGCACGCCAGCGAGCCAGGCTCGATCCTCGGCCTCGAGGCCGCAGGCCTCCTCCAGCGCGCGCCCGGACAGCCGGGCATTGAGCCCGCCGCGGGCCGCCTGCCTCGCCCGCGCCGCCAGCACCCGCTCGCGCACCACCGCCGAGGACTCGCCGGCTTCCCGGGAGGTCAGCTGCTCCGGCGCCAGGGCCGGCACCTCCACCTGGAGATCGATGCGATCGAGCAGCGGCCCGGAGAGCCGCGACTGGTAGCGCTGGATCTGCGCCGCGGTGCAGTGGCAGGGCCGGCGCGGATCGCCCAGGTGCCCGCAGGGGCAGGGGTTCATCGCCGCGACCAGCTGGAAGCCGGCGGGAAAGCGCCGCTCGTGGTTGGCCCGGGCGATATGGATCTGCCCCGACTCCATGGGCTCGCGCATCACCTCCAGCACGTGGCGGGAGAACTCCGGCAGCTCGTCGAGGAAAAGCACGCCCCGATGGGCCAGGGAGATCTCGCCGGGGCGCGGCTTCGAGCCGCCGCCCACCAGGGCCACGGCGCTGGCGGTGTGGTGCGGGGCGCGAAAGGGGCGCACGCCCCACTCGGCGGCGTGGGACAGCCCGCTGACCGAGCGGATCGCCGCCACCTCCAGCGCCTCCTGCTCGGTGAGCGGCGGCAGGATGCCCGGCAGGCGACTGGCCAGCATGGTCTTGCCGGTGCCGGGCGGCCCGGCGAACAGAAGATTGTGGCCGCCGGCCGCCGCCACCTCCAAGGCGCGGCGCGCCTGGTGCTGGCCGCGCACGTCGGCGAGGTCGGGCGCCGGCGTCGAGGCCGGGGCGGGGCCGGGGGCGCGATGCGGGAGCAGCGGCGTCTGGCCGAGCAGGTGGGCCACCACCTCGAGCAGGTGATCGGCGGGCAGCACCTCCAAATCGCCGGCCAGGGCCGCCTCATCGGCGTTGGCCCGGGGCACGATCAGCCGGCGGCGCGCCTGGCGCGTGGCCATGGCCATCGGCAACACGCCGCTGAGCGGGCGAAGCCGGCCGTCCAGGGCCAGCTCGCCGGCGCACTCGACCCCGTCGAGGGCCTCGGGCGGCACCTGCCCCGAGGCCACCAGCAGCCCCAGGGCGATGGGCAGGTCGAAGCGACCGCCCTCCTTGGGCAGGTCGGCGGGGGCGAGATTGAGGGTGATGCGGCGCAGGGGAAAGTCGAAGCCGGCGTTGACCAGGGCGCTGCGGACGCGCTCGCGGCTCTCCTTCACCGCGGCCTCCGGCAGGCCCACCAGGGTGATGCCGGGCAGTCCATTGGCCAGGTGCACCTCGACCAGCACCTCGGGCGCCTCGAGGCCGAGGCCGGCCCGGGTGTGGATGATTGCCAGCGTCATGCGCGATCCCTCGCTGCCTGTGTGACCTCAGGCTAGACCAGGCCGGCAAGGGGCGCCCGACGCCGGGCGAGGATCAGCGGTGGGACTCGCCGGCGCCGGCGTCTTCCTCGGGGCGCGCATCGTCGCCGCCTGCCTCGGGGGTCGGCTCCTGCGGGGAGCCGGCACTCAGCGCCTCCGGCAGCGGCTCGGCCGAAGCGCTCGCGGCCTCCCGCGAGGGGGCGGTGTCGAGAGCCTCTTCCAGTGCCGCCACCTGCTGCTCGAGGGCCTCGACCCGCGACCGGGTGCGCTGCATCACGTCCATCAGGATGTCGAAGTCCTCCCGCGACACCAGCTCCAGGCGATCGAAGGCGCCCTTGACCACCTGCTGGATGCCCTTCTGCACCTCTTCCGGGGCCTGGGATGCCCCCTGCAGCCGGTCGCCGATCTGCTGGGCCAGGCGGCTGATGCGATCGTGGCTCACCATGGTGTCTCTCCTGAATCGTCAATGGATGCCTCGCCAAAGGATACGCAAGCCACCGGCAGCGCGCACCATCCGCCGCTGCCTGCTGATGGTGCATATGCGCCACGGCAAAGCACTAAAAAAGTGCGCGCTCGCCGCCCGACTCGCGCCCCCCGCCGCACGAGAAGCCAACGGCCCCATCCAGACAACTGATTTCACGCCACTATTATGAGAAGTGGCACGGTTCACGCAGCGTCAGGACAACCACTTCTCGGGGGGCACCACGCCGCCCACTTTCAAGCAGGGGAGATCCGTCATGAAGCTGATCACCGCCATCATCAAGCCCTTCAAGCTCGACGACGTCCGCGAGGCGCTCGCCGATAACGGCGTGCAGGGCATCACCGTCACCGAGGTCAAGGGCTTCGGCCGCCAGAAGGGCCACACCGAGCTCTATCGCGGTGCAGAGTACGTCGTCGACTTCCTGCCCAAGGTCAAGGTCGAGGTCGCCGTGGACGACGGCCGCCTCGAGACCGTGCTGGACGCCATCTGCAGCGCGGCCAACAGCGGCAAGATCGGCGACGGCAAGGTCTTCGTCACGCCGCTGGAGGACGTGATCCGCATCCGTACCGGCGAACGCGGTGCCGATGCCGTCTGACTGCCCCTCCCTTTCCTTCCCGACGTGGAGAGACACCCATGAGTGAACTTCCCGAACTGAGCTACGCGCTCGATACCTTCTACTTCTTGATCTGCGGCGTGCTGGTGATGTGGATGGCCGCCGGCTTCTCGATGCTCGAGGCGGGCCTGGTGCGCTCCAAGAACACCGCCGAGATCCTCACCAAGAACATCGCCCTGTTCGCGATCGCCTGCACCATGTACCTGCTGGTCGGCTACTACGTGATGTACTCCAGCGACGCCGGCGGCTTCCTGCCGAGCCTGGGTGCACTGATCGGCAGCGAGAACGGAGTCGAGGCGGTGCTCGCCGGCGGTGATGACGCCCCCTACTACTCCATGCGCTCGGACTTCTTCTTCCAGGTGGTGTTCGTGGCTACCGCCATGTCCATCGTCTCCGGCGCCGTGGCCGAGCGCATGAAGCTGTGGGCCTTTCTGGCCTTCGCCGTGGTGATGACCGGCTTCATCTACCCGGTCTCCGGCTACTGGACCTGGGGCGGCGGCTGGCTGGCCGAGGTCGGCTACTCCGACTACGCCGGTTCGGGCATCGTGCACCTCGCCGGTGCGGCGGCGGCGCTCGCCGGGGTCATCGTGCTCGGCCCGCGCAAGGGCAAGTACGGCAAGAACGGCAGCATCTACGCCATCCCCGGCGCCAACCTGCCGCTGGCGACCCTGGGTACCTTCATCCTGTGGATGGGCTGGTTCGGCTTCAACGGCGGCTCCGAGCTGAAGATGTCCGACGTCGCCTCCGCCAACAACGTGGCCCAGGTGTTCGTGAACACTAACGCGGCCGCCGCCGGTGGCGTGATCGCCGCGCTGATCCTGGCCAAGCTGTGGTTCCGCAAGGCCGACCTGACCATGTCGCTGAATGGCGCCCTGGCGGGCCTGGTGGCCATCACCGCCGACCCGCTCTCGCCCAGCGCCCTGGGCGCCGCCCTGATCGGTGCCGTGGGTGGCCTGCTGGTGGTCGTCGCCATCGTGACCCTGGACAAGCTGAAGCTGGACGACCCGGTGGGTGCCATCTCCGTGCACGGCGTGGTGGGCATCTGGGGCGTGCTGGCCGTGCCGCTGACCAACGGCGATGCCGGCTTCGGTGCACAGCTGATCGGCATCCTCGGCATCTTCATCTGGGTGTTCGTGGCCAGCCTGATCGTCTGGCTGATCCTCAAGGCCGTGATGGGTATCCGGGTCACCGAGGAGGAGGAGTACGAAGGGGTCGACCTGACCGAATGCGGCCTGGAGGCCTACCCCGAGTTCGGCGTCGCCAAGTCATGAGACGCGCCCCACTGTGAGCCCATGCGTACGTCCTGGCCCCCTTCGGGGGGCTTTTTCATTCCTCTCGCACCGGGTGTATGCTCTGGCACAATGAGTACGGCAAGGGTGGCGGCGCTCGCCACCGACCCACGGACACGACGAGGATCAAGACCATGAAACTGGTGACCGCCATCATCAAGCCGTTCAAGCTCGACGACGTACGGGAGTCGCTCTCCGAGATCGGCGTCCAGGGCATCACCGTTACCGAGGTCAAGGGCTTCGGCCGCCAGAAGGGCCACACCGAGCTCTATCGCGGCGCCGAATACGTCGTCGACTTCCTGCCCAAGGTGAAGCTCGAGGTGGCCGTGGACGACGACATGGCCGAGAAGGTGATCGATGCCATCACCCAGGTGGCCAACACCGGCAAGATCGGCGACGGCAAGATCTTCGTCACCGCCCTGGAGCAGGTGCTGCGCATCCGCACCGGCGAGACCGGCAAGGACGCCGTCTGAGCCAGGCGGCGCTCCCTGGCGTCGGCGCACGAAAAAAGACCCCGCGGGAAGAAGCTCCCGCGGGGTCTTGTTTTGCCGAGGCGCGACCGTCCCCGGTCAGCGGACGGCGCGGCTCACTTCTCGACGAAGGCGCGCTCGATCACGTAGTCGCCGGGCTCGCCCATGCGCGGCGAGATGGTGAAGCCGAGCTCGTCGAGCAGCGCGCTGGTGTCGTCGAGCATCGCCGGGCTGCCGCAGATCATGGCGCGATCCTGCTTCGGATCGATGGCCGGCAGGCCCATGTCGTCGGTGAGCTTGCCGCTGCGGATGTGGTCGGTCAGCCGCCCCATGGTATGGAACTCCTCGCGGGTCACCGTGGGGTAGTAGACCAGCTTCTCGCTGATCTCCTCGCCCAGGTACTCGTGGGCCGGCAGGTCCTTCTGGATGAAGTCGGCGTAAGCCAGCTCGTTGACGTTGCGCACGCCGTGCACCAGCACCACCTTCTCGAAGCGCTCGTAGACCTCCGGGTCCTGAATCAGGCTCATGAACGGCGCCAGGCCGGTGCCGGTGGAGAGCAGGTAGAGGTTGCGCCCCGGCAGCAGGTCGTCGGTGACCAGGGTGCCGGTGGGTTTGCGGCTGACCATGATCTGGTCGCCCACCTTGAGGTGCTGCAGCCGCGAGGTCAGCGGGCCGTCCTGCACCTTGATGCTGAAGAACTCCAGGTGGTCCTCGTAGTTGGGGCTGGCGATGGAGTAGGCCCGCATCAGCGGCTTGCCGTTCACCTCGAGGCCGATCATCACGAACTGGCCGTTCTTGAAGCGCAGGCTGCGCTCCCGGGTGGTGCGGAAACTGAACAGGGTGTCGTTCCAGTGATGCACACTGAGAACGTCCTCAAGCGCAAACTTGCTCATGCCGGCTCCTTTAATATTCCAAAAAAGAATAAATATGCCTGATAGACTGATACAGCAATTCTAAGAGCCGGGAGTTTATCTGTTAAATGGATTGTATGGATAACGCTTATCTATACTCTGGATATAAGCTCTGGGTATCAAACCGCCAAGGAGCGTCATGCGCTACACCCTGCGTCAGCTCGAGGTCTTCGTCGCCGTCGCCCAGCACGAGAGCGTCTCCCGGGCGGCCCGCGCCCTGGCGCTCTCGCAGTCGGCGACCAGTACCGCCCTGGCCGAGCTGGAGCGCCAGTTCGACTGCCGGCTGCTCGATCGACTCGGCAAGCGTCTCAAGCTCAATGCGCTGGGCTTCCAGCTGCTGCCCAAGGCGGTGGCCCTGCTCGATCGTGCCGAGGAGGTGGAGGAGCTGCTGCGCGGCCAGCAGGGCATCGGCATCCTCGACGTGGGCGCCACCCTGACCATCGGCAACTACCTGGCGACCCTGCTGATCAGCGACTTCATGCAGCGCCACCCCGGCAGCCGCGTGCGCCTCTCGGTACGCAACACCCGCACCATCATCGAGAGCGTGCGTCAGCACGAGCTCGACCTGGGATTGATCGAAGGGCAGTGCGAGGAGGAGGACGTGATCACCCAGCCCTGGGTGGAGGACGAGCTGGCGGTGTTCTGCTCGCCGCGTCATCCGCTGGCTCACGGCGGCCCGGTGGAACTCGACCGGCTGCTGCGCGAGGCCTGGATCATGCGCGAACAGGGCTCCGGCACCCGGCTGACCCTGGAGCAGGCCGCCCGTCATCGCCGCGGGCGCTTCAACATCCTGCTCGAGCTGGAGCACACAGAGGGCATCAAGCGGGCGGTGGAGTCGGGGCTCGGCATCGGCTGTGTCTCGAAGCTCGCGCTGCGCGACGCCTTCCGCCGCGGCAGCCTGGTGCCCATCGCCACCCCGGAGCTGGACCTGAGCCGCCAGTTCAGCTTCATCTGGCACCGCCACAAGTACCTGGCCACCGGCATGCGCGAGTTCCTCAAGCTGTGCCGGCAGATGACCGAGGGCATTCGCCGCAGCGATCAGATCGACCTGCCCCAGGTGCCCTGATGCGAAGGGCCTGACACCGATGCCCCGACACCAAACGGCCCGACCGCAGGGCCGGGCCGTCCAGCGCGCGGGGAGAACCTAGCGAAGGTCGCGGACCGCCTCCTGGATATCGGCGAGGGTGGCCTTGGTGAGGTCCTTGGCCAGCGAGTGGATAACCCGCTTGGCGGTGGGACCATCGACCTTGTCGCGCAGCTGGCCGAGAAAGCGCGGCGGGGCGACGAGGATCAGCTTCTCCATGCTGTTGTCGACGCGGGCACGATAGAGTCGCTCGGCCACCTCGCGGGCAAACATCTCTTCATGATGCTGGGTCGCGACGTTCTCTCCGCCGGCGCTGCGGGCCGAGGTCGCGGTCGACTCGTGGACATCGCCCCCCCGATCGGTGACCAGATCGCCCTCGTGCAGGCGTCCTTCCGTGTGTACGAGGCTATCCAGCTCGCTGATCGTGATTCCATCGCGGGTAAACAGGCGTGCCCGCGCCGCATCCGCCACCACGATATAGGTCGTCATAGTCGCTCCTCGATGCCGGTGAATGGACGAAGGCCTGCCCGACGGACACCCGCCTTCGTCTCTGATTCAACCTTGGCAAGCGCCCCGGGGTTGGTCAACAAGCATCGCCGGTGACAGACCGAGACTGCAGCAGGGCGGGAACTGGGGTAGCATCACGCCTCGCCCGACACGGAGGTCGGCGCGCCTCATCGCTGCGATGTGCATTCCCCCGGGAGGATCCCCCATGCGACAGTTCCTGTTTCCCCGCCGGCCGTTGGCTCGCGCCACCGTGCTGACCTGCCACCTGCTGCTGCAGCTCGGCCTGTTGGCCGGTGCCGCCCTGTGGCTGGCCCCGCACGCCCCGTGGCTCATGCCGAGCGACGCGGCGCCCCGCGACTGGCTACCCCTGGCACTGGGCGGCGGGGTCTGGCTGCTGGCCGCCGTGGCCCTGCGCCTGGTGGCCGAGCTCGCCCTGCTGCCCCACCACCTGATGGCGCAGCGTCCCGGCTTCGCCCCGGCCGCCGTGGTCACCCGCTCCTTTGAACGGCGCCCGGCGGTGCATGACGAGGCCCACGCCTGGACCAGTGCGGCGCGGCGCGGTGCCGACGATGAGGAAGAGAGCGTCGTGGGCAGCCCTCGGGTGGTGCGCCCCGCCGAGCGCCGGGCGCCGGCCCGCGCCACCGACGAGCCCACCCTGGACCTGAATCGACCCGGCGCGCCGGAACCGGCGGCGGTCAACGAGCCGCGGCTCTAGGCGGGCGCCCAGGCCGGGGCCGAACACGGCGCCGCGCGCTCACCCCTCGGCCGCGCGGTACCCTCGCAGGTGGCGCAGGGCCTTGAGCCCGGCCACCGCGCAGGCCGCCCCCAGGGCGTTGGCGAGGATGTCCTGCAGGTCGCCACCGAGGCGACCCGGCACGGGGATCTGGGCGACCTCGATGGCCGCGCCATAGAGCACGCTGATCAGCAGGGCCCATGGCAGGCGCACCCCCGCGAGCCCGATCAGGCCCGTCAGACCGGCATAGCCGATGAAGTGGCTGGCCTTGTCCCAGGGCAGCGACCCGGGCAGCTCACTCCCCGGGGTCAGGCTGCCCCAGGCGATCACCAGGGCCGCCAGCACGGCCAGCACCGCCCACAGGCGGCGCCATGTCGCCGTGCCTTTCGTCACTCCCGGCGCCACCGCCGCCTCAGTCCTGGGCGATCTGACGGTGGTAGGCCGGGCTCAGGTCGTGCAGGGCCTCCATGAAGGCCGTGACGTGGTCCGGGTCGGTGAACTGGTTGATGCCGTGACCCAGGTTGAAGATGTGGCCGGGGCCGTGGCCGAAGCTATCGAGGGTCCGCGCCACCTCGGCGCGAATCGCCGAGGGACGGGCGAACAGCACGTTGGGATCGAGGTTGCCCTGCAGGGCGACGCGATGACCGACCCGCGCCCGGGCGGAGGAGAGCTCGGTGGTCCAGTCCAGGCCCACGGCGTCGGAGCCCGCCGCCGCGATGTCCTCGAGCCACTGTCCGCCGTTCTTGGTGAACAGGATCACCGGCACCCGGCGGCCCTCATGCTCGCGGATCAGGCCGGCCACGATCTGCTCCATGTAGCGCAGCGAGAACTCCAGGTAGGCCGGCGTCGACAGCGCCCCGCCCCAGGTATCGAAGATCTGTACCGCCTGGGCACCGGCGCGGATCTGGGCATTGAGGTAGTCGGTGACCGCGTGGGCCAGCTTGTCGAGCAGCCGGTGCATGGCGTCCGGTGCGTCGTAGAGCATCGTCTTGACGTGGCGGAAGTCCTTGCTGGAGGCGCCCTCCACCATGTAGGTCGCCAGCGTCCAGGGACTGCCGGAGAAGCCGATCAGCGGCACCCGGCCGTTGAGCTCACGACGGATGGTCGAGACGGCCCGCATCACGTAGTCGAGGTCGCGCTCGGCATCCGGCACCGCCAGGGCATCCACCTCGGCCGCGGTGCGTACCGGCTTGCGGAATTTCGGCCCCTCGCCGGTCTCGAAGTAGAGCCCCAGCCCCATGGCATCGGGGATGGTGAGGATGTCCGAGAAGAGGATGGCCGCGTCCAGCGGATAGCGCTCCAGGGGCTGCAGGGTGACCTCGCAGGCCAGCTCCTGGTTGCGGCAGAGATCCATGAAGCTGCCGGCCTGGGCCCGCACCTCACGATACTCCGGCAGGTAGCGGCCGGCCTGACGCATCATCCAGACCGGGGTGCGGTCGACGGGTTGACGCGCCAGGGCGCGCAGAAAGCGGTCGTTCTTGAGTTCCATGCGGGCGCTCGTCCACGGAAAATGTGGGCGCCATTGTACCCCATCGAAGGCGCCGGGGATGAGCCCCGTGATGCACACGGTGAGCCCGCCCGGCCTTCCTGATAGAATGGTCGTTCACTCGTCGGCAACGCCGTGGTCATCCACCGAGGTACATCGTGACGATTCGATTCATCGCCGCCTCCCGGCTGCCCACTCCCTGGGCCACCTTCACCATGCACGGCTTCGAGGACGAGGCCACCGGCAAGGATCACATCGCCCTGACCCTGGGCGACGTGGCCGACGGCGAACCGGTGCTGGGCCGGGTCCACTCGGAGTGCCTGACCGGCGATGCGCTCTTCTCGATGCGCTGCGACTGTGGCTACCAGCTGCAGGAAGCGCTCAAGCGCATCGCCGAGGAGGGGCGCGGGGTGCTGCTCTACCTGCGCCAGGAGGGGCGCGGCATCGGCCTGCTCAACAAGATCCGCGCCTACCGCCTGCAGGACGCGGGCGCCGACACCGTGGAGGCCAACGAGCAGCTGGGCTTCGCCGCCGACCTGCGCCGCTACGACCTCTGCGTGCCGATGCTCGACCACCTGGAGATCACGGCCCTGCGGCTGATGACCAACAACCCGCGCAAGGTCGACGCCCTGACCCAGGCCGGCGTGACGGTGAGGGAACGCGTGCCGCTGACCACCGGTCTAAATCCGCACAACGAACAGTACCTGACCACCAAGGCGGGCAAGCTGGGCCACATGATGGCGCTGGGCGACTTCACCCAGGCCAGCGACGTGGACATCGAACGCAAGCCCTGAGCGCCGGCGACGCGCCGACCGGCATCGGGGTGGTGGCCTGAGAGGAGGCGCCCCGATGACGCATCCCCCCGCACATGGCGAGCCCCCCTACAGCGCCCTCGAGGAGCTGCTGCACAGCATCAGCCACGGCATCGGCGCCGCGCTGAGCCTCGCCGGGCTCGTGGTGCTGCTGGTACTGGCCAGCCTGGGCGCCCACGTCGACCCCTGGAAGATCGTCGGCATCAGCCTCTACGGCACCAGCCTGGTGCTGCTCTACACCGCCTCCACCCTCTATCACGGCGTGCGCCACCCGCGCCTGAAGCGCCTCTTCCAGCACCTGGACCACTGCGCGATCTACCTGCTGATCGCCGGCACCTACACGCCCTTCCTGCTGGTCAACCTGCGCGGCCCCACGGGCTGGACGCTGCTCGCCACGGTCTGGTCGCTGGCCCTGGCGGGGATCGCCTGCAAGCTCGCCTGGCCGCATCGCTTCGAGGCGCTGCGGGTCTCGATCTACCTGCTGATGGGCTGGCTGATCGTGCTGGCCGGCGACAGCCTGGCGGCCAGCCTCTCCGCCACCGGCCTCGCCCTGCTGGTCGCCGGCGGCATCACCTACACCCTGGGCGTGGTCTTCTATGCGGTCAGCGCCATCCCCTTCAACCACGCGATCTGGCACCTGTTCGTCATGGGCGGCAGCACCTGCCACTACTTCGCGGTGGTCACCGCCGTGCTGCCCTTCGCGGCCTGATCCGACCCGACCCGAGCCGACATCAGCCCGGTTCGGCGGCGCTGCGCTCCCGTGACGCCGCCCGCGCCAGCGCCGGCCGCGCCGCGACGTGCTCACGATAGGCGGCCAGCGCCGGCGGCAGACGCATCTTGAACTGCACGGCCCAGGTCAGGGTGTGGGTCAGCAGCAGGTCCGCCAGGGTGAAGCGCTCCCCCACCAGCCAGCCCTCGCCGTCGAAGCATCGCCCCAGGGCCCCCAGCGCCCGCTGGAACTCCCAGGCGGCGGTCGGCAGCACCGCCGGGACGCGCTGTTCGCCCGGTAGCGCGAACTTGTGCTTGGCCTGGGTCCAGAGCGGCTGCTCCAGCTCGCCGATGATGAAGAAGAGCCACTGGTCGACCCGGGCCCGCTCCTCGACGCTGGCCGGCAGCAGGCCGCCCGGCTCGCCATAGCGCTCCGCCAGGTAGCGACAGATCGCCGCCGACTCGAAGAGCGTCAGCTCGCCATCCACCAGCACCGGCACCTTGCCGTCGGGATGACGCGCCAGGAAGGCCTCCGACTGGCCTTCCCCGCGGCCCAGGTCCACGTGGCGATAGGCATACGAAAGGCCCAGCTCTTCCAGGGTCCAGGTCGCGCGCAGCGAGCGGGAGTTGGGAAACCCGTAGAGGGTGATCATCGAACGACTCCTTGCGATGTCTCGGTCCCCCCACGCTAGCCCACCGCCGCGACCGTGGCGAGCGCCCTTCGTAAACGACTCACCGCCTCCCGGCCCCGCTCGCCGGACAGAGGGCGTCATGTGTAGTGCGTCACCGATACCCTTCACCGATAGCCCTTAATCGATAGGCCCGCTCAATCTCTCCCATCGAATACAATAACTACCCTAACATTTAGCTGGCTATTAATATGCTCGTCATACATCAACACGACGAGGCACTCGCCATGAAGACCACACTGATGACCGCCACCCTGATGGTTGCCGCCCTGCCGCTCGCCGCCCAGGCCGACCCGGCCACCGAGCGCGCCCTGCAGCTGAACCAGGAGCCGCTCTCGAGCGTCGAGACGTCCAGCTCCGATGCTGCGAACGCCTCGGTCGACCTCGAGCGCCTCGACGGCGGCAGCGAGGCCATGGCCCAGGCCCGCCTGCGGCTGCGCTCCCGGCAGGCCATGACCGACTTCGCCGCCAGCGGCGACGCCTACCGCCTGGCCCGCGAGGCCACCAGCTAAGGGCCTCGGCCGTCTCGCGAGCCCCCGGCACGAAAAAAAGCCCCCGAGATCGGGGGCTTTTTCGTGGCCGGGCGTCATGGCCAGGGCTCGCGTCGATGGCGCCCGAGCGCGGTATCAGGCCGCCGCGCGCGCCTTGCGGATGCGCTCGTAGGCGTTGCCGATCTCGCTGGTGCGCTCCTTGGCCATCTCGCGCATGCTCTCGGGGAGCCCCTTGGCCGCGAGCTTGTCGGGATGGTTCTCGCTCATCAGGCGACGATAGGCCTTCTTGATCTCGGCATCGCTGGCCTCGGCCTCGACCCCCAGCACCCGATAGGCATCCTCCAGGGAGACGCCGTGCTCGGCGGCGCCCTGGGGGCCGCCGCGCAGCATCGCCTCGATCTGGGCGATCTCGGCCTCCGAGCAGCCCAGCCCCCTCGCCACGCGCAGCAGCATCTCATGCTCGGCGGGGTGCAGCTCCCCGTCGGCGGTGATCGCCGCGAGCTGCACCTGCAGGAACACCTGCAGCAGGGCGTGCTGACGGCCGACCACCTGACGCACCTTGGCGAGCTCCGCCTCCAGGTCGAAGTCCGGGGCCTTGCCGCGGGTGAAGGCGGCCCGCGCCTGGGCGCGCTGCGCCTCGTTGAGCCGCAGGCGATCCCACAGCCGCCGGGAGGCCTCCAGTTCGTCCTCGGTGACGCGGCCATCGGCCTTGCACATGCAGCCCATCACCGCGAAGGTCGAGTCGAGGAACTGCGCCTGGGCGCCGGCCAGCCGGCCCAGCACGCTCTTGCGCAGCCGCCGCACCAGCCAGTAGCCGAGGCCGGCGCCGACCAGCAGCCCCAGGGGGCCGCCGATCCAGAAGCCCAGTAACGCACCGAGCAGAGTCAGAAAAAGCATCGTCGCCTCGCAGGTATAAGGGGAAGAATCAGCCGCGCCAGGCGCGGATCGACGCCTCGATGCCGTCGGCGTCCAGGCCGCACTCGGCGAGCAGCTCGGCGGGCTTGCCGTGCTCGACGAAGGCATCGGGCAGGCCGAGGTTGAGCACCTCGACCCGGGCGCCCTCGGCCATCAGCAGCTCGTTGACGGCGCTGCCGGCGCCTCCGGCGACCACGTTCTCCTCCAGGGTCACCAGCAGGTCATGATCGTCGGCGGCCGCCATGACGGCGTCGCGATCCAGCGGCTTGATCGAGCGCATGTTGAGGTGCGTGGCGTCGAGACGCTCGGCCACCTCCGCCGCCGGGCCGTTGAGGCTTCCGAAGGCCAGCAGTGCCACCCGCGCCTCGCCGCGCCGCCGCCACTCGGCCCGGCCGATCTCCAGGGGTTCCAGATGGCGCGGGGTGGGCACGCCCGGGCCGGTGCCGCGGGGATAGCGCACCGCCGCCGGGCCGGGGTGTTGGTAGGCGGCGCTGAGCATGGCCCGGCACTCGGCCTCGTCGGCCGGCGCCAGCACCACGAGCCCGGGGATGCAGCGCAGGTAGGAGAGATCCAGGCTGCCGTGGTGGGTCGGCCCGTCCTCGCCGACCAGACCGGCACGGTCGATGGCGAAGGTGACGTCGAGCTCCTGCACCGCCACGTCGTGGATCAGCTGGTCGTAGCCGCGCTGCAGGAAGGTGGAGTAGATCGCCACTACCGGCTTCATCGCCTCGCAGGCCATGCCCGCGGCCAGCGTCACCGCGTGCTGCTCGGCGATGGCCACGTCGAAATAGCGCTCGGGGTACTCCTTCGAGAAGCGCACCAGGTCGGAGCCCTCGCGCATCGCCGGGGTGATGCCGATCAGCCGCTCGTCCACCGCCGCCATGTCGCAGAGCCAGTCGCCGAAGACGCTGCAGTACTTCTTGGGCTTGGGCCCAGATGGGGGAGCCGGCGTGAGCGGCGGCGGGGTCTCGCCCTTGCCCGGCTCGCTCTTCTCGAGCTTGGTGATGGCATGGTAGCCGATGGGGTCGGCCTCGGCGGGCAGGAAACCCTTGCCCTTGCGGGTCTTCACGTGGAGGAACTGCGGCCCCTCCAGGTCGCGCATGTTGCGCAGAGTATCCACCAGCAACGGCAGGTCGTGGCCGTCGATGGGCCCGATGTAGTTGAAGCCCAGCTCCTCGAAGAGCGTGGCGGGGCTGATCATGCCCTTCATGTGCTCCTCGGTGCGCCGCGCCAGCTCCAGGGCGCCGGGCAGGTGAGAGAGCACCTTCTTGCCGCCCTCGCGCATGCTGGTATAGGGCTTGCTGGTGAGGATGCGCGCCAGGTAGCTGGCCATGCCGCCGACGTTCTCGGAGATCGACATCTCGTTGTCGTTGAGCACCACCAGCAGGTTGGCATCGACGTGGCCGGCGTGGGCGAGGGCCTCGAAGGCCATGCCCGCGGTCAGGGCGCCATCGCCGATCACCGCGCAGACCCGGCGCGACTCACCGCGGGTGCGGGCGGCCAGCGCCATGCCGAGCGCCGCCGAGATCGAGGTGCTGGAGTGGCCGACGCCGAAGGTGTCGAACTCCGACTCGGCGCGCCGCGGGAAGGCGGCCAGGCCGCCGTACTGGCGAATGCCGGTCATCGCCTCGCGGCGGCCGGTGAGGATCTTGTGGGGATAGGCCTGGTGGCCCACGTCCCACACCAGGCGGTCGTGGGGCGTCTCCAGGGCCTGGTGCAGGGCCACGGTGAGCTCCACCACGCCGAGGCCCGCGCCGAAGTGGCCGCCGGAGACGCCCACGCTGTAGAGCAGGTAGGCGCGCAGCTCGTCGGCCACCTGGGCCAGCTGGCCGGCGTTCATGGCGCGCAGGGCGGCCGGCGCCTCCAGGGTGTCGAGCAGCGGCGTGGCCGGACGCTCGACGGGAATGTCATCGAACAGCTTCATGTGGGGCCTGTGGTGTCAGTGGTCACGCTCGATCATGTAGCGGGCCAGGTCGGCCAGGGGCGCGGCGCCCTCGCCCAGCGGCGCCAGGGCCGCCACGCCCGTCTCGACCAGGTCGAGGGCCCGGCGCCGGGCGCCCTCGAGCCCCAGCAGGCTCGGATAGGTCGGCTTGGCCCGGGCGGCATCGGCCCCGGAGATCTTGCCGAGGGTCGCGGTGTCGCCGGTCACGTCGAGGACGTCGTCGTGGATCTGGAAGGCCAGGCCGATGGCGTCGGCATAGGCGTCCAGGGCGGCCAGCCGCGCGTCGCTCTCGTCGACCGCGATCAGGCCGCCGAGGCGGACCGCCACGCGGATCAGCGCGCCGGTCTTGTGACCGTGCATGGCCGCCAGCGCGGCCACTTCCGGGTGTCCGCCCACGGCGGCCAGATCCAGCGCCTGGCCGGCCACCATGCCGTCGCGACCGGCGGCCCGGGCCAGGCCGGCGACCAGGGCGCCGACCCGCGGGTGGGCACTTTCCGCCAGCACCTCGAAGGCCAGTGCCTGGAGGGCGTCGCCGGCGAGGATCGCGGTGGCCTCGTCATAGGCGCGATGCACCGTGGGCTGGCCGCGACGCAGGTCGTCGTCATCCATCGCCGGGAGGTCGTCATGCACCAGCGAATAGGCGTGGATCAGCTCCAGCGCCATGGCCGGGGCATCCAGGTCGTCCTCCGCGGCGCCCAGGGCCCGGCCGGCCGTATAGACCAGCACCGGCCGCAGCCGCTTGCCGCCCACCAGCAGGGCGTGGCGCATCGCCGCCTCCAGGCGCGGCGCGGGCGCCACCCGCTCGCTGAACAGCGACTCGAGACGGGCATCGACCCGGGCTCGGTCCGCGGCCAGCCTGGCCACCAGTGCGTCAGCGCTCACCGTCGTCCTCCGCTGGCGGGGCCGCGAAGGGCGCGAGGTCGACGCCGCCCGCCTCACCCTCGGTGAGGGTGCGCACCCGAAGCTCGGCCTCGTCGAGCCGACGCTGGGCGTCCCGGGTCAGGCGCACGCCCTGCTCGAAGGCCGCGAGCGAGCCCTCGAGCGACAGCTCGCCGGACTCCAGCCGCTCGACGAGCTGCTCGAGCCGCTCGACGGTGGCGGCGAAGTCGGCCGGCGCCGCCTCGTCGCCGGCCCCGTCCCTGCCTTGACTATGGTGTTCCGCCATCGCCTCTACTCGCCGGTGGATGATCCTAGGGCCGACAGTATACACGCTCTCCCGGGGGGGTCGTCTGCCCCGGCCCGCGGGGTGCCAACATGCAGGCGGCTCATCCTCGTCCCACAGCATTTTCATCCCGGCTCATGCCGGCTGTGGTAGGATAACGGCCCTGTTTCGAGCCTGCCTTGCCCCGGGCGAAGTGCGACCGGCCGGCCCCAGGCTCATCAGCATCTTCATGACACATGCATGCGGCGCGCGCCGACGAAGGGGTTGAATCGACCATGGCCAAAACGTCCCTGGACAAGAGCAAGATCAAGATCCTGCTGCTCGAGGGCGTCCACCAGAGTGCGGTGGACAATCTTCTCAATGCCGGTTACACCAACATCGAACACCTGCCGACTTCGCTGGATGAGGCCTCGCTGATCGAGAAGATCCGCGACGTCCACTTCATCGGCATCCGCTCGCGGACCCAGCTCAACGAGCGCGTCTTCGATGCCGCCGAGAAGCTGGTGGCGGTGGGCTGTTTCTGCATCGGCACCAACCAGGTCGACCTGGACGCCGCCCTGTTGCGCGGCATCCCGGTGTTCAACGCCCCCTTCTCCAACACCCGTTCGGTGGCCGAGCTGGTGCTGGCCGAGGCCATCATGCTGCTGCGCGGCATCCCCGAGAAGAGCCACCGCGCCCACCAGGGCGGCTGGCTGAAGTCGGCCAAGAACTCCCACGAAGCGCGCGGCAAGACCCTGGGGATCATCGGCTACGGCAGCATCGGCTCGCAGCTCTCGGTGCTCTCCGAATCGCTGGGCTTCGACGTCATCTACTACGACGTGGTCACCAAGCTGGCCATGGGTAACGCTCGCCAGGTGGGCAGCCTCGAGGAGCTGCTGGCCCGCGCCGACGTGGTCAGCCTGCACGTGCCGGACCTCGCCTCCACCCGCTGGATGATCGGCGAGGCCGAGATCGCGCTGATGAAGCCGGGCAGCATCCTGATCAATGCCTCCCGGGGCAGCGTGGTGGTGATCGAGGCGCTGGCCGCGGCGCTCGAGGCCGGCCGCCTTTCCGGCGCCGCCATCGACGTCTTCCCGGTGGAGCCCAAGGGCAACGACGAGGAGTTCGTCAGCCCGCTGCGCGGCCTGGCCAACGTCATCCTCACCCCGCACATCGGCGGGTCCACCCTCGAGGCCCAGGAGAACATCGGCATCGAGGTCTCCGAGAAGCTGGTGACCTACTCCGACAACGGCACCACCGTCAGCTCGGTCAACTTCCCCGAGGTCGCCCTGCCGGCCCACCCGGGCAAGCACCGCCTGCTGCATATCCACGACAACGTGCCCGGCGTGCTCTCCGAGATCAACCGGGTGCTCTCCGAGAACGGCATCAACATCCTCGGCCAGTACCTGCAGACCAACGAGCGCATCGGCTACGTGGTCATCGATGTCGACCAGGACTACGGCGCCCAGGCCCTGGACGCCCTGAGCCAGGTAAGCCACACCAAGCGCGTGCGGGTACTCTACTCCGAGTCCAGCTTCCAGGGCTGAGGCCCGCGCTCGAGACTCGAGCCACGCCATCGCCGCCGCGTCATCGCCGCGGCGGTTTTTTTGGTGATAATGCTTGGGCGGCGATGTTTTTCCTGCCGTTCGCCCCCTTCGCTCGAGGATTCTGCCATGCCGACCGGACCGGCCTACCTGATCGTGGTGCTGGTGTGGGCCACCACGCCGCTGGCCATCAAGTGGAGCGCCGAGGGCGGCGCCCCGATCGGCAGCGTGATGCTGCGCATGCTGATCGCGCTGGTCGTTGGCGCGCTCATCCTGCTGATGCGCCGCCACCGACCGCGCCTGGATCGCCGGGCCTGGCTGAGCTACGCCGCGGCCGTGCCCGGCGTGTTCGGGGCCATGGCGCTGAGCTATCACGCCTCCCAGCACCTGCCCTCGGGCATGCTCTCGGTGATGTTCGGCATGGCGCCGCTGGTCTCGGGGCTGATCCTCCAGGCCCTGCCCGGCGCCACGCGGCTGCGCGGCTGGCACTGGTTTGGCTGCGGCCTCGGCCTGGCCGGGCTCGGGGTGGTGTTCGCCGACAGCCTGACCCTGGGCGGCGGCCAGCTGGGGGCGCTTCTGATGATGCTGGCGGCGGTGACGCTGTTCAGCGGCAGCGGCATCGCCGTGCAGCGCGTGGCGGCCGGCCTCGGCCCCCTGGAGCAGACCGTCGGCGCCCTGGCCATGAGCCTTCCCTGCTTCCTGGCGCTGTGGCTGGCCAGCGGCGAGCCGCTGTCGATCCCGCTCAGCGAGCGCGGTCGCGGGGCGGTGCTCTACCTGGCCGTGTTCGGCTCGCTGATCGGCTTTCTCTGCTACTACCTGATCCTTTCGCGGCTCCACGCCGCCACCGTGGCCCTGGTCACCCTGATCACGCCGGTGCTGGCGCTGGGGCTCGGCATGACCCTCAACCAGGAAAAGCCCTCGGCCTCGATGCTCGCCGGCGCGCTGCTGATCCTGGTGGCGCTGGGCGCCTACCTGTTCGGCGATCGCCTGACACGCCGCAAGGCCGCGGCGAGGGCGCGAGCCTTGGAGGTCGGGGGACAGCGTTGAGCGTCCGTCTTGACACCGGCGCGCTCCCTTCGCATCTTGTACACAATGCCTGGATCGATTGCGACCCAGGATCGTACACATTAGCGCAAAGGCACCTGAACCAAGGCTCCAGCTCCTGGTGAGACTTGGGTAACCCTTTGTCCACGACAGGGACCGCCGCCGGCGGTCTTCCAGGAGGACAACATGGCCCCGAACTCACTGACCCTCTGGATCCGACACCCCCGCGCCTGCAGCGATGCCCGCGCCGCCGGCGGGGTGGTGATCCACGACGACCGCATCGTCGAGGCGGTCCCGGCGGGCGGCACGCCCGAGACGCCGATCGAGGCCAGCTTCGACGCCTCGGATCACGTGCTGCTGCCGGGCCTGGTCAACACCCATCACCACTTCTATCAGACCCTGACCCGCGCCTACTCGCCGGCGTTGAACAAGGAACTCTTCCCCTGGCTGACGACGCTCTACGACGTCTGGGCGAACCTCACCGAGGACCAGCTGGCAGTCGCCAGCGAGCTGGCCATGGTCGAGCTGCTGCTGTCGGGGTGCACCACCGTCGCCGACCACCACTACGTCTTCTCCGGGGCGCTGGAGCACGCCATCGACGTCCAGGTGGAGACCGCCCGGCGACTCGGCGTGCGCGCCGCCCTGACCCGCGGCTCGATGAGCGTGGGCCGCGACGACGGCGGCCTGCCGCCCCAGTCGGTGGTGCAGGACGAGCGCACCATCCTCGACGAGAGCGCGCGGCTGATCGACGCCTATCACCAGCGCGGCGACGGCGCCATGACCACCATCGCCCTGGCGCCCTGCTCGCCGTTCTCGGTGAGCCGCGAGCTGATGCAGGAGAGCGCCCGCCTGGCCGAGGCCCGGGACGTGCGCCTGCACACCCACCTGGCCGAGACCGCCGACGAGACCGCCTACTGCGAGCGGCTGTTCGGCATGCGCCCGCTGGACTACCTGGCGGCCACCGGCTGGCTCTCCGATCGGACCTGGCTGGCCCACGGCATCCACTTCAACGATGACGAGGTGGCCCGCCTCGGCGCCGCCGGCACCGGCATCGCCCACTGCCCGTCGTCGAACATGGTGCTGGGCTCGGGCCTGTGCCGCACCCTGGAGCTGGAGGCCGCCGGCTGTCCGGTGGGCCTCGCGGTGGACGGCTCCGCCTCCAACGACCACTCCAACCTCGCCGAGGAGATGCGCCAGGCGCTGCTGCTCGGTCGGCTGCGCTACGCGCCGAGCCGGGTGACCCATGACGACGTGATCCGCTGGGCCACCCGCGGCTCCGCGGGCTGCCTCGGCCGCGGCGACATCGGCGGCCTCGCCCCCGGCCAGCAGGCCGACCTGGCGCTGTTCCGGCTCGACGAGCCGCGCTTCTCCGGCGCGGAGAACCCCGTCGCCGCCCTGCTGCTGTGTGGCGCCCACCGGGCCGACCGGGTCATGGTCGCCGGGCAGTGGCGGGTCACCGACGGCCGGCCGGAGGGCCTCGATCTCGACGCCCTGCTGGCCCGCCACGACGAGGCCGCCCGGGCGCTGAGGCGCGCCCGCTAGCGCGACAAGCCAGTTCCCAAGGTTTCAACAACGACAACAGGAGAAACCACCCATGTCGACGACCGACACCACCACCGAGGGCACCCCGCCGAAGGTGCGCTCCACCCACGACGTCAATGCCATGCCGCCGCTCGGCCGCGCCATCCCGCTGGGGTTGCAGCACGTGCTGGCGATGTTCGTGGGCAACGTCACCGTGCCCATCATCATCGCCGGTGCCGCCGACCTGCCGGCGGATCAGACCGCCTTCATGATCCAGGCCGCGATGTTCGTGGCCGGCGTCGCCACCCTGGTGCAGTCGCTGGGGCTTGGGCCGATCGGGGCGCGCCTGCCCATCGTCATGGGCACCAGCTTCGGCTTCGTGCCGGTGCTGATCCCCATCGCCGTGGGCATGGGCCTGCCGGCCGCGCTGGGCGCGGCGCTGTGCGGGGGCATCGCCATGGCCCTGGTGGGGCTCTTCCTGCCCTGGGTGCGCTTCCTCTTCCCGCCGGTGGTCACCGGCACCTTCGTGATCATGCTCGGCACCCTGTTGATGCCGGTGGGCTTCGCCTACGCCGGCGGCGGCTTCGGCGCCGAGGACTTCGGCGCCCTGCACAACGTGCTGCTGGCCGCCCTGGTGCTGGTGGTCACCCTCGGCCTGCACCAGTTCGGCCGCGGCATCTGGTCCGAGACGGCGCCCCTGGCGGGCCTGATCGTGGGCTACGTGACCGCCATGGCCTTCGGCCTGGTGGACTTCGGCCAGATCGCCTCCGCCGGCTGGCTCTCGCTGCCCACGCCGCTGGCCATCGGCCTGGAGTTCCATCTGGCCGCCATCCTGCCGGTGGTGCTGCTGGCGATCGTGACCTGTGCCGAGTCGATCGGCGACATCGTCGGCACCACCGCCGGCGGCATGGATCGCGAGCCGACCCCCCGGGAGCTCTCCGGCGGCGTCATGGCCGATGGCCTGGCCAGCGTCTTCGCCGCCGTCTTCAACGCCTTCCCGCAGATCAGCTTCAGCCAGAACGTCGGCATGGTGGCCCTGACCGGGGTGGTCAGCCGCTTCGTGGTGGCCATCGGCGGCGGCTTCCTGCTGCTGGCCGGTCTGCTGCCGAAGCTGGGCGGGCTGATCTCGAGCATCCCCAACGCCGTGCTGGGCGGCGCGGTGCTGATCATGTTCGGCATGATCGCCAGCGCCGGCATCAAGATGCTGTCCCACATCGACTTCAACAAGCGCAACATGGTGATCATCGGCGTCTCGCTGTCCGCGGCCATCGGCCTGCCGGCCCAGGAGGGCCTCTACGCCGGCCTCGCCGAGAACGTCCAGGCGATCATCGAGTCCGGCCTGATCCCCGGGGCGCTGTGCGCCATCCTCCTCAACCTGGTGCTGCCCCGGCAGGATCGCGCCTTCCGCGACGACGTCTAAGGCGCTGGCGCGCGACCGCTCCTGGCGGGGCGGTCGTCCAGAAGGGCACCTTTGGTCGTAGGCCTCACGCGAACGGCCCGCCGGGCGTTACGCTGGGGGCTTTGCCCCGAGGAGAGCGACGATGCGAGACGCGGACGATGCCCCGGTACTGCGCCACGATGCCGATGGCGTGGCTACCCTCACCCTGAACCGACCCCAGCGCTTCAATGCCCTCTCCGAGGAGATGCTCGAGGCCCTGACCGCGGCTCTCGGCGAGCTGGCCGACGACGGCGAGGTGCGCTGCGTGGTCATCGCCGCCCGGGGTCGCGCCTTCTGTGCCGGCCACGACCTGCGCGAGATGCGCGAGCAGTCCGAGGAGGCCTACTACCGCGACCTCTTCGCCCGCTGCGGCGCGCTGATGCAGGCGATCGTCGCCCTGCCGGTGCCGGTCATCGCCCGGGTGCAGGGCGTCGCCACCGCCGCCGGCTGCCAGCTGGTGGCCAGCTGCGACCTGGCGGTGGCGGCGCGCAGCGCCCGCTTCGCCGTCTCCGGCATCGGGGTCGGCCTGTTTTGCTCCACCCCCGCAGTGGCGCTGAGTCGCGATATCGGCCGCAAGCGGGCCCTGGAGATGCTCTTCACCGGCGAATTCATCGATGCCGACCGGGCCCTCGACTGGGGACTGGTCAATCGGGTCGCCGACGACGAGGCGCTCGATGAGGCACTGGGGGAACTGACCGCCAGCATTTGCGCCAAGAGCTCGGTGGCGGTGCGCACCGGCAAGGCCATGTTCCCGCGCCAGCAGGAGATGCCGCTCGCCGAGGCCTACGACTTCGCCGGTCAGGTGATGGCGGGGAACATGATGGCCGAGGACGTCGGCGAGGGAATCGACGCCTTCCTCGAGAAGCGTCCGCCCCGCTGGCGACACCGCTGAGCGCACGGCCTCATGGCCAGGTTGGAAACCATTTCCGAAGCGCGACATCGCCCCGCCGACTCGGTATCCTAGGCCGTTAACGCACGTGACAGGAGACATCGGGTGAGCGAAGGCAAGCGCAGGACAGCGGGACGTCCCGCCGGTTCAGGCAAGAGCACCAGCGGCCACAGCCAGTCGCTGGTGCGCGGACTCAACCTGCTCGAGCTCCTGGCGGCGAGCCCCGGCGGCCTCGCCCTGTCGGAGCTGGCCGAGGAGGCGGATTTCGCCCCCTCCACCACCCACCGACTGCTGCAGGCGCTGCAGAGCCAGGGGTTCGTCACCCAGGACAGCGAGCTCGGCGTCTGGAAGATCGATGTCAAGACCTTCCGCATCGGCAACAGCTTCCTCGAGGCGCGCGACTTCCTCGGCACCAGCCGTCCCTTCCTGCGCCGCCTCACGGCGCTGACCGGCGAGACCGCCAACCTCGGCGTGCGCGACGATGGCACGGCGGTGTTCCTGGCCCAGAGCGAGTCGCCGCAGATGATGCGCATGATCACCCGGCTCGGCTCCCGGGCGCCGCTGCATGCCTCCGGCGTAGGCAAGGCCCTGATGGCCTGGCTGCCCGAGGACGAGCTCGAGCGCATCCTCGACGAGCGGGGCCTGGCGCGGGTCACCGAGAACACCCTCCACACGCCCGAGTCGCTGCGCGAGGGCATGGCCGAGATCCGCCGCCAGGGCTTCGCCTGCGATCGCGAGGAGCACGCCATCGGCCTGCACTGCGTGGCCGCCTGCATCCACGACGAGCACGGCATCCCGCTGGCCGCCATCTCGGTCTCCGGGCCGGTGGCGCGGATTCCCGAGGCGCGGCTGCTCGAGCTCGGCCAGCTGGTCCGCGAGACCGCCGCCGAGATCACCGCGCGACTGGGCGGGCGGGTACCGGAGGCCTGGTAGCCGCCTGACGCCTGACCACCACGCCCGGCTTCGGCCGGGCGTGCGCGTTCCGGGCCTCGGTCGAGAAGGCTGAAGCCGTGCCCGCACGGCGTTACACTAGCGCCCGTCCACCCGCCACCAGCCGAGGCCGCGCCGATGAGCTCCCACCTGCTCTCCATCGATTCCCTCTCCCGCGACGAGATCGACCACCTGATGCGCGTCGCCGCGCGCCTGGAACCCGTCGCCCAGCGGCGCAAGATCACTCGGGTGCTGGAGGGCGCGGTACTCGGCAACCTCTTCTTCGAGGCCAGCACCCGCACCCGCGTCAGCTTCCACACCGCCTTCTCGCGGCTCGGCGGCAGCGTCTGCGACACCACCGGCTTCACCTTCTCCTCCATGGCCAAGGGCGAGTCGCTCTACGACACCAGCCGCGTGATGAGCGGCTACTGCGACGCCATCGTGATGCGCCACCCGGAGCAGGGCTCGGTGGCGGAGTTCGCCGCCGCCACCCACGTGCCGGTGATCAACGCCGGCGACGGCCCCGGCGAGCACCCGAGCCAGGCGCTGCTGGATTTCTACACCATCGACAAGGAGTTCACCCAGCAGGGCAAGGCGCTGAAGGACGCCCACGTGCTGATGACCGGCGACCTGAAGTACGGGCGCACCGTGCACTCGCTGATCCGGCTGCTGGCGCGCTATGCGCCGATGCGCATCACCCTGGTGGCACCGCCCGGACTCGAGATGCCCCACCACCTGATCGAGCGCGTCAGCCGCCAGGGGCTCACCGTGGAGGTCCGCGAGAGCCTGGCCGGCGACTTCTCCGACGTCGACGTGGTCTACACCACGCGCATCCAGAAGGAGCGCTTCACCGCCGAGATGAGCGAGGGCTTCAACCTCTCCCGGGACTTCACCGTCGACCGCGCCTTCCTCGACAGCCGCTGCAACGCCTCCACCATCGTCATGCACCCGCTGCCCCGGGACAGCCGGCCCGAGGCCAACGATCTGGACGTCGACCTCAACGGCGACCCGCGCCTCGCGATTTTCCGCCAGACCGACAACGGCATCCCGGTGCGCATGGCGATCTTCGCCACCCTGCTCAAGGTCGAGGAGCACATCGAGCGCGACCTGCGCGACGTGCCCTGGTTCGTGCCCCCGACCGTGGGCGTCGACGACACCCGCCTCTAGGCGGCGCTGCTGTCCCCGCTCACAACGACCGACGCCCGGGCCATGGCCCGGGCGTCGTGGTCTCGACGGCACGAAAAGACGCTCAGCGCGGCGGCAGCCCCTCCGCGCGGGCGAACCAGCCCTCCAGAATCAGCACCGCGGCGATGCCGTCGACGCTCTCCTGGCGGTAGTTGCCGCGGTGGCCGCCCTCCCGGGCGATCGCCTTGGCCTCGCGGGTGGAGCCGCGCTCGTCGACCATCTCGCAGGGCACGCCGAAGCGGCCGTAGAGGCGCTTGCCGAACTTGCGCGCCCGGGTGCTCATCACCGACTCGCTGTTGTCCATGTTGAGCGGCAGCCCCACCACGAAGAGGTCCGGGCGCCACTCGTCCACCAGGCGGGCCACCTCGGCCCAGTCGGGGATGCCGTCCCGGGCCGGCAGCGGGGGAAGCTCCCGGGCGCTGCCCAGCAGCTCGTTGCCCACCGCCACGCCGATGCGCCGGGTGCCGAAGTCGAAAGCCAGGATCAGGCGCGCGCCGGCCTCGGCCATCAGGAGTGCCCCGCCTCGCGGGTCATCAGGTTCAGGTCGATGCCGAGGATGCCCGCGGCGGCGCCCAGGCGCTGCTCCGGCGGCACCGAGAAGAGGATCTCGGCCTGGCCCTCGACGGTCAGCCAGGCGTTCTCCTTGAGCTCGTTCTCGAGCTGGCCCGCCTCCCAGCCGGCGCAGCCCAGGCAGACCAGGAAGTCGTCGGGGCCGCGGCCGTCGGCCAGCGCCTGGAGGATGTCCATGGAGGTGGTCAGGGCGATGTCCTCGGCGACCTGGATGCTGGAGTCCCAGGCGTCGCTGTCGCCGCGGTGCAGGATGAAGCCGCGATCCTTGTGGGTCGGGCCACCGTAGTAGACCGGCGCCTGGCGATGGGGGCTCTCGTCGCCGCCCAGCTCCAGCTGCTCGAACAGGGCGTCCAGGGTCAGCTCCAGGGGCCGATTGACGATCACGCCCATGGTGCCGTTCTCGTCATGGTCGCAGAGGTAGCTGAGGCTGCCGGCGAAATTGGGGTCTTCCAGGTGCGGCATCGCCAGCAGGAAGTGGTGTTTCAAGCCGAAGTGTTGCACGGATTGCATGAGACTCCCCGGCGGACCTATTGCACGCCGTAATGATTGCCTTGGCCGAATCGCCAGACCCGCGTAATGGACAGGCTGTCCAGGTTGCCCATGCCCCGGTCGAAGGGCCGGTAGGGGGCGGCACCGTGCACCGTGTCCAGGGCCGCCTGGTCGAGTTCGGCGTGTCCCGAGGATTGTATCACCTCTGCCTGGCGAACCTGACCGTCGCGGCCGATCACCACCCGGATGCGCAGCTGGCCGGCCAGCTCGCGCGGCGCCGGGTGCACGCGATTGCCGTAGTCCTCGACCCGGCGGGTCCAGTCGTCGATGTAGCGCGCCTCGGCGGCCTGCTGGGCGGCCGGGCGCCCCTCGCCCGGCTGCTCGCCGGCGTACTCCGGCGAGAGGCCCTGGTCGCGGATGCTGGCGGTGGCCTGGGCGAGCAGGTCGCGCCCCGAGGCCGAGGGGGCCGCGGCGGCGGGCGGCGCCGAGCGCTCGGCGGACTGGGGGGCGCTCTCGCGGGGCTCGGGGGGCGATGGCGCCTCGCGGGAGGCCTCGGCGGCCGGCGCCTCGCGGGCGCGCTCGGGCGCGGGGGCCTCGGCCGGCTGGGGCGCGGCCGGCGTGGCCGGGTCCACCTCGGGCTCGGCGGCCTGGCGCTCGGGCAGCGCCTCCATGGGCGCGGCGCGCGCCTCGGCCGGCGCCTGCGCCTGGGGCGAGCCGGCGGCGCGCTGATCGGCCTCGGCGATGGCCTCGGCCTCCACGGGTGCCGGGGCCGGGCGACTCACCAGCACCACGTCGACGCTGGTCCGCTCCACGGGGGCCGGGGCGAACTGGCGGCTCGCCACCACCCCGATCACCACCAGATGCAGCAGCAGCGCCAGCGACCAGGCCAGCCAGTGCCGATGCGGCCGGGTCACCGGGGCATACTGGATCGGATCGCTGAGGGTGCTGGACATGGTCGCCGGCCTCCCGGGTCAGCCCCGCTCGCCGAGGCGCCGCGCGATGGCGTCCATCAGCAGGCCGGCGATGTCGGTGCCGCGCTGGTCGTCGATCTCGCGCACGCAGGTGGGGCTCGTGACGTTGATCTCGGTAATGTAGTCGCCGATCACGTCGAGGCCGACGAACATCAGGCCCTTCTCGCGGATCACCGGCTGCACCTGCTCGATCAGCCAGTGGTCGCGGGCGGTGAGCTCGCGGCTGACCCCGGTGCCGCCGGCGGCCAGGTTGCCACGGGTCTCGCCGGCCATCGGCACCCGGGCGAGGCCATAGGGCACCGGCTCGCCGTCCACCAGCAGGATGCGGGTGTCGCCGTCCTTGATCTCGGGGATGTAGCGCTGGGCCATGATCTGGCGCTGGCCGCGCTCGCTCAGCAGCTCGATGATGGCGCCGAGGTTGCGGCCCTCGGGGCGCACGTGGAAGATCCCGCTGCCGCCCATGCCGTCCAGCGGCTTGAAGATCACGTCGCCGTGCTCGGCATGGAAGTCGCGCAGCACGGCCTCGTCACAGGAGACCAGGGTCGGGGTGCAGCACTGGGGGAACTGCTGGGCGAAGAGCTTCTCGTTGCACTCCAGGAGCGCCTGGGTGGGATTGACCACCAGCACGCCTTCGCGCTCGGCGAAGCCCAGCAGGTAGACGGCGTTGAGGAAGTGGCCGTCGACCGGGGGATCCTTGCGCATCAGGATCACGTCGAGCTCGGCCAGGGGGCCCACCTTGGGCTCGCCCAGGTCGTACCAGTGCGCGGGATCGCGGTGCACCCGAAGATCGCGCAGCCGACCGAAGGCGCGCCCCTCGCGCAGGAACAGATCCTCCTGCTCGAGGTAGTAAAGCGAGGCCCCACGATCCTGGGCCGCCCACAGCATGGCCAGGCTGGTGTCCTTCTTGTAGGTGAGGTCGGCGATGGGATCCATCACCACGCCGATCTTCAGCGCGCGTTCGCTCATGGCGTCGAGTTTCCAGTCGGAGTTTGAATGCGGTCAGTATGCCGCAGCGGTATCGCCTCCACCAAGGCGGGCGGTTCGATCACCCGAGTGGCTCGAGGCAAGAGGCGCCGGGAGCGAAGCAAAGAGGGGGTCCTATGCCAGGGATGGCATCGGTAGCGCCCAGGGAGGGGTTCACAGCGCCCCCTCGACGCTTCGCTTCCGGGGCCGGATGGCAGGGGCTTCTGGATCAGTCTCCGCTGGGCGCCAGCCGGATGCCGCCGGGCTCCAGGAGGATGCGCCGCTGCTTGTAGAGCCGGCCGATGGCCTGCTTGAAGGCGTTCTTGCTCACCCCCAGCCGCGCCTTGATCTCACCGGCGTCGCTCTTGTCGCCCAGCGGCAGGTAGCCGCCGCTCTCGCGCAGCGCCTTGAGCACCTGCTCGCCGACCACGTCGAGGCGCGCCGGCCCCGGCGGCAGCAGCGACAGGTCCAGGCGCCCGTCGTCGCGCACGCGTTTCACGTAGCCGGCGAGCCGCTGGCCGCGGCGCAGCGGCCGGTTCACGTCGTCGCGATAGAGCAGGCCCCAGAAGCGCTGATCGACCACCACCTTGTAGCCCAGGTCGGTCTGGTCGGCGATCACCAGCGCCACCTCGTCACCCGCCGCCAGGCCCTCGGCCTCGTCGGCCAGGAAGCGATCGAGGCGCTGGGAGGCGACCGGCCGGCCCTGCTGGTCCTCGTAGATCATCACCAGCACCCGCCGGCCCACGCTGGGGCGGAAACGCTGCTCGCCGTAGGGCAGCAGCAGGTCGCGGGGGTGGCCCCAGTCGAGGAAGGCGCCGGTCTCGTTGACGGTGACCACCTCGAGGTAGACCACCTCGCCGACGGCGGCCCGGGGCGCGCGATGGCGCCGCGGCGCGGCGGCAGGCGGGGCGGAGGAGCGCGGCGAGCGACGGTCTCGGGAATCGGGCATGGCGGGCATCCGGTAGAGAGTGGGGAGCGGGAAAGCGTGGGGGAGCCAGGGAGGAGGATAGCCGAGCCCGCGGCTCAGAGATCGCCGAAGCGGGCCTGCAGCAGCGATAGCGCCACCACCGGCGCGGTCTCGGTGCGCAGCACGCGCGGGCCGAGGGAGAGGGGGGCGAAGCCTTCGGCCCGGGCGGCCTCGACCTCGGCCTCGGCGAGCCCGCCCTCCGGGCCGATGAGCACCGCGGCGCTGGCGGGCGCCTCGGCCACATCCAACGCCCCGGCGGTGCCGGGATGCAGCACCAGACGCAGCGCCTCGTCGCGGGCGGCGAGCCACTCGGCCAGGCCCATCGGGGCATGCACCGGCGGCAGGGTCGCGCGGCCGCACTGCTCGCAGGCGCTGGCGGCCACGGCCTGCCAGTGGGCGAGCTTCTTGGCCGCCCGCTCGCCCTTGAGTCGCACGTCGCCGTGCTCGGTGTAGAGCGGGGTGATGGCCGCCACGCCGAGTTCGACCGCCTTCTGGATGGCGTAGTCCATGCGATCTCCCTTGGAGATCGCCTGGCCGAGGTGCACCGCCAGCGGCGACTCGCCGCGCCCCGGCTCGACGGCCTCGAGGCGCGCCACCACCCGCTTGCGGGAGGCCTCGACGAGCACCGCCCGGGCCTCCAGACCGGCACCGTCGAAGAGGCGCAGCTCGGCCCCCTCGCCCAGACGCAGCACCCGCGCCACGTGGCGAGCGGGCCCCTCGGGCAGAACGACGTCGCCGCCGACATGGAAGTCGGCGGCGACGTGGATGCGCGGCGCCTTCACGGGCGGCCCTCGCTCATGAGGATCGGCATCGGCTTACTGGGTCGCCTGCTCGCCGTCGGCCTGGGCCTGCTCGGCCTCGCGCTTCTTCTTCTGGGCGTAGATCGCCTCGAAGTTGACCGGCGCCAGCATCAGCGGCGGGAAGCCGCCACGGTTGACCAGGCTGTCGATGCACTCGCGGGCATAGGGGAACAGCACGTTGGGGCAGAAGGCGCCCAGGGTGTGGTCGAGCTGCTGCCCCTCGAGGCCGCCGATGCGGAACAGGCCGGCCTGTTCGACCTCGGCCAGGAAGGAGGTGGTGCCCTCCTCGCTGTGGGTGACCTGGGCGGTGACCTTGATCACCACCTCGAAGAGGTCTTCCCCGACCTGCTGGTGGGTGGTGTTGAGATCCAGGCCGACCTTGGGCTTGAACGGCTGCTGGAAGATCGCCGGCGAGTTGGGCGCCTCGAAGGAGAGGTCCTTCACGTAGATGCGCTGCAGGGCGAACTGCAGCTGCGGCTTGTCCTGCTGGCCGTTGGCGCCGGCGTTCTGGTTGTTCTCTTCCGCCATGGGAAAAATCCTTTGTCCGGTGAAAATATCGGGTAAACGGGTCCGGGTGATGCGGGGTGGCCTACTTCTTGACGACCGGCAGGCCATCCGCCTGCCACTGGGCCATGCCGCCCTTGAGCTTCAGCACGCGCTCGAAGCCCGCCTTGGTGAGCTTGGCCTGGGCGACGCCGGCGCTCTGGCCGTGCTTGCAGGCCACGATGATCGGCTTGCCCTTGAACTTCTCGAGCTCGCGCAGGCGCTCGTCGAGCTTGCTCTGCGGGATGTGGCGCGCCCCGGCGATGTGGCCGGCCTTGAAGTCGTTGGCCTCGCGGAGGTCGACCACCACGGCGTCCTCGCGGTTGACCAGCTGGGTGGCCTCGCCGGAGGTCACGCCTCCGGCGCTGCTGTTGCGGACCTCATAGGCGAGCCAGGCGATCAACACCACCAGGAAGGCCCCCACCAGCAGGGGATGATTCTGCACGAATTCGAACAGCTGATCGATCATGGGTTCGGCTAACTCTTTATCGGGTACACGGTGAACGGGGCCGGCCAGTCGCGGCGGCGCCCAGTATACACAAAGCCGCGGCGCGCCGCGGCCCGGGCGCCGGCCAAAATGACGTCCGACGGTGCCGTACGATATGATGCCGCAAGCAGATGCAAGTCGCGACCCTGGCCGCCCGAGAGGCCGGCCGAGCCCGACACCGACCACGAGGCCATCCCCCATGACCGACCCCCGCACCCCGCGTCCGGTAGCCCTGATCATCCTCGACGGCTACGGCCACAACGAGTCGCCCACCGATAACGCCGTCCTCGCCGCCAACACCCCGGTGATGGACCGCCTGTGGCAGGAGCAGCCCCACAGCCTGATCCACACCGATGGCCGCTACGTGGGCCTGCCGGACGGCCAGATGGGCAACTCCGAGGTCGGCCACATGAACCTGGGGGCCGGGCGCATCGTCTATCAGGACTTCACCCGCATCACCAAGGCCGTCGAAGAGGGCACGCTTGCTACCATTGCCGCCCTGACCGCGCCGATCGATGCCGCCGTGGCCGCGGGCCAGGCCGTGCACCTGCTGGGCCTGCTCTCGCCGGGCGGCGTGCACAGCCACGAGGACCACATCCTGGCCATGGCCGAGCTGGCCGCCCGCCGCGGGGCCCAGCGCATCTACGTTCACGCCTTCCTCGACGGCCGCGACACGGCGCCGAAGAGCGCCCTGGCCTCGCTTACGCGCACCAACGCGCGTCTCGCCGAGCTGGTGGGCGCCGAGCACGGCTTCGTGGCCTCGATCATCGGCCGCTACTTCGCCATGGACCGCGACAACCGCTGGGATCGCGTCGAGCAGGCCTATCGCCTGATCACCGAGGGGGCGGGCGAGTTCACTGCAAAGAGCGCCGAACAGGGCCTCGAGCAGGCCTACGCGCGCGGCGAGACCGACGAGTTCGTCACCGCCACCAGCATCCGCCCCGCCGGCGCCGCGGTGGCCATGGCCGACGGCGATGCGGGCATCTTCATGAACTTCCGCGCCGACCGAGCCCGGGAGCTCACCCGCGCCTTCGTCGAGGACGGCTTCGAGGGCTTCACGCGCCGGGTACGCCCCCGGCTTGCCGCCGACGGCCTGGTGATGCTGACCCAGTACGCCGCCGACATCCCGGCCCCGGCCGCCTTCCCGCCGGCCGAGCTCGTGAACACCCTGGGCGAGGTGATGGAGAAGCGGAACCTCACCCAGCTGCGCATCGCCGAGACCGAGAAGTATGCCCACGTCACCTTCTTCTTCTCGGGCGGTCGCGAGCAGGAGTACCGCGGCGAGACCCGGGTACTGGTGCCCTCCCCCCAGGACGTGAAGACCTACGACGAGAAGCCCGAGATGAGCGCCGTGGAGGTCACCGACCGCCTGGTGGAGGCGATCGAGGGCGGCCAGCACGACCTGATCGTCTGCAACTACGCCAATGGCGACATGGTCGGCCACACCGGCAAGTTCGACGCCGCCGTCCAGGCCATCGAGGCCGTGGACGCCTGCGTCGGCCGCGTGGTGGAGGCGATCCAACGCGTCGGCGGCGCCTGCCTGGTGACCGCCGACCACGGCAACGCCGAGCAGATGATCCACCCCGAGACCGGCGCGCCCCAGACCGCCCACACCACCTTCGACGTGCCGCTGATCTATGTCGGGCCGCGTCCGGTGCGCCTGCTCGACGACGGTCGGCTGTGCGACATCGCCCCGACCCTGCTGACCCTGATGGACCAGCCGGTGCCCGAGGAGATGACCGGACGCGTGCTGATCGAGGCCGAGTGAGCCGGGGCCCGGAGCGCCAGGGAGTGGCGAGGCGGCGTTCGACGCCGAGCGGGCTGAGCGGCCTGGCCGCCGCCCTGGGGCCCGGCCTATGCCTGAGCCTTGGCCTGACGCTGGGCTTGATGCTAAGCCCAGCCTCGCCGCTTGCCGCCGCGCCCTCCGAGCGCGAGGCCCAGGCGCGCCTCGACGCCCTGGGCGAGGAGATCCTGGCCGCCTCCGGCCGGCTCTCCACCACCCGGGAGGCCCGCGACGAGGCGAGCGAGGCGCTGCGCGAGGTGGAGACGGCGCTCGCCGAGACCCATCGCCGCCTCGACGCCCTGCAGGCCGAGCGGCGTGCCCTCAACGACGAGATCGCCGATCTGGAGGCCCGCCGCGAGCGCCTGGCCGACGAGCGGCGCGAGCAGCTCGAATCCCTCGAGGTCCAGCTCGAGGCCTTCTACCGACTCGGCCTCACGCCCCAGCTCAAGCTGCTGCTCAACCAGGATGACCCGGCCCGGCTCGACCGCCTTCAGCACTACCTCAACCGCCTGGCCCGGGCCCGTCACGAGCGCCTCGATCGCCTCGAGCGCCTGGAGAGCGAGCTCGACGACACGCGCCAGGCCCTGGCCGAGCGCGGCGAGCGGCTGGAGGCCGTGACGGCAACCCTGGCCGAGCGCAGCGCCACGCTGGCCGAGCAAAGCGCCGAGCGCACCGCGCTGGTGGCGACACTGGACGAGCGCTTCGCCAGCGAGCAATCTCGGCTGGCGACCCTCGCCCAGGACCGCGCCCATGCCGAACGCACCCTGCGCGAGGTGCAGGAGCGGCTGGCCAGCCTGGAGCGCCCGCCCCCCTCCACCGCCATCGAAGAGACCCGCGGCGAGCTGCCCTGGCCGGTGCAGGGCACCATCGCCTCCTCCTTTCGCAACGGCGAGGGGGTGCACCTCAACGGCCTGGTGATCCGCGCCGCCGAGGGCACCCCGGTCACCGCCGTGCACCCCGGCCGGGTGGTCTTCGCCGACTGGATGCGCGGCTTCGGCAACCTGTTGATCGTCGATCACGGCGACCGGGTGATGACCCTGCACGCCCACCTCCAGCGCTTCTCCGCCGGGGTGGGCAGCGCGGTCTCCCGCGGCGACGCCCTGGGCGCCGTGGGAGCCAGCGGCGGCCAGGGCCAGCCGGGGCTCTACTTCGAGGTGCGCCGCAACGGCCAGCCCATCGATCCGCGGGGCTGGATCGCCAGCCGACCCTGAGCCGACGCCGATCGTCGCCGCTATTCCATCGACGCCGGGGCGCGGGCTATGCTGGGTCGCCCGCCCCGCAACCGCGAGAGTCTGCATGCCCCTACGTCCCGCCGCCCTGCCTTCCGTGACGCGCCGCCTGGTGTCGGTGCTGCTGCCGGTCGCCCTGCTGGCCATCGCCCCCGTGCCCGCCATCGCCCAGGACTCACCGGGGGCAAACGACGACCTGCCGGTGGCCGAGATCCAGGCCTTCGCCGAGGTGTTCGAGCGCATCAAGCGCGCCTACGTGGAAGAGGTCGAGGACGAGGACCTGCTGCGCAACGCCATGCGCGGCATGCTCAGCGAGCTCGACCCCCACTCCGCCTACCTCGACAGCGAGGAGTTCGAGAGCCTGCGCGAATCCACCCAGGGCGAGTTCGGCGGCGTGGGCATCGAGGTCGGCATGGAGGAGGGGCAGCTGATGGTGATCACGCCCATCGACGACACCCCGGCCTCCCGGGCCGGGCTGCGCTCCCGGGACCGGATACTGCGCATCGACGACACCCCCACCGACCGGCTCTCGCTGCAGGAGGCGGTCAACCTGATGCGCGGCGAGCCGGGCACCCAGATCCGCCTGACCATCCTCCACCAGGATGCGAATGCCCCGCAGGAGGTCACCCTGACCCGCGAGATCATCCGCACCCGGAGCGTGAAGCACGAGCTGCTGGAGCCCGGCTACGGCTATCTGCGCGTCAGCCAGTTCCAGAGCCGCACCGGAGCGCAGGTCGACGAGGCCCTGGAGAGCCTGGCGCAGGACGCGCCCCTCGACGGCCTGGTGCTCGATCTGCGCAACAACCCCGGTGGGGTCCTGCAGGCGGCGGTGGACGTGGCCGACGCCTTCCTCGACAGCGGGCTGATCGTCTATACCGAGGGGCGCCTGGCCGACAGCGCGATGCGCTTCTCCGCGGGCCGCGAGACCGCGGCGCCCGAGGTGCCGCTGGTGGTGCTGATCAACGGCGGCAGCGCCTCGGCGGCGGAGATCGTCGCCGGCGCCCTGCAGGACCAGCGGCGCGGCGTGGTGATGGGCACCCAGAGCTTCGGCAAGGGCTCGGTGCAGCAGATCATGTCACTGGGCAACGACGAGGGGCTCAAGCTGACCACGGCGCTCTACTTCACTCCCGACGGCCGCTCGATCCAGGCCCAGGGCATCGAGCCCGACGTGGAGGTGATCCGCGGCCGCCTGGAGGTCGCCGAGGGCAGCCGCCTGGACGTGCGCGAATCGGATCTCGAGGGCCACCTGGGCGCCTCGGAAGACCCGCGGGAGCGCAGCGAGATGAGCCAGCGACTGCGCGAGGACTACCAGCTCGGCGAGGCCCTGAACCTGCTCAAGGCCCTTAACGTGATCAGCCAGCGTCGCGACGACTGAGCGGGCGACAGGCGGCGGGCAGCCGGCCGCGATGGCCGATGGCCTGCTGCATCAGCAGCCGCTTGATCGGCCCGAGCCGATCCACCCCCGAGAGGCCCAGATTGCGCGCGAGGGTCAGCGCCGGATGGCGCGCCCCGAACAGCAGGCGAAAGCCGTCCATCAGCGCCAGCATGGCGGCGTTGTCGCCGCGGCGCCGACGGGCATAGCGAGCCAGCACGTGCTCATCGCCGGTCGACAGCCCCCGGCGGCGCCCCTCGATCACCTCCTCGGCCAGCACCGCGGCATCCATCAGCCCCAGGTTCACCCCCTGACCCGCCAGGGGATGAATGCTGTGCGCCGCGTCGCCCACCAGGGCGAAGCCCGGGCGCACGTAGTGCTCGGCGTGGCGCTGGACGAGCGGAAACGCCAGCGCCCGGTCGACCACCGTGACCTCGCCGAGGCGATGCTCGAGGGCGGCGCCCAGCGCCTGTCCCAGCGCCTCTGGGGAGAGCGCCGTCAGGCGCTCGGCCTCCTCCGGCGTCGTCGACCAGACGATGGAGCAGTGGCGAGCGTCGCCCTCGACGGAGAGCGGCAGGAAGGCCAGCGGCCCGGTCGACAGGAAGACCTGGCGTGCCACGCCGCCGTGCTCACGTGCCGTGCGCACCGTGGTGACCACCGCCACCTGGCCGGTATCGCGCTCGCGGGCGCCGATGCCGGCCCGCTCACGCAGCGGTGAGCGCGCCCCGTCCGCGGCCACGACCAGCGGCGCCTGGAGCCGCTCGCCGCCCTCCAGCACCACCGTGCGCGGATCCCCCGCGCTCGCTTTCTCGCCCCCGGCCTCGAGCTCGGCCACCCGGGCGTCGAAGCGCACGCTGACCGAGGGCAGCTCGGCCAGGCACTCCTCCAGCGCCGCCAGGGTCACGTCGTTCTCGACGATGTGACCGAGCAGCGGCACCCCGGCCTGCTCCGCGGAGAAGTTCACCTCCCCGCTGCCCTCGCCGTCCCATACCTGCATGAAGCGATAGGGACTGACCCGGCGCGCGGCCATCGCCGGCCAGGCGCCCAGTCCCTCGAGCAGCTGCCGGGAGACGGGGGTCAGGGCGCTGACCCGCATGGAGGGCGCCCCCCTGCCCGCGGCCTGCCCGTCGAGGGGCGCCTCGCGGGCGTCCAGCAGGGCCACCGAGAGCCCGGCCCGGCCCAGCAGGCAGGCCAGGGTCGCGCCCACCATGCCGCTGCCGACGACGATCGCCTCGAACGGCGCCGCGGCGGATTGCTGTTCTGCGCTCATGATGCCTGCTCCTCGTGGTGGCCCGGATGGCCATGCCGTCTGTTCATGGTGTTCGTTCCAGCCCCTGTCGTTCCAGCGCCTATCTTTCCAGCCTCTATCGTTCCAGCCCCATGGCCCGCCTCGCCAGGGTGCGGCGCAGCGGCCCCACCAGGTTCAGCCCGACGAGGCCCGCCGCCCGGGCATGGGAGAGCACCGGATGATCGAGTCCGAACAGCCGGATCAGGCCGTCGCTGAAGCGGATGACGTCCTGGCGATCGCCGTCGCGGCGCGCCTCGAAGTCCTGCAGCACCGCCGCGCTCCCCGGCGCCTCGCCCCGCTCGCCGCCGGCCTCGATGGCCGCCACCAGGTCCATCACCCCGCGCAGCGCCAGGTTGAAGCCCTGACCGGCCACCGGATGCAGCGAGTGGGCCGCGTTGCCGAGCACCGCCAGCCCCGGGCGCACCGTCTCCCGCGCCGTGACCAGCGAGAGCGGGTAGGCGTGACGGCGCCCGACCCTTCGAAAGTGCCCGGCGCGATCGCCGAAGGCACGCTGCAGCTCGGCCAGGAAGTCGCCATCTGAGAGCGCCTGCCGCCGCGCCTCCTCGCCGCGCGCGTGGGTCCAGACCAGCTCCATGGCCTGCCCGGGGAGGGGCAGCAGGGCGATGGGGCCCTCGGCGGTGAAGCGCTCATAGGCGATGCCGTCATGGGGGCGGCTGACCTCGACGCTGGCGATCAGCGCCACCTGCTCATAGGGCCGCTCGCGGCTCTCGATGCCCAGGCGCTCCTTGAGCCCCGAACGCCCGCCGTCGGCGAGCACCGTCAGGCCCGCCTCCAGCGTGCTGCCGTCCGAGAGCCTGAGCCGATGCCCCTCGGCGACGGGCTCGATGGCCTCCACGCTCGCCGGGCAGTGCCAGTCCACCGGCAGCTCGCCCAGCCGACCGTGCAGGGCGCGCCCCATCCAGGCGTTGGGCACCACGTGACCCAGCGCCGCGACGCCGAGCTCCGCGGCGCGCAGTCGGGTCACGCCCAACCGGCCCCGCTCGCTGACGTGGATGGTGCGGATCGGCGCCGCCTGCTCGGCCATCGCCTCCCAGACGCCCAGGCGCTCGAAGTGCCGGGCCGAGCCGCAGGCGATGGCGCTGGCCCTCGCATCGAAGCTCGGCTGCCAGGGCTCGGCCAGCTGGCGATCCAGCGGCGCCGGCTCGATCACCGCCACCCTGAGTCCCGTCCGCTCGACCAGGGAGGCCAGGGCGCAGCCCAGGCTGGCCCCCACCAGGCCGCCGCCGATGATGGCGATATCCACCCGCTCGCCTACCCTCTGCTCTAGGTGCTCGATCCGCGTTTCCCGCGTCGACGTCATGCCTGTCGCCTCTTTATTTCATAACGTACATTACATAAAGACATCAAAGACCTCTCGCCAGCTGGTCACTCGGTGACCATCAGCGCCTCGATATCGGCCACCCGCTTGGGCACGGAGGCGGTCAACACCTCGCCTCCCTCGGCGGTGACCGCCACGTCGTCCTCGATGCGGATGCCCATCCCCCGGAAGGCCTCGGGCAGGTCGTCGGCGTCGGGCACGTAGAGCCCCGGCTCCACGGTGAGCACCATGCCGGGGCAGAGGGGCCGCGGCTCGCCCGCGCGGCGATAGGCGCCGACGTCGTGCACGTCGAGGCCCAGCCAGTGAGAGGTCGAGTGCAGGTAGAAGCGCTGGTAGCTGCCGTCGTCGACCCGCGCCTGGACGTCGCCCGCCAGCAGCCCCAGCTCGACGAGCCCGGCGGTGAGGTCGTGCACCACGCCGGCGTGGATCGACGCCAGGGTGACGCCGGGGCGTACTGCCGCGATGGCGCGCTCCTGGGCCGCCAGCACCACCTCGTAGAGGGCCCGCTGGGCCGCCGTGAAGCGGCCGTTGACCGGGAAGGTGCGGGTGATGTCGCCGGCATAGAGGTCGAACTCGACGCCGGCGTCGATCAGTACCAGCTCGCCGTCCCGCAGCGGGGCGGCGTTCTCGAGATAGTGCAGCACACAGGCGTTGGGGCCGCCACCGACGATGCTGGCATAGGCCGGCCCGCTGCCGCCCTGCCAGCGGAACTCATGCTCGAGCTCCGCCTGCAGCTGGGACTCCACGAGCCCCGGGCGGCAGGCGCGCATGGCGCGCGCGTGGGCCCGGGCGGAGACCTCCCCGGCATGGCGCATCAGCGAAAGCTCCGCCGCGCTCTTGATCAGGCGCTGCTCGTGGATCAGCCCGCTGATGTCGGCGAAGCCGGTCGGGACCGGCGCCCCACGGCGGGCGTGAGCGGAGAGCTCGCCGCGCAGCGCCTCGGCGAGGGCCAGGGCATCGGCGTCATCCAGCGGCAGGTAGAGCACCTCGCGGCCCTCCAGCAGCAGGGCCAGGCGCTCGTCGCGCTCGGCATTCTCGAAGGCCTGGTCGAGGCCGTGGTCGCGCACAGCGCCCTCGGCGCCCAGGCGGCGGCCGGTCCAGGTCTCCAGCGCCGGATCGCGATCCTGGCAGAACAGCACGCTCTCGCCGGCCTGCCGACCGGGCAGCAGCACCAGCAGCGCCTCCGGCTCGGGGAAGCCGGTCAGGTAGTGGAAATCGCTGTCCTGGCGGAAGGCAAACTCGCTGTCGCGCGAGCGGGTGACCAGCGCCGCACCGGGCAGCAGCACGGCGCTGCCGGCGGGCAGCTGCGCCATCAGGGTGTGGCGCCTCGCGCGGTACTCGTCGGCGGAGATCGGCGCGGGGCGGGGCAGGGTCGCAGGGGGCATCGCGGCTCCTCGGTGGCGGTGTGGGGCCATCGGCTCAGTGCTGGGTCGGCTCGTCGACCTGCTCGACCTGGGGCTTGCCGGGATGCTGCTCGGTATAGAGCAGCATGGCGGCCATGCGCGCGTGCTCGGTGAGGGCGAAGAGGTCGTTCTCGTTCTCGGCGCTGTCCTCGAGGTCGGTCTCGATGGACGTCAGGCCGGCGAGATCCTCCAGGGCCTCGCGCAGGGCGGGGGACCAGTCGCGCCGCGGGGCGTCGCCGGCATCGGCCACCACCTCGAGGAAGCCCAGCGTCCACTCCTGCAGGCCCTGGGCCCGCTCGGCCAGCGAGAACAGCTCGTCGGGCAGCAGCGGCTCGAGGTTGAGCTCGGCGGCCGACAGCGCCTCGAGGGCCTGGCGCCGCCAGCCCAGCAGGCGCTCGGCGCTGGCCTCGTCGCGCGGCTGCTCGACGCCCAGGCTCAGGCAGACCTCCTCCAGCCAGGCCTCGGGGGTGATGTCGTGCAGGGCGAGGGAGGCACAGAGGCGACCGTCGAGAAAGGCCGGCGACTGCATGCTGCCGTGCAACAGGAAGGTGTCGGCGATGGTGGAGAAGTCCTGGCGTTCGTTGATCAGTGACATGGCTGGTTCCGCTTGGGAGCCGGCGGGCGCGTTGACCGCCCGCAAACGGCTCTCTTATAGTGACTGGGTTTCGCTTCAGGCCTTGATGTTAACGCATCGACCCTGCATGACGCGCACCCGTGCGCTCCCTCTGCCACTGGCCCTTTGCCGGAGCCTGCCATGACCGAGCCGACACGGCCGACCACCGAGATCACCCTCCTGGAGCGTCCCTACTCCATCGCCTGCCCGCCGGAGGAGCAGGAGAAGCTCGAGCGGGCCGCCCGCTACCTCGATCGCGCCATGCAGGGCATCCACGCCCAGGGCCGGGTGGTCGACCGCGAGAAGATCGCCATCATGGCGGCGCTGAACATCGCCCATGAGCTGCTCGAGACCCTCGACGACCAGCGCGCCGGCGAGGAGAGCCTCAATGCCCTCACCGCCCGCCTCGAGAAGGCGCTGGACGCCGTCCCCACCCGCTGAGCCGACACGCAATCGCCTCTTTGGCCCGGCCCCGGCCTCTGGTAGGATGAAGAGGTTCCCTGGGGTGTTGGCCAGTCGTTATAGTCCCTCGAGCCTATGCGCAGTACCCAGGGGGCCAAAGCTAGCCGAACCCGTGTGCACGTCCGTGCGTCGGAAAGCCTGACGGTTCGGCTGCGGCCACCCACCTTGAACCACTGGGTTCAAGGGCCAGAACGACAGCGGCACTCTGGGGAACTCCAATCCGACATGACCGCCATGCAGGATACCGCCGCACCCATCCCGTCCGACGATGATCGTCGCCGGCTGAGACGCGAACTGCGTCGCCGCCGACGCGAGCTGTCGCCCCGGCAGCGCCGCGAGGCCTCCCAGCGACTCTGCAGGCGCCTGCGCCGCCTCCCTGAACTCCAGCGCGCCCGACGCGTGGCCCTCTACCTGCCCAACGACGGCGAGATCGATCCCACCCCGCTGATCGCCTGGCTCGAGCGCCGCGGCAGCCGCGCCTACCTGCCGGTCCTGAAGCCGCTCTGCGACAACCAGCTGTGGTTCGTGCACTACCATGCCGGCACGCCCATGGTGGCCAACCGCTACGGCATCCCCGAACCCGAGACCCGCCACGGCGCGCACCGCGCCCGGCGCACGCCGACCTGGGCACTCGACGTGATCCTGCTGCCGCTGGTGGGATTCGACGAGCAGGGCCAGCGCATCGGCATGGGCGGGGGCTTCTACGACCGCACCCTGGCCTTCACCCGGCGCCCGGGGCCTTGCCCGCGGCTGATCGGCCTGGCCCACGAGGTCCAGCGAGTGGCGCGGCTGCCGGCCGCCCCCTGGGACGTGCCGCTGGATGCCATCGCCAGCGACGCCCGCCTGATTCGCCCCTGAGGCTTCCCTGTCGAGGCCACCAAGGCCACGCGCCGCGCTCGCCACCTAGACAGAAACGACGACGGCCGATGCCATCGCATCGGCCGTCGTCATCGGCGGGGTCGGGCAGGGCGATGGCCGCCGTCCTGCGGTGGCCTCAGCCGCCCGCCAGCGCCTGGGCATAGCCGGTGGCCACGACGACGATGCCGAAGACCAGCACCAGTGTCATGACCAGATCGGGCTTGCGCTTCATTGCGGTGGACTCCATGGGAGACGGGACCGCGGGGGTCCGGTGTGAAGATGATGGCGGCGTCACCACGGCGGTGATGACACCGCTATGACTATAGAGCCTCGTGCTTACGCATGACAACCGGCATTCTCAGTACGTTACATATCTAAACACTTGCATGACCGAGACTACAGGGTGAGTCAGCGCTCACTCGACCCTTCTTCGAAGCCCCCACGACGACGCGCTCCTCAGGCCATGAAGAGGCGATAAGCCGGGTTGTCACTCTCTTTCCAGTAGCGGTAGCCGAT
This sequence comes from Halomonas sp. B23F22_3, assembly GCF_043496965.1. Lineage (NCBI taxonomy): Bacteria > Pseudomonadati > Pseudomonadota > Gammaproteobacteria > Oceanospirillales > Halomonadaceae > Halomonas > Halomonas sp. B23F22_3. The sequence goes on from NZ_JBIEKG010000003.1 coordinate 166,985, forward strand.
CTCGTCGAAGTAGCCCTCGACGTGGGTGCGATCGCCATTGGGCACCTGCATGCCGACCAGCACCCGGCCGTAGGCCGCGCCGTGGTTGCGGTAGTGGAACAGCGAGATGTTCCAGTCCTGGGGCAGGTGGGTGAGGAAGTTCATCAGCGCGCCGGGGCGCTCCGGGAACTCGAAGCGATAGACCTCTTCCTCGAAGTGCTCCTTGGGGCGCCCGCCGCCCAGGTGGCGGATGTGCAGCTTGGCCAGCTCGTTGTCGGTGAGGTCTTCCACCGGGTAGCCGGCGTCGCGGAGCCGGTCGATGACCGCCTGTCGGTCCTCGCCGCCGGGCTTCACCTGCACGCCGACGAAGATGTGGGCCTGCTCGGGCTCGGCGTAGCGGTAGTTGAACTCGGTGACCATGCGCTTGCCGATGGTGCGGCAGAACTTCTTGAAGCTGCCCGGCTTCTCGGGGATGGTCACGGCGAGGATCGCCTCGCGCTGCTCGCCGAGTTCGGTGCGCTCGGCGATGTGCTGCAGGCGATCGAAGTTGGTGTTGGCCCCGGAGTTGATGCAGACCAGGGTCTCGTTCTCGGCGCCGGTCTGCTGGATGTACTTCTTCAGCCCCGCCAGGGAGAGCGCACCGGAGGTCTCGGAGACCGCCCGGGTATCTTCGAAGATGTCCTTCACCGCCGCGCACATCTCGTCGGTGTTGACGGTGATGACATCGTCCACCAGGCCGCGCATCACGGCGAAGGGCGCCTCGCCGATCTGCGCCACGGCGACCCCCTCGGCGAACACCCCGACCTGGTCCAGCACCACGCGCTCGCCCGCCGCCAGCGCCGCCTTGAGGCAGGCGCTGTCCTCGGACTCCACGCCGATCACCTTGATCTCGGGCCGCAGGTACTTGACGTAGGCCGCCACGCCGGCGATCAGCCCGCCGCCGCCCACCGGCACGAAGATGGCGTCGATCGCCCCGCCGTGCTGGCGCAGGATCTCCACGGCGATGGTGCCCTGGCCCGCGATGACGTCGAGATCGTCGAAGGGCGGGATGTAGGTGTAGCCGTGCTCGGCGATCAGCTCCTGGGCGTGTGCCGCCGCCTCGGCGAAGGCATCGCCCTTGAGCACCACCTTGGCGCCTCGGGCCCGCACCGCGGCCACCTTGATCTCCGGGGTGATGCGCGGCATGACGATCACCGCCTTGACGCCCATCAGCTTCGCCGCCATGGCCAGGCCCTGGGCGTGGTTGCCCGCGGAGGCGGCGATCACGCCCTTGGCCTTCTGCTCGTCGGTCAGCTGGGCCATCTTGTTGTAGGCGCCGCGGATCTTGAAGGAGTAGACCGGCTGGAGGTCCTCGCGCTTGATCAGGATCTGGTTGTTGAAGCGACGGGAAAGGAAGGGGGCCGGGGAGATGGGGGTTTCCCGGGCGGCCTCGTAGACCCGGGCCTGGAGAATCTTCTTGACGGTAGCTTCGAGCATCCTGATATCCCAGAAGTGACGCGAGGGCGCCATGGGCGGCGCCGCGAGGAACCCGTATTGGTAGCATTCCCGCGACCGCGGCGTCCAGCATCCATCGGCGCCATGGCCTATAATGGCGCCGCATTCGCCCCCATCAGACAGCGAGCCCGACATGACCCAGGACGAACTCAAGGACGCCGTGGCCGCCGCGGCCATCGACGAGATCCGCCCGCACCTCGGCCGTGACAGCGTGATCGGCGTCGGCACCGGCTCCACCGCAAACCGATTCATCGATCGGCTGGCCGGCCTGCGCGGCGACTTCCGCGGCGCCGTGGCGAGCTCCGAGGCCAGCGCCGAGCGCCTGCGCGGCCACGGCATCGACTGCTTCGAGCTCAACGAGGTGGGCACCGTGCCCGTCTACGTCGACGGTGCCGACGAAGTGAACGCTCACCTTCACATGATCAAGGGCGGCGGCGCGGCCCTGACCCGCGAGAAGATCGTCGCCGCCTGCGCCGAGCGCTTCGTCTGCATCGCCGACGCTTCGAAGAAGGTCGCGACCCTGGGCGACTTCCCGCTGCCGGTCGAGGTGATCCCGATGGCGCGCTCCTACGTGGCCCGCGAGCTGGTCAAGCTGGGCGCCGACCCGGTCTATCGCCAGGGCGTGATCACCGACAACGGCAACCAGATCCTCGACTGCTATGAGTTCATGATCGACGACCCGGTCGCCATGGAGGCGCGGATCAATGCCATCGTCGGGGTGGTCACCAACGGGCTCTTCGCCGCCCGGGGCGCGGACCTGCTGCTGCTTGGCGGCGAACGGGGCGTGGAGCGCCTGACGCCCGCCTGACGCTCGAACGGGCATGGGGAAGAGGCGTTAATGAGCGCTCACTTCGCCGACAAAAGCCGCGCCAGGCCCGTCAGGGTGCGCTCGAGGGCCCCGCGGTTGGCCGCCACCACGCCGCGGCCGGCCGCGGCCAGGCGCCGGCGTTCGGGTGCGTCGTCGAAGAGCCGCCCCAGGGCGTCGCTCAGCGCCTCGCCGTCGGCCACCTCGACCAGCGCCTCGGCCTCGCGCAGCGTCTCGGCCACGTCGAGGAAGTTGGCAAGCTCGGGGCCGGTGAGCACCGGCACGCCCAGCGCCGCCGGCTCCAGCAGGTTGTGGCCGCCGATGGGTACCAGGCTGCCACCCACGAAGGCCAGGTCCGCCGCCCCGTAGAGCGCCAGCAGCTCGCCCATGGTGTCGCCGAGATAGACGGCCGTCTCGTCGTCCGGCCATTCGTCCCGGGAGCGGCGCGCCACCGAGAGACCCGCCCCGGCGCACAGTGCGGCCACGGCCTCGAAGCGCCGGGGATGGCGCGGCACCAGCACCAGCAGCGCCTCGGGAAGGCGCGCTCTCAGCCGCGCATGGGCCGCCAGCAGCGCCTCGTCCTCCCCCGGATGGGTGGAGCCGGCCACCCAGACAGGCCGATCGCCCAGGCGGCTGCGCAGCCGTGCACTCGCCTCAAGGCCCTCGTCATCGACGGCGATATCGAACTTCAGGCTCCCTACTACCTCGCTGCGCCCGGCGGGCATGCCCAGCGCGCGGAACCGCTCGGCATCCTCCGCAGACTTGGCCGCCAGCCAGCGCACTCGGCTCAACGCGTCGTGCATCAGCGGCCTCAGGCGGCGATAGCCGCGGAAGGCGCGGGGCGAGAGCCGACCGTTGACCACCGCCACCGGCACCCCGCCGCGCTCGCAGGCGGCCAGCAGGTTGGGCCACAGCTCGGTCTCGAAGAAGATGGCAAGCTCGGGGCGCAGCCGGGCGACGAAGCGGCGCGCGGCACCGGGGAAGTCCAGCGGCACGAAGTGATGGCTCACTTCGCCGATAGCCTTGTTGTTACCCGACGCCTCCGAGAGCGCCAGCACCCGCTGGGCGCCGGTGGCGGTCATGGTAGTGATCACCAGGCGATGCTCCGGCCAGCGCTCGGCGAGGGCCGTGATCAGCGGGCGGGCGGCCTGCACCTCCCCTACCGAGGCGCAGTGCAGCCAGAGGATCCGCTGGCCCTCGTCGGCGGGGGGAATGAGTCCCAGCCGCTCGCGCCGCGGGCGGCCGGGCAGCTGCTCGCGCCAGACGCGCTTCCAGACCAGCGGGGCGAGCAGGTAGAGGGCCGCCGAGTAGGCGCGGCGGGCCCAGGCGGAAGCGCGTGTCATCAGGTCTCGCGATCGAGGATGGTGGAGATCATCGCGGTGGTGGAGACGCCGTCCTCGAAGCCCAGCACCCGCACCTCGCCGCCGGCCTCGCGCACGGCGGCACCGCCGGCGATCTCCTCGGGGCGGTAGTCGCCGCCCTTGACCAGCACGTCTGGCAGCACCGTCTCGATCAGCCGCTGGGGGGTGTTCTCGCCGAAGGGCACCACCCAGTCGACGGCGCCGAGGCCGGCCAGCACCTGCATGCGCCGCGCCAGGGGATTGATGGGGCGCTTCGGCCCCTTGAGGCGGCCGATGGAGGCGTCGTCGTTGACCGCCACCACCAGGCGGTCGCCGAGGCGGCGCGCCTGCTCCAGGTAGGCGACGTGGCCGGCATGCAGGATGTCGAAGCAGCCGTTGGTCATCACCACCCGCTCGCCGCGGGCCTGGGCGGCGCGCACCGCCTCGACCAGGGGCGCCTCCTCGATGACGCCGAACTCGGCGAGCTTGTCGCCGTGCAGGGCGGTGTAGAGCTCGGCGATCGAGAGCGTCGCGGTGCCGGGCTTGGCCACCACCAGGCCGGCGGCCAGGTTGGCCAGGGTCATCGCCTCGGCGAAGCCGTGCCCGGCGGCGAGGGCCAGGCCCAGCACGCCGATCACGGTGTCGCCGGCGCCGGTCACGTCGTAGACCTCGCGGGCGCGGGTCGGCAGGTGCAGCGGCTCGTGGCCCTCGCGGATCAGCGTCATGCCCTTCTCGCTGCGGGTGATCAGCAGCGCCTCGAGCTCGAGCTCGGCGCGCAGCGTCTCGCCCTTGGCGGCGAGCTCGGCGTCGTCGCGGCAGTGGCCCATGACCGCCTCGAACTCGCCGAGGTTGGGGGTGATCACGCTCGCGCCGCGGTACTTGCGGAAGTCGCCCCCCTTGGGATCCACCAGCACCCGCTTGCCGGCGCCGCGGATCATCCGGATCAGCTCCTCGACGCGGTTCAGGGTGCCCTTGCCGTAGTCGGAGAGGATCACCAGGTCACAGCCGGGCAGGGCCGCCTCGACCTGGGCCAGGAGCCCTGAGGTGTCGACCTCGCCGAGCCCCTCCTCGAAGTCCAGGCGGATCAGCTGCTGGTTGCGGCTCATCACCCGCAGCTTGGTGATGGTGGGGATACCTGGGCTGCGCGCGAAGCGAGTGCTCACTCCGACATCCTCGAGCCGGGTCACCAGCCGGTCGGCGTTGTCGTCGTCCCCCACCAGGCCGGCCAGGGCGGCCTGGGCCCCGAGGGAGGCGACGTTGAGGGCCACGTTGGCGGCGCCGCCGGGGCGATCCTCCGACTCGTCGACCCTGACCACCGGGACCGGGGCCTCCGGCGAGATCCGCGAGGTGCCGCCGTGCCAGTAGCGGTCGAGCATCACATCGCCCACCACCAGCAGGCGGGAGCGCTCCAGGGCGGTCAGATCAAGCTTCATCGGGGGACTCCGTCTCGATGGGGGACTCGGGGTGGCTCAGCAGTGCCTCGAGGCGGTCGATCACGTCCTCGGCACGAATCAGCGACATGGCGTCGGGGTGGCGGACCCGCTGGCCCCAGGGCAGCGTCTCGGGGTCCTTGTGCAGGTAGCTGCGCACGGCGTCCGGGTAGCGGTTCACCACGAACGCCCGCCAGCAGTAGGGGCCCGCGCGATCGGGATTGGTGGTGGCATAGAGCCCGACCACCGGCGCGCCCAGGGCGTTGGCCATGTGCACCGGCCCGGAATCCGGGGCGATCACCGCCCGGGCGTCCCGGATCAGGGCCAGCAGGCCCTTCAGCGAGGTCTCGCCGATGACGTCGATCACCACCTCCGGCGAGCAGAGAGCCTGGATGCGCTCGCCGAGTTCGCGCTCCTGGGTGCTGCCGCCGCCGGTCAGCACGGTCTTCAGGCCGTGCTGGCGCCAGGCGTGCTCGATCACCGCCGCATAGCCCTCGGCGGACCAGTTGCGGAAGTTGCGCAGCCGGGGGTTGGCGCAGGGGCTGATCAGCAGGTAAGGCGCCTCGCCGGTGATGCCCCGCGCCTCCTCCACCGCGGCCTCGGGCACCGGCAGGTCCCAGATCAGCGAGAGATCCTCGACGCCCAGCAGGCGCGCGAAGTCGAGGTAGGACTCGAGCACGTGGGCGCGGGCATGGGGCGCCAGCTGACGCTGGGTGAACCAGTGCTGGGCATCCTTGGCGCGCGCCTTGTCATAGCCCACCCGCAGGTCGGCCTTGAGCCCCAGGGAGAGCACGCTGGCGCGCAGCGCCTGCTGCATGTGCAGCAGCACGTCGAAGCGCGTATCGGCGAGCTGCCGCCACAGGGCCCGCATGCCGGCCAGGCCCGTCGCCTTGTCGTAGACGACGAACTCGACCCCGGAGAGACCCGCCAGTAGACTGTGCTCGCCCTTGCCGACGATCCAGGTGATCCGCGCTTCGGGCCACTGACGCTGCAGGGCACGGACTGTCGGCACCAGGTTACAGACATCGCCCAGGGCGGAGAGTCGCAGCACGCAGATGTGCTGGGGTCGATCGGGCAGAGGATGCTTCATGCGGTTGGCAACGTATCGAGCGGGAAAGAGTTGCATTCTATATGATGCGGACAGTTTATGTGACGCCGGCCGGGCGCCACAAACCGCGTCGCGGCTCACGCTCGAGGGCTTCGACCCCGACTGGTGGCGCGACGCCGGCCGCATCACCGGCGAGGCGCCGGGCCGCGGCGCCAGCCTCTTCCTGGACGCCGGCGAGGGCGTCGAGTGGGTGCTGCGCCCCTACCGCCGCGGCGGCCTGATCGCCCGGCTGAGCGAGACCCGCTACCTCTGGACCGGCCTGGAGCGGACCCGCGCCTTCCGCGAGCTGCGCCTCACCGCCCACCTGCACCACCGGGGCCTTCCGGTGCCCCGCCCGGTGGCGGCGCTGGTGACCCGTCACGGCCTCACCTACGCGGCGGCGCTGATCACCGTGCGGCTTCCCGGCGCCCGCGCCCTGGCCGAGCTGATCATGCGCCAGCAGGCCGATGACGCCCTGCTCGAGCGGGTCGGCGCCACCGTGCGCCGCTTCCACGACGCCGGCCTCGACCATGTCGACCTCAACGCCCGCAACCTGCTGATCGACCCGGAGGGGCGCGTCTGGCTGATCGACCTGGACCGCTGCCGGCTGCGGCGTCCCGGCCGCTGGCAGGCCGCCAACCTGGCGCGCCTGCAGCGCTCCTTCGAGAAGTTCGGCGCCGCCGACGCCATGGCGGCCGTGCGCCGCGGCTACGCCGCCTCGGCGTAGGCGGCCACGAGCCCCGTCACATGCGTCTCGAGGGTGAATTCGCGCGCCACGCGCGAGCGGGCCGCTTCCCCCAGCGCCTCCCTCAGGGCCGCATCGTCCGCCAGCTCGGCCAGGGCTTGGCCCCAGGCGGCAGGATCCTCGGGCGCGGCGAGGCGTCCCGTGGCGGGATCGATCAGCTCGGGAAGGGCGCCGCTGTCGCTGCCGACCACCGCCTTGCCGGCCGCCATGGCCTCGATCACCGTCAGCCCGAAGGCCTCGTTACGCGACGGCACGCAGACGATGTCCATCGCCTCGAAGAGCCGCGGCAGGTCGCGGCGAAAACCGACGAAGACGATGCGCTCCTCCAGGCCGAGCTCGCGGACCCGGTCGCGAAGTTCCGTGACGAAGGCCTCGTTGCTGCCCTCGGCGGCGGAGAGCCCGCCGACCAGCAGGCCCTGCCAGGCCAGTGCCGGACGATGCTCGGCCAGCCAGGCCAGCGCCTCGATCCACACCCGCTGCCCCTTGCCCGGGGTCAACCGCCCCGCCAGGCCGATCGCCACCGCGCCCGGCGCCACGCCGAGCTCATCGCGCAGCGCGGCCCGCTCGCCCGGCGACAGGCGCGGCGCATAGGGCGCCGGGTCGATGCCCAGGTAGAGACGCTGGATACGCTCGGCGGGCAGGGGGAAGGCCGCCTGGTTGCGCTGGCGGGTCGTCTCGCTGATGGAGAACACCCGGGTGACGCGACCATAGGCCCAGCGGTGGTAGGGATCCTTCTTGGGGCGGGTGACGCCCATGTGGTCGGTGAAGAAGAGCCGCAGGGAGGGGCGCAGGCTCACCAGCAGGGCCCCCAGGCGCAGGTCGCTGGATTTGTGGCAGTGCAGCACGCGAATCTCGTGGGCCTTCAGGTAGGCCAGCAGCCGACCGAGGCCCAGCAGCGCGCGACCTCGCGAGGGCACCGTCAGCGGCGTGATGCCGGCCTCGGTGAGGCTCTCGGCCACCCGGGAGCCGGCCAGGGCCAGGCCGTAGGCCTCCCACCCCTGTCGCCTCAGCTCGGGTATAATGCGCGACGGATACATTTCCAGTCCGCCCCAGCCGTTCGAGAGGCAGATATGCAGGACCTTGCGGGACGACTTGCAGGACAAGGCGCTCTCCTTTCTTGCGGTTGCGGGGCCCGGGAGCCCGGATGATGACACTTTCCCCTGCCAGGGATGGCGGCCGCCCTCGCCTGCTGGTCGTGCGCAACGACAAGCTCGGCGACTTCATGCTGGCCTGGCCGGCGCTGGCCTGCCTCAAGACGGCCGACCCGGCCCCGCACGTCAGCGTGCTGGTGCCGGGCTACACCGCACCGCTCGCCCGGCAGTGCCCGTGGGTCGACGAGGTGCTGCTCGACCCTGGCGAAGATGCAGGACGCGAGGCGCAACGTGAGCTGCTGAGCACCCTGCGCGCGGGGCGCTTCGATGCGCTGCTGACGCTCTTCTCCACCCCACGCATCGGCTGGCTGGGCTGGCGCGCCGGCATCCCGCTGCGCCTGGCCCCGGCCACCAAGTGGGCGCAGCTATTCTACAACCGCCGGGTCACCCAGCGCAGGTCGCGCTCCGAGAAACCCGAATACGTCTACAACCTGGAGCTGGCCGAGGCCCTGCTCGACGCCCTGGGCCTCGCCGTGCCGCCGCGCCCCGCGCCGCCCTTCTGGCCGCTGCCGCCCGGCACCCGCGACGCCGAGCGGGCGCGACTCGTCGATGAGCTCGCCCTGGAGGCCTCGTCGCCCTGGGTCTTCCTGCACCCGGGCAGCGGCGGTTCGGCGGTCAATCTCACCCTCGCGCAGTACGCGGACCTGGTGGCCGCCGTCGCCTCACGCCTCGACGCCGCCGACACCACTCCGCCACACTGGGTGCTGACAGCGGGCCCCGGTGAGGAAGCGGCGGCGGACCGGCTTCGCGAGCGGCTCGCCGAGGCGGGGATCGCCGCCCACCGGCTGCCGGCGCGCCACGGCATCGACGACTTCGCCCGATGCCTCTCGGCCGCCGACCTGTTCATCGCCGGCTCCACCGGGCCCCTGCACATCGCCGGCGCCCTGGACCGACCGACGGCGGGCTTCTATCCCTCGCGCCGCTCGGCCACCCCGCTGCGCTGGCAGACCTGCAACGCCGAGGCTCACCGCCTGGCCTTCTGCCCCCCCGAGGGCGCGGGCGAGCGCGACATGGCGAGCATCGACCTCGAGGCCGCGGCAGGCCGCATCGCCGAGCGCCTGCTGCACCTCCCGACCCGCGAGACGACCCCATGACGCCCATCACCGGAATCATCATCACCCTCGACGAGGCAGAGAACATCGCCGACTGCATCGCCTCGCTGAGACCGGTCTGCGACGAGATCATCGTCGTCGACTCGGGCAGCCGGGACGACACCGTGGCCATCGCCGAGTCGCTGGGCGCCCGCGTCATCCATCAGCCCTACCTCGGCGACGGCCCCCAGAAGGCCTTCGCCGTGCCCCAGGCGCGGCACGACTGGATCCTCGCCCTCGATGCCGACGAGCGCCTCGACGAGGACGCGGTCGCGGCGATCCGGTCACTGCCGCTGGACGACCCGCACCAGGCGTACCGCTTCAACCGCCGCAACTTCGCCGGGCATCACTGGATCAAGGCGGCCGGCTTCTATCCCGACCCGGTCACGCGGCTCTACAACCGCACCACCTCGGGCTACCTGCCGAAGAAGGCGCACTCCTCGGTGCAGGCCCCCGCCGTCGTGGACACCCACAGCCACATCCGGCACTTCACCTACCGTGACCTGTCGCACTGGATCACCCGCATCGACCAGCTCTCGAGCCGCGATGCCTGGGCGATGAAGGAGCGCGGCAAGGGCCCCTCGCGCTGGCGCCCCACCCTGCATGCCGCCAGCGCCATGCTGCGCAAGCTGATCCTCAAGGGCGGGCTCTTCCAGGGCGCGGACGGCATGACGGTGGCGATCACCACGGCGTTCCATGCCTACATGAAGTACGCCAAACTGAACGAACTTCATGAGAACGAACGGGCCGCGACGCCTTCCGATCATGCTTAGGATGCCACGCCGCCTCCGTCATCCGCGCTGGTGGGCCCTGTTGGTGCTGGGCCTGTGGCTGGGCTATGCCCTGGCCATGCTGACCCGGCTGCCGACCTGGGCGCTACCCGCGGTCACCGGCGCCTGGCTGCTCCTGGCGCGCTGGCGCCGCTGGGGCGCCCCCGCAAATCCCCGGCCGGCGACCCGCGTGTGGCCCTGGTCGCTCGTCCCCCTGGCCCTGTGGGGCTTCTATGTCTACCTGGCCGCCAGCTTCGGGGAGGTCGATCTCGGGGCGGTCTTCTTCCACCTCCAGGCCGGCATCTCTGAGCACGGCGGGAGTGGGCGGATCATCTCCGCCCTCCTCCACACCCTGGGCATGCTGCTGCTGCTCGTCTCCTTCACCTGGCTGGTGCGGGTCGATCGCCGCTGGCGCACGACGGAGCGCCTGCTGGCCGTGGTGCTGCTGGCCGGCAACCCCATGCTCTACGGGCTCGGCCAACGCGGCGCCGCCATCGTCACCGATGACGGCGCCTGGCTCGATCGGCAGTACGTGGCGCCAGTGATCCTCGACGCGCCCCGCACACCGCCCAACCTGCTGCTCCTCTACCTGGAGAGCCTCGAGCGCACCTACGCCGACCGGGAGCGCTTCGGCGATGCCTATGCGCCCCTGGAGGCACTTGGCGAGGGGGCCCTGGTCGTCGAGGGCGTGCGCCAGCTCGACAACACCGGCTGGACCATGGCCGGCATGATCGCCAGCCAGTGCGGCACGCCACTGATGCCGGCCGGCCTGCTCCACGACAGCCAGTTCGAGCCGCTCGGCCGGGTCGTGCCGGGGGTCGACTGCCTGGGCGACCTGCTCGCCGAGCGCGGCTATGCGCTCTCCTACCTGGGCGGGGCCAGCACCCGCTTCGCCGGCAAGGGCGTCTTCTACCGCGATCACGGCTTCGAGCGGGTGATGGGGCGCGAGGAGCTGCAGCCGCGGCTTCCGGATCCCGACTACGTCAACAGCTGGGGCCTCTACGACGATACGCTCTATGACTTCACGGTCGAGGAGATCCGCCGCCTTAAGCGCCAGGGCGGCCCCTGGGGGCTGGTCAACCTGAGCATCTCCGGCCACGCCCCCAACGGCTATCCGGCGCGCGCCTGCCGCGAGCGTCAGGGCGAATTCGACGGCACCGACATCCTCTATTCGGTGGAGTGCTCGGCCTGGCTGGCGCGAAGCCTGGTGGAGCGGCTCGAGGCCGAGGGGCTGCTGGAGAACACCCTGGTGGTGATCGCCAGCGACCACCTGACCATGCGCGTCTCCGCCTGGGAGCAGCTGGTCGCGGGAGAGCGAGAGAACACCCTCATGCTGATGGGCGAGCGGGTCGAGCCCGGCCGGGAGAGGGTCGAGGCGTCGACCATGGATATCCTGCCGACGGTGCTCGAGGCCATGGGGTTCGTCATCGACTGGCACCGGGCGGGGCTCGGCGTCTCGCTGCTCTCCGACCAGCCGACGCTGATCGAGGAGCACGGGCTGGAGACCCTGAACGCCCGCCTGCGGGAGGAGACGGCCCTCCAGGAGCGGCTGTGGGAGGGCCTGGAGCCGCCGCAGCCCACGTCATCGGAAGCATCGGTCGTCGAGCAGATCGTCGAGAAACCGGAGGATATGGCCCCCCACGCCCTCGAGGAGCTGCCCTAGGGCGCCGCCGCCAGCACCGCCTCGAGGACACGCTCGGGGGTGAGCTTCTTCAGGCAGTCCGTGTGCCCCAGCGGACAGGTGCGCTGGAAGCAGGGCGAGCAGTCCAGGGCCAGGTAGTGAATTTCGGCGTTCCCGGTCAGCGGCGGCGTATAGGCCGGCGACGAGGAGCCGTAGAGCGCCTGGACCCGGGTCCCCACCGCCGCGGCCACGTGCATCAGCCCGGAGTCGTTGGTCACCACCTGCCGGCAGTCGCCCAGCAGGTCGACGGCATCCGCCAGCCGGGTCCTGCCGCAGAGGTTGTGGGTGTGGGGCAGCCCATCGGCGATCACCTCGCCGGCGTCGACGTCCTTGGGACCGCCCAGCACCCGCACCTCGAACCCCTCCACCACCAGGGCCCTGGCCAGCTCGCGGAAGTGCGCGAGGGGCCACTGCTTGGCGGGACCGTACTCGGCGCCCGGCATCATGCCGATGGCCGGGCGCGACGACAGCCCCAGGGCGAGGCGCTGCTCGACCAGGTTGTCGATGTCCAGGCGCAACGCGGGCCGGGGCAGTGCGAAGTCGCCGCTCTCGGCCTCCTCGCGGGGCAGCCCCAGTGCCACGAAACGCTTGACGGTCTGATCCAGCGTCGCCTTGTCGAGGGCACGACGATCGTTGAGCAGGCCGAAGCGCTGCTCGCCGGTGAAGCCCGTCCGCCGGGGAATGCGCGCCAGGAAGGGCACCAGGGCCGACTTCCAGGAACGCGGCAGCACGATCGCCCGATCGAAGCGCCCCTTGAGGGAGGCGGCCAGCTGCCGGCGGGTCGCCAGGCCGAACTCGCCATGGCCCACCTCGAGCCCAGCGACCTCGTCGACCTCGTCCATGCGCTCGAGGATCGGCCGCGACCAGCCGGGCGCCACCACGCCGATGCGACAGCCCGGGTGGCGTGCCTTGAGGGTCTTGAACAGGCTCTGAGCCATGACCATGTCGCCGACCCAGGAGGGGCCCACCACCAGGATGCGCTCCCCCTCACCGCCGGACGGCCCTGCGGCCTCAGCCATTCAGCCACTCCAGGTAGGCGCTCACGCCCTCGGCCACGGTGCGAAACTCGCGATCGTAGCCCGCCTCGCGCAGCCGCGAGATGTCGGCCCGGGTGTAGCTCTGGTAGCGCCCCTTGAGCTCGTCGGGAAAGTCGATGTACTCGATCTCGCCCTTGCCGTAATGGTCGATGACCGCCTCGCCGATGGCCTTGAAGGGCTCGGCGCGTCCGGTGCCCAGGTTGAAGATGCCGGAGGCCTCGGGGTGATCGAGGAACCACAGGTTCACGTCCACCACGTCGCCCACGTAGACGAAGTCGCGGCTCTGCATGCCGGCATCAAAGCCGTCCCAGGCGCCGAACAGCTTGAGGTTATGGCCATCGCGGATCTGGGTATGGTGATGGTAGGCGACGCTGGCCATCTTGCCCTTGTGCTGCTCGCGGGGCCCGTAGACGTTGAAGTAGCGGAAGCCCACCACCTGGCTCTCGAACTCGTCGTGACGAGCCCGCACGTACTGGTCGAACAGCAGCTTGGAGTAGCCGTAGACGTTGAGCGGCTTCTCGTGCTCCGGCGCCTCATAGAACACCTCGCTGCCGCCGTAGGTGGCGGCCGAGGAGGCGTAGATGAAGGGGATGCCCTCGCGCTGGCAGAAGTGCAGCAGCACCTTGGAGTACTCGAAGTTGTTCTCGAGCATGAAGCGGCCGTCCCACTCGGTGGTGTCCGAGCAGGCGCCTTCGTGGAAGATCGCCTCGATGGGCGGCAGATGCGACTCCTCGCCGTTCATCGCCGCCTTCACCCGGGCCAGGAAATCGTCCTTGTCCAGGTAGTCGCCCAGCGTGCAGTCGGCCAGATTGACGAACTTGGTGCCGTCGCTGAGGTCGTCGACCACCAGGACGTCGTCGCGGCCACGGGCGTTGAGCGCCTTGACCAGATTCGAGCCGATGAAGCCGGCTCCGCCTGTTACTACGATCATGGGAATCCTCTTCTCCGGGCCTGCGCCTATAACCGATCTGCCAGTAATTGTATACTTGACGGCTCGTGAATTCATGGCCAACGGTGCTTCCAATGACACAGTCGACGCCAGACGTGACAACCTTCCAGGGCCTGATCCTCGCCCTGCAGCAGTACTGGGCCGAACAGGGCTGCGTGATCCTCCAGCCCCTGGACATGGAGGTCGGTGCCGGCACCTTTCATACCGCCACCTTCCTGCGCTCCATCGGTCCCGAGACCTGGAACGCGGCCTACGTGCAGCCCTCTCGCCGCCCCACCGATGGCCGCTACGGCGAGAACCCCAACCGCCTTCAGCACTACTACCAGTTCCAGGTGGTGATGAAGCCCTCCCCCGCCGAGTTCCAAGAGCTCTACCTGGGGTCGCTCAAGCGACTGGGGCTCGATCCGCTGGTCCATGATATCCGCTTCGTCGAGGACAACTGGGAATCCCCGACCCTCGGCGCCTGGGGCCTCGGGTGGGAGATCTGGCTCAACGGCATGGAGGTGACCCAGTTCACCTACTTCCAGCAGGCCGGCGGCCTGGAGTGCTACCCGGTCACCGGCGAGCTGACCTACGGCCTCGAGCGCATCGCCATGTACCTGCAGGACGTCGACAGCGTCTACGACCTGGTGTGGACGGTGGCCCCGGACGGCTCGAAGGTGACCTACGGCGACGTCTACCTGCAGAACGAGCGCGAGCAGTCGGCCTACAACTTCGAGCATGCCGACGTCGACTTCCTGTTCGCCTCCTTCGATCACCAGGAGCGCGAGTGCACCAAGCTGCTGGACGCCCGGCTGCCACTGCCCGCCTACGAGCAGGTGCTGAAGGCGTCGCACACCTTCAACCTGCTGGATGCCCGCCACGCCATCTCGGTCACCGAACGCCAGCGCTACATCCTGCGCGTGCGCACCATGGCCCGGAGCGTGGCCCAGGCCTACTACGACTCACGCAAGGCCGCCGGCTTCCCGCTGGCCACCGAGGCCCTGCGTCATGAACTGCTGGCCGACGAGCCGCTTGCCGAACAGGGAGATGTCTGATGGCTGCCAACACCCTACTGGTCGAACTGGGCGTCGAGGAACTGCCGCCGAGCGCCATCGATGAACTCTCCGACGCGCTGGCCGAGGGCATCCGCCGTGGCCTGGTCGATGCCGACATCGACGCCGGCGAGGTGCTCGCCTACGCGAGCCCGCGTCGCCTGGCCGTGCAGATCCGGGAACTGGCCGACAAGCAGCCCGACCGCGAGGTCGAGCGTCGCGGCCCGGCCCTGGCCGCCGCCTTCAAGGAAGGCCAGCCGACCAAGGCCGCCGAGGGCTTCGCCCGCTCCTGCGGCGTCGCCGTGGACCAGCTGATCCATCTGGAGACCGACAAGGGCACCTGGCTCGGTTATCGCGAGCACCAGCCGGGCGAGGCCACCACTGCGCTGCTGCCCGCCATCGTCGAGAAGGCCATCGGCGCCCTGCCGGTGCCCAAGAACATGCGCTGGGGCGCCTCGCGGATCGAATTCTCCCGCCCCGTCCACTGGCTGGTGATGCTCTACGGCAGCCAGATCGTCGAGGCCAGCGTCCTGGGCCTCGAGGCCGGTCGCACCACCCGCGGCCATCGCTTCCATGCCCCCGCGCCCATCGAACTCGCCCATGCCGACGACTACCTCGCCGCCCTCGAGGGCGCCTGGGTGCTGGCCGATCGCGAGCAGCGCCGCGAGCGCATCCGCGAGCAGGTGCTGGCCGAGGCCGAGGTCCAGGAGGCCACCGCCGTCATCGATGAAGAACTGCTCGTCGAGGTCAGCGGCCTGGTGGAGTGGCCCGTCGCCCTCACCGGCAGCTTCGACGAACGCTTCCTCGAGGTGCCGCCCGAGTGCCTGATCTCGTCGATGAAGGCCAACCAGAAGTACTTCCACCTGCTGGATGAGGCGGGCCGGCTCAAGCCGCTCTTCATCACCGTCTCGAACATCGACAGCGCCGATCCCGACCAGGTGATCCAGGGCAATGAGCGAGTGATCCGTCCGCGCCTAGCCGATGCCGCCTTCTTCTACGACACCGACCGCAAGCAGTCGCTGGCCGCGCGCGCGCCGGCGCTGGCCGACGTCGTGTTCCAGAAGCAACTGGGCAGCCTGGCCGACAAGGCACACCGCAACGCGGCCGTGGCCGCCTTCATCGCCGGCCGCATCGACGGCGACGTGCATGATGCGCGGCGGGCCGCCGAGCTCGCCAAGTGCGACCTGGTCACCGAGATGGTCCTCGAGTTCCCCGAGCTGCAGGGCACCATGGGCCGCTACTACGCGCTCAACGACGGCGAGCCCGAGGAGGTGGCCCTGGCGCTGGAGGAGCAATACCTGCCGCGCTTCGCCGGCGATGCCGTTCCCCAGGGTAGCACCGGCCTGGCCCTGGCGCTGGCCGATCGCCTCGATACCCTGACCGGCATCTTCGGCATCGGCCAACGCCCCAGCGGTACCAAGGATCCCTTCGCCCTGCGCCGCGCCGCCATCGGCATGATCAACATCCTGGTCAAGGGAGAGCTCAGCCTCGACCTGCGCGAGCTGCTCGAGCTGTCGGCCGCCCAGCACCAGGAGCTGCCCTACGCCGAGGGACTCGTCGACGAGGTCCTCACCTACATGCTCGACCGCTTCCGCGCCTGGGCCGGCGACGAGGGCATCGCCACCGAGGTCTATCTGGCCGTGCGCGCCCGGCCGGTCACCGAGCCCCTCGACTTCGCCCGCCGCCTGCGCGCCGTGCAGGGCTTCGCGCGCCGCGAGGAGGCCGCGGCACTCGCCGCCGCCAACAAGCGCGTCTCCAACATCCTCGCCAAGCAGCAGCACGACGGCGAGATTCGCGTGGACGCCGACCAGCTGCAGGAAGCCGCCGAGCAGACGCTCTTCGAGGCGCTGGAGGCGTGCCGAGGCCAGGTCATGCCGCTGTTCGCCGAGGCCCGCTACAGCCAGGCCCTGGATACCCTGGCGAGCCTGCGCGAGCCGGTGGACCGGTTCTTCGACCAGGTGATGGTCATGGCCGAGGATCCCGCCGTGCGACGCAACCGCCTGGCACTGCTGGCCGGTCTCCAGGCGCTGTTCCTGGAGGTGGCCGACATCGCCCTGCTCCAGCAGTAGCGATTACCCCTTCGGGACCCAAGGGCCGGCGAGCGATCGCCGGCCTTTTTCATGCCCGAGCATTATGGACCAATGGCCGGCCATCCAGATCCAGGTTTCACGTGAAACACAGGCGCGTCTGCGACGGCTCCGCTCATCGCCAATTCAGGGGCCGCAGTGCACCCTTGGCAGGTGATGTTCCACGTGAAACACTTCCGCCATCTCTTGGCTGCTACCGACCGGGACCCCCTCATGCCCCAACCCTCGAAGCTCGTGATCCTCGATCGCGACGGCGTCATCAATCAGGATTCCGACGACTACGTGAAGTCGCTCGACGAGTTCCTCCCCTACCCTGCCGCCATCTCGGCCATTGCACGGCTGAACCGGGCCGGCTGGACCGTCGCGATCGCCACCAACCAGTCGGGCATCGCCCGCGGCTACTACAGCGAAAGCATGTTAGAGAGCATGCACCATCGACTCCGCGAACTGGTTCGCCAGGCCGGCGGGGAGATCGCACACATCGCCTACTGCCCTCATGGCCCGGACGACGGCTGCGACTGCCGCAAGCCGCTGACCGGCCTGCTCGAACAGATCAGACAGGCGCTCGACCTGGAGACCCTGGCCGGTAGCTGGATGGTCGGCGACAGCCTGCGCGACCTGCAGGCGGGTGAGCCGATGGGCTGTCGTCCGGTGCTGGTCAGGACTGGCAAGGGACGACGGACGGAGGCGAAGGGGGAAGGCCTCGCCCGGGCGATGGTCTTCGACGACCTGGCCGCCTTCGTGGCGTGGCTGCTGGAAGCAGAAGGCAGAGATGCGGCGGACTGACGCTCTCGCCACCAGGCACCACGAACGCGACGAGGCCGGCTTGATAGCCGGCCTCGTCGTTGGTGGCGCGCTCGTCGCGAGTGGAGCGATGTTCCACGTGGAACATCGCCGGGACGATCAGATGTCGAGGTTCGCCACCAGCGCGTTGCGCTCGATGAAGTCGCGCCGCGGCTCCACCTCGTCGCCCATCAGGGTGTTGAACATCATGTCGGCCGCGACCGCATCCTCGATGGAGACCCGCAGCATACGCCGGGTGTCGGGGTTCATGGTGGTCTCCCAGAGCTGGTCCGGGTTCATCTCACCCAGGCCCTTGTAGCGCTGGATGGAGAGGCCTCGCTGCGCCTCGGCCATCAGCCATGCCAGGGCATCGTAGAAGTTCGACACCGGGCGCTTGCGCTCACCGCGCGCCACGTAGCTCCCCTCTTCCAGCAGGCCATCCAGCGTCTTGCCCAGCGCCGCCATGGCACGGTAGTCCGCGCTGGTGAAGAACTCGACGCCCCAGACGTAGTCGGTGGTGACGCCATGCGCCGTCAGCGATACCGCCGGCAGGAAGAAGCCTCGTTCGCCGTCCTCCTCGAGGCGGAAGGTGTAGCGCGGGCCGCCCTCGTAGGAGACCAGGGCGTCCATCTCCCGCTGCAGGTAATCGATCCAGTTCTGCATGGTGAGACGATCACGCAGGCTCTGCTCGCCGTCGAGCTGGGCGGCGTGCACGATCTTGCGCAGCACGACGTCGGGATAGACCCGTGACAGGCGCTCGATGCGCTTCATCACGTCGCGATACTGGTTGACCAGCTCCTCGAGCTGGGCGCCGGCGATGCCGGGGGCATCCGCGTTGACGTGCAGGCGGGCGCCGTCCAGGGCGGTCGTGGTCAGGTAGTCGACCATCGCCTGCTCATCCTTCAGGTAGAGCTCCTGCTTGCCGCGCTTGATCTTGTAGAGCGGCGGCTGGGCGATGAAGACATTGCCGCGCTCGATGAGCTGCGACATCTGGCGGAAGAAGAAGGTCAGCAGCAGCGTGCGGATGTGCGAGCCGTCCACGTCCGCGTCGGTCATGATGATGATCGAGTGGTAGCGCAGCTTGTCGGGGTTGAACTCCTCGCGCCCGATGCCACAGCCCAAGGCCGTGATCAGCGTGCCGACCTCGGCCGAGGAGAGCATCTTGTCGAAGCGCGCCTTCTCGACGTTGAGGATCTTGCCCTTGAGCGGCAGGATCGCCTGGGTGCGACGATCGCGCCCCTGCTTGGCGCTGCCGCCGGCCGAATCACCCTCGACCAGGAACAGCTCGGAGAGACTGGGATCCTTCTCCTGGCAGTCGGCCAGCTTGCCCGGCAGCCCGGCGATATCCAGCGCCCCCTTGCGGCGGGTCATGTCGCGCGCCTTGCGCGCCGCCTCGCGGGCACGAGCGGCGTCCAGCATCTTGTTGACGATCGCCTTGGCCTCGTTGGGCTTCTCGATCAGGTAGTCCGAGAACAGGCGACCCATCTCCTGCTCCACCGCGGTCTTGACCTCCGAGGAGACCAGCTTGTCCTTGGTCTGGGCCGAGAACTTGGGGTCCGGCACCTTGACCGAGATGATCGCCGTGAGGCCCTCGCGGGCATCGTCGCCGGAGGTGTTGACCTTGGCCTTCTTGAGCAGCCCCTCGGCCTCGATGTAGTGGTTCAGCGAGCGCGTGAGCGCGGCGCGGAAGCCGGCCAGGTGCGTGCCGCCATCCCGCTGCGGGATGTTGTTGGTGTAGCAGAAGATATTTTCCGAGAAGGTGTCGTTCCACTGCATCGCCACCTCGACGCCCACGCCATCCTCGCGCTCGGCGTTGAAGTGGAACACCGGGTTGAGCACCGTCTTGTTGGTGTTCAGGTGATTGACGAAGGCCTTGAGGCCACCCTCGTAGTGGAACAGCTCTTCCTTGCCGCTACGCTCGTCGATCAGACGAATCGCCACGCCCGAGTTGAGAAAGGAGAGCTCTCTCAGTCGTTTGGCGAGGATGTCGTAGTGGAATTCGATGTTATGGAAGGTCTCGGCAGAGGGCCGGAAATGCACACGGGTACCGCTCTGCTCGGTCTTGCCGACCACCGCCAGCGGGGCGTCGGGCA
The DNA here is from genome assembly GCF_043496965.1 of Halomonas sp. B23F22_3. Lineage (NCBI taxonomy): Bacteria > Pseudomonadati > Pseudomonadota > Gammaproteobacteria > Oceanospirillales > Halomonadaceae > Halomonas > Halomonas sp. B23F22_3. The sequence continues at coordinate 186,541 of NZ_JBIEKG010000003.1, forward strand.
CGCCGTGGTGATAGAGCTGCTCGAAGACCTGGCCGGCGCGCCAGATGGTCAGCTTGAGCTCCTCGGACAGGGCGTTGACCACCGAGACCCCGACGCCGTGCAGGCCGCCGGACACCTTGTAGGAGTTGTCGTCGAACTTGCCGCCGGCGTGCAGCACGGTCATGATCACCTCGGCCGCCGAGACCCCCTCCTCCTCGTGGATATCGGTCGGCACGCCGCGGCCGTTGTCGGTCACGGTGATCGACTCATCGGGGTGAATGATCACCCGAATCTCGCTGCAGTGTCCGGCCAGCGCTTCATCGATGGAGTTGTCCACCAGCTCGAACACCATGTGGTGCAGGCCCGTGCCGTCGTCGGTGTCGCCGATGTACATGCCCGGCCGCTTGCGTACGGCATCCAGGCCCTTGAGAACCTTGATGCTCGATGAGTCGTAAGCCTGTTCGCTCATTGACTACTCCGTCATGAAGTCTGTCTGTCCATTGGCAGCAGCTGCCCCTGGCCTGATTCGGAATGTTCCACGTGGAACATCGTCAACTGGGTGTCCGCCTGCCACAGGCCCGCCAGGGCATCGGGGTCGACGCTGGTGATGAATACCTGGCACTGCATGCGCTCCAGCCACTGGCAGAAGACGCGCCGGTGGTTGCTGTCCAACTCGGCAGGCAGGTCATCGATCAGGTAGAGGCAGGTCTGCCCGGTCAGCTGCTCGAGCAGACGCCCCTGAGCCAGCTTCAGGGCGCTCACCACCAGCTTCTGCTGGCCGCGTGAGAGCACCTCCACCGCCGGCCGCTTGCCGAGCCGTATGCCCAGCTCGGCGCGCTGAGGCCCCTGCTGGGTGAAACCCATCTGATGGTCGGTATGTCGCGCCTGACGAAGGATGTCGCTCAGCTCACGCTTGCGGTCCCAGCCCCGCGCGTAGCGCACGGCCAGGCCGGGCAGCGTGATCAGCTCCCGCAGGGTGTCCTCGAACACCGGCAGGAACCTCTCGATCCATTCACGGCGCATGCCGTCCAGCAGCCCGCTCCAGTGCACCAGTTCCTGTTCCCAGGCATCCAGTGAAGCATCCGACATTCTACCATGCCTGAGAAGGGCATTCCGATGTTTCAGCGCGCGCCGGAAGCGTCGCCAGGCGTCGAGAAACTCGTGTTTCACGTGAAACACCCCCCAGTCCAGGAACTCGCGGCGACCGGCAGGCGGACCTTCCAGCAGGCGAAAGGCGTCGGGGTTGATCAGCTGCAGCGGGAGGGTCTCCACCAGCCGCGAGACCCGGTCGAGACGCTCGCCACAGAGGCGCATCTCGAGCTCCGTGGCGTCACGGTGGCGGCGTATGCCGATGGTCACGGCCGGGTCGCCGGCCAGGCGCGCGTGCAGCGTCATGGCGTCGGACTCGTGGGCGATGGCGTGGCGCAGCTGGCGTGCCCGGAAGGAGCGCCCCATGCCGAGGACATGGATGCCCTCCAGCAGGCTGGTCTTGCCGCTGCCGTTGGCTCCGGTGATGAGGTTGATGCGTGGCCCGGGCGTGACGTCGAGGGCCTGCAGGTTGCGCAGGCCCTGGAAGGTAAGGCGATCGAGAGGCATTGGCGAGGTTCGACAGCGTAGGCGGCACCCGCGTCAGGCGCCGCCAGACGGCGTCTCAGAGGCGCATGGGCATGACGACGTACATGGCATCGCCGCCACCGGGCTCTTCCATCAGCGCGCTGCTGTTGGGATCGGCCAGGGTCATCTGCACGCGATCCTCGTCCAGCACGCTGAGCACGTCGACGAGATAGCCGACGTTGAAGCCGATCTCCATGGCCGGCCCGCTGTACTCGATGGCCACGTTCTCCTCGGCCTCCTCCTGCTCGGGGTTGTTGGCCATGACCCGCAGGTTGCCCTCCTCGAGATGCAGACGCACACCGCGGTACTTCTCGTTGGAGAGGATGGCGGTACGCGACAGCACCTGGCGCAGCTCGGCACGATCGGCGATGAAGACCTTGTCGCCGCCGCGCGGCACGACCCGCTCATAGTCGGGGAACTTGCCGTCCACCAGCTTGGAGGTAAAGGTGAAGTCGCCGGTGTGGGCGCGCACGTGGGTGGCGCCGAGGGTCAGGCTGACCGGCTCCTCACCGTCGTCGAGCAGGCGCACCAGCTCCATGATGCCCTTGCGCGGCACGATCAGCTTCTGGGACGGCTCCACCTGGATGTCGGCGGAGCGCGAGCAGACGGCCAGGCGGTGGCCGTCGGTCGCCACGGTCCGTACCAGGTTGGGGCCCATCTCGAGCAGCATGCCGTTGAGGTAGTAGCGCACGTCCTGCTGGGCCATGGCGAAGGAAGTGGCGTCGATCAGGTGCTTGAGCGTGCCCCGCGGCAGGCTCAGCTCCACGGTGCCCTGGTCGTCCTCGATGTTCGGAAACTCGGCCACCGGCAGGGTCGAGAGCGTAAAACGCGAGCGACCGCTGCGCAGCACGGCCCGGCCCTCTTCGAGGGTCAGCTGGATCTCCGACTGATCCGGCAGCGACTTGCAGATATCCATCAGCTTGCGGGCCGGCACGGTGGCGGACCCCGGCTCCTCCACGTGGCTGGCCACGGTGCGCCCGATCAGCTCGACCTCGAGGTCGGTGCCGGTCAGCGACACCTGATCCTGGTCGACCTGAATCAGCACGTTGGAGAGTACCGGCAGGGTCTGACGCCGCTCCACCACGCCGGCAACCAGCGTCAGCGGGCGCAGCAGCGCTTCTCGGGAGATGGAAAATTTCATGTCGACTCCACTACTTGTCCTGGAGGGATTGAGGCCGGCGTCCCGACCGCTGGTGTTCCGTTCAGCTGGTCAACAGCCTCAGCAGATTCTTGTAGTCCTCGCGGATGTCCGCGCTCTCCTCCTGCAGCGATTTCACCTTGCGGCAGGCGTGCAGCACCGTGGTGTGATCGCGGCCGCCGAAGGCGTCGCCGATCTCGGGCAGGCTATGGTTGGTCAGCTCCTTGGCCAGCGCCATGGCCACCTGGCGGGGGCGAGCCACCGAGCGCGAGCGCCGCTTGGAGAGCAGGTCGGAGAGCTTGATCTTGTAATACTCGGCCACGGTACGCTGGATGTTATCCACCCCGACCTGCTTGTCCTGCAGTGCCAGCAGGTCCTTGAGCGACTCGCGGATGAAGTCCTGGGTGATCGTCTTGCCCATGAAGTGGGAGTCGGCGATCACCTTCTTCAGCGCGCCCTCCAGCTCGCGGACGTTGGAGCGGATCTTCTGGGCGATGAAGAAAGCGGCGTCGTGAGGCAGGTCGACCTTGGCCTGATCGGCCTTCTTCATCAGGATGGCCACGCGCGTTTCCAGCTCCGGCGGCTCGATGGCCACCGTCAGCCCCCAGCCGAAGCGAGACTTCAGTCGTTCCTCTACCCCACTGATTTCCTTGGGATATCGGTCGGATGTGAGGATCATCTGCTGGCCGCCCTCGAGCAGCGCATTGAAGGTGTGGAAGAACTCCTCCTGGGAGCGCTCCTTGCCAGCAAAGAACTGGATATCATCGATCAGCAGGGCATCGACGCTGCGGTAGAAACGCTTGAAGTCGTTGATCGCGTTGAGCTGCAGCGCCTTCACCATGTCGGCGACGAAGCGCTCCGAATGCAGGTAGACGACACGGGCGTTCTCGCGCCGGGTCGCCAGGGCATTGCCGACGGCATGCATCAAGTGGGTCTTACCCAGGCCGACCCCGCCGTAGAGGAACAGCGGATTGTACGCCCCGCCGGGGTTCTCGGAGACCTGCCGGGAGGCAGCGCGTGCCAGCTGGTTGGACTTGCCCTCGACGAAGGTCTCGAAGGTGAAGTTGGGATTGAGGCCGCTGTTGTGCTTGAGGCTCCCCTCTACCTGCACCTGGCGCTCACCGCCACGGCGCTGGCCGGCCCCCTCCTCGCGCAGCTGATCGATCTCGCGCTCATCGCCCACGTCCCCGCGGGGAGGGACCTGGACGGCGGGCGCCGCCGGCGCCCGGGGAGCGGCCGAGACCGGATTGCCCAGCTCGCGAGGCTGCGGGTTCGGCGCCGCGCTGCGCCGGCTGCCCACGGTCAAGACCACCTTGGGCGGCTTGGCGGGCGAGAGCTCGCGCATCAGCTCGCTGATCCGCTTGGCATACTTGTCGCTGACCCAGTCGCGCACGAAGCGATTCGGCGCCAGCAGGCGCAACTGGTTGGACTCCCCTTCCTCCGCCTGCAGCGGACGGATCCAGGTATTGAACTGCTGAGAATTCAGTTCATCCTGCAGGGTATCCAGACATTGTTGCCAGAGAGCCAGTGACACGCGACCTCACCTTTGCGTAGAAAACGACCGCCTATTGTATCGTTCGGGCCACGGGTTATCCACATGACCGGCCCAACGCTTCGCCCTGTGGAAAACCCGGGCCGCCGGGTAGGCCGCCTCTCGCCCGGACGCTGGAAACAGGCCATGGCGACAGCCCTTTCCGGCACCGCCGGCCATCGGGCCGCGCCCGAGAGGACGGCATCGCGATGGAACGCGTCACCTTCCCCACCTCATCCCCACTTTCTCCACAGCAGGCATAACGCCTCAAAACGCTGATAAAACTGAAATAAACAGACTTATTCACAATACCCGTCCCCAGGAGTGACCACAGGGGCTGGCGCGTGACGGCCTGCCGAGCGGGCCAGATGGTGGTGGATGGCGGTCGAGCGACCACGCGGAAAGCCGCGCCAGCAGGGGGCTCGAGGTGGCGCAAAACGCAGGTAAGAATTGCACCGCAGGGCTGGAATCACTACAATTTCCGGTCTTGAGTCGAATACCCCCGGATCCGCCTGCGGCATCCGGATCTCTACGAGTGATCCAGTCATTCAGAAAACCACGTGGGAATAACGAGTTATGAAACGTACTTTTCAACCCAGCGTCCTCAAGCGCAAGCGCGCTCACGGCTTCCGTGCTCGCATGGCCACCAAGAACGGTCGTGCCGTGCTGGCTCGCCGTCGCGCCAAGGGCCGCAAGCGCCTGAGCGCCTGATCGCGGCCCTCGCGTGTCACGTCAGGGCTATCCCCGGCAGCTGAGACTGCTGACTGCCGGGGACTATCGTCGTGTCTTCGAAACGGCGGCTTTCAAGGTCCATGGCAGGGGGCTGATGGCTCTGGCCTCGCCCAATGCGCTCGGCCACCCGCGACTCGGCCTGATCTTCAGCAAGAAGAACGTGCGCCGGGCCGTCGATCGCAATCGCCTCAAGCGCATCGTGCGTGACTCCATCCGGCTCCAGCAGCAGCGCCTTCCCGCCGTGGATATCGTGGTACTGGCCAGACGGGGAGTCCACGAGCTGGACAATGCCACCGTGCATCGCCAGCTCCAGGGCATGTGGCGCCGCCTCGAGCGCGAGGCGAGCAAGTCCGCCCGCGAGCCGGACCGACACGGGAAGCGGAGCGAAGACACGCACCGCACATGATGACCGGCCCCCCAAAGCGCCAGCGCATCCCGGAGCCTGCATGAGCATGATCACCCCGCTCTTTGCCGCGCCTCTCCGCGCCGACGCGTCGGATGCCGCCGACCAGCGTGCGTTTCCTAGCCTGCCTCCGGCAGGCTTTCGTGTATCTCGGGTGTGCGACCTGCGTTGCGCCATCGGAATGTTCACTACCCATCGGGCAGACCCCTCATGGACGTAAAACGACTACTCCTGCTGATTCCCCTGGCGGTACTCGCCTACCTGTTGATGGTCCAGTGGAATCAGGACTACGGCCAGGTTCCCCCTGAGCCGCAAGCCCCCGCCATGACCAGCAGCGCCTCGGACGGCACTCGTGCGTCGACCGATGGCGGCGATGATCTCTCGGTACCCACCAGCGCCTCCTCGTCGAGCGACATGTCCAGCGGGATTCCCGGTGAGGCCGAGACGCCGGCAGGCAGCCGCGACCTGGTGGCCGTGGTCACCGACGTGCTGGACGTGCGCATCGATCCCCAGGGCGGCGACATCGTCTATGCGGCGCTGCCCCAGCATCGCTTCAGCCTCGATTCCGAGCGCCCCTACGTGCTGCTCTCCGACAGCGAGACGCGCAGCTACGTGGCGCGCTCGGGGCTGCAGCTCGAGGGGCATGAGGGCCGCATCACCTTCACGCCCGAGGCCACCGAATACCGCCTGGGCGAGAACGACGATCGTCTCGAGGTCGACATGACCGCCGAGGTCAACGGCGTCGAGGTCATCAAGCGCCTCACCTTCGAGCGTGACAGCTACGCGGTCGACGTGAACTACTTCCTGGCCAACAACACCGAGGAGCCGGTCACCGCCCGCTTCATCGGCCAGCTGGTCCGCGACAACAGCAGCGATCCCTCCAGCGGCCCGAAGATGGGCATGCGCTCCTACCTCGGTGCCGCCTACTCCACGCCGGAGGACCGCTACCTCAAGGTCGACTTCGAGGAGATCCAGGAAGGCGCCTTCAACAACCGCGACGTCGAGGGCGGCTGGGTCGCCATCATCCAGCACTACTTCACCTCGGCCTGGGTCCCCGCGCAGAACCAGCAGAACCTCTACTACGCCACCACCGATGCGCGCGACCGCAACGTAGCGGCCTTCGCCGGCCCGACCAGCAACGTGGCCGGCAACGGCGAGGCGACGCTGGGCGCGACCCTCTACATGGGTCCCAAGGTGCAGGATCGCCTCGAGGCCGTGGCGCCCAACCTGGAGCTGACGGTGGACTTCGGCTGGCTGTGGTTCATCGCCAACCCGCTGTTCTGGCTGCTCGACCATATCCATGACCTGATCGGCAACTGGGGCTGGTCCATCGTCCTGCTGACCATGCTGGTGAAGGCGGCACTGTGGCCGCTCTCCGCCAAGGCCTACAAGTCCATGGCCCGCATGCGCAAGCTGGGCCCGGAGATGCAGCGCCTCAAGGAGCAGTTCGGCGACGACCGCCAGAAGATGTCCCAGGAGATGATGAAGTTCTACCAGAAGGAGAAGATCAATCCTCTGGGGGGCTGTCTGCCGATCCTGGTGCAGATGCCGGTGTTCATCGCCCTGTACTGGATGCTGCTGGAATCCGTCGAGCTGCGCCATGCGCCCTTCATGTTCTGGATCCAGGACCTGTCGGTGAAGGATCCGTACTTCATCCTGCCGATCCTGATGGGCGCCTCGATGTTCGTGCAGCAGATGCTCAACCCGACGCCTCCGGACCCCATGCAGGCGAAGATCATGAAGATGCTGCCGATCGTCTTCACCTTCTTCTTCCTGTGGTTCCCGGCGGGCCTGGTCATCTACTGGGTGGTCAACAACTGCATCTCGATCATTCAGCAGTACACCATCACCCGCAAGATCGAGGCCGATCCGAGCATCGGCAAGGGCATGAAGACCAAGTAGCAACGGTCTCGTCCCGCGTCTCCAGACCCCCGCCTCGGCGGGGGTCTGGCGTTTGAGGGGTCTGGCGTTTGAGGGGTCTGGCGTTTGGCCGCCCTGCCCCGGACAATGGCCTCTGTTACGGGCCCCCTCGCTCATTCGCCTTTCGACCACAGGATCCATCCATGGCCGCCAGCCTCTACGATCAGGACACCATCGCCGCCCTGGCCACGCCGCCGGGCCGCGGTGGCGTGGGGATCATCCGCGTCTCAGGGCCCGCCTGCACGACGATCGCCCAGACGATGCTGGGGCACTGCCCCGCCCCGCGCCAGGCCCACTACGGCCCCTTCCGGGGCGCCAGCGAGGTGATCGACGAGGGCATCGCGCTCTACTTCGCCGGCCCCCACTCCTTCACCGGCGAGGACGTGCTGGAACTCCAGGGGCATGGGGGGCCGGTGATCATGGACCTGCTGCTCGAGCGCTGCGTGCAGCTCGGCGCCCGACTGGCCCGGCCCGGCGAATTCTCCGAGCGGGCCTTCCTCAACGACAAGCTGGATCTGGCCCAGGCCGAGGCGATCGCCGACCTGATCGAGGCGAGCTCGCGAGGGGCCGCCGAGAATGCCCTGCGCTCCTTGCAGGGCGAGTTCTCGCACCGCGTCCAGGCGCTGGTCCAGCGGCTGATCGAGCTGCGCATCTACGTGGAGGCGGCCATCGACTTCCCCGAGGAGGAGATCGACTTCCTCGCCGACGGGCACGTGGCCGGCAAGCTCGCCGCCATCCAGACCGACCTGGCCGCGGTGCGGGCCGCCGCCGGCCAGGGCGCGCTGATGCGAGAGGGCATGAGCGTGGTGATCGCAGGACGCCCCAACGCCGGCAAGTCGAGCCTGCTCAATGCGCTGACGGAGCAGGAGACCGCCATCGTCACCGACATCGAGGGCACCACCCGGGACGTGCTGCGCGAGCACATCCACCTGGACGGCATGCCGCTGCACGTGATCGATACCGCGGGCCTGCGCGACACCCCGGACGCCGTCGAGCAGATCGGCGTGGCGCGCGCCTGGGAGGAGATCGAGAAGGCCGACCGGGTCCTGTTGATGGTCGATGCGGCCACCACCGAGGCCGTGGATCCCATGGCCATCTGGCCGGAATTCGTCGAGCGCCTGGCCGATCCCACGCGGTTGACCCTGGTGCGCAACAAGATCGATGCCAGCCACGAGACCCCCGGGCTCGATACCAGCGGCGAGCGGCCAGTGATCCGGCTGTCGGCGAAGAGCGGCGCCGGGATCATTAGCCTCAAGGAGCACCTCAAGGCGGTGATGGGCTTCGCGGCGACCACGGAGGGCCGCTTCTCGGCGCGAAGGCGCCACCTGGACGCCCTGGACCGCGCCGACGCGGCGCTCTCCAACGGCGAGGCGCAGCTGGCCGGTCACGGCGCCGGCGAGCTGCTGGCCGAGGACCTGCGCGATGCTCAGCAGGCGCTGGGCGAGATCACCGGGGAGTTCAGCGCCGATGACCTGCTGGGCGAGATCTTCGGCAGCTTCTGCATCGGCAAGTAACGCCATGGCGTCCAGCCGTCGGCGCTGACACGCCGGCTCACCCAGTGGCTGCTGGACGAGATCTTCGGCAGCTTCTGCATCGGCAAGTAGCGCCATGGCGTCCAAGCGGACGTCGTCGCCATCGACGCCTCTCTAGCGTCTGCATCGGTCAGTTACTTCCCTACTCCTCCACCCACCAGTCGCCGCGATGGCGGCTGGTCTCGCCCAGCAGCGGCAGGATCTCGGCCATCGCGGCCTCCAGGCGCTCCTCGAGGCCCCAGGGCGCATTGATCACCAGCATGCCGCTGCCGACCATGCCGCGCGCGCCCTCCTGCGGCTCGCGCAGCCTCAACTCGCTGCGCCAGATCTTGCGCACCCCGCCGTCGCGCAGCCCCTCCAGCAGGTCGCGATGGCGGCCCGCCGGCAGCAGCGGATACCACACCAGCACCACCGCATGGCGCGCCTTGCGCATGGCCTGACACACCGCCTCGGCCACCTCGGCATACTCTTCCTTGCGCTCGTAGCTGGGGTCGACCAGCACACAGAGACGCGGCGACGGTACCGGCAGCCCCTTCACCAGCCCCTGGAGCCCATCACCGTGGACGCGTTGCACGTTGTCCGGCAGCACCTGGCGGGCCAGGTGGCCATGCTCCCCGGGATGCAGCTCGAAGAGCATCAGCCGGTCCTGCTCACGCAGGCGCGCCGACAGCCACCAGGGCGAGCCGGGGTAGTGATCGAGCCCACCCGCGCGGGACTGCACACGACTCAGGGCGGTGAGCCAGTCGCCGAGCAGCGGATCACTCTTGAGGCGCTCCCGCGCCTGCCAGAGCCGGGCGACCCCCTCACGATACTCCTGCAGCCTCGCCGTCTCCTCGGCCGCCAGGGGATAGAGGCCGCGACCGGCATGAGTATCCATGTACGTAACCGATGATTTCTTACGTAAAAAGTGATCGATGACGGCAAACAGCGTCAGATGCTTGTGAACGTCGGCGAAATTGCCGGCATGGTAGGCATGCTGATAGGAGAGCATGGCAGGGATCCGTGGGTTAGAGACAGAAGGGCCCGCCACTTGAACAGTGGCGGGCCCGAGGGTGCATGGTGCCAGGCGTCGCTGATTACTGCTGGAAGCGTTCCTGGATCGGCGTCAGGGTTATCTCCACCCGGCGGTTCTGGGCGCGCCCCTGCTCGGAATCGTTGCTGGCGACGGGCTGGTTCTCGCCATAGCCGGTCATGTTCAGACGGTTGCGGGTCACCCCGGACTGGGCCAGGTAGTTGCCCACCGCGTTGGCGCGCCGCTCGGAGAGCCGCTGGTTGTAGCCGGCATCACCGGTGCTGTCGGTATGGCCGGCGATGTTGACCCGCGTGTCCGGGTACTGCTGGAGCACCGCGGCCACGTCATTGAGGGCATTGCGCGCATTGGGAGTCAGGTCGCTGGAGTCGAAGCCGAAGGTCACCTCACTCGGCATGTTGAGCACGATATCGTCGCCGCGACGATCGACCCCGATGCCGGTGCCCTGGGTGCTCTGCCGCAGCTGCTCTTCCTGCTTGTCCATGTAGGCGCCGATGCCGCCGCCGGCGGCGGCGCCCACCGCGGCACCGATCAGGGCGCGATCGCGCCGACTGGTACTGCCGTCGCCGCTGAGGGCACCGGCGGCCGCGCCGATGGCCGCGCCGATGGCGGCACCGGTGCCGGTCTGGCTGCGCTGGGTCTGACCGCTATAGGGATCGGTCGTGGTGCAGCCTACCAGCAGCGCCGAAGCGGCCAGGGGGGCCATCCATCGCATTGCTCTTCTCATCGTGTCCTCTCCTCCTTGGGTGATACGTGGTCATCCTTCACTGGCCGACATCGTCCATCATGGCCAGCAGTTCGTTCAAGAATAATAGACCCCGGGGCGAGGCCCCAAGCCTGTCGGCATCTTCCACAAGAAGTCCTTTTTCCCTCGCCGCCGAGAGCCTTTCGAGCAGCACCGAATCGTCGCGGCCCGTGTGGGCCTGCCAGGTCGAGAGCGGCACGCCCTCCACCAGGCGCAGGGCATTCATGGCGAACTCGAGGGGTAACTCCCGCTCGTCGATGAGGCCACGGCCGGCCACGAAGCCACGGGGATCGTTGACGCGGCGCAGGTAGTCCTCGGGCCGCCGGGATTTCCAGCGTCGTTCGATCTGAAGGCCCTCAGGGCCGGGCAGGCTGAGCTTGCCGTGGGCACCGGCGCCGATGCCCAGGTAGTCGCCGAAGCGCCAGTAGTGGAGGTTATGGCGCGACGCCCGGCCCTGCCGCGCATAGGCGGAGATCTCGTAGCGCGCGAAGCCGGCGGCCTCGAGACGCTCGTGCCCGGCGTCCTGGATATCCCACAGCACCTCCTCCTCCGGCAGGGCCGGCGGGTAGGAGTGGAATTCGGTATTGGGCTCCAGGGTCAGCTGGTACCAGGAGAGATGCTCCGGTTCGAGCGCCAGGGCCCGCTCCAGATCCGCCAGCGCCAGCGCCGGCGTCTGGCCCGGGAGTCCGTGCATCAGGTCGAGGTTGAGGTTGTCGAAGCCGGCCCGACGCGCCTCGTCGAAGGCCGCCGCCGCATCGTCGCCGCCATGGATGCGCCCCAGGGCCGACAGCTGGGCATCCTGAAAGCTCTGCACGCCCAGCGACAGGCGATTGATCCCCGCCGCCCGATAGCCGGCGAAACGCCCACGCTCCAGGGTGCCGGGATTGGCCTCCAGGGTGATCTCGATGTGCCGGGCCAGCGGCAGGCGATCCGAGACGGCCTGCAGCAATCGCTCATAGAAGCCGGCCGACATCAGGCTCGGGGTGCCGCCGCCGATGAAGAGGCTGACCAGCTCACGCCCCGCGGCGAGAGGCAGGTCGGCCTCGAGATCGGCGATCAGCGCCTCGAGATAGGCGTCTTCCGGCAGCTCGGCCCCCCGCCCGACGCCGTGGGAATTGAAGTCGCAGTAGGGGCACTTGCGCACGCACCAGGGCACATGCACATAGAGCGACAATGGTGGCAGGCCGGTCGCGATCGGCAGCGACTCCTTCATGAGCGCCTCGGCTCCGGCGCCATGGCGGCCACCAGCGCCTGCAGGGCCCGGCCACGATGGCTGAGGCGGTTCTTCTGATCCGCATCGAGCTCGGCGGCGCTGGCCTGCTGGTCGGGCAGCCAGAACAGCGGATCATAGCCGAAGCCGCCCTCGCCGCGAGGCGCCTGCAGGATCTCGCCCTCCCAGCTCTGCTGCACGATCAGCGGCACGGGATCCTCGGCGTGGCGAAGCAGCACCAGCACGCACCAGTAGCGCGCGCGACGACGCCCCTCCGGCACCTCGGCCAGGGCCTCGAGCAGCCTGGCATTGTTGCGAGCATCGCTTCTGGGTTCACCGGCATAGCGGGCCGAATAGATGCCGGGCGCGCCCGCCAGGGCATCCACCTCCAGGCCGGAATCGTCGGCCAGTGCGGGCAGCCCGCTGAGACGGCTGGCCTCCCGGGCCTTGAGCAGGGCGTTCTCGACGAAGGTCAGGCCGGTCTCCTCGACGTCGGCCACGCCGTAATCGGCTTGGGCGTGCACTTCGATGCCCAGCGGCGCGAGCAGCTGGTGAAACTCGCGCAGCTTGCCCGCGTTGCCGCTGGCCAGGACCAGCTGGGCTGGACTCATGATCGACTCTCCATGACATCAGGGATCCCCCATTCTACGAGCCCGCCTTCCCCCTGGGAAACGCCCGCATCCTGCGTCAAACGAATGACAGGCCAAGTGATGAGTTATCTCACCATTGCAAATGAGAAATCCGTTGAGAAATGACGAGCCAGGGAGTGAATTTCCTCGAAAGGGAGCTCCGGCGGAGGCGCTAACGATGCGAAGAACCGGCCAAAACCCGTTGATTGTCAAGCATTACGCCGCGTGACCGAGCAAGAATGAATAAGAAAAGATAATCACATAACCAAAAGTTAGTAACCAAAAGTTACATTCTGACCAAGACTTACTTCCAGGGTGGCAAAGCTGCCACGTTCGGCTGATTGTGAATCTAAAACGTCATCGCACGTATGTAAGAGGTAAGGGATCATGACGCAGGACCAACGCCTGGTGCTGCTGGTCACCGCCAGCAATCCCCAGTCACAACTCTTCATCGACTACCTGCACCAGCAGCTCGACTGCCAGGTCTCGGTCGTCGCTCCCGCCGCGGAGTGGAAGGGCAGGGAGGCCTCGCCGACCGTGGTCCTGCTCGATGCGGATCATATCGACGAGGCCACCATGCAGCAGTGGCACGTCAAGGCGGCCGAGGCCGACGACATGTCCCTGGCCGCCTTCAACCTGCGCGACGAGGAACATGCCGTCGAGATCCTCTCGGCCATGAACCTGCAGGGGGTGTTCTATCGCAGCGATTCGCTGGAGATGATCTGCAAGGGGCTGACCATACTGCTGGAAGGCAACCTGTGGATGTCTCGCTCACTGATGACCCGGATGATCCAGTTCTTCCGCCGCCAGCAGCTCAATTCGTATCGGCCGGTATGCGGCCTGACGCACCGGGAGCTGGAGATCATCGCCATGCTCGGCACCGGGGCCTCCAACATCGAGATCGCCGATCAGCTCTTCGTCAGCGAGCACACCGTCAAGTCCCACCTCTACAACATCTTTCGCAAGATCAAGGTGCACAATCGCCTGCAGGCGGTGAACTGGGCGCGTCAGAACCTCGGTGCCCCGCCCCCGCTGGTGGGACGACGCCAGCGGGATAACCCACCGGACCCTTCCCCCCACTCCTGAGCCTGTACGATTCGTCCCGAACGACCCGACCACTCACTCCCGTGACCACCGGGTCGGCCCGCCCGGATCGGATCATCTAGCGCCCGTTCAGATCAGCCGCACATGCTCCTGAATGAGTCCCGCCAGGGTCTCGGCGGCATTGTCGGCGGTGGTGTCCAGGCGCAGCAGATGCAGCCGCTCCTCGTCGCCGATCGCTTCGAAGCCGGCCCGCTGAGCCTCCAGGATCGCCAGACTCTCCCGAGCCTCGACGCCCTGACGCCCGGCCCGCTTCTCGATGCGTCGGCGCAGGGTCGCCTCATCGGCCTCGAAGCTGACCAGCAACACCGGCAGGCCACGGGCCTCGGCCTCCTGACGCAGCCGGTCACGCTGCTCGCGTTTCAGGAAGGTGCCATCGACACAGGCCGGGAATCCGGCCTCCAGCAGCATGCCGGCGCATTCGGCCATCCGCTGATAGGTCCGCTCGGTGGCCTCCCGACTGAAGATATCCACAGCCGGTGATGTCGGCGGCACCTGTGGATCGAGGCCGTGGACGCGACGCCGCTCCACGTCGGAGCAGATCCGCACGGCGCCCAGACGCGCCACCAGCGTGCGCGTGAAGCGACTCTTGCCGCTGCCGGAGACGCCGATGCCGATCACCAGCGGCGGAAAGCGGAACTCGGCATAGGCCTCGGCCAGGGTCAGATACCCGTGACACGCCCGCATGGTCTCGGCCAGCAGTGCCGGGCGCTCGGTGTCCTCTCCCGCCGCGCGTCGACGTGCCAGGGCACGCCGTGCACCGGCGAGGGCCTCGACGACGCGAAACACCGAGAGCAGCCGCGCCATGCCGTAGTCCCCGGACAGACGCAGGTAGCGATCCAGCGCCTGGCGAGCCAGGCCGGTCTCGCCCCGGGCATCCAGTCCGACCAGCAGCGCGGCCAGGTCGTTGCCAGGATCGATGACGCCGTCGGCGCCGGGCCCCTGCAGGTCGCGGCCGATGGCATTGGCGAGCAGCACCCGGCCTTCGTCGCAGAGCCGACTGTCGGGATGCTCGACGGCCCAGCTGGTCGACAGCAGTCGATCCCGGCGCTTGAGGAAGACCGGGGCCAGGCGCTGCACGTCCTGATCGAGCCACTGGCGCAGCGAGGCGAGGCGATGGCGATCCTCCTCGCCGATCAGCAGCGGCTCGAGGGCCGCCACCTCACCCTCGATGCGCGCCTGGAAGGCCACCAGGCCGGGATCATCGGGAAGGGACGCCACGCTTGCGCGACCGTGGAAGGCCACCAGTCGATCGATCAGTGCCTCCAGCTGCAGGGCGTCCTCGCACGGCGCCTGGTGTTGCGCATCTCTCTGGCCCATCTGGGTCTCCCGGTCGGTGAGGGGAAATCAGCGGCGCTGCATCGCCGCAAAGGCTCGCTCGGCGGCATCCAGGGTCAGCTGGATGTCTTCCGGGGCATGAGCGCTGGACATGAAGCCGGCCTCGAAGGCCGACGGCGCCAGGTAGACCCCCTCGTCGAGCATCGCGGTGAAGAAGCGACGGAAGGCATCCCCGTCGCAGGCGGTGGCCTGAGCGAAGTTGTCGACCCGGCTCTGGCCGGTGAAGAAGAGCCCGAACATGCCGCCGGCGCGCTGGGTGATCATGTCGATCCCCGCCGCCTCGGCACGCGCCTCGAGGCCATGACAGAGCGTTTCGACCCGCTGGGCCAGGGCATCGTGGAAGCCGGGCACCTGCAGTTTGGTGAGCAGGGTGATGCCCGCCGACATGGCCAGCGGATTGCCCGAGAGGGTGCCGGCCTGATAGACCGGCCCCAGCGGCGAGACGACCTCCATGATCTCGCGACGCCCACCGAAGGCCCCCACCGGCATGCCGCCACCGACGATCTTGCCCAGGCATGTCAGGTCGGGCTTCACGCCGTAGTACGCCTGGGCGCCGCCCATGGCGACCCGGAAGCCGGTCATCACCTCGTCGAAGATCAGCACGCTGCCGTGCTGGTCGCAGACCCGACGCAGGGTCTCCAGGAAGCCCGGCTGGGGCGGGATGCAGTTCATGTTGCCGGCCACCGGCTCGACGATGATGCAGGCCACCTCGCTGCCGATCTCCTCGAAACAGGCCTCGACGGCATCGGGATCGTTGAAGGAGAGCGTCACGGTATGCTCGGCCAGGGAGGCCGGCACCCCCGGGGAGCTGGGCTCGCCGTGGGTCAGGGCCCCGGAGCCCGCCTTGACCAGCAGTGAGTCGGTGTGGCCGTGATAGTTGCCCTCGAACTTGACGATCTTGTCCCGGCCGGTGAAGCCGCGCGCCAGGCGCACCGCCGACATGGTGGCCTCTGTGCCGGAGTTGACCATGCGCACCATCTCGATGGAGGGGATCATCTCGCAGATCAGGTCGGCCATGGTGGTCTCGACGGCCGTGGGGGTGCCGAAGGAGAGCCCGGCATCGAGGCGCTCACGCACCGCGCCCAGCACCTCGGGGTCGGCGTGCCCGGTGATCATCGGCCCCCAGGAACCGACGTAGTCGACATAGCGCTTGCCTTCCACATCGAACAGATAGGCGCCCTTGGCACGCTCCATGAACACCGGGGGACGATCCATGCCCTTGAAGGCGCGCACCGGCGAGTTGACCCCGCCGGGGATGTGCCGGCAGGCCTGTTCGAAGAGCTGTGCGGATGTGGTCATGTCAACCTCTTGCCCTGTTGGGGCCTGCCCGTCGGGCAGGCTGTGGATAGTTCTCTGGATAAAACTGTGACAGGCGGTGAAAAGCCGGTGAATGTCGCCGAACGAAGGGCGACCGGCGGGGCCCGAATTCGTCCCTATTCTCGTCTGCCGGGGGGACGATGACCAGCCCGTCCGGCATCAGCACCCGCTTGTCGATCCGGGAGCGAGACCGGCGGGCAGCGCCGGCAGCTCCCAGAGGCGACGGGGAAGGCGCTGATCCCTGCCGGGTTGCCAGCCGTGGGCCAGTGCCTGCCAGGTGAAGGCCTGAGCCTGCTCGCAGGCGACGACCAGCGACTCCCCCGCGGCCAGGCGCGCCGCCAGGGCGCTCGCCAGGGTACAGCCGGAACCGTGGAAGACGCCGGCCAGACGCGGCCAGGTCCACTGGCGGCTGGTGTCCGGGGCGTGCAGCGTATGCTCCACACGATCGGCGGGCACCCGCCCCTCGGGGTCGTCGGTGCCGGTGACCAGCAGCGCCTGGCAGCCCAGCGACATCAGCCCTACCGCCCGCTCGGTATCGTCGCCACCGTCGGGGTCGGCCAGCCGAGCCAGCTCGCGACGATTGGGCGTCAGGATATCCACAAGCGGTAGCAGATGATGGCGGATGGCGTCGATCAGCTCGATTGTGGACAACTCACTGCCGCCGCCGGCGCTGAGCACCGGATCCATCACCACCGGCACGCCCGGACGCCGGCGCACGATGTCCACCACGGCATCCAGCACGGCGACATCGGGGATCACCCCGATCTTGATGGCGGCGATCTCGAACTCGTCGAGGGCCGCCGCCATGGCGCGCAGGTCATCGGCGGCGACGGGACGCACCGCGCTGACGTCGCGGCAGTTCTGCACCGTCAGCGCCGTGGGCAGGGTCAAGGCCCAGCCGCCGCAGGCGGCCACCGCTTCGCTATCGGCGACCAGGCCGGCACCACCGGTGGGGTCGTGGCCGGCCAGCACCAGCACGGTCGGCAGGTGAGGGGTGAGTTCCGCGTCATCGGCCATCAGAAGGGCTTCATCACGGCGAGGAAGATGATCAGCAGCAGGGCGATCACCGGCAGCTCGTTGAACCAGCGGAAGAAGACGTGGCCGCGCGTGCAGCGCGCCGCGGCGAACTGCTTCAGGTAGATCAGGCAGACATGGTGATAGGCCACCAGCGCCACCACCAGCGTGAGCTTGGCGTGGAGCCAGCCCTGGCCGAGCCAGGCGGGATTGAGCGCCAGCATGGCGCCACCGAAGAGCAGCACGGCGATCATCGACGGGGTCATGATGCCGCGATAGAGCTTGCGCTCCATGACGAGGAAGTGGTCGATCGCCTGCTGCTCGCCGCGGTCTCGGGCCTGGGCGTGATAGACGTAGAGGCGCGGCAGATAAAAGAGGGCAGCGAACCAGGTCACCATGGCCACCAGGTGCAAGGCCTTCATCCACAGGTACATGACGACTCCTCAGCCGTTTGATGAATCGGAAAAACGATAGTGTCGCTCGATGGCGTCGCGGGTGATGATACCGGAAATCCGCTTGTTCTTCGGCCGATGGCCGTGCTCCACGTAGAGGGCGTCCACCGCCTTGTCGTTGAGCCGCTCGAAGGCCTCGGTGAGCGTCGCCTGCAGGTGGATCGGCGCCATGTCAAGGCGCTGGCCGGGGATCTCGACTAGATCCAGCAGCGCACTGTCATCGGCGCTCTCCTCGTCGTGCTCCTGCAGCCAGCGCGCCAGGTCGGCCGCCTTGAGCGCCAGCAACGGCTTGTCGGCGGAGGAGCGCTCGATCAGCACCCAGACGGGATTGGCCTCGAGCAGCGCCCGGGCCTGGTCGCGAGTCACCACGCGCGTGCTGCGCACCAGGCTGCGCTCCATGACTGCCGGCACCGACACCCGGGAGAGCGCCTGCATCAACGGCTGCTGCAGCGGGTGCAGGCCATGTCGGGTGACGCTGATGAAGAAGCCGTCGCAGCGACACAGCTGGCGGGAGGTCAGCCCCGCCACCACCACCGCCAGCATGCCCGGCAGGATGATGTTGGGGTTGCTGGTCAGCTCGAGCAGCGCCATCAGCGCGGCCAGCGGCGCCTGCAGCACCGCCCCCATCATGGCGGCCATGCCGAGCATGCCGTAGATCTCGGGACCGGCGGCCAGGCCCGGCATCAGCTGGGCACCGAGCAGGCCCAGCAGGGTGCCGGCCGCCGCACCCACCACCAGCACCGGCCCGATGATGCTGACGGGGATACCGCAGGCCACGGCGCCGGCGGTGAGCAGCAGCTTGCCGATGGCGATGGCCAGCAGCACGTCCAGCGGCAGGCCACCCGAGAGGCTCAGGACCAGGCTGTCGTAGCCCATGCCCTGCACCTGGGGATACCACCAGGCCACGCCGCCGACCGCGATCCCGACCAGCGCGAAACGCAGGCCCCAGGGCAGTCGCTCCAGCCGGCGTCCGGCGCGCGCCACCCTGACGAAGAGCCCGGCCAGCAGCCCGATGACCAGCGCGCAGACCACCAGCCACGGCAGATTGAACAGAGACCCCAACGCCACGTCGGAGGCCTGGAAGGCGCGCTCGGTGCCGAACACCAGCTGGGCCACCACAGCGCTCACGGTCGAGGCCAGGATCACCGGCATGAAGCCGACGATGGTGTACTCCATCATCACCACTTCCATGGCGAAGATGACCCCGGCGATGGGGGTGTGGAAGGAGGCCGAGATGCCCGCCGCGGTACCGCAGGCCACCAGCACCCGCAGGCTGTTGTGGGGCAGCTGGAGCCGCTGGCCGAGGCCGCTGACGGCCGCCGCCCCCAGGTGGATGGCCGGCCCCTCGCGCCCGGCGGAGAGGCCACCGAGCACCGAGATCAGCCCGACCCACCACTGAGTGATCCAGTTGCGCAGCGGGAAGCGCCCCTGATGGTAGGTCAATCGCTCGATCACGTGGGCCACGCCGATCTTGCGGTTGGCGGCCGGCTGACGCCACAGCCACAGGCCGATCAGCGTCACCGCCAGCAGCGGCAGCAGGGCACGCCCCCAGGGCGGGAGCTGCTCGAAGGCCTCGGGATTGCCGTCGGGCATGTAGGCCAGGGCGCCCAGGGCGAGCAGCAGCCGGAACGCCACCATCAGCCCCCCGGTGATCAGCCCCGAGACCACGCCCAGCACGCACAGCTGGGGCAGGGCATCCACATTGGCCAGCTGGCGACGGAAGCCATCCAGGCTGAAGTCGGGTAGCGAGAAGCGCGGCACGGCGACGTTCCTGTTCGGCCTCGGCATCGGGGATCCCCCGTCTGGGTGGACCCTGCCCTCTTGTGTATCATATCCAGACACAGAGGTCTCAGCGCTTCCCTTCCCAGCCCCGTTCCCAGGAGTCCATCGTGATCAAGGTCGGAATCGTCGGCGGCACCGGTTACACCGGCGTCGAACTGCTCAGGCTGCTGGCTCGTCATCCGGACGTGGAGGTGGATGCCATCACCTCGCGCTCCGAAGCGGGCATGGCCGTCAGCGAGCTGTACCCCAACCTGCGCGGCCACTACGACGAGCTGGCCTTCAGCCTGCCCGATGCCGACCGGCTGGGACGCTGCGACGCGGTCTTCTTCGCCACCCCCCACGGCGTGGCCCACGCCCTGGCGGGCGAGCTGCTCGAGCGCGGTACCCGGGTGATCGACCTGTCGGCCGACTTCCGGCTGCGCGACGCCGACGAGTGGGCCCACTGGTACGGCCAGGCCCACGGCGCCCCGGCGCTGCTCGGCGAGGCGATCTACGGCCTGCCGGAGGTGCGTCGCGAGCGCATCCGCGAGGCGCGGCTGATCGCGGTGCCCGGCTGCTATCCCACCGCCGTGCAGCTCGGCCTGCTGCCGCTGCTGGAGGCCGGCCTGATCGATGTCGAGCACGTGATCGCCGACTGCAAGTCCGGCGTGACCGGGGCCGGACGCGGCGCCAAGGTCCCCTCGCTGCTGGCCGAGGCCAGCGAGTCGATGAAGGCCTACGGCGCCTCGGGCCACCGTCACCTGCCCGAGATCCGCCAGGGGCTCGGCGATGCCGCCGGCGGCCCGGTGGGCCTGACCTTCGTGCCGCACCTGACGCCGATGATCCGCGGCATTCATGCCACCCTCTACGGGCGCCTCACCGGCGAGCCGGGCGATCTCCAGGCGCTCTTCGAGCGCCGCTTCGCGGGCGAGCCCTTCGTCGACGTGATGCCCGCCGGCAGCCACCCCGAGACCCGCAGCGTCAAGGGCGCCAACGTCTGTCGGCTGGCGGTGCACCGCCCCGGCGACGGCGATACCGTGGTGGTGCTCTCGGTGATCGACAACCTGGTCAAGGGCGCCTCGGGCCAGGCCGTGCACAACCTCAACCTGATGTTCGGCCTCGACGAGACCGCCGGCCTCGATGCCCCGGCGATGATGCCCTGATGATGGTTCCCTCCCTCCTGCTGCACTCGCCATGAGGCTCCTGAGAGACGCCGGGGTCAGGTCGTAGAGGGGGTCTTTTGCCAGGGATGGCAAAAGTAGCGCCCAGGGAAGGGTTCACAGCGCCCCCTCGATGGTCCGACACTTCGGGACCTGCCGACGGCTTAGCCTCGAACCACAACATTCCCGTCGCTAGCCCAGTCCGCCTCGATAAAGTTGACCCTTTTGCTGGGGAATGGGGATAATCGCCAGCTGTCACGCCATTCATCGATCCAGGGGAGGTCACCCATGAGCGGTGCCGAATCCTTCGTTCCCACCCCCTTGATGCTCTCCGACGGCGCCCGGGCCCGACTCGCGGCGCTGATCGAGGAACAGGGCAACCCCCGGCTCAAGCTTCGCGTCTACGTCACCGGCGGCGGCTGTTCGGGCTTCCAGTACGGCTTCGACTTCGCCGAGGAGACCGCCGAGGACGATACCCTCGTCGAATTCGGCGCGGTGGCCCTGGTGGTCGATCCGCTCTCCTATCAGTACCTGGTCGGCTCCACCGTCGACTACGAGGAGGGCCTCGCCGGCGCGCGCTTCCTGGTCCAGAATCCCAACGCCACCACCACCTGCGGGTGCGGCGCCTCCTTCATGGTCTGAGCGACAACGTTGGCTCAGCGGCCAAAGCCCACCTTGCCCGTCACTTGACGCTTCTCCGGGAACTCGCCATCGTTGATGGCGCGTATGAATAAGAAATCCTTCCACGGGGAATGCCATGAAACAGCAACTGAAGAGAGCCACGCTGGCCGCCAGCATCGCCATCGGACTGGGTGGTGCTGCGCTGGCCAATGCCGATGAGCACGTGCTCGAGGTCGTCACCGACCCGAGCTTCGTGCCCTTCGAGATGATGGATCAGGAGTCCGGCGAGATGGTCGGCTTCGACATGGACATCATCAGCGAACTCGCCGAGCGGGCCGGCTTCGAGTACAACCTGCGCACGATGGACTTCAACGGCATCATTCCCGCCGTGCAGACCGGCAACGTCGACATCGCCATCGCCGGCATCACCATCACCGACGAGCGTGCCGAGATCGTCGACTTCTCCGATCCCTACTACGATAGCGGCCTGCGCATCCTGGTCGGCGCCAACGACGACAGCGTCCAGGAGCTCGAGGACCTGAGCGGGAAGAAGATCGGCACCAAGGTCGGCTCCACCAGCTACGACTTCCTCCAGGAAAACCTCGGCGACGACGCCGACATCACCCCCTACCCGGGCAGCAGCGACATGTACATGGCCCTGCTCGGCGGCAGCGTCGATGCGGTCTTCTACGATGCGCCCAACGTCGGCTACTTCTCCCAGACCAAGGGTGAGGGTCGCGTGAAGGTCGTGGGCGACCTCTACGAGGGCCAGCAGTACGGCATCGTCTTCGTCGAGGGCAGCGAGTGGGTCGAGCCCGTCAACGAGGCCCTGGCCGAGATGAAGGAAGACGGCACCTACGACGAGATCCACGCCAAGTGGTTCGGTAGCGCCAGCGGCGAGTGATGCCCGGCGACTTCCGTCAGCGGGGTCGGGTCATGAGGCCCGACCCCGCTGCGTTGTGCCCCCGGTACCTTCCCCTGTCGTCATCCCCCGCGTCTTGACGGAGAAACCTTGTGGACGTCACCTTCCAATTCGACTGGCAGGCGGCCTTTGCCTCCATTCCCTTCCTGCTCAAGGGTATCCCCTATACCCTGCTGATCTCCTTCGGTGGCCTGGCCATCGGCTTTCTGATCGGCATCCTCTTCGGCCTGCTGCGCATCAGTCGCCTCGCCTGGCTGAAGATCCCGGCCGTGGCCTACATCGAGATCTTCCGCGGCACCCCGGTGCTGGTGCAGGTGCTGTTCATCTTCTATGGCCTGCCGCAGCTGCTGGGCGGGCCGATCAACGCCCTGGTGGCCGGTATCGCCGCCATCGCCGTCAATTCCGGCGCCTATATCTCGGAGATCGTGCGCGGCGGCGTGCAGTCCATCGAGCGCGGCCAGCGCGAGGCGGGCCTGTCGCTCGGCCTGTCGCGCCGCCAGACCTTCCGCTACATCATCTGGCCCCAGGCCTTCCGGCGCATGATCCCGTCACTCGGTAACCAGGGCATCATCAGCATCAAAGACACCTCGCTGTTCTCGGTGATCGGGGTCGGCGAACTGGTCCGTCAGGGTCAGGTCTACATCGCCACCACCTTCAATGCCCTCGAGGTCTACCTGATGGTCGCCCTGCTCTATCTGGCGATCACCCTGACCCTCTCGTTCGTGCTGCGCCAGCTCGAGCGCAGAGGCCTGGTCGGACAATAAGGAACGCGCGACATGACACACGAGAAGTCCACGTCCGGCAGCGATCCCATCGTGCGCATGGACAAGGTCAACAAGCATTTCGGCAGCCTGCACGTGCTGAAGGACATCGACCTGTCGGTCTCCCCCGGCGAGGTCGTGGTGATCATCGGCGCCAGTGGCTCGGGCAAGTCGACGCTGATCCGCTGCATCAACGGCCTCGAGGAGTTCCAGCAGGGCTACCTGGAGGTCGATGGCAGCCAGCTGGTGCCCCACGGCAAGGCCTCGGCGGCGCTGCAGAAGATCCGCACCGAGGTCGGCATGGTCTTCCAGCAGTTCAACCTCTTCCCCCACCTGAGCGTGCTGGACAACGTCACCCTGGCGCCGATGAAGGTGCGTGGGTGGAGCCAGGAGGACGCCACCGAGACCGCCGAGCGCCTGCTCGAGCGGGTCGGCATCAGCGACCAGGCCGCCAAGCATCCCGGGCAGCTCTCCGGTGGCCAGCAGCAGCGCGTGGCCCTGGCCCGTGCGCTGGCCATGGAGCCGCGCCTGATGCTGTTCGACGAGCCCACCTCGGCGCTCGATCCGGAGATGATCGGCGAGGTCCTGGACGCCATGCGGGAACTGGCCAAGGAGGGCATGACGATGCTGATCGTGACCCACGAGATGGGCTTCGCCCGTGAGGTCGCCGATCGGGTGATCTTCATTCACAAGGGCGAGATCACCGAGGAGGGACCGCCCGAGGAGGTCTTCGATTCGCCGCGAAATGAACGCACCCAGAGCTTCCTCTCGCGAGTCCTCAAGCACTGATCTTGCCTGCTGCGCTCCCCGCGGAGCCTTTCATCAGCCCTTCAGAAAAGGCCCTGTCGTTATCGACAGGGCTTTTTTTTGCCTGTGGATAGAAAAATCCCGGAGCCTGCCCGGATCGGCCTGCAGGCCCCGTCATACACGGCAATGGACGTCTGGCCCCCGAATGTTCACAGTCGCGGTAACAAGCCCGGTAGGGAACGGTGGACAAGCGGTGATCGTTTTGCCGTGTGGACAAGGCACCATTCCATCCACAGTCTCCGGACACCTCGTCCGCAGGCAGTCACGCCTTTCTCCCGCGAGGGATCAACAATACAAGCTGTTGATAAAAATAGGATTTATTCGCTTATCCACCGAAAATGTCCACACCAGTAGTTACAACCACAACAGAACTTCTCTTTTATATTCTGTTTTATTGTATATGAAGAGCGATGAGCGCCGCGGGGAAGGAATTCGGGTGTGGAAAACCCTGACGATTACCCACAGGGGGTTTATACTGGCCCGCTGATTTCCACCCCTGACTGCCACATCGGCGCGCTGCGCCAAGAGGTGACCCTTGGAGTACCCCGACCGCTTTGACGTCATCGTCATCGGCGGCGGCCATGCCGGAACCGAAGCCGCCCTGGCCTCGGCCCGCATGGGCTGCCGGACCTTGCTGCTGACCCATAACATCGAGACGCTCGGCCAGATGTCCTGCAATCCCGCCATCGGCGGGATCGGCAAGAGCCATCTGGTCAAGGAGATCGATGCCCTGGGCGGTGCCATGGGCCTGGCAACCGACCTCGGCGGCATCCAGTTTCGCGTGCTCAATGCCCGCAAGGGGCCGGCGGTACGGGCCACGCGTGCTCAGGCCGACCGGGTCCGCTACAAGGCCGCGATCCGCACCATGCTGGAGAACCAGGCCAACCTGACCCTGTTCCAGCAGGCGGCGGGCGACCTGATCGTCGACGGCGACACCGTGCGGGGCGTGGTCACCGAGACCGGTATCCGCTTCCTCGCCGAGACCGTGGTGCTGTGCACGGGCACCTTCCTCGGCGGGGTGATCCACATCGGCCTGGACACCAGCCGCGGCGGTCGCGCCGGGGATCCCGCCTCCAACGGCCTGGC
Organism: Halomonas sp. B23F22_3; assembly: GCF_043496965.1. Taxonomy (NCBI): domain Bacteria; kingdom Pseudomonadati; phylum Pseudomonadota; class Gammaproteobacteria; order Oceanospirillales; family Halomonadaceae; genus Halomonas; species Halomonas sp. B23F22_3. Next base: position 211,344 of record NZ_JBIEKG010000003.1, read on the forward strand.
CGAGCGGCTGCGGGCGCTGCCGTTCCGGGTCGATCGCCTGAAGACCGGCACGCCGCCGCGTCTCGATGCCAAGAGCATCGATCTCGCCTCGCTCGAGGAGCAGCCCGGCGACACCCCGACCCCGGTGATGTCCTACCAGGGCAGCCGCGAGATGCATCCCCGCCAGGTGAGCTGCCACATCGCGCACACCAACGAGCGCACCCACGAGATCATCCACGCCAACCTCGATCGCTCGCCGATGTACTCGGGGGTGATCGAGGGCGTCGGGCCGCGCTACTGCCCGTCCATCGAGGACAAGGTTCACCGCTTCGCCGACAAGGCCAGCCACCAGGTGTTCGTCGAGCCCGAGGGCCTCGATACCCACGAGCTCTATCCCAACGGGATCTCCACCTCGCTGCCCTTCGACGTGCAGCTGCAGGTGGTGCGCTCGATCAAGGGCTTCGAGAACGCGCACATCACCCGTCCGGGCTATGCCATCGAGTACGATTTCTTCGATCCGCGGGACCTCAAGCACTCGCTGGAGACCAAGTTCATCCACAACCTGTTCTTCGCCGGCCAGATCAACGGCACCACCGGCTACGAGGAGGCGGGGGCCCAGGGGCTGCTGGCGGGACTCAACGCCGCCCGCCGGGCCCGGGGGCAGGAGGCCTGGTCGCCGCGTCGCGACGAGGCCTACCTCGGCGTGCTGGTCGACGACCTGATCACCCTGGGGACCAAGGAGCCCTACCGGATGTTCACCTCCCGAGCCGAATATCGGTTGCTGCTGCGCGAGGACAACGCCGACATGCGCCTCACCGAGCTCGGCCGCGAGCTCGGCCTGGTCGATGACGCTCGCTGGTCGGCCTTCGCCACCAAGCGCGACGCCGTGGAGCGCGAGAGCGCCCGGCTCAAGGCCAGCTGGGTGCAGCCCGGCAGCCCCGCGGCCGCGCGGGTCGAGGCCAAGACCGGCGCGCCGCTGCCGCGTGAGTACAACCTGATGGACCTGCTCAAGCGTCCCGAGCTCGGCTACGCCGACCTCGCCGACCTGCCCGGCATCGAGGGCGAGCCCGTCGCGGACGAGGCGGTGGCCGACCAGGTACAGATCCAGGCCAAGTACCAGGGCTACATCGATCGTCAGCAGCAGGAGATCGACAAGCTCAAGCGTCACGAGGCAACCCCCTTGCCGACCGACCTGGACTACCAGCGCGTCGAGGGCCTCTCCAACGAGATTCGCCAGAAGCTCGAGGCCGCGCGCCCCGAGACCCTGGCCCAGGCGGGGCGCATCTCCGGTGTGACGCCGGCCGCGGTGTCGATCCTGTTGATCCACCTCAAGAAGCGGCGCCTGCTCGACGACAGCCGGGCGGTCAACGCATGACGGGCGTCGACACGACCGTCGAGGCACGCCTCGACCGGGGCCTGGCCGAGCTGGACCTCCCCGTGGACGCCGAGCAGCGGGCACGCCTGCTGGCGCTGGTGGGGCTGTTGCACAAGTGGAACCGCGCCTATAACCTCACCGCGGTACGCGCGCCGGAGGAGATGGTCAGCCGTCATCTGCTCGACAGCGCCGCGGTGCTGCCCTTCGTCGAGGGGCCGACGCTGCTCGACGTGGGCTCGGGCCCGGGGCTGCCCGGGCTGGTGCTGGCGATCCTCCGGCCGTCGCTTTCGGTCACGCTGCTCGACAGCAACGGCAAGAAGGTGCGCTTCCAGCGCCAGGCCGTGATGGAGCTGGGCCTGACCAACGTCACGCCGGTGCAGGCGCGGGTCGAGGCCTTCACGCCGGTGGACGGCGGCTACGCCCAGGTGATCTCGCGGGCCTTCTCGAGCCTCGGTGACTTCGTCACCCTGACCGCGACCCTGGTGGCCCCCGACGGCGAGTGGCTGGCCATGAAGGGCCCCGCCGTGGATGATGAGCTGGCCGGCCTGCCCGATACGATCGCCGTGGCGGCCCGGCATGACCTCGCGGTCCCCTTCGAGACCGGCAGCCGACCGCTGGTGGTCCTGCGCCACCGGACGTCCGACGGGGCCTGCCCCTGAGGCGTCTGTTTCCCCAGCAAGGGAGTTGCACGTGACCAAGATCATTGCCTTGACCAACCAGAAGGGCGGCGTGGGCAAGACCACGACCGCCGTCAACCTCGCCGCCAGCCTGGCGGCGCTGGATCGCCGCGTGCTGCTGGTCGACCTGGACCCCCAGGGGCACGCCACCATGGGCAGCGGTGCCGACAAGCATGACCTGGACGGCAGCGTGCTCGACGTGGTGCTGGGCGACAAGAAACCCACCGAGGTGATCCTCGACTGCCCCCAGGCCGGTTACGCCCTGCTGCCCGGCAACGGCGACCTGACCGCCGCCGAGGTGGAGCTGCTCGCCGGTGGCGACGGGCGGGAGCGCAAGCTGGTCACGGCCCTCGCCGAGCTTTCCGGCGAGTACGACGTGGTGCTGATCGACTGCCCGCCGTCGCTCAACATGCTCACCGTGAACGCGCTGACCGCGGCCGACGGGGTGCTGATCCCCCTGCAGTGCGAGTTCTATGCCCTGGAAGGGCTCTCGGCGCTGCTCGATACCGTTGAGCAGATCAAGGACAGCGTGAACCCGCAGATCGAGATCTTCGGTATCCTGCGTACCATGTTCGATGCCCGCAACAGCCTGACCCGGGACGTCAGCAAGCAGCTGCGCGACTACTTCGGCGACGCGCTGCTCAAGACCACCATCCCGCGCAACATCCGGGTCGCCGAGGCCCCCAGCCATGGGCTGCCGGTGACCAAGTACGCGCGCTTCTCGCGAGGCAGCCAGGCCCATCGGGTGCTGGCCAAGGAACTGATCCGACGCCTGTCGCTGTAGGCCGGCCGTCGAACACCGCTGGTAGTGATGAGGGAATGTCGATGACGCGTAAACGCGCCCTGGGACGTGGCCTGGATGCCCTGATCGGTGCCAACGCCCGCCGTCGTGAAAGCCTGGACCTGCCCGAGGTCGAGATCGAGGAGGGGCTCGAGCCCGCGGCGCCCCTGCCGCCCGCCGCCGACGAGCGCCTCGAGCGCCTGCCGCTGGGCCAGCTCTCCCGCGGCAAGTACCAGCCGCGCCGGGACATCCAGCCCGAGGCCCTCGAGGAGCTGGCCGACTCGATCCGCGCCCAGGGGGTGATGCAGCCGATCGTGGTGCGCCCCGTCGGCGAGGCGCGCTACGAGATCATCGCCGGTGAGCGCCGCTGGCGGGCCGCCCAGCTCGCCGAGCTCGACGTGATTCCCGCGGTGATCCGCGAGGTAAGCGACGAGGTGGCGCTGGCCCTGGCGCTGATCGAGAACATCCAGCGCGAGGACCTGAACCCCGTCGAGGAGGCGATGGCGCTGAAGCGGCTGCTCGAGGAGTTCTCGCTGACCCAGCAGCAGACCGCCGATGCCGTGGGCCGCTCCCGAGCCCAGGTCGCCAACCTGCTGCGCCTGCTGACGCTGGACCCCGAGGTGCAGACCCTGCTCGAGCGTGGCGACCTGGACATGGGCCATGCCCGGGCGCTACTGGCGCTGTCGGGCGCCAAGCAGCGCAAGGCCGCCCACGAGGTGGTCAACAAGGACCTCACCGTTCGCGACACCGAGGCGCTGGTCAAGCGCCTGGCCAATGGCGAGCCGGCCAAGCCCGCCCCCGAGGCGCCGTCCGCCGACGTGGCCGGCCTCGAGACGCGCCTCGCCGAGGTGCTGGGCGCGCCGGTGAAGATCCAGCACGGACGGGGCGGCAAGGGACGCGTGACGATCCGCTACGCGAGCCTCGATGAGCTCGACGGGATCCTCGAGCACATCCGTTAGCCGGCCGTTGGCGCGGCGACCAGCCATTAGCCGGCTAAACATGCTGGGCGATTTTATCGACTTTTAGTCGTAGAGCAACGAGATATCGCGGCTAATGGCGGCGTCCTCGGTTGAAGCTTAAGAGGGCCTTCCCTATAATCGCGCCGGACCTTTCGTTGACCCGCATGTGGCGAGGCGCAGCGAAGTTGACGGGTCGCCGACCATCGGTAGCGTGAACGGAGACCCCCATGGCAGCCAGGAACAGGCGCCCCAGCCTGCGACCACTGTGGGTCGCACAGCTCGCCGCCATGGCGCTCATGGTCGGGCTCGCTGCCGGGTTCAAAGGCCCCGCCGATGCCGTCTCGGCCCTGGTGGGAAGCGCCGTGGCGCTGCTGCCTAACATCTATTTCGCCTGGCGCGTGTTTCGCCACCGCGGCGGTCGCCAGGCCCGCCGAGCGGTCCACGGCCTCTATCGTGCGGCGGCCGGGAAGTTTGGTTTGACAGTGGCACTCTTCACACTGGTGTTCGTCACAGTGCCCCTCTCAAATCATGCTTTATTCTTTGGCGCTTATGTGGTGACCCTGTTCGCGTACTGGCTGGCCTCCTGGCAGATGACGCGACAGACACCCAACTGAAATCGAGGCAGCTCATGGCAGGCAACAACTCGACTCCCACGGAGTATATTCAGCACCACCTGCAGAATCTGACCTACGGCTACCATCCCGAGAATGGCTGGTCGCTGGCCCACTCGGCCGGCGAAGCTCAGGAAATGGGCTTCTGGGCCATCCACCTGGACTCCATGGGGTGGTCGCTGGCGATGGGCGCGCTGTTCATCTGGCTGTTCCGCATGGTCGGCAAGGCCGCGACCACCGGCGTGCCGGGCAAGCTGCAGTGCGCCATCGAGATGGTCTTCGAGTTCGTCGAGGGCACCGTGCGCGGCGCCTTCCTGCACGGCAGGAACCCGGTGATCGCTCCGCTGGCGCTGACGCTGTTCGTCTGGATCTTCCTGATGAACCTGCTGAAGCTGGTGCCCGTGGACCTGGCCCCTCAGCTGTTCGCGAAGTTCGGCGTCGAGTACATGAAGCTCGTGCCGACCACCGATCCCAATGTCACTCTCGGCATGGCGCTGGGCGTGTTCTGCCTGATCATCTACTACAGCATCAAGGTCAAGGGCGCCGGCGGCTTCGTCAAGGAGCTCTCGTTCACCCCGTTCAACCACTGGCTGCTGATCCCCTTCAACCTGGTCATGGAGCTCATCGGCCTGCTGGTGAAGCCGCTCAGCCTCGGCCTGCGTCTCTTCGGCAACATGTTCGCCGGCGAAGTCATCTTCCTGCTGATCGCGCTGCTGCCGTTCTGGGTCTCCTGGACGCTGAACGTGCCCTGGGCCATCTTCCACATCCTGGTCATCACCCTGCAGGCGTTCATCTTCACCGTCCTGACGGTGGTCTACCTGAGCGCGGCACATGAGCATCACTGAATCACGTAACACCCGCTAAACCCTTGAACCTAAACGTAAACTCGATAGGAGCATCACCATGGAACTCGTCTACATTGCTGCCTCCCTCATGATCGGCCTGGGCGCACTGGGCACCGGCATCGGCTTCGCCCTGCTGGGTGGCAAGCTGCTCGAAACCACCGCTCGCCAGCCGGAGCTGGGTGACCAGCTGCAGACCAAGACCTTCCTGATGGCAGGCCTGCTGGACGCCGTGCCCATGATCGGCGTCGGCATCGCGATGTACCTGATCTTCGTCGTCGCCGGTTAACGTTTGGCATACCGGGCGCACCGCGCTCGGTTTGCTTGTTTCCGGACGCCACGAATCTGTCAGAGGTACGTCCCTGTGAATATCAACATGACGCTAATCGGACAGATGATCGCCTTCGCGATCTTCGTCGGATTTTGCATTAAGTTTGTGTGGCCGCCGATCAGCAACGCGCTCCATGAGCGTCAGAAGAAGATCGCCGACGGCCTGGACGCGGCCAGCCGCGCCTCGCGTGACCTGGAGCTGGCCGAAGAGCAGGCCAGCGAGACGCTGCGCGAGAGCAAGGAGCAGGCCGCCGAGATTCTGGAGCAGGCCCACAAGCGGTCCAGCCAGATGATCGAGGAAGCGCGTGACCAGGCGCGCCAGGAAGGCGAGCGGATGATCGCTCAGGCCAAGTCCGAGATCGACCAGGAAGTGAATCGCGCGAAGGAAGACCTGCGGGTGCAGGTGTCGCGACTCGCCATCGTGGGTGCGGAGCGGATCCTGGAATCCTCCATCGACGAGAAGAAGCACGCGAAGCTCGTCGACGAACTCGCCAACGAGCTTTGAGGAGGTGACCCATGGCGGAAACGTCTACCGTCGCACGACCCTACGCCAAGGCGGCCTTCGAGCACGCCGTTGAGCAGCAGGCACTGGATGACTGGGCCGTGATGCTCGAGACCGCGGCGCGTGTCGTCGAAGACGACGACATGCAGCGCCACGTGCTCGGCAACCCGCAGCTCTCGAGCACCCAGAAGGCCGATGTGGTCGTCGACGTCTGTGGCGACGCCGTGAGCGACGCCGTCCGCAACTTCCTGCGCCTGGTGGGCCAGAAGGGCCGCCTGGCGGCCCTGCCGGCGATCGTCGAGCAGTTCACCATGCTCAAGGCCCAGCAGGAGAAGCGCATGGACGTGAACATCGTCTCCGCCTTCCCGCTGGACGATGCGCAACAGGACAAGCTCGCGAGTGCACTGGCCAAGCGTCTGAACCGCGAAATCTCCATTACCACTCAGGTGGATTCCACCCTCCTGGGAGGCGTCATCCTGCGTGCCGGCGACACCGTCATCGACGGCTCGGTACGCGGTCGACTGAACCGCCTCCACGAGGCCCTTTCCGCCTGAGTCTGAGGGACATGGCATGCAGCAACTGAATCCTTCCGAGATCAGCGACATCATCAAGCAGCGTATCGAAAAGCTGGATGTCGCATCCGAAGCCCGTAATCAGGGCACCATCGTCAGCGTGTCTGACGGTATCGTGCAGATCCACGGCCTGGCCGACGCGATGTTCGGCGAGATGATCGAGTTCCCCGGCGGCGTCTACGGCATGACGCTGAACCTCGAGCGCGACAACGTCGGCGCCGTGGTGCTGGGCGACTACCTGCAGCTCGAAGAGGGCATGACCGCCCAGTGCACCGGGCGCATCCTCGAGGTGCCGGTGGGGCCGGAGCTCGCCGGCCGCGTGGTCGACGCCCTGGGTAACCCCATCGACGGCAAGGGTGATCTCAACACCAAGATGACCGACGCGGTGGAAAAGGTCGCCCCCGGCGTCATCACCCGTCAGTCCGTCGACGAGCCGATCCAGACCGGTTTCAAGTCCATCGACGCCATGGTGCCGATCGGTCGCGGTCAGCGTGAGCTGATCATCGGCGACCGCCAGATCGGTAAGTCCGCCATCGCCATCGATGCGATCATCAACCAGAAAGGCACCGGCGTGACCTGCGTCTACGTGGCCATCGGTCAGAAGCAGTCGACCATCGCCAACGTGGTGCGCAAGCTCGAAGAGCACGGCGCCATGGAACACACCATCGTGGTCGCCGCCGGCGCTGCCGATCCGGCCCCGATGCAGTTCCTCGCCGCCTACTCCGGCTGCACCATGGGCGAGTACTTCCGCGATCGCGGTGAAGACGCCCTGATCGTCTATGACGATCTCTCCAAGCAGGCCGTGGCCTATCGCCAGGTCTCCCTGCTGCTGCGTCGTCCGCCGGGCCGCGAAGCCTTCCCGGGTGACGTCTTCTACCTCCACTCCCGCCTGCTCGAGCGTGCCGCTCGCGTGAACGCCGACTATGTCGAGAAGTTCACCAACGGCGAGGTGAAGGGCAAGACCGGCTCACTGACGGCGCTGCCGATCATCGAGACCCAGGGTGGCGACGTCTCCGCGTTCGTTCCGACCAACGTGATCTCGATCACCGACGGTCAGATCTTCCTCGAGACCGACCTGTTCAACTCGGGCATCCGTCCGGCCATCAACGCCGGTCTCTCGGTGTCTCGTGTCGGCGGCTCGGCCCAGACCAAGATCATCAAGAAGCTCGGCGGCAGCGTGCGTCTGGCCCTCGCCCAGTACCGCGAACTGGCGGCCTTCGCCCAGTTCGCCTCCGACCTGGACGAGGCCACACGCAAGCAGCTCGAGCACGGTCAGCGCGTCACCGAGCTGATGAAGCAGTCTCAGTATGCGCCGATGTCCGTGGCCGAGATGGCCGTCTCCCTGTATGCCGCCAACGAGGGGCATCTGGAGGACGTCGAGGTCAACAAGGTGCTGGACTTCGAGCGCGCGCTGCAGGACTACATGAAGTCCGAGCACGCCGATCTGCTCGAGACGATCAACCAGACCGGCGACTACAGCGACGAGATCAAGTCGGGCCTCAAGGCCGGTCTCGAGAAGTTCAAGGCCACTCAGAGCTGGTAATGCCGACGGCCCGCTCCTCCGGGGCGGGCCCTGGAGCTTTCTGAGGGCCACGAACGATAAGGTAGATCGCTATGGCAGCTGCAAAAGAGATTCGCACCCAGATCGGGAGCATCAAGAACACGCAGAAGATCACCAGCGCCATGGAAATGGTGGCTGCGTCGAAGATGCGCAAGGCACAGGACCGGATGAAGGCCAGCCAGCCCTATGCCAAGCAGATCCGCAACGTCGTGGGCCACGTCGCCGATGCCAACCCGGAGTACAAGCATCCGTGGATGGAAGAGCGCGAGGTCAAGCGGGTCGGCTACATCGTGGTCTCCTCCGACCGCGGACTGTGCGGTGGCCTCAACGTCAACCTGTTCAAGTCCGTGGTGAAGGATGCCAAGGCCCAGCGTGAACAGGGCGCGGAACTCGACTTCTGTGCCCTGGGCAGCAAGGCCACCGGCTTCTTCCGCAAGTTCGGCGGCAGCCTCGTCGCGGCCAAGAGCGGCCTCGGTGAGGCGCCGGATCCGGAGGACCTGATCGGCAGCGTGAAGGTCATGCTGGATGCGTACGACGAGGGTCAGCTGGACCGCCTCTACGTGGTGTTCAACGAGTTCGTCAACACCATGACCCAGAAGCCGGTGGTGCGTCAGCTGTTGCCCCTGTCGGCCGAGATGGGGACGGAAGCGTCCACCGAAGAAAACAAGCGTCCCGGTAGCTGGGACTACCTGTATGAGCCGGATGCCAAGGCGCTGCTGGATAGCCTGCTCGTGCGTTTCGTCGAGGCGCAGGTCTATCAGGCGGTGGTCGAGAACGTGGCGTGCGAGCAGGCCGCTCGGATGATCGCCATGAAGAGCGCCACCGACAACGCCGGCAATCTGATCGACGACCTGGAGCTGGTGTACAACAAGGCCCGTCAGGCGGCCATTACCCAGGAAATCTCCGAGATCGTCGGTGGCGCCGCCGCCGTTTAGCGTCGGGGAGGGCACGGCCCTCCCGGCAAGCAGGTTTCATTTGCAGGTATTTGAGAGGAACCAAGATGAGCGGACGTATCGTACAAATCATCGGCGCGGTGATTGACGTAGAGTTTCCGCGGGACGATGTGCCCAAGGTCTACGACGCGCTGAATGTCTCGGACACCGGGACCGTTCTCGAGACCCAGCAGCAGCTGGGTGACGGCGTGGTGCGCACCATCGCCATGGGCACCACCGAAGGCCTCAAGCGTGGCCTGGAAGTGGTCGGCACCGGTGCCCCCATCTCCGTGCCGGTCGGCAAGGAGACCCTGGGCCGCATCATGAACGTGCTGGGCGAGCCCATCGACGAGGCGGGTGAGATCGGCGAAGAAGAGCGCATGCCGATCCACCGCAAGGCGCCGGGTTACGCCGACCAGGCGGCCTCCAGCGAGCTGCTGGAGACCGGCATCAAGGTCATCGACCTGGTGTGCCCGTTCGCCAAGGGCGGCAAGGTCGGCCTGTTCGGCGGCGCCGGCGTCGGCAAGACCGTCAACATGATGGAGCTGATCCGCAACATCGCCACCGAGCACAGCGGTTACTCCGTGTTTGCCGGCGTGGGCGAGCGGACTCGTGAGGGTAACGACTTCTATCACGAGATGACCGAATCCAACGTCATCGACAAGGTGTCGCTGGTCTACGGTCAGATGAACGAGCCGCCTGGCAACCGCCTGCGTGTGGCCCTGACCGGCCTGACCATCGCCGAGAAGTTCCGCGATGAAGGCCGCGACGTGCTGCTGTTCGTCGACAACATCTACCGCTACACCCTGGCCGGTACCGAGGTCTCGGCACTGCTGGGCCGTATGCCCTCCGCGGTGGGCTACCAGCCGACCCTGGCCGAGGAGATGGGCGTCCTGCAGGAGCGTATCACCTCCACCAAGGATGGCTCGATCACCTCCGTGCAGGCCGTCTACGTGCCCGCGGATGACCTGACCGACCCGTCTCCGGCGACCACCTTCTCGCACCTGGATGCGACCGTGGTACTGGCGCGTTCGATCGCCGAGCTGGGTATCTATCCGGCCATCGATCCGCTGGACTCCACTTCGCGCCAGCTCGACCCGCTGGTCGTGGGCGACGAGCACTACGGTACCGCTCGTGGTGTGCAGGGCGTGCTGCAGCGCTACAAGGAGCTCAAGGACATCATCGCCATCCTGGGCATGGACGAGCTGTCCGACGAGGACAAGCTGGCCGTCTCCCGGGCGCGTAAGATCCAGCGCTTCCTGTCGCAGCCGTTCTTCGTGGCCGAGGTCTTCACCGGGGCGCCCGGCAAGTACGTGTCCCTGAAGGACACCATCCGCGGCTTCCAGGGTATCCTCGACGGCGAGTATGACGAGCTGCCCGAGCAGGCCTTCTACATGGTCGGCACCATCGACGAGGCCGTCGAGAAAGCCAACCAGATGAAGTAATCCCTCCACCTGGGAGACGTCATCATGACGAAAAGCTTCAAGTGCGAGATCGTCAGCGCCGAGGCGTCGATCTACTCCGGGTCCGCCGAGCAGGTCGTGGCGGCCGGTGCCATGGGGGATCTGGGGATCCTGGCCGGGCACACGCCGCTGCTCACCGAGCTGGCGCCGGGTCCGGTACGGATCGTCCATGGCGGAGGTGAGGAAGATCACTTCTACGTCTCGGGCGGTTTCCTCGAGGTGCAGCCCAACGTGGTCACGGTGCTGGCGGATACCGCCGTGCGCGCCGACGACCTCGACGAGGCCGCCGCCGAAGAGGCCCGTCAGCAGGCGCTGAAGGCCATGAGCGACAAGTCCGCGGAGCTCGACTACAGTCGTGCCACCGCGGAGCTGGCCGAAGCCATGGCGCAGCTGCGTACCATCCAGCAGGTGCGTCGCAAGGCCGGCCGCGGCTAGCGCCCGGCTCGTGTCTCGACCTCGACGCCCCCCGGATCCTGTCCGGGGGGCGTCGTCGTTTCCGGGCCCTCGAGGCGCCACCCTTTTCTTTTCGCCGGTCCCCGGGCCGCCCTCGCCGTCGGGAGGCCCTGCATGTCACTGAGCGAATCCCTGCAGACGCACAAGGCGACGCTGCTTTCCGCCCTGGAGGGCGATGACGCGTGCCTGCAGGGCCTGTTGCCGGAGCTGCGCTCCGCCGATATCGCCGAGATCCTCGAGACCCTGGTCGAGGACGATCAGGACCTGCCCCAGGCCCTGGCGCTCTTCTCGCGGCTGCCGCTGGAGCGGCGAGCCAGCGTGCTCGGCCACCTGCCGGGCGACGAGCAGCTGGCGATCACCGAGGCGCTGGACGACGAGCTGCTGCTGGCGATCCTCGAGGAGATGGGCGCCGACGAGCGGGCCGACCTTTACAAGACCCTGGGCGACGATCGCCGCGAGGCCCTGCTGCGACGCATGGCCCGCCAGGAGCGCGAGGCGCTCAAGCGCCTGGCGAGCTACGCGGAGGGCACCGCCGGGGCGCTGATGACCTCGGACTACGTGGCGATCCCCACCGGCCTGACGGTGTCCCGGGCGATGATGCGGGTGCGCCAGACCGCGCCGGATGCCGAGACGGTCTACCAGCTCTATATCGTCGATCCCGACGGTCGCCTCGCCGGCACCCTGTCGCTGCGCCAGCTGATGGTGGCGCGCCCCGGGGCCCGGGTCGACGACCTGATGATCCATGAAGTTATCCACACCCGGGTCGACGTACCCCAGGAGGAGGTCGCACGGATCGTCGCCCGCTACGACCTGCTGGCACTGCCAGTGGTCGACGCCGAGCGGCGCCTGATCGGCATCGTCACCCACGACGATGCCCTGGACGTGGTGGAGTCCGAGGCCACCGAAGATATCCACAAGGGGATGTCGATCGGCGCCCTGGAGGGGGGCGTGCGCCGGGTGCCGCTGTGGAGCCTGTATCGCAAGCGGGTGTTCTGGCTGGTGCTGCTGGTGTTCGGCAATCTCTTCTCCGGGGCGGGCATCGCCTACTTCGAGGAGACCATCGCCGCCCAGGTGGCGCTGGTCTTCTTCCTGCCGCTGCTGATCGGCAGCGGCGGCAACGCCGGCGCCCAGGCGGCCACCCTGACGGTACGCGGCATGGCCACCGGGGACGTGGGCATCAAGGACTGGGGCAAGCTGTTCGGCCGCGAGCTGCTGGTGGCGGGGGCCCTGGGGCTGACCATGGCGCTGGCGGTGGCGCCGATCGGGATGCTCCGCGCCGGCGAGGCGGTGGCCCTGGTGGTGGCGGTGAGCATGATCGCCATCGTGCTGTTCGGCAGCCTGCTCGGCATGTGCCTGCCCTTCGTGCTCGACCGCCTGGGCTGGGACCCGGCCACCGCCTCGGCGCCGCTGGTGACGACCCTGATCGACGCCTCGGGCGTGGTGATCTACTTCGGCTTCGCCACCGCCATCCTGTCGACGTCCTGAGCCGCCGGCGGCGGACAGGCGGGCCGCAGCGGTGTATCCTCTGGGGCCCTCTGCCTTGTCATCTTCCCCTCTACACGGACCGTTCCATGGACTGGCTACAGATCTTCGTCCTCTCCATCGTTCAGGGATTGACCGAGTTCCTGCCGATCTCCAGCTCCGCCCACCTGATCCTGGTCCCGGTCTTCACCGACTGGGACGACCAGGGCCTGGTCTTCGATGTCGCCCTGCACATCGGCAGCCTGAGCGCGGTGGTGCTCTACTTCCGCCACGAACTGGTCGGCATGACCACCAGCTGGTGTCGCAGCGTGGCGGGACGCGGCACCGACGACGAGGCGCGCCTGGCCTGGTGGGTGATCCTGGCCACCATTCCCGTCGGGCTCGCGGGGCTGGCCTTCGAGGATGCCATCCAGGGGATCATGCGCTCGCCGCTGGTCATCGCCGGGGGCCTGATCGGCTTCGGACTGCTGCTGGCCTACGCCGACTGGCGGCGTCGCGGCACCCGCAACGAGTACCGCCTGACCTGGCGCGATGCCCTGTGGATCGGGCTGGCCCAGGCGCTGGCGCTGATCCCGGGGACCTCGCGTTCCGGCATCACCATGACCGCCGGCCTGCTGCTGGGCCTGAATCGCGAGGGGGCGGCACGCTTCTCCTTCCTGCTCTCGATCCCGGTGATCGTGCTCGCCGGGGGGCTGGAGATCCTCCATCTCGCCGGCGCCGCCGTCCCGGTGGACTGGGGTGCCCTGATCATGGGGGCGCTGCTCTCGGGGATCAGCGCCTACCTGTGCATCCACTTCTTCCTGGTCTTCATCAAGCGGATCGGCATGCAGCCCTTCGTGGTCTACCGCCTCGTGCTGGGTGTCGCGCTGCTCTGGCTCTTCGGAGGCGCCTGACATGACACACCTGCGTTCGCTCCTGTTGTCCCTGCTGATCGGCCTGCTGCTGTCGGGCTGTTCCGAGCGTGACCGCCCGCTGGAGTCCCCGGTGACCCTCGAGGGCGACATCTTCGGCACCTTCTACCAGGTGAGCATCGCCGACCCCCTGACCCAGGGCGAGGCCAACGAGCTCGAGGCCGGCTTTCTCGCCGAGCTCGAGTCGGTGGATGCCGCCATGTCCACCTGGCGCGACGACTCCGAGCTGATGGCCTTCAACCGCGCCCCGCTGGGGAAGTGGCAGCCGCTCTCCGACCACCTGATCGAGGTGCTGGCCATCGGCCAATCGGTGGCCGAGGCCAGTGGCGGGGCCTTCGACATGACCATCGGCGACCTGGTCAACCTGTGGAGCTTCGGCCCCGAGGCGCGACCCCGGGAGGTGCCGAATGACGCCGCCCTGGCCGAGCGACTGGCCGAGGTCGGGCCCGACAGCCTGGAGGTCGACGCCGACGCCCGCCAGGCGCGACGCCTGCGCGACGTCTTCGTCGATCTCTCCGGGGTGGCCAAGGGGCACGCCACCGATCGTGTGGCCGGCTATCTCGACCGCCAGGGGCTCGACCACTACCTGGTCAACCTGGGCGGCGAGATCAAGGTGAGCGGCCACCGCGACGCCGAGTCGGCCCCCTGGCGGATCGGCATCGAGGTGCCTCGAGACGGCCGCCCCGAGGCCCGCCACGTGCTGGCCCTGGAGGGCATCGCGGTGGCCACCTCGGGTGACTACCGCAACTACTTCGAGGAAGACGGACAGCGCTACTCCCATACCCTGGACCCCCGCACCGGCCGGCCCATCGAGCATCGCCTGGCCTCGGCGACGGTCGTGCACCCCTCCGATGCCTGGGCCGACGCCTGGGCCACCGCGCTGCTGGTGCTGGGCGAGGAGGACGGCATGGCGCTGGCCCGGGAGCGAGGGCTCGCCGTGCTGATGCTGGTGCGCCAGGACGAGGGGTGGATCAGCCTGGCGAGCCCGGCCTTCGCGGAACGCTTCGGGCGCGAGGCGATCGATGAACTGGGCGTGACGGTGGTCGACGGCCCGTCGGCCGACATGGCGGATGAGCCCGCCCGCCCCCTAGAATAGAACCCATCAGTTGGATCCGGACAAGGAGTCATGATGACGCTCGACGTGGTGATACTGGCAGCCGGGCAGGGAACCCGGATGCGCTCGACCCTGCCCAAGGTGCTGCACCGCCTGGCCGGCAAGCCGATGGTGCGACACGTGATCGATACCGCCGAGGGGCTCGCGGCCGAGCGCACCCACGTGGTGGTCGGCCATGGTGCCGAGCACGTGCGCGAGGCGCTGGCCGAGATGCCGACCGAGAGCCGCGTGCGCTTCGCCCTGCAGGCCGAGCAGAAGGGGACCGGCCATGCCGTGGCCCAGGCCCTGGATGGCCTCGGCGAGGGCAAGGTGCTGGTGCTCTACGGCGACGTGCCGCTGATCCGCCGCGAGACGCTGGTGGAACTGCTGGCGCACGTCGACGAGCAGCACCTGGGCCTGCTCACCGTCACCCTCGACGACCCCACCGGCTACGGGCGCATCCTGCGCAACGAGGCCGGCGACGTGGTGGCGATCGTCGAGCACAAGGATGCCTCCGAGGCCGAGCGGGCCGTGCGCGAGTGCAACACCGGCATCATGGCCATGACCGCGGCGCAGCTGCGCCGCTGGCTGCCGAGCCTCTCCGCCGATAACGCCCAGGGCGAGTATTACCTCACCGACGTCATCGCCATGGCCGCCGCCGAGGGCGTGGGAATCGCCACTGCCCAGCCGGCGCGTCCCCAGGAGGTCGAGGGCGTCAACAACCGCGCCCAGATGGCCCGCCTGGAGCGTGCCCTCCAGCATGACATCGCCGAGCGGCTGATGGAGCAGGGCGTGGCGCTCGCCGACCCGGCGCGGCTCGACGTCCGCGGGCGCCTGACCTGCGGCCATGACGTCCAGATCGACGTGGGCTGTGTCTTCGAGGGCGACGTCGAGCTCGGCGAGGGGGTGCGCATCGGCCCGCACTGCGTGATCCGCGACAGCCACGTCGGCGCCGAGTCGGTGATCGAGGCCCATAGCGTCCTCGAGGGCGCCGTGGTGGCCGGTCACAACCGTGTCGGGCCCTTCGCCCGGCTGCGCCCCGGCTCACGCCTGGCGGTCGGCGCCCGGGTCGGCAACTTCGTCGAGACCAAGAACGCCGAGGTGGGCGAGGGCAGCAAGATCAACCACCTGAGCTATGTTGGCGATGCCCGGCTGGGGCGCGACGTCAACGTCGGCGCCGGTACCATCACCTGCAACTACGATGGCGCCAACAAGCACCATACCGAGATCGACGACGGGGCCTTCATCGGCTCCAACACCGCCCTGGTGGCGCCGGTGATCGTCGGCCGGGGCGCCACCGTGGGGGCCGGCTCGACCATCGCCAAGGACGTGCCCGATAACGCCCTGGCGGTCACCCGCGGCCGCCAGATCAGCAAGCCCGATTGGCCGCGGCCGACCAAGCGTCAGGAACCCTGAGGAGAGATCACATGTGTGGAATCGTCGGCGCCGTTGCCGAGCGCAATGTCCAGGGCATCCTGCTGGAGGGCTTGAAGCGCCTGGAGTACCGCGGCTATGACTCGGCCGGGATGACGGTGCGCTCGCCCGAGGGGCGCCTGCAGCGCCAGCGGGCGCTGGGCAAGGTGGCCGCCCTGGAGGAGCGCCTGGTCGCCGGGCCGCTGCTGGGGCGCAGCGGCATCGCCCATACCCGCTGGGCGACCCACGGTCGCCCCAGCGAGGCGAACGCCCACCCCCACCAGTCCGGCGAGCGCCTGGCGGTGGTGCACAACGGCATCATCGAGAACCATGAGGTCCTGCGCCGGGAACTCGAGGCCGAGGGCTACGCCTTCACCTCCGAGACCGATACCGAGGTGATCGCCCACCTGCTGGAGCGCGAGAGCCGCCGCGAGGGCGACCTGCTCACCGCGGTGCAGGGGGTACTGGCGCATCTCGACGGGGCCTACGCCCTGGGCGTGATCCATGCCGAAGAGCCCGACGTGATCATCGGCGCCCGCAAGGGCAGCCCGCTGGTGGTGGGCGTGGGCATCGACGAGGCCTTCCTCGCCTCCGATCCGCTGGCGCTGCTTCAGGTCACCGACCGCTTCCTCTACCTGCAGGAGGGCGACGCGGTGCGCCTCTCCCGGGGCGGGGTGATCGAGGTGGTCGATGCCGATGGGTACGTGGTCGAGCGCGAGGTGCGCACCTTCGAGCACGGCGACGGGGCGGCCAGCAAGGGCGACTATCGCCACTTCATGCTCAAGGAGATCCACGAGCAGCCGACGGTGATCGCCGCCGCCCTCGAGGGACGCCTGGGCGAGCGCTCGGCGCTGGTGGAGAGCTTCGGTCCCGAGGCCGAGGCGCTGTTCGGCCGGGTCAAGCAGATCCATATCGTGGCCTGCGGCACCAGCTATCACGCGGGCATGGTGGCTCGCTACTGGCTGGAGCGCTACACCGGGGTCCCGGTGCAGGTGGAAGTCGCCTCGGAGTACCGCTATCGCCAGGTGGTGGTCCCCGAGGACACGCTATTCGTGACGCTCTCCCAGTCCGGCGAGACCGCCGACACCCTGGCGGCACTGCGCTTCGCCAAGGATCGCGGCTACCTGGGCAGCCTGGCGATCTGCAACGTGCCGGGCAGCTCGCTGGTGCGCGAGTCGGACCTGACCCTGATGACCCGCGCCGGCCCCGAGATCGGGGTGGCCTCCACCAAGGCCTTCACCACCCAGCTCACCGCGTTGATGCTGCTGACCCTGGCACTTGGCCGAGTGCGGGGCCTCGCGGCCTCCGAGCAGGCGAGCCTGGTCGAGGCGCTGCGCGGCCTGCCGGGCCTGGTGGCGCGGGTGCTGGCGCTGGACCCGGCCATCGAGGCCCTCGCCACGGCCTTCGCCGAGAAGCACCACGCGCTCTTCCTGGGGCGCGGGGCCCACTTCCCCATCGCCCTGGAGGGGGCGCTGAAGCTCAAGGAGATCTCCTACATCCACGCCGAGGCCTATCCGGCGGGTGAGCTCAAGCACGGGCCCCTGGCGCTGGTCGACAGCGAGATGCCGGTCATCTCGGTGGCGCCCAACGATGAGCTGCTCGACAAGCTCAAGTCCAACCTCCAGGAGGTGCGGGCCCGCGGCGGCGAGCTGTTCGTCTTCGCCGACGAGGGGGTGGGGCTGGCCGAGGAGGAGGGCGTGCATCTGCTGCACCTGCCCGGGGTGCACGAGGCGCTGGCGCCGATCCTCTACACCGTGCCGCTGCAGCTGCTCAGCTATCACGTGGCGGTGCTCAAGGGCACCGACGTCGATCAGCCGCGCAACCTCGCCAAGTCCGTGACCGTGGAGTGATCCCGAGGGCCGCCGCGCGGCCCTCGTCGCCTGGCCGGCTCAGAGCGGGTTGAGTGGCGGCAGGGCCGATGGCGAGCGCCTGCCGGAGAGGGCGACATGCCGGGGCAGGGCGTGGGACAGGCGTCGCCAGGCCGCGTTGTCGTCTCCCTCCTTCGGTCCGAAACGCGACCGGCCCAGTTCCAGCAGGGCCGCCTCGATGGCCTCGCGATGTGGCTCGGCCAGGGCCGGGCAGCGTGCGCCGACCTCACCCCAGGCCGTCCGGGTCGCGGCGAGATCCCGGGCGGCGACGGCGCGGCGCAGGCGCGCCAGCGCCGCCCGTCCCGAGCGTTCGTTCCGCTGGCGCAGCGCCTCTCGCCAGAGGGGCCAGCGATGCCTCAGTGCCCAGGCCAGGACGGACAGCACGGCGAGGCCGGCGATCGGGGCCAGCCATGTCGTCAGCCGACGCGCCTCACTGCCGGCCGGGGCGGGGCCTTCGGCCTCGACCGCCACGGCGGGAAGACGACTCTCGGCAATCTCGCGAGCGTCGAGATCCAGCCAGCGCAGGTGGATGGCAGGCAACTCGCCGTCCACCCCCCCCTCGGCCACGTAGGCCACGCGCTCCTCCCGGACGCCCCCGTCGTCGCGCTCGGTGACGCTGGGCGTCTCGGGGTAGGCGCCCAGCCCCGCCGGGGCCTCGGACGGGATCAGCGTCGGCAGCAGCATCACGGTGCCGCCCTCGACGGTGGCGGTGACGATGCGCGTCAGGCTATCGCCGGGTGACAGGACAAGGGGCGCGTCCCGCTCGGTGCCCTCGGCCTTGCCGCCGTTGTCAGCGTCGTCCTCCGCTTCGCCCCCGGCTTTACCCTCCTTCCCCGCCTGGCCTGCCGCTACCACCTCGAGGTGCTGCTCGAGGGTGATCGACCCCGCGGCGACATAGGGCTCGAGCCCCTCGGCGGCGGCGGGCAGCGTGACGCTCAGCACCGGGGCCTGCGGCGTCACCTCCCGGGTGATCGGGGCCTGCCCGTCCGGGTCGGCATAGCTCACCTCGAGGGGCTCGCCGCCCAGGGCGTAGTCGCCCGGGGCCAGCGGGGTCAGTCGGTAGGCCCGGGTGATGCCGGACCAGGTCGCGCCGTCGATGCGCTCGCTGGTCGGCACGGTGCCGCGCTCGGGCAGGGTGACGCGCAGGCCGGGCCGGTCCAGGGAGGGAAAGGTCACCGGGTCCGGCATCCAGGTCGGCACCAGCACGCGATAGCGCAGCACGGCGGTCTCGCCCGGGGCCAGGGTCTCGGGGGTCAGCGAGACCGATACCCGGGGGCCCTCCTCGGCCCCGGCCGGACTGGCCGTGGCGAGCAGCAGCAGGAGGGCGAGCCGGGCGTGCATGGCGCTCATGGGCTCGCCTCCCGGGCTTCCACGGCGAAACGCTGGCGCAGGTAGTCCTCGGTGCGGGTGTCCAGGGTCGACATCCACTGCTCGGCGCTGACCAGGCCGTCGCCGTCCTCGGCCACTTGCTCGGTGCGCTCGCCGCGGTCGGCCTCGTTGTCGAAGACCACCTCGTCGGCCCCGATGCCGCGATCCTCGCCGGTATCCGACTGGTCGCGGGCCTCCTCCACGTGAGCCAGGATCTCTTTCGCCAGGGCCAGGTGGCGCTCGCCGTCGGGATAGTCCGGATCCCGCGCGAGGACCTGCTCGAAGGCGGCGACGGCGGGACGGTACTGGCGGTTCCGGATCAGCGCGAGCCCCCGGGTGAAGGCGGCATCGGCGGTGTCCAGCCGGTCGAGCATCTCGGCGGCTTGCGCGTACTGGCCGTCGCGGTAGAGGGCATAGCCCTGCCAGGCGGGGTCGATGAAGTGTTCCGCGGCCCGGGCGTAGTCGCCGCGTTCGACCCACCAGCGGCCCTGTTGGTCCGGGGTCAGGAAGGCATCCGCCAGGGGCCCCGCCCGGGCCGGGAGCGGCTGCAGCCCGGCCAGCCCGACGACCAGCACCAGCTGCCAGCGAATCGACCAGCCGCGGCGGAACCCCAGCAGGGCCAGCAGGGCGGCGGGCCAGGCCAGCCACCAGCCGCGATCCTCCCAGGCCAGGCTGTCGTCGTCGAGCAGGGCGCGGCGGTAGGCGGCGGCGAGGACCCGCTCGAGGCGCTGGATGTCGCTATCGTCGGCGCCGACCCGCACCCGTTTGGCGTCCGGCACCGCGTCGATGCCCGGGGTGGCCATGCCCGCCGGTGCCATGACCAGGAAGGCGAGGTCGGCATCGCCCTGGCGGTCGGTAAAGGCCGGCCGGTCCTTGGCGTCCAGGCCGTCGCCGACGAAGAGCATGGCGCCCGGGACCGATTGCCGGGCCAGCAGCTCCTCGGCCAGGGCCAGGGCGTCGGTGGCGTTGTCGCCGGGCTCCGGCATGATCTCGGGAGAGAGGCCCTCGAGATAGGGACGGATCAGCCCTGGATCGTCGGTCAGGGGCACCACCCGATGCGCGGTGCCGGCGTAGGCTATCAGCGCCGTGTCGGCGCCGGCGCGCGTCTCGAGCAGGTCGCGGATCTTGTGCTTGGCCCGCGCCAGGCGGCTGGGCGGCACGTCCTTGGCCTGCATGCCGCTGTTCACCTCGAGCACCACCACCAGGGGTGCGGTCTGGGTCACCAGCGGGTTGGGTATTCGGCTCCAGGTGGGGCCGGCGGCGCCCAGGGTCAGCAGCACCAGCGTCAGGGCGAGGGTGTCCACCGGCATCAGGCGCCGACGGCCGTCGGCGCCGACCCTCAGCGCCCGCTCCAGGTGGGGCGCGATGTGCCGCGAGGCGCCGGTGTCGGGCGCCCGGCGCCGGCGCAGCCACCACCAGCCGACCAGGATGACCGGCAGCAGCGCACACCAGGCCGGGCGCAGCAGGTGCAGGGCGTCGAGGGCCTCCCGCCAGGCGCTCATGAGTGGTCCCCCCGCCGTGCGCCCAGGGCGTTCGCCCCCAGCATGGCGAGCCCCAGCAGCACCGCCGAGCCCATCGGCCACTGGACCAGGGCGCGCCGCTGGCGATAGCTCAGGCGTTCGGTCTCGCGCGGGGCGAGTTCATCGACCTGGTCGTAGACGGCGTCCAGCGCCCGCTGGTCGGCGGCGGTGAAGAAGCCGCCTTCGGTACGCTGGGCGATGGCCTCCAGGGTGGCCAGGTCGACGCGATTCTCGCCGCTGCCCCCGGGGTCGCCCACGGCGATGGTGACGATGCGCACCCCGCGATCGGCGGCGATCTGCGCGGCGTTGAGCGGGCTCATGCGGCTGCCGGTGTCGCTGCCGTCGCTGAGCAGGATCAGCAGCCGCTGGTCGATCTCGCTGGCCTCGAACTGGCGGATCGACAGGCCGATGGCATCGCCCAGGGCGGTATGCGGGCCGGCCATGCCGACCTCCGTCTGGGCCAGCAGCGCCTGGAGGGTCTCGAGGTCTTCGGTGAGCGGTGCCTGGACGAAGGCGCGGCTGCCGAACACGATCAGCGCCAGGCGTTCGCCCTCGCGCCCGTCCAGGAAGTCGGCGATCACCGCCTTGACGCCGGCCAGGCGCTGTATCGGGGTGCCGTCCTCGGCGGGAAAGTCCTTCTCGTTCATGGAGCCGGAGATATCGACCGCCAGGATCAGATCCCGGGCGGCACGCTGCTCGACGATCGGCTCGCCGACATGCTCGGGACGGGCCAGGGCGAGCACGATCAGCGCCCAGACCAGCCAGCCGCCGGCCAGCGTCAGCCGGCTGCGAGGGGGCACCACCGCGCCGGCGCCGGCGCCGACCCCGGCGGCCTCGATCAACTGCTGGAAAAACGGCAGGCGCATGGCGGTCAGGCGTTCACGGTGGGGCGGCAGCAGCCGGCTCACCAGCAGTGGCAGGGGCAGCAGCAGCAGGGCGAGGGGCGTGGCGAGCTCGATCACGTGGCCGCCTCCCGCCGGTCCTCGTCCCCATCGGTGCGATGCCGGCGAATCCACTCGGCGACCAGGACGCTGAGCTCGGGGGGCGCCGGCCCACCGCGATAGGGGCCCCGCACCAGGGCCGCGCCGAGCGGCCCGCTGAAGCCCTCGCCCGGATAGTGGGCATCGAGGAAGTGCCGCCAGGCGTCGCCGTGGAGCCCGGCCACCCGCTCGCGGGGGAAGGCCGCCAGCGCCGTGCGGCGCAGGATCTCGGCCAGCGACTCGATGCGCTGATCGCTGGCGGCCAGCTCGGCCAGCGCGCGGCGGCGGTAGGCGTTGGCGCGATGGCGCCGCCGGGCACGCCATGCCCACCCGGCGAGCATGGCCAGGATCAGTCCGGCGAGCAGCGCCCAGCCCCAGGTCTGGGGCAGCCAGGGTACCGGGGGAGGTGCCGGGGCGGGGGAGAGCCGGTCGATCAGCTGGGCCAGGGTCACCGGCGTGGACTCAGCGGCCATGGCCACCTCCCGCGGCGCGCCGGCCGAGTCCCAGCAGGCGGCGCAGCTGGGGCAGCGTCGGCTCGCCGGCCGACAGCGGCGCCAGTGCCAGGCCATAGCGGCGCTGCCAGTCGGTCAGGATCTGGCGGCGCCGCGCGCTGACGTCCTCCAGGGCCTCGCGGACCGGGCGCTCGGCGGTGTCCAGGGTGGCCTGGCGATGGCCGTCGGAGGCCACCCGCCGCAGATCGTCGGGCAGCGCCTCGCTCAGCGGGTCGCTGACCGGCATCAGCACCAGGTCGTTGTGCCGCGACAGGCCGCCGAGCAGGGTTTCCGTGCGCGGGCCGATGACGTCGAAGTCGCTGATCAGCAGGATCAGGTGGTCGCGGCGGGCCAAGTGCGCCACCGAGGCCAGCACCGCATCCATCGAGGTGGGAGATGCCGTCATGGCTTCGGCATGCAGGGCGGCGTTGGCCTCGGCGAGGCAGCGCAGCAGGCGAATCAGCTGGGGGCGCTGGCGACGCGGGCGAAACTCGCTGAGCCGTTCGTCCTCGACGATCACGCCGCCGACGCGATCGCCCTGGGCGAGCACTGCGAAGGCGGCCAGGGCGGCGGCCTCGGCGGCGGTGACCGACTTCATGGCGTGGCGCGAACCGAAGAACATCGACATTCGCTGGTCCACCACCACCAGCGCCGGACGGTCGCGCTCCTCGGTATAGACGCGCACGTGGGGCGCGCCGGTGCGCGCGGTGACCCGCCAGTCGAGGGTGCGCACGTCGTCGCCGGGCAGGTAGCCGCGCAGCTCGGCGAAGTCCAGGCCGCGGCCACGCAGGCGCGAGGCGTGGCGGCCGTTGAGCACGCTGCGTGATGGCTGGCGCGGCAGCAGCCGCAACGCGGCGCCATGGGGCTCGAGTGCCTGGAGGTGGGCGAGATCCAGATGCAGGCGAGGGTCCTCGCCCGAGGGGGACGCAACCGCGGGGGGAGAGCCGGCCCGCAGGCGAGCGCGAAGTGACCTCATGGCGGCGTCCCTCAGGGCAGGGCCACGCAGCGCAGCAGGGCGTCGAGGGCCTCGTCGGCGCCGATGCCCTCGCCCTGGGCCTCGAAGCTCAATCCGATGCGGTGGCGCAGCACGTCGTGGGCGATGGCCTGGACGTCCTCGGGGTCGACGTAGTCGCGTCCGGCCAGCCAGGCATGGGTGCGACCGCAGCGGTCGAGGGCCAGGGAGGCGCGCGGGCTGGCGCCGAGCTCGATCCAGCGGCCCAGGTCCTCGGAGAGCTTGCCGGGATGCCGGGTGGCCGCGACCAGGTCCGCCATGTAGCGCTCCATGGGCTCGGCGACATGCAGGGCGGCGATCTCGCGGCGGGCGGCGAAGATCGCCTCCTGGCGGACCTTCACCGGCGTGGTGGCGGGCGTGTCCGCCAGGGCCTCGGTCTCCTCGCCGCGCACCAGGCGGATCACCTCGACTTCCTCCTCCACCGAGGGGTAGGTGATCAACACATGCATCAGGAAGCGATCCATCTGGGCCTCCGGCAGCGGGTAGGTGCCCTCCTGCTCGATGGGGTTCTGGGTGGCCATGACCATGAACAACGGCGGCATGCGATGGGTGGTGCCGGCCACCGTCACCTGGCGTTCCTCCATCGCCTCGAGCAGGGCGGACTGCACCTTGGCCGGGGCGCGGTTGATCTCGTCGGCGAGCACCAGGTTGGCGAATAGCGGGCCCGGGCTGAAGCGGAAGCTCGCCTCGCCGCCCTCCTGATGGTAGATCTCGCTGCCGGTCACGTCGGCGGGCAGCAGGTCCGGGGTGAACTGGATGCGGCTGAAGTCGGCCTCGAGGTGACGCGACAGGGCCTTGATGGCACGGGTCTTGGCCAGGCCGGGCAGGCCCTCGACGAGCAGGTTGCCGTTGGCCAGCAGGCCGATCAGCAGGCGGCGGATGACCTCGCGCTGGCCGATGATCGACTCGCCGATGGCGGCCTCCAGGGCGGTGATGTCATCGCGAACCGTCATGGCGCCTCCGGGTAGATGCGCCGCCAGTCGGCGGCCATGTCGACGAGCCGCCAGCCGCGCTCGTCGGCCTCGTCCAGGCCGCGTGCCAGGCCGCCGATGTGGCTGTCGCGGTCGTAGGCATACTCCCGTTCGCCGTCGGTGTGATGGACCAGCAGGCCGAAGCGCGGGCCCTCGCCGGCGGTGGTCCAGGCCAGCATCTCGAAGTCGCCGTCGGAATTCCCGGCGGCGAAGATCGGGCGCCGGCCGATGCGTGTGTCGATGGCGACGGGCTTGCCCGGGCCGTCGTCGACGAAGGCGATGCCGGCCTCCTTGAGGATCGTCGGCGCGTCATCGACGTCCTGGTAGCTGGCATGGCCGGTGCTGCCGATCACCTGCTGCGGGGGAATCCCGTAGGCCTGCTCGGCGAAGGCGCGGAGGAAGTGCAGCCCGCCGCCCGAGACGATGTAGGTGGCGTAGCCCTCGTCACGCAGGTAGCGCAGTAGCTCGAGCATCGGCTGATAGACCATGTCGGTGTAGGCGAGGCCGGTGGCCGGGTGGCGGGCCTCGTCCAGCCAGTCGCGCACCTCGGCCTGGAAGGCCTCGACGGAGAGGCCGGCGTGGGAAGCGGCGATCACCTCCTCCAGGCCCTCCATGCCACCGGCCATGACGCCGGGCAGGTCCCCCTCGGCGGCGGCCTTCAGGGCGTCGCTGGTGAGGAGGGCAGGATCTTCCTCGGCCAGCGTCGAGAGTCGATCGAGGGCGAACAGCAGCTGGAAGTAGGCGGGCTGCTCACTCCACAGGGTGCCGTCGTTGTCGAACACCGCGATGCGCGCCGGGCCGGGCACGAAGTCGCTCGAGGCGGGGTCGGTGGTGGCTTCGACGAAGTCGATGATGGCGGCCCTGGCGTCGCCGGGCTGCCAGGAGGGCAGCGGGTCGGCCATGGCCAGGGGGAGGCCCAGCCCCATGACGGCCAGTCCCTTCAGGAAGGTATTCATGACGAAATCCCTTTTGCGGTGCATGGCCGCCTCGGGGGCGGCCATGCTGCTGTCGAGGGCTGACTCACTGCCTCACTGAGGCGGGTCCTGCAGGGTTTCCAGTACCTTGTCGAGGCTGAAGCTCGCCGCCTCCATGCGCGGCGGGAACTCCTGGAAGGTCGCCAGGAAGTTCTGCACGAAGCGTTGGGCGGGCACCAGCATGAAGGCATGGTCCAGCACCCAGTCGTAGTAGGTGTTGGAGGTGATCTGGGCGCGTTCGTAGGGGTCGCGGCGCAGGTTGAAGATCAGCGGTGTGCGCAGCGGGGTGAAGGGGTTGGCCCAGACTTTCAGGGTGCCCTCGGCGCGCTGTTCCATGAAGACGATCTTCCAGTCGTCGTAGCGCAGGGCGGTCAGGTCGCCGTCGTCGGAGAAGTAGAACACCTCGCGACGGGGGGCCTCCTCGCTCTCGCCGGTCAGGTGGGGCAGGATGTTGTAGCCGTCCAGGTGGACGTTGTACTCGCGGCCGATGGCCTGGACGCCACCGTCGAGCAGGTCCTGCTTGATGCCGTCGTTGCCGGCGGCGGCCAGGAAGGTGGGCAGCCAGTCCATGTGGTGAACGACCTCGTTGGAGATGCTGCTCTCCTCGATCTGGCCCGGCCAGCGCACCATGGCGGGCACCCGCCAGCCGCCCTCCCAGTTGGTGTTCTTCTCGCCACGGAAGGGGGTCATGCCGGCGTCCGGCCAGGTGTTCAGGTGCGGACCGTTGTCGGTGGAATAGAAGACGATGGTGTTGTCACTGATGCCCAGTTCGTCGAGCTTGTCGAGGAACTGACCGACGTGCATGTCGTGCTCGACCATGCCGTCGGCGTACTCGTTCTGGCCCGATACGCCGCGCATCTCGTCCTTGACGTGGGTGCGGAAGTGCATCCGGGTGGCGCTCCACCAGACGAACCAGGGCTGCCCGGCCTCGGTATTGCGCTCGATGAAGTCCAGCGCCGCCGCCGAGGTCTCCTCGTCGACGGTCTCCATGCGCTTGCGGGTCAGGGGACCGGTGTCCTCGATCTCGCCGTCGGCGCTGGAGCGGATGACCCCGCGCGGGCCGAAGGTCTCGCGGAAGGTGCTGCCGTCGGCCAGTTCCATGTCGCCGGGATAGTCGGGGAGCTCGGGTTCCTCCTCGGCGTTGAGGTGGTAAAGATTGCCGAAGAACTCGTCGAAGCCGTGGTTGGTGGGCAGGTGCTCGTCGCGGTCGCCCAGGTGATTCTTGCCGAACTGGCCGGTAGCATAGCCCTCGGCCTTGAGCAGCCCGGCGATGGTCGGGTCCTCGGTGCTGATGCCTTCCTCGGCGCCGGGCATGCCGACCTTGGAGAGGCCGGTGCGGAACACGCTCTGGCCGGTGATGAAGGAGGATCGGCCGGCGGTACAGGACTGCTCGCCGTAGTAGTCGGTGAACATCATGCCCTCGTCGGCGATGCTATCGATGTTCGGCGTCTGGTAGCCCATCATTCCGTGGGTGTAGGCCGAGATATTCGACTGGCCGATATCGTCGCCCCACAGCACCAGGATATTGGGTTTCTGGGCGTCCGTTTCCTGCGTCGACTCCTGCTCCTGGGCCCATATCGGCATGGCGACCAGCAGTCCGCCAGCGATGATCAAGGTGGGTCGCCAGGCGCTTGGCTGCCGTCCCGTGAGATTGATTCCAACCATTTCTGCCTCCATCCCGATATGGGTATGTAGCGATAGTGGTATCTTGATCAGTCCGGTTTGAGCTTACCCAAGCTCTTCGGGAGTCTAGTCCAGCCTTCCTGAACCTTCCTCAGGATTCATTGGGAGGCCCGGGGACGGCTTGTCTCGATCGCGGCGGCGCACTAGAGTGGCGAGCTCTCACTCTCTGGACCCACTATCATGCCCATGCCGCTCCACCTGGGCCTGCCGATGTGGGCCAATCCCGACTGGCGTGGCGGCCTCTACCCGCCCCACGGCGGCAGCGATGACTGGCTGGCCGACTACGCCCGGGTGTTCTCCACCGTGGAGGGCAACACCACCTTCTACAGCGGGGCGCCGCGGCCCTCGACGGTGGCCGCCTGGGCGCGTCAGGCGCCGTCCTCCTTCCGCTTCTGCTTCAAGCTGCCGGCGAGCCTGACCCACGAGAAGCGCCTGGAAGGCATCGAAGCCGACCTCGATGCCTTCTTCGAGGCGCTGTCGCCGCTTCATGACCGGCTCGGGCCGACCATGGTGCAGCTGCCTCGGGATGTCGGTCCCGAGGCGCTGCCCCGGCTCGAGGCGCTGCTCGAGCGCTGGCCGGCGGGCCTGCCCTGTGCCGTCGAGGTCCGTCACCGGGAATTCTTCCACAAGGGGAGCGCCGAGGCGGCCCTCAACCGGTTGTTGATAACTCACGGGGCCGATCGGGTGATGCTCGATGTGCGACCGCTCTTCGCCACGTCTCCCGAGGGCAATGCGGGCCTGGCTCGCGCCCAGGCCGACAAGCCACGACTCCCATTACACGTGCTTTCCACGGGGAGCTTCCCGTTGGTGCGCTTCATCGGCCACCTCGACGACGCCCTCAACGAACGCGCCTTCACCCCCTGGGTCGAGCGCCTCTGTCTGTGGATAAAACAGGGGAAAACCCCTTTTCTGCTTGTGCATACGCCGGATAACCGTCAGGCCCCCGAACTCGCGCGACGTCTCCATGCGCGGCTCGCCGAGCGCCTTTCACTTCCGCCCCTGGAGGCCTTCGCCGGCGCGTCCCAGGCCTCGCTGTTCTGATTCGTCCTGACGGGTGCCGGAAGGCACCGGTGGTTTTGCCCCGATGACTGGTCAACAAGCGTCTGATCGGATACTTTTACGGGTCGATCGTCACTTGCCATCGGATCTTGTGGGGTTTCGTACGTATCCCGTGTGATTCCTCGTCGTGATCCATCAGGAGGTGTCCGCGGCTCACCTCGCGAAGGTCCCGCGGAAGTTGTACCGGCAGCGATCCTGTCTGGCATCCGTAATGCCCTTGAAAGCGGCATCCCGTGATCCGGGATGACGTGGACGTGGCGACTACAACCACAACGCCGTCATTGCATCCGATCGATCGATGACGACACGTACCATCAGGGTGATTTATGTCTACCAAGCAACACGCACACTGGTCTTCACGACTGACCTTCATACTCGCCGCCACCGGCTCCGCCGTCGGCCTGGGTAATATCTGGAAGTTCCCCTACATGGTGGGCGACAGCGGCGGTGCCGCCTTCGTGCTCATCTATCTGCTCTGTATCGGCCTGGTCGGCCTGCCGATCCTGGTGGCCGAGTGGCTGGTGGGCCGTCGAGGCCAGAAGAACCCGGCCAACTCCATGGCCGACCTGGCCAAGTCGGCCGGGGCGTCCCGTGGCTGGATGATCGTCGGCATCAGCGGCATCCTCGGGGCCTTCCTGATCCTCTCCTTCTACAGCGTGATCGGCGGCTGGTCGCTCTACTACACCCTGAGCTCCGTCACCGGGGCCTTCAGCGGTCAGGACGCCGACGGCATCAGTGCCCTGTTCAGCGGCATGCTGGCGAGCCCCGGCCTGTTGCTGGTGGGACACTCCGTGTTCATGCTGCTGGTGATCGGCATCGTCGCCCGCGGCGTGACCAAGGGTCTCGAGGGCGCCGTGCGTAGCCTGATGCCGGCACTGGGCGTGCTGCTGGTGGTGCTGGTGGGCTACGGCATGACCACCGGCTACTTCGGCGAGGCCTTGAGCTTCATGTTCAACCCCGACTTCGGGAAGGTGGACGGCGGCGTGGTCCTGGCGGCCATGGGTCAGGCCTTCTTCACGCTGTCGCTGGGCATGGGCATCATGATGGCCTACGGCTCCTACCTGAACGAGGAGATCAACCTGCTCAAGACCGCACGCACGGTGATCATCCTCGACACCCTGGTGGCGCTCGTCTCCGGCCTGGCGATCTTCCCCATCGTCTTCGCCAACGGACTGGATCTGAGCTCCGGCCCGGGACTGATCTTCGTCACCCTGCCGCTGGCATTTGGCAACATGGGCGGCGGCGTCATCCTCAGCCTGATGTTCTTCCTGCTGCTCACCTTCGCGGCCCTGACCTCGGCGATCTCGCTGCTCGAGCCGGTGGTGGAGTTCGTCGAGGAGCGCACCCCGCTGTCGCGCTTCGCCTCCACCCTGGTGGCCGGCGCGGCGACCTGGGCGCTCGGCATCGCCGCGCTGCTGGCGTTCAATGTCTGGAGTGACTTGCTGATCTTCGGCCTGAACATCTTCGACCTGCTCGATACGGTGACCAGCAAGTTCCTGCTGCCGCTGACCGGCCTGCTGGCGATCGTCTTCGTCGCCTGGGTGCTGGATCGTGAGGGCGTGCGTCGGGAGCTGGGTCTCGGCGAGACCGGCGCGAAGGTGTGGACCGTGATCTCCCGCTTCATCGCGCCCATCGGCGTGATCGCGGTGTTCGTCTCCAGCCTCTGAGCCTGACCGCCGGCTCGCGCCGGCGCGTCACGTCTCCTCCGAGCCCCGCCCTGCGGGGCTCGTTGCATGTGGGGAGAGGCACCGCGCTTCGCGGTCAGTGCATCTCGTCTTCCACCAGCGCCTCCTCGGGGAGCGGGGCAATCTCCTGGGACAGGCGCTTGAATTCGTTGTGCAGCTCGATGCCGCGGCGGGCGCGCAGGTTGCGCTGGGCGGCGGTGCGAGACCGCTGCTCGTGCTCGACGACTTCCATGCTCATGAAGATGTCGAGGAGTTCACTCTTGAGGGAGGATAACCGTTCGACATTACGCATGATCGACACTCCTTTCTGCAGTGAATGTGCCGGCATCAAGGACGCTGCGCGACACTGCATGTCTTACTATATCTCACTTGACAGAATGATGACGGCGCATGCTGCAAACGCACAACGCGCCGTCAACGCAGGGCGGCGCGTCTGTCGCCGAGCCTTCTTGCCCCTGGGGTGCGCATCGACCCTCGGCTTGGGGCATACTGTGAGCATGACACCGCCCATCGTTTTGCCGCCTCGCCGTGAGGCGGCTCGCCAGCAAGGAGCCCCCGCGTGAGCCGTGCCCTGTTCGATGAGATGAGACGTCGCATGGAGCACTTTCGCCGCTCCGAGCAGAAGGTGGCGCGCTTCGTGCTGCGCAACCCCGAGGAAGTGATCCACATGCGCATCGTCGACCTGGCCACCGAGGCCAAGGTCAGCGAGCCCACCGTGGTGCGCTTCTGCCGTGCCCTGGGCTGCAACGGCTTCCAGGACTTCAAGCTGCAGCTGGCGCAGATGCTGGCCTCCGGCAGCCAGTTCGCCCAGTTCTCGATGAACGACAGCGACTCGGTGGTGGAGTTTTCCCACAGCATCTTCGACTCCACCGTGGGCACCCTGCTGTCGGTGCGCGACCGGCTCGACAACGAGGCGCTGAGCCAGGCCATCAACGCCCTGGCCATGGCCAATCGCGTGGAGTTCTACGGCTTCGGCGCCTCGGGAGCCGTGGCCGCCGATGCCCAGCACAAGTTCTTCCGCCTGCAGATCTCCACCGCCGCCTACACCGACCCGCACATGCAGAACATGTCGGCGGTGACCCTCAAGGAGGGCGACGTGGTGGTGGCCATCTCCCAGACCGGCCGCACCCGGGCGCTGGTGGCCAGCGTGCGCCTGGCGCGCGAGGCCGGGGCGACGGTGATCGGCCTCTGCCCCAGCGGCTCGCCGCTCGCCGAGGAGGTCACCCTGCCGCTCTACATCGATGTCCATGAGGACACCGAGATCTACACCCCCATGAGCTCGCGCATCGCCCACCTGGTATTGGTCGACGTGCTCGCGGTGGGCGTGGCCAAGACCCGGGGACCCAAGCTCGCCGAGCAGCTTCGCGAGGTGAAGAAGAGCCTCAACCCGCTGCGCTTCCCCGAGCAGGACGGCAAGTCCTGAGGCGTCCCCCGGTATGCTAAGCTGGGCCTCCATTTTTTGACCCGGCTTTCCCTGCGCTATGGACGACGTCACGGCGATTCTCGACCACATGAACCCGGCCCAGCGCGAGGCCGTCAGCGCCCCCCAGGGCAACATGCTGGTGCTGGCCGGGGCCGGCTCCGGCAAGACCCGGGTGCTGGTTCACCGCATCGCCTGGCTGATGCAAGCCGAGGGGCTCTCGCCCTATGCGCTGCTCGCCGTGACCTTCACCAACAAGGCGGCGCGCGAGATGCGTACCCGCCTGGAGGCGCTGCTCGGCATCTCGCTGCGCAACGTCTGGGTCGGCACCTTCCACTCCATCGCCCACCGCCTGCTGCGAACCCACTGGCAGGATGCGCGCCTGCCCCAGCACTTCCAGATCATCGACAGTGACGATCAGCTCCGGCTGGTCAAGCGGCTGCTCAAGGACCATCGCGTCGATGACGAGCGCTTCCCGCCGCGTCAGGTGCAGTCGTTCATCTCCGGCTGCAAGGAGGAGGGGCTGCGCCCGCATCAGGTCGATGCCCACGGCGACGCCTACATGGCGCAGATGGTCGAGCTCTACGAGCGCTACCAGCTGACCTGCGAGCGCGGCGGCCTGGTCGACTTCGGCGAGCTGCTGCTCCGGAGCCTGGAGCTGTTGCGCGACAATCCGGCGCTGCTGGCCCACTACCGCGAGCGCTTCGGCCACGTGCTGGTCGACGAGTTCCAGGACACCAACACCCTGCAGTACGCCTGGTTGAAGCTCTTGACCGGCATGTCGACGCCGATGACGGTGGTCGGCGACGACGACCAGTCGATCTACGGCTGGCGCGGTGCGCGCATCGAGAACATCCGGCGCTTCGAGCAGGAGTTCCCCGGCACCAAGACCGTGCGCCTGGAACAGAACTACCGCTCCACCAGCGCCATCCTCGACGCCGCCAACGCCCTGATCCGCCACAACAGCGAGCGCATGGGCAAGGAGCTGTGGACGGCCGGCCACCGCGGCGAGCCGATCTCGGTCTACGCGGGCTTCAACGACCTGGACGAGGCGCGCTTCATCGTCGATACCCTGCGCGAGAAGGTCGAGGAGGGCGTCAACCGCCGCGAGATGGCGATCCTCTACCGCTCCAACGCCCAGTCCCGGGTGCTCGAGGAGACGCTGATCCGCCAGGGCGTGCCCTACCGCATCTACGGCGGCCAGCGCTTCTACGAGCGTCTCGAGATCAAGAACGCCCTGGCCTACCTGCGCCTGCTGCTCAACCGTGACGACGACGCCTCGCTCGAGCGGGTGATCAACGTGCCGGCCCGGGGCATCGGCACGCGC
Organism: Halomonas sp. B23F22_3; assembly: GCF_043496965.1. Lineage (NCBI taxonomy): Bacteria > Pseudomonadati > Pseudomonadota > Gammaproteobacteria > Oceanospirillales > Halomonadaceae > Halomonas > Halomonas sp. B23F22_3. The sequence goes on from NZ_JBIEKG010000003.1 coordinate 243,638, forward strand.
ACCGTGGAGGTGCTGCGCACCCGCGCCCGGCAGACCGAGGTCTCGCTGTGGCAGGCGCTGCACGATGCCCTGCTGGACGCCTCGCTCAAGGGGCGCGCCGCCACGGCCGTGCGCGCCTTCGCCGACCTGATCGAGCGCCTCGACAACGACACCGCGGGCCTGGCGCTTCACGAGATCATCGATCACGTCATCACGACCTCCGGGCTGATCGAGCACCACCGCAGCGAGAAGGGCGAGAAGGGCCAGGCGCGGGTCGAGAACCTCGAGGAGCTGGTCACCGCCGCCAAGGCCTTCACCCAGGGCGAGAGCTTCGAGCCGCCCGAGGCCGGCGAGGGCGGGGCGGCGCTGGAGGCCTTCCTCTCCGAGGCGGCGCTCAACGCCGGCGACCACGAGGCCGACGAGTTCGAGGACTGCGTGCAGCTGATGACCCTGCACTCGGCGAAGGGCCTGGAGTTCCCGGTGGTATTCATCGCCGGGGTCGAGGAGGGGCTCTTCCCGCACAAGATGTCCATGGAGGAGCCGGGGCGCCTGGAGGAGGAGCGTCGGCTCTGCTACGTGGGCCTGACCCGTGCCATGCGCAAGCTCTACCTGACCCACGCCGAGCTGCGCCGGCTGCACGGCAAGGAGACCTTCCAGCGGCCGTCGCGCTTCCTGCGCGAACTGCCCGAGGAGTACCTGGAGGAGGTGCGCCTGCGCGGCCAGATCTCGCGGCCGGTGACCACGCGCCCGAGCGCGGGCCTCTCCCGCCAGACCTCGGTGGACGGGGGCGGCGAGCTGCCGTCCCTGTCGCTGGGCCAGCGGGTCAGCCACCCGGTCTTCGGCGAGGGGGTGATCCTCAACGCCGAGGGGGAAGGCGAGCGCGCCCGGGTGCAGGTCAGCTTCGAGGGCGAGGGCGACAAGTGGCTGGTGTTGGGCTTCGCCAAGCTGACGCCGCTGTGAGCCGTCCTGGCCCACCGCGCGCGGCGCTTGCCGGCTAATTCAGCCGTGCCGCATACTCGTGGGCGGACACGTCTTTAGCCCGCAGGCACTGCGGGAAGAATAATCACACCTGGAGTCATGCTCGCCATGCAACGCCGTCAGTTTCTCAAGACCGTGGGCGTCGGTGCCGCCGCCGGCGCCACCGCCCCCTTCGTCGCCACCGCCAGCGCCCAGGAGACCATCACCTGGGACATGGTGACCTCCTGGCCCAAGAACTTTCCGGCCCTCGGTACCGGCGCCAACGACTTCGCTGCGCGCATCGAGCGGATGTCCGGGGGCCGCATGAAGATCCGCGTGCATGGCGCCGGCGAGCTGGTCCCGGCGCTGGAGGTGTTCGATGCGGTGGGCGAGGGCACGGCCGAGCTGGGCCACTCCGCCTCCTACTACTGGCGCGGCAAGACCCTGGCCGCCCAGTTCTTCACCGCCGTGCCCTTCGGCATGACCACCACCGAGACCAATGCCTGGCTCTATCACGGCGGCGGTCAGGAGCTCTGGGACGAGGAGTACGCCAAGCACAACCTCAAGCCCTTTCCGGTGGGCAACACCGGCACCCAGATGGCCGGCTGGTTCAAGAAGGAGATCAACTCGCTGGATGACATGCAGGGCCTCAAGCTGCGTCTTCCGGGCCTCGCCGGCGAGGCGATGAACCGCATCGGCGTGACCACCGTGAACACCCCCGGCTCCGAGATCTTCACCTCCCTGCAGACCGGCGTGCTGGACGCGGCCGACTGGGTCGGCCCCTACAACGACCTGGCCTTCGGCCTGCACCAGGTGGCCCCGTACTACTACACCTCGGCGTGGAACGAACCCAGTGCCGTGCTCGAGGGGATGGTCAACCTTGATGCCTGGAACGCCCTGCCCGACGACCTCAAGGCGGTGGTCAGCGAGGCGGCCATGGCCTCCAACCTGGCGATGATCAGCGAGTTCGCGGTGCGCAACGCCGAGGCCCTCGAGACCCTGGTCGACGAGCATGATGTGCAGCTGCGCACCTTCCCCGAGGAGGTGCTGGTGGCGCTCCACGATGCCGCCCGGCAGGTCCTCGCCGAGCAGGTGGAGAAGGACGAGGCGTCGCGCCGGGTCTACGACTCCTACACCGCCTTCCAGCAGAAGGTACGTCGCTTCACCGACGTGGGCGAGTTCGCCTACCTGAAGACCCGGGAGAAGGTCGACGCCTGACGGCGGCCGCCGCGCCGTTCGGAACTCGCCATGGGCGCCCTCGCGGCGCCCATCTGCTGTCGGGAGAGGCGTCCTGCGTGGGTCAGTCGTGCTGGCGCACGCCACGGATGCGCCCGTTGTCGTCCAGGGCGACCATCACGAAGCGTGCCTCGGTGACCTTGTGCAGCTCCTGGGGGTCGCGCTCGTGGGGGGCGCGGATCCATACCTCGACGTCGATCTTGATCGAGCTGTGGCCGATCTCGCTGACCCGGGTGAAGATGTTCACCATGGAGCCCACCCGCACCGGGCAGAGGAAATCCATGGCCTCGATGGCCACGTTGGCCGTGCGGCCCAGGGCCTCGCGGCCGGCGGCCACCTCGGCGGCCTCGTCCATGCGGGCGACCAGCCAGCCGCCGGGAATGTCGCCGTGCAGATTGGTATCCTGGCGGCTGGCCAGCAGCTTGAGGGTCAGCTGACCCTGCGGGGCGGGGGTATCGTCGATGTCTGTCATGGCGGGTGGAGCGACTCGCATTGTTGTTGTGGGGGATGTCGAGGGGTTGAGGTGTTCATCGCCGCTCCATGGTATACGTCGAGGGCCCGCGTTCACCACCGTTGCGGCGCGACATCCTGCCGCCGGCCGCGATCTCCCGGTATCGTCTTCTTCATCTTCGCGCCTCGAGGAGCCGCCATGTCCATCGTTCCGTTTCGCCGCCTGATGCTCTGGCTGCTGCTGATCGCGTGCGGCGTGGCGATGACGCAGGCCCAGGCCGATGATCGTGACCGGGGCGAGGCGATCGTCGGGACCCTGGGGACGATGGGCTCCGATACCATGGCGGGGCTGATGCTGCGCTGGGGGGAGGCCCTGGCGCGCCGCCACCCCGGCATTCGGCTGCAGCTGCAGGCCAGCGGCTCGGCCAGCGCGCCGCCGGCGCTGGTGGCCGGGACCACCCGGCTGGGGCCGATGTCGCGCCCCATGAGCGACGCCGAGCGACGCGCCTTCGTCGAGCGTCATGGCTATCCGCCGCGGGAGCTCACGGTGGCCCGCGACGCCCTGGTGGTGGTGGTGCATCGCCACAACCCCCTGGCGGGTCTCGGGCGCCGCGAGCTGGATGCCGTCTTTTCCGACACGCGGCGCTGCGGGGCGCCGGCCGCGATCCGCGACTGGCAGGCGCTGGGCCTCGACTGGCCCGAGGGGCGCATCCGCCTGCACGGCCGCAATGCGGCCTCCGGCACCCAGGCGCTGTTCCGGCGGGTCGCGCTCTGCGGTGGGCTCTTCCACCCGGCGATCAACGAACACCCCGGCTCGGCCGCGGTGGTGGCGGCGGTGGCCGAGGACCCGCGGGCCATCGGCTACGCCGGCCTCAATCACCTGACCCCGGGCGTCAAGGCGCTGGCCCATCGCACCGATGACGGGACGCTTCGCGCCCCCGACCCCGAGGCGGTGCGCCGCGGCGAGTATGCCCTGTCGCGCGACCTCTACCTCTATCTCAACCTGCCCCCCGGCGAGACGCTGCCGGCCCCCGAGCGCGCCTTCCTCGACCTGGTGCTCTCGCCCGCCGGCCAGGCCATCGTCGAGGAGCTCGGCTTCGTCGCCCTGCCCGAGGCGCAGCGACGACGCCAGCGTCGCGCGCTGACGCTGGATGAGGGCGGCTGAGGCTGTCATCCGTCTGTCATCACCCTGTCGTACTCTTTCGTTAGCCCTCGTCTTTCACAGGTCCGGTCATGCTCGACTCCCCCCCGCCGACTGCCGTGCGACGCCGCCTGCGTCAGGGGCGCGATCGCCTGGCCACCGCGCTGATCACCGCCGGCGGCATCGGCGTGATCGCCGCGCTGCTGGCGATCGGGCTCTTCCTGGCGGTGGAGGTGGTGCCGCTGTTCTGGCCCTCGGGGGAATCGAGTGCGATCCGCCCCGAGGCGCTCTGGGGGGGCGGGGAGGCGGCCGCCGAGGAGGCCGCCCGTCATCGTTGGGCGCCCACGGCCACCCTGGCACCGGACGAGACGCCGCGGATCAGCCTCGCGCCGCTGGCCTGGGGCACCCTGGAGGCGGCGGCCTGGGCGCTGGTGATCGCCGTGCCCCTGGCGCTGGGGGCGGCCGCTCACTCGTCGCTGTTCATGACCCGGCGCCTGCGCAGCCGCCTGAAGCCCACGCTGGAACTGATGGAGGCGCTGCCGGGCGTGGTCGTCGGCTTCGTCGCCGGCCTGGTATTGGCGCCCTGGGTCGAGCGTCACCTGGCCGAGGTCGTCGCCTGCCTGCTGCTGCTGGTGCCGGGGCTGCTGCTGGCCGGCGGGCTGCGCTCGCGGCTTCCCGCGCGCTGGCGCGAGGCGCTGCCGATGGGCTGGGCCGGACTGTGGCTGGTGCCCTGGCTGGCGCTGGTGCTGGCCGCGTCCGTATGGCTCGCCCCCTGGCTCGAGGCCGTCGCGTTCGACGGCGACCTGCGCCGCTTCCTGGAGCTGCGCCTGGGGCTCGATATCGCCGTGCGCAACGCCCTGATCGTCGGCGCGGCCATGGGCTTCGCCGTGATGCCGAGCATCTATGCGCTGGCCGAGGATGCCCTCTCGGGGGTGCCGCCGAGCCTGGCGGAGGGCGCCCAGGCGCTGGGCGCGACCCGCTGGCAGACCCTCTGGAGGGTGGTGCTGCCCGCGGCCTCGCCGGGCATCTTCTCGGCGGTGATGATCGGTGCCGGGCGGGCCGTGGGGGAGACCATGATCGTGCTGATGGCGAGCGGCAATGCCGCCCTGATGACCCTCAATCCCCTCGATGGCCTGCGCTCCCTGGCGGCGACCATCGCCATCGAGCTGCCGGAGGCCGGCCCCGGGAGCGTGCACTATCAGCTGCTGCTGCTGGCGGCCCTGGCGCTGTTCGTCTTCACCTTCCTGGTCAATACCCTGGCCGAGCTGGTACGTACGCGCCTGCGCCGCCGCTATCGTCGCCTGGGAGGCGGATCATGAGGGCCGGACCATGAATACAGCACCCTCCCGCCGGCTGCGCCTGCCCCGCGGCGAAGGCGCCGGGGCCTGGCTCGCCGCCGGTAGCGTGGCGCTCTCGCTGCTGGCGCTGCTGGCGTTGCTGGCGCTGCTGGCGCTGCGCGGCCTGGGACACTTCTGGCCATCGCCCGTGGAGTTCGTGGAGCTTCAGGATGGTCGGCAGCTCGCCGGTGAGCGGGTCCGCGAGGTGCCGCTCGCCGGCGGCGATGGCGATGGCGTGGAACGCCTCTATCGCATCGGCAACCGCGACCTTTCGGGCGAGCGCTGGGCCTGGGTACGGGTCTCGGCCATCGAGGCGGTCAGCCATCCCGCGGAGCTGGTGGTGGTGGAGCGCCGCCGCTGGGGGCGGGCGATCGGCCGGCTGGCGGCGTTTCAGGACGCCGGCGGAGAGCGGATCGAGGGGGAGGCCGCCTGGACGGCGCTGGAGGCGCGCCTGGCCGAGCTGACCGCGCTGCGAGACGCCCGCGATCGCCTGCGCGAGGAGGTGATCCTGCCGCTCGCCGGGCGAGGCGAGGGCGAGGCGGTGGCGTCGCCTGAGCTCCGGGCGGCCCAGACCCGGCTGCATGAGCTGCAGGCGGCCATGGCGGGAGGGCGCCTGATCCTCGACACCGCCGGCGGCGAGTCGCTGATGGTCCCGCTGGAGCAGGTACTAAGGGCTTGCCGCCCCAACGCCATGTCGCCGCTCGACAAACTCGTCGCCTGGGGGCAAGGCGTCTGGCGCTTCCTCTCCGAGGGGCCGCGGGCGGCGAACACCGCCGGCGGCGTCTGGCCGGCGATCTTCGGCACCGTGCTGATGGTCATGCTGATGTCGATCCTAGTGACGCCCTTCGGCGTGCTGGCGGCGATCTACCTCAACGAGGTGGCCCACCAGGGGCGGCTGACGCGGCTGGTGCGCATCGCCGTGCGCAACCTCGCCGGGGTGCCCTCCATCGTCTATGGCGTCTTCGGCCTCGGGGTCTTCGTCTACGGTATCGGTGGTCGCCTGGACAGCTGGTTCTTCGAGGCGTCCCTGCCCTCGCCCACCTTCGGCACCGGCGGGCTGCTGTGGGCCTCGCTGACCCTGGCGCTGCTGACCCTGCCGGTGGTGATCGTGGCCACCGAGGAGGGGCTGGCGCGCATTCCCGACCAGCAGCGCGAGGGCGCCCTGGCGCTGGGCGCGACCCGGTTGGAGATGCTCTCCCGGGTGGTGCTGCCGATGGCCGCCCCGGCCATGCTCACCGGGGTGATCCTGGCCGTGGCCCGGGCCGCCGGCGAGGTCGCGCCGCTGATGCTGGTGGGGGTCGCCAAGCTGGCGCCCCAGGTGCCGGTGGACGGCGACTTTCCCTTCCTGCATCTTGAAAGGAAGTTCATGCACCTGGGCTATCACATCTTCGACGCCGCCTTCCACGGTGGCGATGTCCAGGCCGCGATGCCGCTGGTCTATGCCACGGCGCTGCTGCTGGTGCTGGTGATCCTGGTGCTTAACCTGACCGCAATATTTCTGCGTCATCATCTCAGTACGCGTCACGGGGCGCTCACGCGTCGATGAGCCCCCAAGCGTGGCGCCACCCGGGAGTCTCGATGCCACTCGTGAAGGAACAGCGGTCGTCGCCCGACTCGGCGGCGATCATTGACTTTCCCCCCGAGGCCAGCAGCCTGGCCATCCGGGGGCTGAGTCTCGCCTATGGCGACAAGCGGGCGCTCAACGACCTCACGCTGAGGGTGCCGCGGCATCGCGTCACCGCCTTCATCGGCCCCTCCGGGTGTGGCAAGTCGACCCTGCTGCGGGTGCTCAATCGCCTCCACGATCTCAACGACGAGGTGGTGCGCGAGGGGGAGGTGACCCTAGAGGGGGAAGACATCCACGCGCCCGAGGTGTCGGTGGCGGAGCTGCGGCGACGGGTGGGCATGGTGTTCCAGTCGCCGAACCCCTTCCCGATGTCGATCCACGACAACGTGGCCTTCGGGCTGCGCCTGCAGGGCGGGCTGAGCAAGCGCAAGCGCGACGACACCATCGAGTGGGCGCTGCGTTCGGCGGCGCTGTGGGACGAGGTGAAGGATCGGCTGCGTGCCTCGGCCTGGTCGCTCTCCGGCGGCCAGCAGCAGCGCCTGGTGATCGCCCGCACCCTGGCGGTGGGCCCCGAGGTGCTGCTGCTCGACGAGCCGGCCTCGGCGCTCGACCCGATCTCGACGCTCAAGATCGAGGAGCTGATCCGCAACCTGAAGTCGCACCTGACCCTGGTGCTGGTCACCCACAACATGCAGCAGGCGGCGCGGGTCTCCGACTACACCGCCTTCCTGCAGCAGGGGGAGCTGGTCGAGTACGCGCCGACCGATACCCTGTTCACCAATCCGCGCCTGGCGCGTACCGAGAACTACATCACCGGGCGCATGGCCTGACGGCCGGCCCCAAGGAGAGATCCCATGGACATTACCAGCGATATCCACAGCCAGCATATCTCGCGGCAGTTCAACCAGGAGCTCGACGAGCTCAAGACGCACCTGATGGCCATGGGCGGCCTGGTCGAGAAGCAGGTCCAGGACGCCGTGGGCGCGCTGCTCGACCACGACTCGGAGCTCGGCCAGCGGGTGGTCGACAACGATCGCGCCGTCAACGACATGCAGATCAAGATCGACGAGGAGTGCACCCAGGTGCTGGCGCGGCGCCAGCCGACCGCCTCGGACCTGCGCCTGGTGCTGGCGGTGATCCGCGCCGCCTCCGATCTGGAGCGCATCGGCGACGAGGCGAGCAAGATCGCGCGCAACGCCATCGACCTGATCGAGTCCGACAGCGGCAACCGCGGCTTCGTCGAGGTGCGCATGATCAGCGAGCACGTGCGCCGCATGGTGCGCGACGCCCTGACCTCCTTCGCACGTCTGGATACCGAGCTGGCGCTGAAGCTGGTCCACGAGGACGATGAGGTCGACAACGAGTACGGCAGCGCCATGCGCTCGCTGATGACCTTCATGATGGAGGATGCCCGCGCGATCTCGCCGGTGCTCAGCGTGATGTGGATCCTGCGCGCCCTGGAGCGTATCGGCGACCACGCCAACAACCTGGCCGAGTACGTCGTCTACCTGGTCAAGGGTCTCGATATCCGCCATACCGACCCCGAGGACCTCGACAAGGACATGTTCGAGCGCAACCCTTGACCGCGCGACTCGCTTGACCCTCAATGCGCAGGCCGCCGCCCCTCGGGCGGCGGCCTTTACGCGATGATGAGGACGTTCCGGATGCTCGATGCCCTGACCGCGCTGACCCGCGGCACCCGCCTGGTCTACTCCCGCGGCCTGCGCCGCTACGTGTTCCTGCCGATACTCGTCAACCTGCTGGTCTACGGCGCCATGCTCGGCTACGTGCTGGGGAACTTCGGCGGCTGGCTCGACGGCTGGATGGCCATGGTGCCCGAGTGGCTCTCCTGGCTCTCCTGGTTGATCTGGCCGCTGTTCGTGGTGAGCCTTACGCTGATCGTCTTCTTCACCTTCACCCTGGTGACCCACCTGATCGCCGCGCCCTTCTACGGCTTCCTGGCGGCGCGGGTGGAGGTCGAGGTGACGGGGCGTCCGCCCCTGGACGACCGGGGCCTGGCGAAGACCGCCGTGGACGCCATGGCTCGCGAGCTGGTCAAGCTGGCCTATATCCTGCCGCGCATGGCACTGCTCTTCGTGCTGAGCTGGATCCCGGTGCTCAACCTGATCGCGCCGCTGCTGTGGGCGGCCTTCACGGCCTGGATCATGGCGATCACCTACCTCGACTACCCGATGGACAACAACAAGGTCAGCTTTCGCGACATGCGCGCCCGGCTCGCCGCGCGCCGCTGGCCGACCCTGACCTACGGCGGCTGGGTGACCCTGATCACTTGGCTACCGCTGGCCAATCTCTTCCTGCTGCCCGGCGCCGTGGCCGCCGGGGTACTGATGTGGGATCGCCACTACCGCGGCCTGGCAACCGTCACCCCGCCTCAGGCGCGCTGAGTCTGCGGCGTCTCCTGCAGGCGGCCGGCGGGGAAGCAGCAGCGGAAGGTGGCGCCGCGGCCTGGGCGGGAGTCGATCTCCAGGCGGGCGTCGTGGCGCAGCAGCACGTGCTTGACGATGGCGAGCCCCAGGCCGGTGCCGCCGGTGGCGGTGCTGCGGCCCTTGTCGACGCGATAGAAGCGCTCGGTGAGGCGCGGCAGGTGCACCGGGTCGATGCCCTCGCCGTCGTCCTGCACCTCGAGGCAGGCGCCGTCGCCCAGGGCCCGCCAGCGCAGCACGATATGGCAGCCGTCGCCGGCGTAGCGCACGGCGTTGAAGGCCAGGTTGGAGAGCGCGCTGCGGAGCTCCTTCTCGTTGCCCATCAGTGAACCGGCCGCGGTGTCCTCCACCGAGATGACGTGGCGGCCGCCGGAGAGCGCTTCGGCGTCCCGGCGCACCGCCTCGAGCAGCGCCGCCATGTCGAGCGGGCCGTCGTGGCGGCCGCCCCGGTCGATCTCCAGGCGCGACAGCAGCAGCAGGTCGTCGACCAGGTTCTGCATGCGCTCGGTCTGGGCCTGCATGGACGCGAGGCCGCGGCCCAGGCGGGACGGCAGCTGATCGGCCATGTCGGTGTAGGTCTCCAGGTAGCCGGCGAGCACCGTCAGCGGGGTGCGCAGCTCGTGGGAGACGTTGGCCACGAAGTCGCGGCGCATCTGCTCCAGGCGGTGCAGGCGGGTGATGTCGCGGGCCATCACCAGGCGCTCGTCGTCGCCGTAGAGGGTGATCTGGAACTGCAGGATGCGCGTCTCGTCGATGGGCGAGGCCAGCGTCAGCGGCTCACGGTAGTCGCGGCCGTGGAAGTAGTCGACGAAGCGCGGGTCGCGCAGCAGGTTGGTGATGTGCTGGCCGCGGTCCTGCTGGGGCTGGAAGCCGAGCATCTGCTCGGCGGCGCTGTTCCACCATTCCAGGTCGCCGTGGCGGTCGAGCATCACCACGCTGTCGCGCATCGCCTCCGAGGACTCCTGGATGCGCTGCAGGGTCGCGCGCAGGCGCTGCTGGGTGAGGCGTTGGCTCTTCTGGTAGCGATAGAGGCGATCGAACAGCTCGCCCCACAGGCCGCTGGCGGCGGGGGGCTCCTCCTGGGGGTGGTGGGTCAGCCACTGGTGGAGGGCGTGGAGCTGGCGCAGGTGGAAGGCCAGGCAGAGCGCGAGGCCGGCGGCGATGCCGCTCGGAACGGCGGCGAAGGGCCAGCCGAGCAGGGCGCCGGCGGCGACCAGGGCCACCAGGCGCCCGCCTTCGCGTCTCCACAGGCGACCCACGTCAGCCCTTGGCGGAGAACCGGTAACCGGTGCCACGGACGGTCTGGATCAGCTGCTGATGAGGCTCGCCCAGCGCCTTGCGCAGGCGGCGGATGTGCACGTCCACGGTGCGCTCCTCGACATAGACGTTGCCGCCCCACACCTGATCGAGCAGCTGGCCGCGGGTGTAGGCGCGCTCCTGGTGGGTCATGAAGAACTGCAGCAGGCGGTACTCGGTGGGCCCCATCTCCAGTGAGCGGCCGTCGACGCTGACCCGGTGGCTGACCGGGTCGAGGAGCAGGCCGTCGATCTCCACCGCGTCCTCGACGCCCTGGGGGGTGGCGCGGCGGAGCACCGCCTTGAGGCGTGCCACCAGTTCCCGCGGCGAGAAGGGCTTGGTGATGTAGTCGTCGGCCCCGGCCTCCAGTCCCTGGATCTTGTTGTCCTCCTCGCCCTTGGCGGTGAGCATGATGATCGGCAGCTCGGCGGTCGCCTCGTCGCGCTTCAGGCGGCGGGCCAGCTCGATGCCGCTGGTGCCGGGCATCATCCAGTCGAGCAGCACCAGGTCGGGCTGGTGATCGACCACCATGGCATGGGCCGCCTGGGCACTGTCCGCCTCGAGGACGCGATAGTCGGCCATCTCCAGCGCCACCGCGATCATCTCGCGGATCGGCGCCTCATCGTCGACGATCAGTACGGTCTTGGCGCTCATCCCGAAGCCTCATGGTCTATGGCAGGTCGATGACGATGACAACACGTCATGATGACAATAGCGTGACAGGCCGGGGCTGTCGCCCGCTCAGCCCCCTGCTCATCCGCCAGGTCCCGCCGGCCACAGCGAGAGCGCGATGCCGGCGAAGGCCACGAGTCCCGACCAGTGGTTGTTGAGGAAGGCCTGGAAGCAGCGCTCGCGGTCGCGCTCGCGGATCAGCCGCTGCTGGTGCACGAAGGTCGCCGCCATTGCCGCGAGTCCCAGCCAGAAGAAGCCGCCGAGGTCGAGCAGCCCGCCGGCCCAGGCCAGCAGTGCCAGGGTCAGGCCCTGCAGCAGGCCGATCATCAGCCGGTCGGCGCGACCGAACAGCACCGCGGTGGACTTGATGCCGATCTTCAGATCGTCGTCGCGATCGACCATGGCGTACTCGGTGTCGTAGGCCACCGTCCAGGCCACGTTGGCGGCGAACAGCAGCCAGGCCACCGGCGGCACCGCGCCCAGCACCGCGCCGAAGGCCATGGGGATCGCCCAGGAGAAGGCCGCGCCGAGAAAGGCCTGGGGCAGGTGGGTATAGCGCTTCATGAAGGGGTAGATGGCGGCCAGCGCCACGCCCACCACCGAGAGCATCACCGTGAAGAGGTTGGTGAAGCAGACCAGCACGAAGGCGGCCATCACCAGCAGCGCGAAGAGCCCCTGGGCCTCCCCCTCGGCGATGCGGCCGGTGGCCAGGGGGCGGTTTTGGGTGCGCTTGACGTGGCCGTCAAGGTGGCGGTCGGCGTAGTCGTTGACCACGCAGCCGGCGGCGCGCATCAGGTAGACCCCGGCGATGAAGATCAGCAGCACCCGGCGGCCGGGCAGCCCCTCGGCGGCGATCCACAGGGCCCACAGGGTGGGCCACATCAGCAGCCAGGTGCCGATGGGGCGGTCCAGCCGGGTCAGGTGCAGGAAGTCGGGCAGCCGGGCCAGGCCCCTGGGGCGCATCAGGGATCGATCCATCTGGGTCTCTCGCTTATGAAGACGTGCCGGCAGAGCCTAGCGTGAAGGGAGCTCGAGGTCATCCATCATGCTGTCCAGGAAGTACTCCTGGACCAGCACGGCGAAGCGCCGGTGGCGAAACACCGAACGGCGCGCCCAGGGACCACGCGCGCTTGGAAAGGCGGCCGGACGGTCGGCCACTTCCAGCGGGCCGCGCACCAGGTCGGGCTGGCGGAACAGCCAGTGGCCCAGGGAGCGCTCGCCCAGCCGGTCGAGCCGCTGGCCGTGAAGCCCGTCCAGGGGCACCACCGAGCGGGCCATGACCCAAGGGCGCTCGTTCAGGCACAGCGCCACCTCGCGCAGCCAGGCCAGGCGCCCATGGGGCAGCCCCAGGGCCAGGGCCTCGTCGCGGTGGGGGCGGCCGAGACGCTGATCCAGCAGGCGGACCCGGAAGGTGCGCGGGCCTCCGGCGGCGATCAGCCGGGCGGTGAGCGAGTCGCGGGACGCCACCCAGCGCCACCAGTCGGGGCTCATGGCGGGACGTGCCGCCGCCAGGGGGCGCCAGCGTGGATCGCGTGCCGAGCCGTTGCTCACCGTGTCTCTCCGCGTCGATTTCGAGGGCGGCTAGTGTACCATGTTGGATCGACACGCTTTTTCGTGACGGGCCGCCCGGGCCCCCGACTCGAGGAGTTCCATGACCGCCCCCCTGACCATCATCGGCTCCGGCATGGCGGGTCTCGGACTGCTGCGTCAGCTGCGCCAGCTTGACCCCGCGCGACCGATGACCCTGATCACCGCCGACAGCGGTGACGACTACACCAAGCCGCTGCTTTCCACCGGCTTCGCCAAGCGCCTGTCGCCGTCGCGCCTGGCGGCGCGCTCGGCCCTCGAGGTGGCCGACGAGCTCGACGTCGTGGTGCGCACCCAGGCCCGGGTCGAGGCGATCGATGCCGCGGCCCGGACCCTGACGATCGGTGCCGAGACCCTGCCCTGGAGCGAGCTGGTGCTGGCCACCGGCGCGGCGCCGGCGTGGCCCTTCACGGTGCCCGAGGCCGTCGCCGAGCGCGTCTTCAGCGTCAACGACCTGGACGACTATCGGGCCTTCCATGCCGCCCTGGAGGCGCTCGGCCGACCGGCGCGGGTGGCGGTCATCGGCATCGGCCTGGTGGGCTGCGAGTTCGCCAACGACCTCGCCGCGGGAGGCCACGCGGTGGAGCTGGTGGCCCCGGAACCGGCGCCCCTGCCGCGACTGATCCCCGAGGCCCTGGGCCACGCCCTGGGCGAGGCCTTCCGCGAGGCCGGCATGCGCCTGCACACCGGCCGCACCCTGGCCCGGCTCGAGGCCGAGGGCGAGGGGGTCGCGGTGGGGCTCGACGATGGCGCGTCGCTTTCGACGGACCTGGTGCTGGTGGCCACCGGGCTCCGGCCGCGCACCGCGCTGGCCGAGGCGGCCGGGCTCAGGGTCAGTCAGGGCGGCATCCACACCGATCGCCGGCTGGCCACCTCGGCGCCCGGCATCCACGCCCTGGGCGACGTGGCCTGCGTCGACGGGGTCAATGCCATGTACGTCCAGCCGCTGCTGGCCAGCGCCAAGGCCCTGGCGCGAACCCTGATCGGCACCCCTACCCCGGTGACCTACGGCCCCTGGCCGGTGCTGGTCAAGACGCCCCTGCTGCCGGTGGTGGCGCTGCCCCCGGCCCGTTCGCCGGCACGTTGGCGGATCGAGGGAGAGGGCCGTGATCTGACGGCGCTGGCCGAGGACGAGGCGGGGGCGCTGATCGGCTTTGCGTTGACAGGGCGCGCGGTGCGTCGGAAAGTCGAACTGGCGCGAGCCGCGCCGCCGTTGCTAGGCTAGGTTCGTCAACCACCGGGCCACTCGCGGTCATCGGGTCGCGGCGCCATCCTCATGAGCACGATGGAAGGTGGGCGCGTGATGCGCTGACGGGTCGTATGAAATAATAATCCAGTCGGCGACGAACGCCGGCGTTTCGATGCCAATATCAGGAGGGCTGTATGCGCAAGCCAGAACTCGCCGCGGCGATTGCCGAGCGTGCGGATCTATCCAAGGACAAGGCCAGCCAGGTGCTCAACGTCATCCTCGACGAGATCACCGGGAGCGTTTCTCAGGGACAGGACGTTTCATTGATCGGCTTCGGTACCTTCACCGTGCGCGAGCGTGCCGCGCGCACCGGCAAGAATCCCCAGACCGGCCAGCCGCTGACCATCCCGGCCAGCAAGACCGTCGCCTTCAAGCCAGGCAAGGGCCTCAAGGACGCCGTCGGCAAGTAAGGCGCTGCGGCCCGCCCGCCCGCGGGCCGCGTGACCCTACCTCCTCTCTCTTCCTCCGGTTCCGGAGCCGATATGAAGCTGCGACTGATGCTGTGGCTGCTCGGGCTGATGCTCAAGCGTGCCCTGCGCCGCAAGGCGCGGTTTCGCGAACTGCTGGGCGAGATGCGCGGCCTGGACTGGGGCATCGCCACCGAGGATCTCGCCATCGCCCGGCACTACCGCATGTCGCCGGGCGGCATTCGCCCGGGCCGGGGCCTGCCGGTGGATCTCGACCTCGAGCTGCGCTTCGCGGACGAGGCCACGGCGCTGCGGGTGCTCAAAAAGCCTACCCAGCAGGCCTTCCTCGACGGCATGATGGCCGGCACCGTGCGGCTGGTCGGCGACTCCGGCGACCTCAAGAAGCTGCAGCGCCTGCTCAAGCACCTTTAAGCGCTCAGCCACAAGCGCCGAGCTACAAGCGCCGAGCGCTGAGCTACAAGCAACCCCCTTTCGCTTGCCCCGTTGGCCGCCGTCATACCTGCCCGTAGCGACCCGCCTGCTCACCGAGCCAGCGGCGGATCAGCGGTCGGCTGGCCTCGGGGTGGCTCGCCAGCAGGGCCTCGGCCAGGGGCGCGACGCGCTCCAGGAGGTCGGCGTCGCGCTCCAGGTCGGCGATCTTCATCTGCGCGAGCCCCGTCTGGCGGGTGCCCAGCACCTCGCCGGGCCCGCGGATCTCCAGGTCCTTCTCGGCGATGCGAAAGCCATCGGTGGTCTCGCGCATCACCGCCAGCCGCTCCCGGGAGTGGGCGGAGAGGGGCGGGTGGTAGAGCAGCACGCAGAAGCTCTCCACGGCCCCGCGCCCGACCCGGCCGCGCAGCTGGTGCAGCTGCGAGAGGCCCAGTCGTTCGGGGTTCTCGATGATCATCAGGCTGGCGTTGGGCACGTCGACCCCTACCTCGATCACCGTGGTGGCGACCAGCAGGTCCAGCTCCCCGGCCTTGAAGGCCGCCATGATCTCGGCCTTGTCGGCGGGCTTCATGCGGCCGTGGACCAGGCCGATGGCGAGCTCCGGCAGCGTCTCGATGAGCTCGTCGCGGGTCGCCTCGGCGGCCTGGCACTGCAGCGCCTCGGACTCCTCGATCAGCGTGCAGACCCAGTAGGCCTGGCGCCCCTCGGCGCAGGCGTGGCGGATGCGCGCCATCACCTCGGGGCGGCGCTCGTCGGGCATCACCACCGTCTTCACCGGGGTGCGTCCGGGCGGCAGCTCGTCGATCACCGAGACGTCGAGGTCGGCATAGGCGCTCATCGCCAGGGTGCGCGGGATCGGCGTGGCGGTCATCACCAGCTGGTGGGGCGTGAGGCCGCCGGCCTCGCCCTTCTCGCGCAGCGCCAGGCGCTGATGGACGCCGAAGCGGTGCTGCTCGTCGATGATGGCGAGCCCCAGGCGCTGGAAGTGCACGTCGCCCTGGAAGAGCGCGTGGGTGCCCACCACCATGCGTGCCCGGCCATCCTGGATCGCCGCCTTGGTGTCCAGGCGCGCCTTGCCCTTGAGCTTGCCCGAGAGCCAGGCCACCTCGATGCCCAGCGGCTCGAACCAGGCGCTGAAGGTGCGGTAGTGCTGTTCGGCGAGGATCTCGGTGGGGGCCATCATCGCCGCCTGGCAATCGGCGGCGATGGCCGAGAGCGCCGCCATGGCGGCGACCACCGTCTTGCCCGAGCCGACGTCGCCCTGCACCAGCCGCAGCATCGGCACCCGGCGCGCCAGGTCGGCGGCGAGTTCGTCGAGCACCCGGCGCTGGGCGCCGGTCAGCGAGAAGGGCAGCTGGGTCAGGAAGCGGGCCTGCAGGCTGCGTCCGCCATGCAGCGCCGGCGCGCCATCCTCCTGGATGCGCTGGCGCACCTCCTGCAGGCTGAGCCGGTGCGCCAGCAGCTCCGCCAGGGCCAGGCGGCGCCGGGCGGGATGATGGCCACCCGCCAGCTGTTCCGGGTCGGCCTCCGGCGGCGGCCGGTGCAGGGTGTCCAGGCAGTGGTGCAGCGCGGGCAGGTCGAAGCGCCGGCGAAGCGGCTCGGGAATGCCGTCCGGCAGCGCGTCGGGGTCGGCGTCCAGGCGCGCCAGGGCCTGGTCGATCAGCGCCCGCAGGCGGGTCTGGTGAAGCCCCTCGGTGGCCGGGTAGATGGGCGTCAGGTGGTCTTCGACCGGGGCGTCGCCGCCGCCCAGCAGGCGATACTCCGGGTGGTAGAGCTCGAGCCCGGTGGCGCCGGCGCGGGCCTCGCCGAAGGCGCGTACCCGGGCCCCGGCCTGGAACTGCTGCTGCTGGGCGGGAGAGAAGTGGAAGAAGCGCAGGCTGAGGATGCCGGAGCCGTCGCGCAGGCGCACCAGCAGGCTGCGCCGCCGCCCGTGCACCACCTCGCCGGCGACCACCTCGCCCTCCACCACGGCCTCATGGCCGGCGCTCAGGGTGGCGATGGGCGTGATGCGGGTGCGGTCCTGGTAGCGCAGCGGCAGATGGAACAGCAGGTCGGCGACGCGCTCGATGCCCAGCCGGGCGAGCTTCCCGGCCAGGGCCTCGCCGACGCCCTTGAGGTCCGTGACGGGGGCATCGAGCTCGCTCATGCCGGGTCGAGCTCGGCCTGCCGGCAGTGCGCGATGGCCTCGGTGACGGCATCGATGGCCCGGGGTCGCGGGAAGCTGGCACGCCAGGCGATGGCCACGGTGCGCGCGGGCGCCGGGGCGGTGAAGGGGCGGCTGATCAGCATGCCGCTCTCGTAGTGGCTGGTGCCGATGGCCGAGCGCGGCAGCACGGTGATGCCGAGCTTCGAGGCCACCATGTGGCGGATGGTCTCCAGCGATCCTCCCTCGGCGGTGAGGGTGTTGGAGGGGCTGTTGAGCTGGTGGCTGATGGCCGGGCAGGCCTCGAGGATCTGATCGCGGAAGCAGTGTCCCTCGCCGAGCAGCAGCAGGCGCTCCTCCAGCAGGTCCTCCTTGTCGATGCTCTCGCGCTCGGCCCACCGGTGATCGGCCGGCAGCAGCACCTCGAAGGTCTCCTCGTAGAGCGGCTTGGTGACCACGTCGGTCTCGGTGAAGGGCAGCGCGATGATGATCGCATCGAGCTCGCCGCTCCTGAGCTTGCGACGCAGGTTGCCGGTGAAGCCCTCCTCGATGTAGAGCGGCATCTGGGGGGCCTGCCGGGTGAGCTCGGGGATCAGGTATGGGAAGAGGTAGGGGCCGATGGTGTAGATGGCGCCGATGCGCAGCGGGCTCGCCAGCTGGTCGCGGCCGGCCGTGGCCAGCTCCTTGATCACGCTGCTCTGTTCGAGAACGCGCTGGGCCTGTTCAACGATCCGCTCCCCCATCGGGGTGACCTGCACGGTGGATTTCGAGCGCTCGAAGAGCGCCACGCCGAGCTCCTCCTCGAGCTTCTTGACGGCCACCGACAGGGTCGGCTGGGAGACGAAGCAGCGCTCCGCGGCGCGTCCAAAGTGGCGCTCCTGGGCCAGTGTCACGATATAGCGGAGTTCTGTTAGAGTCATGTGGTGCCGGCAGGCATCCTCTTCTAAAGCGGGTGACGGTCGAAGGCGATCATGCCCGATAGGATGGGACACAATAATGCCAATAGGGACTTTTTATCAGGGGGTGAGGGAAAGGTGAAGACGACGACACTGATTCTCGGTTGCGGCGACATCGGCATGGCGCTGGGGCACGAGCTGCTCGAGGCGGGTCACCGCGTGATCGGGGCACGCCGCCATCCCCAGGCACTCGACGGCAGCGGCCTGGAGGCCGTGGCGGTCGACCTCGCCGATCCGGCCACCCTGCCCGGGCTGCCCGACGCCGACACCCTGGTCTACGTGGTCAGCGCCGATCGCTTCGACGAGGAGGCCTATCGCGCCGCCTATCCCGACGGCCTGAAGGCCGTGCTCCAGGAGTTCGCCGGCCGCGACCGGCCGCCGCAGCGGGTCTTCTTCGTCTCCTCGACCAGCGTCTATGCCCAGCGCGACGGCGAGGCGGTCGACGAGGAGAGCCCCGCCGAACCGTTCGGCTTCTCGGGCACCCTGATGTGCGAGGCCGAGCAGGCCTTGCTCGACCACGACCTGCCCGGCACGGTGGTGCGCTTCTCGGGGATCTACGGTCCCGGTCGCGATCGCCTGATCCGCCAGGTCGGCGAGGGGCGTATCGCCCCGGCGAGCCCCGTGATGTACTCCAACCGTATCCACCGCGACGACTGCGCCGGGGTGCTGGCCCACCTGATCGGCCTGTCGCTCGCCGGCGAGGCGCTTGCGCCGCTCTACCTCGGCAGCGACTGTGAACCCGCGCCGCTCAACGAGGTGATGGCGTGGCTCGCGAAACAGCTCAAGGTCGAGGCCACCGAAACCATCCAGTCTCCCCTGCGCCGCCGCGCCAGCAAGCGCTGCGACAACGCGCGCCTGCTCGAGAGTGGCTATCGCTTCCGCTATCCGAGCTATCGCGAGGGCTATGCCCAGGTGCTGAAGGCCGGGGGCTTCCTGTCCGAAAAGGCGTGAGGGGCCGACGGCCCGATCAGGACGGCCTGTTCAGGTGAGTGGCGAGCGTGCGAGGGTCTGGTAGCGGGCGCGGTATTGATCGGTGAAGGAGCGCACCAGCGCCACCTGCCGGTAGGGCCAGACCAGGTCCGGCGGCGTCAGCCCCGCGGTCTCCAGCCGTCGGGCCCGGCGCAGCAGCGTCACGTGGGGGATGAAGCGTGACGGTCGGCCCGTGATGCCCTGCCGTTCGAGGTCGTGCCACAGCGAGGCCTGGAGGCTCACCAGTGCCCGATCGGGCGTCTGGCTGCCCACCCAGACGATGCCCGGGCGGCGAAAGGCCCCCCAGGCGTCCGGGCGCCACTCGCCTTCGGGGACGTCCCGTCCCGCCACCCAGGTCGAGAGTGCCTCGGCCTGCGCTTCCGGGATCTCGCCGAGGAAGGCCAGGGTCAGGTGCAGGCTCTCATCGGGCACGCGGCGCCCGCCGCAGTGGGCGTGGGCCCACTCGGCGAGCTCGCCGAGCCGCCGGCGCAGGGCCGGCGGCGGCATCAGGGCCAGGAAGAGGCGCATGCCGAAGGGGGCCGTCGGCGGGGATCAGTCGCCGATGACCAGCACGGCTTCCGCCTCGACCTGGGCGCCCTTCGGCAGCGCCTTCACGCCCACCGCGGCCCGCGCCGGGAAGGGCGCCTTGAAGTACTCCTCCATCACCTGATTGACCACGGCGAACTGGCCCAGGTCGACCAGGTAGAGGTTGACCTTGACCACGTCCTGCAGGGTGCCGGCGGCCTCCTCGCAGACGGCCTTGAGGTTGGCGAAGACCTGGCGCGCCTGGGCCTCGAAGTCGTCGGAGACGATCTCCATGCTGGTCGGGTCCAGGGGGATCTGACCGGAGATGTAGACGGTGTTGCCGGCCTTGATGGCCTGGGAGTAGGGGCCGATGGCGGCGGGTGCCTGGTCGGTGTTGATCACGGCCTTGTTGCTCATGGTGGTGCTCCTCGTGACGTTATTGGTGTTCTGCATGTCGAGAAAAGCAACGCCCCACCCGCCGCCGTCGGCGGCGGGTGGGGCGTTGCAGGATCAGTTGCCGAGTCGGGTGATGCGTCCCACGTGAGACAGGTTGCGCAGGCGCTTGATGATGCGCGCCAGATGCACACGGTTGCGCACCGAGAGGATGAGGTTGACGATCGACAGCCGCGCGTCGCGCTCCTCAATATCGATGCGCTCGATGTTGGCGCCGGCGTCGGTGATCAGGCCGGCGAGCTCCGCGACCAGGCCGCGGCGGCTCTCCATCTCCAGGCGCAGGGCCGCGGGGAAGTCCTCGTCGATGTCGGCGGACCACTCCAGGGCGAACAGCTTGTCGGGATCGTCGCGCAGGTCGCCCAGGTTGCGGCACTCGGCGCGGTGCACGACGATCCCCTTGCCCACCGAGAGATGACCGAGCACCGGATCGCCGGGCAGCGGTCGGCAGCAGCGCGCGAACTTGATCACCATGCCCTCCGCCCCGCTGATCAGGATCGGCTGATGGGGGGCCGGCGGCTGTCCCGGGGGCCTGCCCGACTCGTCGGGCTCGCCCTGCAGCAGGCCGACCAGCCGGCGCGCCACCACGTGGGCGACGCGGGTGCCGAGCCCTATAGACTCGAGCAGCGGTGCCTCGCTCTTCAGCGAATGCTCCTCGAGCAGGCGCTCGAGCACCCCCTCGGGCAGCTCCTCCAGGCTGGTCTCGAACTGGGCCAGGGCCTTGTTGAGCAGGCGCCGACCGAGCTGGACCGCCTCGGTCTGCTGCTGGTGCTTGAGGGCGTGGCGGATCGCCGAGCGTGCCTTGGCGGTGATCACGAAGTTGAGCCAGGCCAGGTTGGGCCGCGCCCCGGGGGCGGTGATGATCTCCAGGGTCTGGCCGCTCTCGAGCCGGGTGGAGAGCGGGGCCAGGTGGCGGTCGATGCGACAGGCGATGCAGCTGTTGCCGATGTCGGTGTGCACGCTGTAGGCGAAGTCGATCACCGTGGCGCCCTGGGGCAGCTCCATGATGTCGCCCTTGGGCGTGAACACGTAGATATCGTCGGGGAAGAGGTCGTTCTTGACGTGCTCGATGAACTCCAGCGAGTCCCCGGCGTGGCGCTGCATCTCGAGCAGGCCCTTGACCCAGGCCCGGGCCCGGGCATGGCTGCCCTGGGCGATGGGGTGATCGGTCTGGCCGGCCTTGTAGAGCCAGTGCGCGGCGACGCCGTTGTTGGCCAGGGCCTCCATCTCGCGGGTGCGGATTTGCACCTCGATGGGCATGCCGCCGCGGCCGAACAGCGTGGTGTGCAGGCTCTGGTAGCCGTTGGCCTTGGGGATCGCGATGTAGTCCTTGAAGCGCCCCGGCACCGGCTTGTAGAGGTTGTGCACCACGCCGAGGATGCGATAGCAGCTGTCGACGTCCTCGGTGATGATGCGAAACCCGAACACGTCCATGATCTCGGCGAAGGACTTCCGCTGGTCGCGCATCTTGCGATAGATCGACAGCAGGTGCTTCTGTCGGCCGATCACCGTGCCCGTCAGGCCCTCGTCGTCGAGGCTCTGCTGCAGGCTGGTCTGCAGCTGGCGGATCGTCGAACGGCGATGGCCCCGGGCGCTGGAGACCGCGCGCTTGATGCGCTCGGCGCGCATCGGGTAGAGGGCCTGGAAGGAGAGGTCCTCGAGCTCGACGCGGATGGTGTTGATGCCCAGCCGGCTGGCGATGCGGGCGTAGATCTCCAGGGTCTCGCGGGCGATGCGGCGCTTCTTCTCCGGACGCAGGGCGCCCAGGGTGCGCATGTTGTGCAGCCGGTCGGCGAGCTTGACGATGATCACCCGGATGTCGCGAGACATCGCCAGCACCATCTTCTGGAAGTTCTCGGCCTGGGCGACCGCCTTGTCCTCGAAGGTGATCTGGGTCAGCTTGGAGACGCCGTCGACCAGTTCGGCCACCGGCTCGCCGAACTGCCGGGCCAGGGCCTTCTTGGCGACGCCGGTGTCCTCGATCACGTCGTGCAGCATGGCGGCCATCAGGCTCTGATGATCCATGTGCATGTTGGCGAGGATGTTGGCGACCGCCAGGGGGTGGGTCACATAGGGTTCGCCGGACCGACGCCGCTGGCCGTCGTGGGCCTGTTCGGCATAGTAGAAGGCACGCCTGACCTGCTGGATCTCGTCCTTGGGAAGATAGCCGCCGAGTCGATCGGCCAGGTCATCGATGGTGAACATGCGGCGCGCCCTGAATGCTGCGTGTTGGCTCTGCGGACAGAGGGAAAGCGCTCCTGCGCCGAGAGGGCAGGATCACTCCTCGGGGTGGCTGCCCGGCTCGAACTCGGGGCGCACGCGCACCGGCGCCGCCTCGACGGGCTCGTCGAGCACGCTGGCGTCGACCTTGCCGGCGGCGATCTCGCGCAGCGCCATCACGGTGGGCTTGTCGTTTTCCCAGGGCAGCAGGGCGTCGCGGGAGCCGCGGGCCAGCTGGCGGGCACGGTGAGTGGAGATCATCACCAGCTTGAAGCGGTTTTCGACGTTTTCGAGACAGTCTTCGACGGTGACACGTGCCATGGATGCCTTCCTGAAATGTAAGAGTAAGGTACCGACGGGCAATACCCGGGCGGCGCAGAAACGCCCCGGGACATCCACCGACAGGTAGACCGGATAGATTACTCGACGCCCGGTTGCCCTGACAAGCGCCTCGGCCGGGGCCTGGATGCCTCGCGGCGCAGCGGGGGCTCAGTCCAGCAGGGCCGCCAGCAGCGGGGCATGGTGCTCGCTGACCCGTTCGCGGGTCAGGCGTCGCGCGATCACCAGCGACTGCAGCTCGCGCAGGGCGGTGGTGAAGTCGTCGTTGATCACCAGGTAGTCGTACTCGTCGTGGTGGGACATCTCGTCCACCGCGTCGCGCATGCGCCGGGCGATCACCGCGTGCTCGTCGGTGCCGCGGCCGGCGAGGCGACGCTCCAGCTCCTCGCGGGAGGGGGGCAGGATGAACACCGAGACGGCGTCGGGCAGCTGCGCTCGCACCTGGCGGGCCCCCTGCCAGTCGATCTCCAGGATCACGTCCTGGCCGGCGGTGAGCATCGCCTGCACGGCGCTGCGCGAGGTGCCGTAGTAGTTGTCGAACACCCGGGCGTACTCGAAGAAGTCGCCCTGCTCGACCATCGCCTCGAAGGTCGGCACGTCCACGAAGTGGTAGTTGACGGCGTCGACCTCGCCCTCGCGGCGCTCGCGGGTGGTGTGCGAGACCGAGACCTGGATGCCGTCGAGGCTTTCGATCAGTTCGCGCACCAGGCTGGTCTTGCCGGCGCCGGAGGGAGCGGAAACGATGAAGAGCGTACCTTGGGCCATGAGCGAGGTCCCTGACGTTGACAGCGGAAGAGCGAGCGGCTCGGAAAGGCGCGAAGTATCGCATAGATTGGCCCTCGCTCTACAGCATCCCGGTTCGCGCCTCCGGCCTCAGGGGGCAAGGGGCCCCGATCCTGAGGGCGTGAGTCAGGCCGGGCGTCACCCGGTGGATCACCGGGAGGCCCGGCTCGACGGGGGGCGAGGCCACCAGGGCGCTACCCCGGATGCAGGCGCCGTGGTGAGGAGGGCCCCGGCCCCGTGGCCCATATCGTCGGCGAGGAGCTCGAGGACGTACTGAGCGGCCACCGAATTGCCGCACTCATCCAGCGCCGGTGACCAGGCACAGACCGAGAAGCAGCCCGGGACGATGGCGATGATCCCGCCGCCGACCCCACTCTTGGCCGGTAGGCCGGCCCGGTAGGCGAAGTCGCCCGCCGCGTCGTACATGCCGCAGGTGAACAGCAGCGAGTTGATCCGCCGCGACAGGTCGGGCGCGATGAACTGCTCGCCCAGGGGGCGGGCGTAGCCCCCGGCGGCCAGGAAATTGAAGGCCCGCGCGAGATCGACGCAGCTCATGGACAAGGCACAGCAGGAGAAGTAGGCCTGCAGGACGGCGTCCACGTCGTTGTCCAGGTGGCCGAAGGCCTTCATCAGGTAGGCCATGGCGGCGTTGCGGTCTCGATGCCGCCACTCGGAGGCCTGCACCCGTTCGTCGATGTGGATCGTCGGGTTGGCGGACAGCCGGCGGGCGACGTCGCGGAGGTGCTTCGACGGTGTGGCGAAGGCGCTGACCAGACGATCGGTCACGGCGATGGCGCCGGCGTTGATGAAGGGGTTACGGGGCTTGCCGCCCTCCACCTCCAGCTGGGTCAGCGAATTGAAGGGCATGCCCGAGGGGTTGCGGCCCACCCGCGTCCACAGGGTGTCGCCGTGCACGCGCAAGGCCAGGGTCAGCAGCAGCGCCTTGGCGATGCTCTGAATCGAGAACGATTCCTGGGCCTCGCCGGCACAGTAGACGTCTCCGTTATTGGTGCAGAGGGCGATGCCGAACTGGTCGGCTCGCCGCTGCGCCAGCGCCGGAATATAGTCGGCGACGCGGCCGTTGCCCAGTCGGGTTCTGGCGCGACGCTCCAGGCTTTCCACCCATTCCTGCATCTCCTGCATCGTGTCCATGAGCACTCTCTGGCTGGTTGTCGCGAAGGGCGCGAGGACGCGACGGCCCGGCGGCGGCAGGTGCCGCGGCCGGGCCGATGACGTCCGGGCGCCGAAGCCCGTTCAGGGAGTGGTCGGCGATGCCGTCTGGGGGCGGCGCACGCGCTCGCGATCCTCGGGTTCGATCTCCCAGGCCGCCGGGTCGACGTTGAGGTCGCTGAACTTGTCGGCCTCGAAGATCGGTTGCTCGACGCCGGCGCGGATCTGGTCGTCGAAGTCGCGCAGGATGCGCCGCCCCGGCTTGAAGAGCAGGATCAGCGCGATCAGGTTGGCCAGGGCCAGCAGGCCCATGGTGGTGTCGGCGAAGGCGAAGACGGTGCCCAGGTCGGTCATCGCCCCCCAGATGCACAGGCCGATGATGGCGAGGCGGAAGGCGTTGAACAGGGTGCGATTGCCGCGACTGAAGAAGTCGAGGCTGTTCTCGCCCAGGTAGTAGTTGTAGAGGATGGTGCTGAAACCGAACAGCAGCAGCGCAATGCTGACGAAGCTGCGCCCCCACTCCCCGATATGATCGGCCAGGGAGGCCTGGGTCAGGGCGATGCCATCGATGCCGGCGCCGAGGGCCGGATCGTAGGCGCCGCCGAGCAGGATGATGAAGGCGGTGGCGGAGCAGATGATCAGGGTGTCGATGAACACCGAGAAGGCCTGCACGACGCCCTGGTTGACCGGGTGCGGCACGTAGGCGACGGCGGCGACGTTGGGCGCGCTGCCGAGGCCGGCCTCGTTGGAGAACAGGCCGCGCTTGACGCCCATCAGGATCGCCGCGCCGATGCCGCCGCCGATGGCCGGCTCGAGGCCGAAGGCGCTCTTCACGATCAGCGCGATCACGTCCGGAATCTGGGTGACGTTCAGGCCCAGCACCACCAGCGCGATCAGCAGGTAGCCCCCCGCCATCACCGGAACCAGCACCTCGGTGACCCGGGCGATGCGCTTGACGCCACCGAAGACGATCAGTCCTACCAGCAGCGCCAGGCCGAGGCCGGTGATATGCGCCGGGATGCCGAAGGCATCATCGAAGGAGGTGGCCACGGCGTAGGACTGCAGGGCGGTGAAGGCGAAGCCGAAGGTGGCCAGCAGCAGCACCGAGTAGAGGCCGGCCAGCCAGGTCCAGCGGCGCCCGAGCCCCCGGGCGATGTAGCGCGCCGGGCCGCCGCGGTAGGTGCCGTCGGGCTCGGCGGTCTTGTAGGCCTGGGCCAGGGTGCACTCGAGGAAGCTGGTGGCCATGCCCATCAGGCCGACCACCCACATCCAGAACACCGCGCCCGGGCCGCCCAGGGTGATGGCCACGGCGACGCCGGCGATGTTGCCGCCGCCGACCCGCCCGGCCACCGACAGCAGCAACGCCTGGAAGGAGCTCAGGTGGCCGTGCTGGTCCTTCTTGAAGGCCTGGCTGGCGCCGAGGATGCGGAACATGCGGCCGAAGTAGCGGAACTGCACGCAGCGCGAGGCCACTGTGAAGCCGACCCCGACGGCGATCAGCAGGGCGATCAGCACCTTGCCCCACAGCAGGTCGTTGATCAACGCGAGCATGCGGCACCTCCCACGCTGGCGATCGTCATGGCGGGGGAGACGGTCGCGGCCGGGACGGCCGCCTTCATGATGGTTGGCATCGTTGAACCTCTTGTTCTTGGTGTGTCGCGGCCCTCGTCATGGAGCCACGCCATCAATTGCAAGGGGCGTGCCAGGTGGTGATGTTCTCTTTATGTATTTGTTTTTTATGAGTTTCCCCGGAGTCCTTGGCCCGGGTGACGAGGGCCAAGGGGTATAACTTCGAGGTGCTTCGGGGGGTTGTCGATCTGTAAGCAACTGAAATAAAAGGCTATACGGCGCTATAACCTGGGTTAACCAGGCGTCGGGGTTATAGGGGTTCCGCGCCGGACTCGCGCAGCTTCTTCACCCGCTTGCTGAGGGCCGGCTGGGAGATGCCCAGCAGCCTTGAGGCGATCGACTGGTTGCCCTCGGCGCGGCGCATGGCCTCGCGGACCAGCAGGTCGGCGACCTCGTGCAGCGTCGGCAGCGGCTCGTCCGGCGCGAAGACGGCGCGTTCGACGGACGCCTCGGCCGACGGCTCGAGGCCGGCAAGGCCCGGATCGATGGCCCGCCTGAAGGCCGCCATGGACAGCGTCCGCGAGCGATGAACGCTCATGGCGTCGTAGGCCATGGCACGTAGCTCGCGGACGTTGCCGGGGAAGGCGTAGGTACCCAGCAGCACGGGCAGCTCGGGCGGGTACGTCGGCCGGTGCTTGCCGAGTTCGTCGGCGGCCTCGGCGAGGAAGTGGTCCAGTAACAGCGGGATGTCGCCGCGGCGGCGACGCAGAGGGGGGATCTGGACCTGGTGGGTGCGCAGCCGGTAGTAGAGATCCTTGCGAAAGCCGCCGTCTCGCTGACACGCCTCGAGGTCGTGATGGGTGGCCACCACGATGCGCGCCCGGGCCCGCTTGGGGCGATCGCTGCCCAGCGGATAGTACTCGCCGTCCTGGAGCAGGCGCAGCAGCTTCACCTGGGACGCCGGGTTCAAGTCACCGATCTCGTCGAGAAACAGGGTGCCGTCCGCGGCCTGTTCGACCATGCCGGCACGGGGGCGATCGGCCCCGGTGAAGGCCCCTCTCTCATGCCCGAACAGGGTATCGGCGAAGACGCCATCGTCGAGCCCTGCCGCGTTGACGCAGACCAGCGGGCCGCGGCGGCCGCTCAGATCATGGGCGGCCCGCGCGATCAGCTCCTTGCCGACCCCGCTCTCGCCGCCGATCAGCAAGGGCTGACTGGAGGGCGCCACCGACTCGAGGTACTGGAAGACCGAGCGCATGCCCTTGTCGTCGGTGATGATGTCGGCGAAGGCCTCGGGGTGTTCCAGGGTGTCGTCGAGGAAGCGTCGACGCAGCTCCAGGTTTTCCTGGCGCAGTTCCTGCAGGCGGATGGCGCGCTTGATCCCCTCGATCAGCCGGCTCTGCTCGTCGGTCTTGACGAAATAGTCGAAGGCGCCGTGCTTGATGCAGTCGACGGCGGTCTCCACCTGGTTCAGGCCGCTGATCACGATCACCCCGACATCGGGATGCTCCTCGACGATACGCCGCAGCAGCGCCTCGCCCGACAGGTGGGGCATGGTCAGGTCCAGCGTCACCAGGCCGATGTTCTCTCGCGCCAGGATGTCCATCACCTGACGGCTGTCCTGGCAGCAGTGGAGGTGGTTGATACCGCCACTGCGCTCCAGCGCGATGCTCAGGCTGCGCAGGTAGGAGGGCTCGTCATCGACCAGCAGCAGGCCGAAGGCGGGATAGAGGTTCATGCTCATCGATCGTCCTGGTGGGAGGTGGCAGCGTCGGCGGCCGAGGCCACGGGCAGCGTCAGGGTGACGGTGGTGGCCCGGCCGCGCTGGGACGTGAAGTCCAGCTGGCCGTGGTGCTCGCGGACGATGCCGGCGGAGACCGATAGCCCCAGGCCGGTGCCGCCGCACTCGCGCCGGGTGGTGAAGAAGGGGTCGGTCAGCCGGGTGAGCGCTTCCGGGTCGATGCCGCGGCCCTCGTCGTGCACCTCCAGGATCACGGTCTCGTCGTCGGCCAGGTAGCGAGTCGTCAGGCGGATGCCCTGGTCACGCCCCTCCAGGGCCTGGCAGGCGTTGAGCACCAGGTTGATGACCACCTGCTCGATGCGCTGGGCGTTGCCCCACACGGCGGGCAGGTCGCCGGCGTAGTGCGCCTCGAAGCGGTCGGTGGCCTGGCGGATCGAGTTGTCGACCAGGCGCACCGCGGTCTTGACCGCCTCGTCGAGGTCGAGGCGCTCGCCGAGCTCGGGGCTGCCTTGGCGGGCGAAGTCCTTGAGGTCGCCGACGATCCGCTTGATGCGCTGGGTGCCCTCCAGCATCTCGTCGAGCATCGAGGGCACCTCGTCGCGCATGCGTGAGTAGGGCAGGCCGCCGAACGGGAAGTCGCCGTGTTCGCGATAGTGAGCCTCGAGGATCGGGCGGGCATCGTCGTGGGCATCTCGCAGCACCGGCAGGTTCAGCAGCAGCAGGCCGCTGGGGTTGTTGATCTCGTGGGCGACGCCGGAGACCAGGACGCCCAGCGAGGACATCTTGTCGGCCTGGATCAGCTGCTGCTGCTGGCGGCGCAGCTCCTCGGTGCGGCTCGCCACCTCGCGCTTGAGCAGGCGGTTCCAGACCACGATGCCGCCGAGGATCAGCAGCAGCAGCCCCGAGGCGAGGGCGCCGATCAGCCCAAGCCGTTTCCAGGGCAGGCCCTGCCCCTGCTCCAGGGGGCCCAGCCACTTGTCGTAGATGGCCTGATGGCGACCGGTGTTCTTGAGGATGGCCAGGCCCTCGCTGAACTGGGCCAGCACGTCGGCGTTGCCCTCCTTGACGGCATAGCCGTAGCGCAGCGAGAAGGGGCGGGCGACCGGCACCAGATTGTTCAGTCCCAGTTCACGGCTGAGATACAGGGCGGGCAGGTTGGCCACCAGGGCATAGTCACGCTGGCCGGCGGCGAGGGCGCGCAGCGCGTCGGCATGGGTGTCGGTGGTGAACAGCTCGGCCCCCACATCCTGCTCGATCAGCATGTCCTGCATGATATCGCCGCGCTGGACGATGACCTCCTGGCCGCGAAGGTCCGCCAGGCGCTCCACGGGTGGCGTGCCGCGGCGGGCGAAGATCGACTGATGGACGATGGCGTGGGGTGGGGCGAAGTCGAAGCTGGCATCGCGGGCCTCGGAGTACGACATGCCCTGCAGGACATCGATCTCGCCGCTTTCCAGCTTGCGGCGCATCTCGCTCCAGGGGCCCAGCTCGATGCGCACCTCGATGCCCATCACCTCGGCGATGGCTCGGGACAGCTCGACGTCATAGCCCGCGGGACGGCCGTCTTCGTCGAGGAATTCGTAGGGGGGGTGATAGTGATCGCCGCCGATCACGATGACCCGGTCATCGCCGGCGGAGGGCGGCGCGGCTCGGCCGGTGGCCGGCAGCGCAACGAGGCAGGCCATGAACAGCAGAGGCAGCCACCGTGGTGCGGCGATGATGCCGATGGGGCGGAGTGTGTCGGACGGCGTCACGGGCATCCCCGGAGTCTACGCGATGTGTTGGCCCAACTCGCGGTTCTACTCGGGCGAGCCCTCGACCGGGCCGGGCGTGCTGGCCCCGGCGGCCAGGTGGCGAGGAGCTGGGGCATGAAGCACCCCCTCGCGGCGCCGCGGGCGCACCGATGATCCCTCGCCCGGCCGGGGAGCGATTATCGCATACCGCGCCGGCCTCTGGGATAATGGCTCCCTTTTCGCGCCGCCTGGCGGTGGCGTTGCCACCGCCCCAAGGAGCGTGAGATGCCAACGGATGCCCTTCGTCCCCGATCGTCCCCCCGGCTGGCCGAGATCGCCCTGGCGCTGGGCGGCTTCGCCATCGGCACCACCGAATTCGTGATCATGGGGCTGATGCAGCGCATCGCCGAGGACTTCGGCATCGCGGTCCAGGACGTGGGCCTCGCCATCAGTGCCTATGCCTTGGGGGTGGTGGTGGGCGCACCACTGATCTCGGCCCTCGGCGCGAGGATTCCCCGCCGCCGGCTGCTGATCGGCCTGATGGTGCTGTTCGCCGCTGGCAACCTGCTGACCCTGCTGGCGCCGTCCTTCCATGGCTTCGTCGTGTTGCGTTTCATCGCCGGCCTGCCTCACGGCGTCTATCTGGGGGTGGCGGCGCTGGTCGCCGCCAACGTCGCCGAGCCCCATGAGCGGGGTCGCGCGGTGGGCCGGGTGCTGGCAGGCCTGACCCTGGCGATCCTGGCCGGGGCGCCGCTGGCCACCTGGATCGGCGGCCTCGCGGGCTGGAAGGCCGCCTTCGTGCTGGTCGGCGCCCTGGGACTCGCCACCGCGCTGCTGGTGCGGTGGTGGGTGCCGGTGCAGCCGCCGAATGATGGTGCCTCCCTGGGCTCGGAGCTTTCGGCGATCACCCGGCCGCGGGTGCTCTATACCCTCGCCGTGGCCTGCATCGGTTTCGCCGGCATGTTCAGCGTGTTCAGCTACTCGATGCCGACCCTGACCCATCAGGCCGGCATGCCCGAGGCGCTGGGGCCGCTGGTGCTGGCGACCTTCGGGGTGGGATCGGTGATCGGCAACCTGGTCGGCGGGCGGCTCGCCGACGCCGACCAGCGCCGGGCCATCGCCGGCGTGCTGATCTGGGCCGCGCTGGTGCAGCTGGGCTTCTTCCTGGCCGCCGATCGGATCTGGAGCGGCCTGCTGTTCGTGGGCCTGGTGGGTACCTGCGGCGCCCTGGTGCCGCCGCTGCAGACCCGGCTGATGGACGTCGCCGGCGATGCCCAGACCATGGCCGCGACCCTCAATCATGCCGCCTTCAACATCGCCAACGGCCTCGGTGCCTGGCTGGGGGGCCTGGCGGTGACGGTGGGGCTGGGCTGGTCGGCCACGGGCCTCGTGGGCATGGCCATGGCGCTCGGTGGCCTGGCGATCTTCCTGGTCGCCCTGGCGCGGGAGCGTGCCACGCTGGCCCTGGCCTGATTCGACAACGGCCCGATGGGGCCTTGGGAGGACTCGATGACGACGGCTGACGATCGCCGTTCGGCGGAGTCGGCGCTGCCCTTCCTCGGGGTGGCGCTGGCGTTTCTGATCACCATGCTGGGCACCACCCTGCCCACGCCGCTGTATCCGGTCTATCAGGCGCGCTTCGATTTCTCGCCGCTGACCATCACGGTGATCTTCGCCGTCTACGCGCTGGGGGTGATGGGGGCCCTGGTGATGACCGGGCGCTGGTCGGATCAGCTCGGGCGTCGCCCGATGCTGCTGGCCGGGCTGGCGGCGGCGGCGATCAGCGATGGAATCTTCCTGTCGAGCGACGGCCTTTCGAGCCTGCTGGTTGCCCGCTTCGTCTCGGGGGTGTCCGCCGGCATCTTCACGGCGACCGCCACGGTGGCGGTGATGGAGCTGGCGCCCCGGGCCTGGCCGCGCCGGGCGGCCTTCCTGGCCACTGCGGTCAACATGGGCGGCCTGGGGCTGGGGCCGATCGTGGCCGGCCTGCTGGTCGAGGTCCTGCCCTGGCCGCTGCGCCTGGCCTATGGGGTGCATCTGGCGCTGGCCGCGCTGGCGGCGCTGGTGATCCTCCGGGTGCCGGAGACCGTGACCCGCCCGGCGCGGCCGAGACTGGGCCTGCAGCGGCTGCAGGTGCCGAACGAGGTCCGCGCGCTCTTCTTTCCGGCGGCGATCGCCGGCTTCGCCGGATTCGCCCTGCTCGGCTTCTTCACCGCCACGGCGCCGGCCTTCATGATCGGCGTGCTCGGCCATGACAGCCTGGCGCTGTCGGGGCTGGTGGCCGGGTCGGTGTTCTTCGCCTCGACCCTCGGCCAGCTCCTGCAGGAGCGCTTTCCGGCACCCTGGCGGCTACCGCTCGGCTGCCTGGGGGTGATCCTTGGCGCCTCGCTGGTGGGCGCCGGCATCGGGCTCGGCTCGCTGGCCGTCTTCCTTCTCGGGGCGCTCGTCGCGGGCGCCGGCCAGGGCATGGCCTTTCGCGCCGGCCTGGGCGCCGTCGTGCAGGCCAGTCCCGCCGACCAGCGCGGCGGCGTCGCCGCGACCTTCTTCATCGTCGCCTACATCGCCCTGTCGATCCCGGTGGTGGGCATCGGGCTGGCGGTCCGTGCCTTCGGCCTGGCCCCCGCCGGCATGGGGTTCGCCGGCGGCGTCGCGCTGCTGGCGGCCACCTCGCTTTCAAGCCTGCTGTGGATGAAGCGTCGTTTGCGGGAGGCGCAGGGCAAGCGCCCGGCCTGAACGCACCACTACTCGATGTTCTGGATCTGCTCGCGCATCTGCTCGATCAGCACCTTGAGCTCGACGGCGCAGCGGGTGGTCTCGGCGACCACCGACTTCGACGACAGGGTGTTGGCCTCTCGATTGAGCTCCTGCATCAGGAAGTCCAGGCGACGCCCCACCGGGCCTGGCTGGCCGAGCTGGCGCTCCACCTCGGCGACGTGGGTGGCGAGGCGATCGAGCTCCTCCTCGACGTCGGCCTTCTGGGCGAGCAGCAGCAGTTCGGCCTCGAGTCGCTGGGGATCGAGCTCGGCGCGGACGGTTGCCAGCCGCTCCAGCAGCTGGGCTCGCTGGCGCTCGAGAATACGCGGCATCAGCCGGCGCACCTCGACCACCTGCTCGTTGACCGCTTCGAGGCGCTCGCGGATCAGCGCGGCGAGCTTCTCGCCCTCCCGGGCGCGGCCGGCGATCAGGTCATCCAGGGCGGCCTGGAATAGCGCCAGGCCCTGCTGCTTCACGGCCTCCAGGTCCGGGGCGCGACGCTCGAGCACGCCCGGGTGGTCGAGCAGGCGCAGGGCATCGGGCATGGCGGCGCTGGGCACGCGCTGGCGCACCTCCTCCAGGGTGGCGGCCAGGGCTTCGAGTCGCGCCTGGTCGACGCTCGGCTCGGCCTCGTCGCCGGAGGGCTCGAAGCGCAGGGTGCACTCGACCTTGCCGCGGGCCAGGCGCGTGCGCAGCGCCTCGCGGAAGGCCGGCTCCAGGTCGCGCAGCGCCTCGGGCAGTCGGAAATGGGGCTCCAGGTAGCGCTGGTTGACCGAGCGCAGCTCGAGCTGCAGCCGGCCGGCCTCGCCGTCGCGCTCCTGGCGTGAAAAGGCGGTCATGCTGTGGACCATGGAGCCTCCCGATGACGCGTGATGTGCAAGGGCTGGCAGTGTAACCGATTCCCCGCCCAGACCGTGTAGACCAGAGCGTGTAGAATGGTCGCCATTCCACGGGTGTCTTCCCGTCATCTTCCCGATTCAAGAGAGCTGCCATGACCTCGGAGATCCGGCGTCCCAGCGGACGCGCCGCCGACCAGTCCCGCGATATCCGCCTGACCCGCGACTACACCCGCCACGCCGAGGGCTCGGTGCTGGTGGAGTTCGGCGATACCAAGGTGCTGTGCAACGCCAGCGTCGAGGCCGGCGTGCCGCGCTGGCTGCGCGGCAAGAAGCAGGGCTGGGTGACCGCCGAATACGGCATGCTCCCCCGCGCCACCCACACCCGGGGCGGCCGGGAGGCGACCCGCGGCAAGCAGGGTGGCCGTACCCTGGAGATCCAGCGGCTGATCGGCCGCTCGCTGCGCGCGGCGGTGAACCTCAAGAAGCTCGGCGAGTACACCATCACCGTCGACTGTGACGTCATCCAGGCCGACGGTGGCACCCGCACCGCCGCCATCACCGGTGGCTGCGTGGCACTGATCGATGCCATCCGCTACCTGCAGCGCGAGAAGCTGATCAAGGGCGACCCCTTCCACCAGCTGGTCGGCTCGATCTCGGTGGGGCTCTACAAGGGCCAGCCGGTGGTCGACCTGGACTATCCCGAGGACTCGAGCGCCGACACCGACATGAACGTGGTGATGGCCGAGGGCGGCGAGCTGATCGAGGTGCAGGGCACCGCCGAGGCCGGCACCTTCAGCCGTGCCGAGCTCAACGCCATGCTCGACCTGGCCGAGAAGGCCGGCACCGAGCTGTTCGCCCATCAGCGCGAGGCGCTGGGCATTCGGGGCTGAGCCGGTCCCTCAGGGCGCGCCATGCCATAACGCAACGCGCCGGCCCGAGGGCCGGCGCGTTGCGTTCCGGACGGGCCGGAACGGCGACGTAGGGAGCGGGCTCAGAGCGTCAGGTCGTACTCGACGATCAGCGGCGCGAACTCCGAGAAGGTCGCGTCGTAGTCGATCCAGGCGTCCACCACGTGGCGGCGGAAGTTCGGCCCGACGATCTGGTAGTCGATGCGCCAGCCCTCCTGGCGGGAGCGCGGCACCTCCTGGTCGAGCTTCGGCCACCAGGTGTACTCGCCGGCGTCGCGGTTGATCTCGCGGAAGGTGTCGATGAAGCCGGTGGGGCCGAAGACCTGATCCATCCAGGCACGCTCCTCGGGCTTGAAGCCGGGCGTGGTCTGGTTGTCGGCCCAGTTCTCCAGGTCGATGGTCTTGTGGGCGATGTGCCAGGAGCCACAGATGATGTACTCGCGGCGCTTGCGGGCCATCTTCGACAGGTACTCCTGATACTGGGCCATGAAGGCCTGCTTGGCGGCATAGTCGCTGCCGTCGGGCATCAGGAAGCTGGCGATGCTGAAGCGGTCGTAGTCCGCCTGCAGGAAGCGCGCCTCGTGGTCGCACTGGGGGAAGCCCAGGCCGTACATGATGGCCTTGGGGATCTGACGGCAGTAGAGGCCGACCCCCGAGAAGCCGTCCTGCTCCGCATCGAGGAAGTAGCCCTCGTAGCCCTCCGGATAGAGGATGCTATCGTCCAGCTCGAAGCTCTTGGCCTTGAGGTTCTGCACGCAGACGACGTCGGCATCCTGGTTGGCCAGCCAGTCGAGGAAGCCCCGTCCGACCGCTTCGCGGATGCCGTTGACATTGATGGTGGCGATTTTCATACGTGGTCCCTTTTGCGTCGCGCGTGTATGATACCCGACGTTTCGACGTTTGGGTAAATGGCGTCAGCCGATAAACGTGATAGGAGGCTCCGTGGCGGACCCGCGCACTGCATCGTCCCTGCAACCCTACCAGCAGGCATTCATCGAGTTCGCCATCGACCAGGGCGTGTTGCGCTTCGGCGAATTCACGCTCAAGTCCGGCCGCGTCAGCCCCTATTTCTTCAATGCCGGCCTGTTCCGCACCGGCCGTGCCCTGGCCGAGCTGGGACGCTTCTACGCCCAGGCCATCGCCGACAGCGACCTCGAGATCGACGTGCTCTTCGGGCCCGCCTACAAGGGGATCCCGCTGGCCGCCACCACCGCCGTGGCACTGGCCGACCACCACGACCGCGACCTGCCCTACGCCTTCAACCGCAAGGAAGCCAAGGCGCACGGCGAGGGCGGCAACATCGTCGGCGCCGAGCTCGCCGGGCGCATCCTGATCATCGATGACGTGATCACCGCCGGCACCGCGATCCGCGAGGTGATGGGCCTGATCGACGACGCGGGCGCCCAGGCGGCGGGCGTGGTGATCGCCCTGGATCGCCAGGAGCGCGGCCGCGACGAGCACGACCCGCGCAGCGCCATCCAGGAGGTCGAGGCCACCTACGGCATGCCGGTGGTCAGCATCGTTACCCTGGACCTGGTGCTCGAGTACCTCGAACAGCACGCCGGCGAGGCGCTCAAGGGCCACGCCGAGGCGATTCGCGCCTACCGCGACCGCTACGGCGTGTCTGGCGACTGAGGCCCGGCGGCGCGATGCCCGCGCCAGGCGATCCCTTCCTCGGGCCCCGCACGGGGCCCGAGCGCGTTGTACGCCCTTAATATCAGGAGCCGTTGATGCTTGATGTGGTGCTCTACCAGCCCGAGATCCCGCCCAATACCGGCAACCTGATCCGGCTCTGCGCCAACACCGGGTTCCGGCTCCACCTGATCGAGCCGCTGGGCTTCACGCTGGACGACAAGCGCCTGCGCCGCGCCGGCCTCGACTACCACGAGTGGGCCCGAGTGCGCGTGCATGCCGACTGGGCCGCCTTCCTCGCCGCCGTGGCGCCCGGGCGAGTCTTCGCCGTCTCCACCCGGGGTCGCACCGGCTATCATGAGCCTGGCTATCGCGAGGGCGACGCCCTGGTGTTCGGCCCCGAGACCCGTGGCCTGCCCCAGGCGCTGCTCGATGCCTTGCCCGAGGCCCAGCGCCTGCGTATTCCGATGCTGCCCGACAGCCGCAGCCTGAACCTCTCCAACGCCTGCGCGGTGGTGGTCTTCGAGGCGTGGCGCCAGCTCGAGTTCGTGGGGGCCGGCCTTCCGGGCGCCGGCCATCCGGGCGGCGACCCTGCCGAGGCCGACCGCCCGGCCACCGCCCCCCACGCGCCTGCGAGGAGCTCCTGATGTCCACGTCCATCAAACGCCGGGTCGCCGGCCTCAACCCCCGCCAGCAGGAGGCCGTGCGCTACATCGACGGCCCCTGCCTGGTGCTCGCCGGGGCGGGCTCGGGCAAGACCAGCGTGATCACCACCAAGATCGCCTACCTGGTGCAGGAGTGCGGCATGAGCGCCCGGCGCATCGCCGCGGTGACCTTCACCAACAAGGCCGCCCGGGAGATGAAGGAGCGCGTGGGCAGCATGCTCCAGGGCAAGGAGGGGCACGGGCTGACCGTCTCCACCTTCCACACCCTGGGGCTCAACATCATCCGCAGCGAACTCAAGGCGCTCGGTTACCGGCCGGGCTTCTCGCTGTTCGATCCGGAAGATGCCAAGGCGCTGCTGCGCGACCTGATGAACAAGGACGCCCAGGTCGACGCCGACCAGATCAACGCCGTGCAGCAGCAGATCTCCCAGTGGAAGAACGACCTGCTGCTGCCCGGCCAGGCGCTCTCCCACGCCGAGGATGACGACGAGCAGTACGCCGCCCGGGTCTACGAGGCCTACGTGCGCCACCTGAAGGCCTACAACGCGGTGGACTTCGACGACCTGATCCTGCTGCCGGTGGTGCTGCTGCGCGACGATCCCGAAGCGCTGGCCCGCTGGCGGCGCAAGATCCACTACATGCTGGTGGACGAGTACCAGGACACCAACATCAGCCAGTACCTGCTGGTGCGGCTGCTGATGGGCGAGCGGGCCACCTTCACCGTGGTCGGCGACGACGACCAGTCGATCTACGCCTGGCGCGGGGCGCGCCCCGAGAACCTGGTCACCCTGGGCGAGGATTTCCCGCGCCTGAAGGTGATCAAGCTCGAGCAGAACTACCGCTCCACCGGCACCATCCTGCGCGCCGCCAACACCCTGATCGCCAACAACCCCCACGTCTACGACAAGACCCTGTGGTCGGAGATGGGCGAGGGCGCGGCCATCCGCGTGGTGGTCAATCGCCACGAGGAGGCCGAGGCCGAGCGGGTGGCCAGCGAGATCCTCACCCGGCGCATCAAGGAGTCCGCCGAATGGCGCGACTTCGCGGTGCTCTACCGTGGCAACTTCCAGGCCCGGCTGCTGGAGCTCAAGCTGCAGCACTACCAGATTCCCTACAAGCTCTCCGGCGGCACCTCCTTCTTCTCGCGCAACGAGATCAAGGACGCCATGGCCTACCTGCGCCTGCTGATCAACCCGGCCGACGACAACGCCTTCCTGCGCATCGTCAACGTGCCGCGCCGCGAGATCGGCCCGAGCACCCTGGAGAAGCTCGCCAACTACGCCAACGACCAGGCCTCCGGGCGCTCGATCTCGCTGTTCGCCGCCTGTCATGAGCTGGGCCTCGCCCAGCAGCTGCCGGAGCGGGCGATGGATCGGCTGTCGCGCTTCACCCACTTCATCGACGGCGTGCGCCGGAGGATGGACCAGGGCGACGCCCTCGAGGCGATCCGCGGCATGCTGCACGAGATGGACTACGAGGCCTGGCTCTATCAGAACGCCAGCGCGCCGACCATCGCCGAGCGGCGCATGGCCAACGTCTGGATCCTGATCGATCAGCTCGAGAAGTCCATGAACCGCGACCCCGAGGAGACGGCCAGCGAGGAGACCGAGACCGACGACGTGGAGGCGGCGATCTCCCGGCTGGTGCTGCGCGACATCCTCGAGCAGCAGGCCGAGGAGGACGACTCCGACCGGGTGCAGCTGTTGACCATGCACGCCTCCAAGGGGCTGGAGTTCCCGCATGTCTACCTGATGGGGCTGGAGGAGGAGCTGCTGCCCCACCGCAATGCCGTGGAGGCGGGCACCGTGGAGGAGGAGCGTCGCCTGGCCTACGTGGGCATCACCCGGGCGCGACGCACCCTGACCATGACCCTGGCGCGTCAGCGCAAGGCCTACGGCGAGCTGATGGACTGCACGCCCAGCCGCTTCCTCGACGAGCTGCCGGCGGACGATCTGGAGTGGGAGGGGCGCGCCGACCGCGAGGACCCGGAGAAGAAGCAGGCACGGGGCAAGGACGCCCTGGCGGGAATTCGCTCGCTGCTGGGCTGAGGCCGGCCTGGCAGGCGGCCCACGGCCGCCGAGACGGCGTCTTCAAACGCGAGCGGGGCGCCCTAGGGCGCCCCGCTGGTCTTTGCGTGACCGCAGGCTTACTGCACGGCGCCGACCATGTGATCGACCGCCGCCTGGACCTCGGCATCGGAGAGCGACGCGTTGCCGCCCTTGGCGGGCATGGCGTTGAAGCCGTTGATGGCATGGCTGTAGAGGGTCTCGGTGCCCTTCTCGATACGCGGGGCCCAAGCCTCGGCGTCACCCTTCTTCGGCGCGCCGGCCGCGCCGGTATCGTGGCAGGCCATGCAGGCGGAGTTGTAGATCGCTGCGCCGTCGATGCCGGCCGTGGCGGCCTCGGCGCTGGCGCTGGTCTCGCTCGCCTCGCCCTCGGCACTGCTCTCGCCCTCGGCACTGGCCGAGGCAGCCTCGTCACCGCCGCTCTCCTGAGAGGGCACGTCCATCACCGGCTCGACCAGGTGGGCCACCGCGGCCTGGACTTCATCGTCCGAGAGGCCCGGGTTGCCGCCCTTGGCGGGCATGGCGTTGAAGCCGTTGATGGCGTGGCTCACCAGGGTCTCGAAGCCCTTGCCGGTACGCTCGCTCCAGGCGGCCTCGTCGCCGCGCACCGGCGCGCCGGCGGCGCCGGTCTCGTGGCAGGCCATGCAGACGTTGTTGTAGATGCCGGCCCCATCGATGGCGCCGCCCGAGGAGGCGCTGCTGTCACCGCCGGCGGCGGCCATCTGGGTGCCGCAGTCTTCGCCCTGCAGGCAGAGCTCACCCACCGGTTTCAGGCGTTCCGCGATGGCATCGTGCGCCGCGTCGTCCTGTGCAACGGCCATGCCTGTGCTCAGGCCCAGGGCGGTCAGGCACCCCATGATCAGCTTGCTGGATTTCACTCTCACCACCTCTCGACGGTCCTGTCATCGGAATCACGCTCGGCATCACGTCAGACGGTGGACGCCACGGCGCGCATATATAGTGGGCGACAGTATACCGGCATCGCCAACGCCTGGAAAATCCCTCCGGCTCACGGCAGGCTGCGGGCCGCTCGGGATGCCGGCTGGACAGCGCTCTGGTGGGCGGGTAGGATAGCGCCCGCCTGGAACACATCGCCAGGCCGTGCGCCCGTAGCTCAGTTGGATAGAGTATCGGCCTCCGAAGCCGAGGGTCGCAGGTTCGAATCCTGCCGGGCGCGCCACGAATTCAAGGGCCTACGACACTGTCGTAGGCCCTTTTCGTTGTCGGTCACCGGTAACCGGGCTGGCCGCCGACGCTCGCCCGGCGACACCTCTTCATGTCATGGCTGGTTCATGGCGGGCTCCCCGCTCACCTCGATCGGCCACCCTTCGAAGCGCGGTCAATGTCGGGGTCAGGAACGCGAAGCGTCGAGGTGCATGGCATGACGGGATCATCGCTGGTGGTGCTGAAGCGGACGAGGGGATAGTGTAAGGGTCCTTGGGGGGTACAGAGACATGCCAGAATGTCCGCCATGATGTCAGCCACGACGGTCGGTCCGCTTCACAAGAGTGAGCCTCTGGCGGTGGGCTTCGTCCTGCTCCACCGCTTCACGCTGCTGCCCTTCGCCGCCTTCCTAGACTGCCTGCGTCTGGCGGCGGACGAGGGGGATCGCTCGCGGCAGGTGCGTTGCCACTGGACCTTCATGGCCAGTGCCGGGAATGAGGTGCTCTCCAGTTGCGGTGCCGCCATCTCTCCCTGCCTGTCGTTTCAGGATCCCGGCGCCTTCGATTACATCGTGGTCGTGGGCGGCGTACAGGATGATCACGACCGCCTGGATACCCGCGCCCATGCCTACCTTCGCCAGGCCGCGGAGGCCGGTGTGCCGCTGGTGGGATTGTGCACCGGGGTGTTCGCCCTGATTCAGGCGGGCCTGATGAAGGAGCGGCGCTGCTGCGTCAGCTGGTACCACCATCGCGACATGATCCAGCGCTTTCCCGCCATCCAGCCGGTGGCCGACCGGCTGTTCATCGATGACGGGGATCGACTCACCTGTGCCGGCGGGGCGGCGGCGGCGGACCTCGCCGCCTACCTGGTCGAGCGCCACCTGGGCAAGGCCTGGGCGATGAAGAGCCTGAACATCATGCTCCTCGACGAGGCTCGCGCCGGCACCCACCCCCAGCCCCAGCCGGTGGTCTTCGGCAAGATCGAGGATCGGGTGGTGCGCCGCGCCATCGCCGTGCTCGAGCAGCACCTGGGCGAGGCGATCGCGATGGACGCGCTATCGGAACGGGTGGGCACCTCCCGCCGCAACCTGGAACGCCGCTTTCGCGAGATCCTGGGCGTCGGTCCCCAGAAGTTCGCCCGTGACCTGCGCCTGCGCTACGGGCTATGGCTGTTGCACTATACCGGCAAGAGCATCACCGAGATCGGCGAGCGCTGTGGCTTCGCCGATACGGCCCACTTCTCCCGCCATTTCCGCAGCGCCTTCGGCGCGACGCCGTCGGAAATGCGCAAGCGCGCCAGCGAACCCGGCAGCGACCGGGTCGATCCCTTCTTCCTGCATATCGACGGCCGACCGACGCTCTGATTCCTCGCCTGTCCCTAATGAATGAGTGCCCTCATGCTTGCCGTCAGCCCGGTGCATCGCGCTGACGGACGCCGTCCGTGTGCTCCGCTGTTCAGAAATCCTGTCGCATTTATTCAATCTTTGGACTCCCCCATCGCCTTTAATCGGAACGTAAGCCGGACAAGCGGCGCAGAGGTGATCTGCGCATAAGGATGGCCATTTTTCCGCAGGCAGGTGCCGATGGCTTCCCTCCACACCCTGCCCGCCACCGATAACAAGAAGGAGTCAGTCATGAATCAGGTTGGTCTCGCCACGTTCGATGCCCAGATCGCCGCTGCCATCGCCGACGAGGTGGTGCGCCAGGAGGCCCACGTCGAGCTGATCGCCTCCGAGAACTACGCCAGCCGCGCCGTGATGGAGGCCCAGGGTACCCAGCTGACCAACAAGTACGCCGAGGGCTACCCGGGCAAGCGTTACTACGGCGGCTGCGAGCATGTCGATGTGGTCGAGCAGTTGGCCATCGATCGCGCCTGCGACCTGTTCGGTGCCGACTATGCCAACGTCCAGCCGCACTCCGGCGCCCAGGCCAATGCCGCGGCCTTCATGGCGCTGATCCAGCCGGGCGATACCGTGCTGGGCATGAGCCTGGCCCATGGCGGCCACCTGACCCATGGCGCAGCGCCCAACTTCTCCGGCAAGCACTACAACGCCGTGCAGTACGGTCTCAACCCGGAGACCGGCGAGATCGACTATGACGAGGTCGAGCGACTCGCTCGTGAGCACCAGCCCAAGCTGATCATCGCCGGCTTCTCGGCCTATTCGCGGGTCGTGGATTGGCGGCGTTTCCGCACGATCGCCGACGAGGTGGGGGCCTGGCTGCTGGTCGACATGGCCCATGTGGCCGGCCTGGTCGCCGCGGGCCACTACCCGAGCCCGATTCCCCACGCCCACGTGGTCACCACCACCACCCACAAGACCCTGCGCGGCCCGCGTGGCGGCCTGATCCTCTCCGCGCACGGCGATGCCGCGCTGTACAAGAAGCTCAATGGTGCGGTCTTCCCGGGCCAGCAGGGCGGCCCGCTGATGCACGTGATCGCCGCCAAGGCGGTGGCCTTCAAGGAGGCCATGAGCCAGGAGTTCGTGGCCTATCAGCGGCGGGTGATAGACAACGCCCAGGCCATGGCCGGGGTGTTCAGGGAGCGCGGCTTCGATGTGGTGTCCGGCGGCACCGACGACCACCTCTTCCTGGTCTCGCTGATCAAGCAGGAGGTGACCGGCAAGGATGCGGATGCCGCGCTGGGTCGTGCGCACATCACCGTCAACAAGAACGCCGTGCCCAATGATCCCCAGAGCCCCTTCGTCACCTCGGGCCTGCGCATCGGCACCCCGGCGGTGACCACGCGCGGCTTCGATGCGACCGAGTGCAGCGATCTGGCCGGCTGGATCTGCGACATCCTCGATGTGCTGGCCGAACGTGGCAATACCGACGCCGTCGAGGCCGAGGTCCGCGACAAGGTGACCGAGCTGTGCGAACGCCACCCGGTCTATGCCCCGGCTTCCGTCGAGGCGACCGAAACCTCCATCGCGTGAGCCCGTTCCCCGCCGGCGCCTCGGCGGGGCCCTTCGAGGAGAAGACCCTATGCAACGCTATTCAGGATTCGGGCTGGCCAAGCACGCGCTGAGCCATCATGAGAACTGGGAGCGCCAGTGGCGCAACCCCGTGCCCAAGAAGCAGTACGACGTCATCATCGTCGGCGGCGGCGGCCATGGCCTGGCCACGGCCTACTACCTGGCCAAGGAGTTCGGCATCACCAACGTGGCGGTGGTGGAGAAGGGCTGGCTGGGGGGCGGTAACACCGCCCGTAACACCACCATCGTGCGCTCCAACTACCTGTGGGACGAGGCGGCGGCGCTCTACGAGCACGCCATGAAGCTGTGGGAGGGGCTCTCCCAGGACCTCAACTACAACGTGATGTTCTCCCAGCGCGGCGTGCTCAACCTCGGGCACACGCTGCAGGACATGCGCGACATCCAGCGCCGGGTCAACGCCAATCGCCTCAATGGCATCGACGGCGAGGTGCTGGATACCCAGGGCGTGCAGGACATCGTGCCGATCATGGACTGCTC
Source organism: Halomonas sp. B23F22_3 (assembly GCF_043496965.1). Classification (NCBI taxonomy): domain Bacteria; kingdom Pseudomonadati; phylum Pseudomonadota; class Gammaproteobacteria; order Oceanospirillales; family Halomonadaceae; genus Halomonas; species Halomonas sp. B23F22_3. The sequence continues at coordinate 286,505 of NZ_JBIEKG010000003.1, forward strand.
GAAGAGCGCGCGTTATCCCGTGCTGGGTGCCTCCTGGCAGCCCCGCGCCGGCGTGGCGCGCCACGATGCCGTGGCCTGGGGCTACGCCCGTGCCGCCGATGCCCTCGGCGTCGACATCCTGCAGCAGACCGAGGTCACCGGCTTCAAGATCCGCGACGGCCGCGTCTACGGGGTGCACACCAACCGCGGCGACATCGAGGCCAAGACCGTGGGCTGCGTGGCCGCCGGTAACTCGAGCGTGCTGGCGAAGATGGCCGGCTTCACGCTGCCGCTGGAGTCCCATCCGCTGCAGGCCCTGGTCTCCGAGCCGCTCAAGCCGGTGCTCGACACCGTGGTGATGTCCAACCACGTGCATGGCTACATCAGCCAGACCGACAAGGGCGACCTGGTGATCGGTGCCGGCATCGACGGCTACAACGGCTACGGCCAGCGCGGCAGTTACTCCACCGTGGAGCACACCCTGCAGGCCATCGTCGAGATGTTCCCGATCTTCTCGCGGGTGCGCATGAACCGCCAGTGGGGCGGCATCGTCGATACCTGCCCGGACGCCTGCCCGATCCTCTCCAAGACACCGGTCAAGGGGCTCTTCTTCAACTGCGGCTGGGGCACCGGGGGCTTCAAGGCCACACCGGGCTCCGGCCACGTCTTTGCGGCCAGTCTCGCCAAGGGCGAGATGCATCCCATTGCCGCTCCGTTCTCCATCGATCGCTTTCACACCGGTGCCCTGGTCGATGAGCACGGTGCAGCCGGCGTGGCCCACTAAGGAGGCAACCCCATGTTTCATATTTACTGCCCCCACTGCGCTGAGCATCGTGAGGAAGAGGAGTTCCACCCCAAGGGTCAGGCGCATATCGCCCGCCCGGTCGATCCGGACGCCTGCAGCGACGAGGAATGGGGCGACTACCTGTTCTTTCGCGACAACCCGCGTGGCATCCATCACGAGCTGTGGGTGCATGCCGTGGGCTGCCGCAAGTTCTTCAACATCACCCGTCACACGGTGAGCTACGAGATCCTCGAGACCTACAAGATAGGCGAGCAGCCGAGGTTCACCGCCGAGCATCCCGAGGGTCGGCCGTCCACGGACGGCGTCGAGCAGGCATCGCTTCTTGAAGGAGTCCGCGCATGAGTCAGTTCAATCGTCTCGCCCGGGGCGGCCGCGTCGATCGCTCCCGCACGCTGACCTTCACCTTCAATGGCAAGCAGTACCAGGGCCATGCCGGCGATACCCTGGCGTCGGCGTTGCTCGCCAACGGGGTGGACATCGTCAACCGCAGCTTCAAGTACTCGCGGCCGCGCGGCATCGTCGCCGCCGGCGCCGAGGAGCCCAATGCGCTGGTCCAGCTGGGCAGCACCGAGGCGGCCCAGGTGCCCAACGTGCGGGCCACCCAGCAGGCGCTGTTCGATGGCCTCACGGCACAGAGCACCAACGGCTGGCCGAACGTCCAGCGCGATGTCATGAGCCTGGTCGGCAAGCTGGGCGGGCGTTTCATGCCGCCGGGGTTCTACTACAAGACCTTCATGGCCCCCGCGTCCCTGTGGATGACCTACGAGAAGTACATCCGCAAGGGCGCCGGCCTCGGCCGCAGCCCCATGGAGCGCGACCCCGACAGCTACGATCATCTCCACCAGCACTGCGATATGCTGGTGATCGGCGCAGGCCCGGCGGGCCTCGCCGCGGCGCTGACCGCCGCCCGCGCCGGGGCCCGGGTGATCCTGTGTGATGAGCAGGAGGAGATGGGCGGCTCGCTGCTGGACAGCCGCGAGCTGCTCGACGACCAGCCTGCCGCCCAGTGGGCGGAAAAGGTGATCAGCGAGCTGGCCGAGAGCGACAACGTCACCCTGCTGCCGCGCACCACCGCCAACGGCTATCACGATCATCATTTCGTGACCCTGCATGAGCGGCGCACCGAGCATCTCGGCGAGACGGCGCCGAGGGGCGAGGGGTATCGCCCCACCCGTTCGCGGATGCATCGCGTGCGGGCCGGCCAGGTACTGCTGGCCACCGGCGCCCTCGAGCGTCCGCTGGTCTACGCGGGCAACGATGTGCCGGGCAACCTGGTCGCCGGTGCCGTATCGACCTACATCCGCCGCTATGGCGTGGTGCCGGGCAACAAGCTGGTGCTCTCTACCAGCAACGATCACGCCTACCGCGCCGCCCTGGATTGGGAGGAGGCCGGCCGCGAGGTGGTGGCCATCGTCGATGCGCGCCGTAATCCGGACGGTGAGCTGGTCGAGCAGGCCCGCGCCCGCGGCATTCGCATCATCACAGGCTCGGCCGTGATCGAGGCCAAGGGCAGTACCCGCGTCTGCGGCGCCCGGGTCGCCACCATCGATGCCGAGGCCTTCAAGGTCACCGGTCAGGCCGAGGCGCTGGAGTGCGACACCATCGCCAGCTCCGGCGGCTACAGCCCGGTGATCCACCTGGCGTCCCACACCGGTGCTCGCCCCGTCTGGGATGACGAGATCCTCGGCTTCGTGCCGAGCCTGGTGACGGGGATGCACGCCGCCGGCAGCGCCCGCGGTATCCACGACCTGGCCGAGGGCCTGGCCGATGGCAGTGCCGCGGCCGCCAAGGCCCTGGCGGCGCTGGGCCGTTCCACCGCGGCCATCGAGCTGCCCCAGGCCGAGGCCCGCCGGGAAGGTGCGGCCAGCGCGCTCTACCAGGTGCCCCACGAGAAGGCGACCCTGCGGGCGCCCAAGCAGTTCGTCGACCTGCAGAACGATGTCACCGCGGCGGGCATCGAGCTGGCCACCCGCGAGGGCTTCGAGTCCATCGAGCACGTCAAGCGCTACACCGCCATGGGCTTCGGCACCGACCAGGGCAAGCTCGGCAACATCAACGGCATGGCGATCGCCGCGCGCTGCCTGGGCAAGTCGATTCCCGAGGTCGGCACTACGGTGTTCCGTCCCAACTACACGCCGGTGACCTTCGGCGCCATCGCCGGGCGTCATTGCCGTGAGCTGTTCGAACCCGAGCGCTACACCGCCCTGCATCAGTGGCATGTGGAGCACGGTGCCGAGTTCGAGGACGTCGGCCAGTGGAAGCGTCCCTGGTATTTTCCACAAAGGCGCCGCGCAGAGGGTGGCAAGACCGAGACCATGCACGAGGCGGTCGCCCGTGAGTGCCTCGCCGTCCGCGAGAAGGTCGGCATCCTCGATGCCTCGACCCTGGGCAAGATCGACATCCAGGGCCCGGATGCCCGTGAGTTCCTGGGTCGGGTCTACACCAACAAGTGGGCCAAGCTGGCCCCCGGTCGCGTCCGCTATGGCCTGATGTGCAAGGACGACGGCATGGTGATGGACGACGGCACCACCAGCTGCCTGGCCGAGAACCACTTCCTGATGACCACCAGCACCGGTGGCGCGGCGGCGGTGCTCGAGTGGCTGGAGATCTGGCACCAGACCGAGTGGCCCGAGCTCGATGTGTACTTCAACTCGGTGACCGATCACTGGGCGACCATGACCGTCACCGGCCCGGAGGCGCGTAAGCTGCTGGCCGAGATCACCGACATCGACCTGGACAAGGACAGCTTCAAGTTCATGGACTGGCGCGAGGGGCAGGTGGCCGGCGTGCCGGCGCGGGTCTTCCGCATCTCCTTCACCGGGGAGCTGGCCTACGAGATCAACGTCCAGGCCAACTATGCCATGCACGTCTGGAAGACGCTGTTCGCCCATGGCGACAAGTATGGCCTGACGCCCTACGGCACCGAGACCATGCACGTGCTGCGGGCCGAGAAGGGCTTCATCATCGCCGGTCAGGACACCGATGGCTCGGTGACCCCGGAGGATCTGGGCATGCACTGGGCGATCGGCTACGACAAGCCGAACTCCTGGATCGGCAAGCGGGCGCTGACGCGTCCCGACACCAAGCGCAGCGACCGCAAGCAGATGGTGGGCCTCAAGCCCAAGGATCCCAAGGTGGTCCTGGAGGAGGGCGCGCAGATCGTGCTCGATCCGAGCCATGCGATCCCGATGCCGATGGTCGGCCACGTGACCTCCAGCTACTACAGCCCGACCCTGGCATCAGGCTTCGCCCTGGCCGTGGTCAAGGGCGGCCACCAGAAGATGGGCGACACCGTCTATCTGCCCATGGTCGACGGCCAGGTCCATGAGGCCGAAATCGTCAGCCCCATCTTCCTCGATCCCAAGGGAGAGCGTCAGAATGTCTAATGCACAGCAGTTCGATACGCGCCCCGTCGTTGAACATGCAAGCGAGATCGCCGTCGAGTCGCCGCTGGCCTTCAGCCGGCACCGCTCGGGGGCCCCGAAGGCCAAGGCCAACACCCGCGTGACCCTGCGCGAGCGTGCCTTCCTGGGGCACCTGACCCTGCGGGGCGGTGCCATCGTGCTCGATGAGGCCCTGCGTGAGGTGATCGGCCTGGGCCTTCCCGGCGAGCCGCTGGGCCTGGTGCAGGACGAGGGCGGTGAACGCTCGATTCAGTGGATATCGCCGGACGAGTGGCTCTTGATCGTGCCCGGTGGCGAGGAGTTCGACATCGAGCGGCGTCTGCGCGAGGCGCTCGGTGATGCGCACTTCAGCATTAGCAACGTTGGCGGCGGCCAGACCGTGCTGGAGCTGTCCGGCGAGGCGGCCCGTGAGGTGCTGATGAAATCGGTGAGCTATGACGTCCATCCGAGCCACTTCCCGGTCGGCAAGGGCGTGACCACGGTCTTTGCCAAGGCGACCGTCGTCCTGCGCCGCCCCGGCGAGGATCGCTGGGAGCTGGTGATCCGGCGCAGCTTCGCCGACTACCTCTATCGCTGGCTCCTGGATGCCGGCGCGGAGTACGCCATCGGTGTCGAGGGCTGACCACGACGGGGCCGGCCATCGCCGGCCCCGTTCAGGAGAGATATCATGCACGACAACAACCATCGCTGGATCCTGGCGGCGCAGTGCCCGAGCCGCCTGGGGACCGTGGACGTGGTCACCCGCTTCCTCAGGGAAAGCCGCTGCTACATCACCGAGCAGCACACCTTCGACGATCGCCAGAGCGGGGGCTTCTTCATCCGCACGGAGTTCCGGCCCGAGGCCGAGGGCTTCGATGCCGAGGCCTTCGAGGCCGGCTTCGCCAAGCGCGCCGCCGAGTTCGAGATGCGCTTCGAACTGACCCCGCCGGGGCGCCGCCTGCCGGTGGTGATCATGGTCTCCAAGGCCGATCACTGCTTGAACGACCTGCTCTATCGCTACCGTATCGGCCAGCTGCCCATCGATATTCGCGCCATCGTCTCCAACCACCCGGACCTGGCGACCCTGGCGGAGTGGCACGGCATTCCCTACCACCACTTCCCCATCACGGCCGAGACCAAGGCGCAGCAGGAGGCGCAGGTCTGGGCGGTGATCGAGCAGACCGGCGCGGAGCTGGTGATCCTGGCGCGCTACATGCAGGTGCTCTCGAGCGACCTGTGCGAGAAGCTCAGCGGCCGCGCGATCAATATCCACCACTCCCTGCTGCCGGGCTTCAAGGGGGCCCGGCCCTACCACCAGGCCTACGAGAAGGGCGTCAAGCTGGTCGGCGCCACGGCCCACTACATCAACGACGACCTGGACGAGGGACCGATCATCTCTCAGGGCGTGGAGCCGGTGAGTCACACCGACTACCCGGAAGACCTGGTCGCCAAGGGGCGCGACGTCGAGTGCCTGACGCTGTCCCGGGCCGTCGCCCTGCACGTGGAGCGCCGCGTCTTCCTGCACGCCGGTCGCACGGTGGTGTTCGATCGCTAGGTGATGTCGGGGCGCGATGCCGAGCGCCGCTGTCCCCGATCACCGGCCGGGAGGATCAACGCTGCGCAGCTGGCGCGGCGCGACGATGATGGACGCCCTCGCTCTCCTCGCGCAGCGCGATCAGCATGGGCCCGAGGTCCTCGCCCAGTGACGCGACGGCGGGGCGCGCGAAGTAATAGCCCTGCTGGCGGGTGATGCCCAGGCGCGCCAGCCAGAGGGCCTCTTCCCGGGTCTCGACCCCCTCGGCGATCAGCAAGAGGCCCAGATCGTCGCCCAGCGCCTTCACGGCGCGGATCAACGCCTGGCGCCGGGTGTCCCGGTCGCAGCCCATCACCAGTTCCCGATCGACCTTCAGGCGGTCGGGCTTGAGGTCGGTGAGCAGGTCCAGGTTGGCGTAGCCGTTGCCGAAGTCGTCCAGCGCGGTGGTGAAGCCCATGGAGCGGTAGCTCTCGATGATGCGGTGCAGGTGGCGCCGGTCGGTGACGCGCTCGGTCTCGGTGAACTCGAAGACCAGCCGCTCGGTCGGCCACCCCACGCGCTGGCACACCTCGAGGGTGGCCTGGATGCACGCCTCGGGCTCGTAGACGGCATTGGGCAGGAAGTTGATCGAGAGGTTATGGCGCATGCCCAGGCGGCTGGCCAGTTCGATGGCGCGCACCCGGCAGGCCTGGTCGAAGCGGTAGAGCAGGTCGCCGGTCACCTGGGAGAGCACGCTCCAGGCCGACTCCCCGGCGGGGCCGCGCACCAGCGCCTCATAGGTGGTGACGCGCGCCTCGCGGATGTCGACGATCGGCTGGAATGCCATGGTGAAGTCGAAGGGGAGCTCCCCCTCGCAGCGTCCGCAGTGCCCCTCGACTCGTGCGCAGTGACTCATGTCGTGTCCTTGTTTCGTGGCGCCTTGCCTGTGTTAGGTGTCTCGGGTATCGCGGGTCAGCAGCAGCTCGACCCGACGGTTGGCGGCGCGTCCCTCGCGGCTGTCGTTGCTCTCCAAGGGTAGAGTATCGGCATAGCCGATGGCGCGCAGCCGCGACTCGGACAGACCGCTCTTCACCAGGTGACGCAGCACCGAGATGGCGCGGCCGGTGGAGAGCTCCCAGTTGGAGGGGAAGCGGCGCGTGGCGATCGGCACGTTGTCGGTGTGGCCCTCGACCGAGATGCGCCCGTCGAAGGTCTGGAGCGTCTCCACCAGGCCCTGCAGCACTCGCTCCCCCCGGGCGGTCAGGCGCGCCTGACCGCTGGCGAACAGCAGGTTGTTGTCGATGCGCAGGGTGATGCCGCCCTCACCCTCGGCGACGCTGACGCCCTCCATCTCGAGGCCCTTGAAGCGCGGCTGCAGGCCGTCGTGGCGGGGCTTGAGGCCGGCGGCCTGGGGGGCCATGCCGCCGGCGACCGCCAGCGATGCCGAGAAGGCCGAGGGCGATACCGCCGGGCCGGCGGACTGGCTGTCGCTGTCGGCCTGGCCGTTGCCGGCCATCGAGAGCAGCAGCACGAAGAGGGTGATCAGCAGGGTCAGCACGTCCAGGTAGCTCATCAGCCAGCTCTCGCCGTCGCCTTCCCCATGGCCGGCAGGGTTGAGCGCCTCGCTGATCTCCCGGTTACGCATGCTGGCCCTGCTCGCCCCGGTCCTTGCCGCCCTGGGCCTTCTCGCCGCTCTCGCGACGCTCGGCGGGGGACTGCGGGTCGCGGATCTCGTCGTGGTAGTTGGCGACGAAGGAGTTGAGGGTCTCCTCGATGAAGGAGGGCAGGCGCCGCTTGGTGATCAGCGAGATGCCCTCGAGCACCATGTTCATGGCGATCAGCCGCTCCTCGGTGCGCCGCTCGAGCTTCACCGCGATCGGCTTGAACACCAGGTTGGCCAGCAGGATGCCGTAGAAGGTCGTGAGCAGCGCCACGGCCATGCGCGGGCCGATCACGTGCAGGTCCCCCGCCTCCATCACCTCCAGCATGTTCACCAGCCCCACCAGGGTGCCGATCATGCCGAAGGCCGGCGCGTAGGTGGCCATGGTGCGAAAGATCTGGGCCTCGGCATGCTCGCGCGCCTTGAGGCGGGAGATCCGCCAGCGCAGCAGGTCGAAGATCTCCTCCTCCTTGGTATTGGCGATCACCAGCTGGATGCCGGTGCGCAGGAAGGGATTGCGGGTATGCTCCAGGGCGCTCTCCACCGAGCGCACGTCCCCCTTGAGCCACAGCCGGGAGAGGTCGACCAGTTCCGTGATGTCGTCGCGGATGTAGGTGTTCTCGCGCCGGAAGACGATGGCGACCAGGCGCACGACCCGCAGCACCTCCTTCAGGGGATAGCTGATGAAGGTGGCCGCCAGCGTGCCGGCGACGACGATGGCGAGCCCCGGCAGGTTGATGAAGCTCTGCGGGGATTCGGCGGTGAAGAACAGGACGCTGGCGAGAAGCACGCAGCTGGCCAGTATGCCGATCAGTGTCGAAGGGTTCATGCTCGGCTCCGGACCGTAGGTAATGGGGAAATACAGGGGTTATCGGACGCCGCGCAGGATACTTTAATCTTGTCGCATCGGGGCGCGGACAGTCCTCGGACGGGGTGATACCCTTTGCATAATAAAATCTGCTGATGATGGTTCTCCACCATTCGTATGGCAGGCATCAGTCGCAGGGAGTGATACCGCATGACAGGTCAGGGCGTGACGGAGCGCTTCACCATCGCACTGCATCCGATCCACGATGCCGACTACCGGCACGTCGCCGATCGGCTCGTCTACCAGCACCACGACGACGCCGACGAGGATCCGGTCGGCCACATGGCCAAGGCCCTGAGTGCCGTGCTCTATGAGCTGGACGAGCACCAGCGGCTGGCCGCCCGAACGCTGCTCATCGAGCTGCCCGGCGAGTGGCTGATGCGCCCTGAGCTGCTGCCGACGCCGCCCGAGAAGGTGATCATCGGGGTGCCGGCGGGGCTCGACATCACCCCGGCGGTGATCGATCGCCTCGAGCGAATCGCCGAGCGCCACTACCGCATCGCCGTGCCCGATCCCCAGGGCCACCCCATGGAGGCCGCGCTCTTGGCTGTGGCCGACATCGTCGTGATCGATGCCTCCGGCCCGCTCGACCTCGAACGCCTGCACGCCCTCAAGGGGCGGGGCCTGCGGCTGCTGGCGGAGCACATCCCGGATCACGCTCGGCTCGAGCAGTGCCTCGAGGTCGGCTGCGATCTCATCAATGGGCGCTATCTGTCCCAGCCGCACTTTCACGCCACCCGGCCGCGGGGGCGCCATGGCAATCGTGCCGCCCAGCTGCGGCTGATCAACGAGCTCTATCGCGAGGACGCCGACCTGCTTCGCCTGCACGACCTGCTGCTGCAGATGCCGCATCTGCACGTCGCCATCCTGCATCGCGCCAACGCGAGCCATTTCGGCCAGCGCCAGCCGTCGTCGGACCTCCGGCGGGCGATGCAGGTGCTCGGCCTCAACGAGCTGCGCCGACTGGTGATGACCATGTCACTCGCCAGCGACCTGCCCTCATCGCGGATCACGGTGCGCCTGGCGCTGATCCGCGGCTTCATGTGCCAGAACCTGGCCGAGCCCTTCCGCAACATCGATCCCGAGGACGCCTTCACCACGGGCCTGTTCTCGATGATGGGGGCCCTGCTCGAGGAGGATCAGGCGACGCTGCTCGCCCAGGTGCCGCTCTCCGGCGCCATCCAGCGTGCCCTCGAGCACCACGAGGGGCCCCTCGGCGCCATCCTGGCGCTCTGCGAGGAGCACGAGCACACCCCCGGGGAGACGCCCCCGGACCATCCGGCCGAACGGCTCCAGGCCTGCTATCTCGATGCCCTGGAGAAGACCGCGGCCCTGATGGGGCGCCTCTAGCGCCCCGCCTCGCTTCCTGTCTCTGGCCGAGGCGCGGCGTCAACCGGTCTCGGCGAGTCGGCCGCGCAGGCGGCTGACCGCCTGGCTGTGCAGCTGGCAGACCCGGGACTCCGAGACGCCGAGCACCGCGCCGATCTCCTTGAGGTTCAGCTCTTCCTGGTAGTAGAGGGCCATGAGCAGCTTCTCGCGCTCGGGCAGCGCCTCGATGGCCTCGACCAGCTGCTGGCGCTTCTCCTGATCCAGCAGCTGCGCGAAGGGGCTCTCCAGGGCGCGGCTCTCGAGCCGCGTCTCGCCGCCCTCGGCCATCAGCTCCTCGAAGGGCAGCAGCTGGCCGCTGTTGGTGTCGTTGAGCAGGCGCCGGTAGTCGGCCAGGGGCATCTCGAGGGCCGCCGCGATCTCCGTCTCCTCGGGCGCGCGCCCCAGCTCCTGCTCCAGCCGCCGCACGGCCGCGTCCACGGCGCGCGCGCTGCGCCGCACGCTGCGCGGCAGCCAGTCCCGGCTGCGCAGCTCGTCGAGCATGGCGCCGCGGATCCGCTGGTTGGCGAAGGTCGCGAAGCTGGCGCCCTGTCCGGCATTGAAGCGCCCCATGGCCTCCAGAAGCCCCACCGTGCCGGCCTGGATCAGGTCGTCCAGCTCGATGCTGGCGGGCAACCGAACCTGCAAGGCGAGTGCCTGGCGGCGCACCATCGGCAGGTACTCCGTCAGCAGCGCGCCCTGATCGATCTTCCCTTGTGCGGTATACATCCTCGTGCCTCACAGCTGGTCAGCAGCGTCCCCCGCGTTACGGGGTGGCGTTGCCGGATTCGGTTTTACCGATGGTTCACGATCACCTGCAGCCCGCCGACCCGGACCGGACGCGCTCCCCGGGGCAGCGAGAAGCGAAACGCCAGCGGCGTGTCGGCCGCGAGCCCTGCCAGCGCCCGGGTGGTGCCGCGCATGCCGGGCAGTACCACGCAGCCCGCCGGATGGCAGAGCCGGGCGTTGAGGTCGCGGCCCGGCGGCACCCGGTAGCGCCAGGTGATGCTGGTGATGGCCTCGCCCTCGGGCGGCACGCCGCCCGCTCGCAGGGCGACGGACGCCGTGTCGCGGCCGGCCAGGCTGACCGAGAGCCCCGGCGCCTCGGCGACCCAGCTGCCGGCGGCCTGAAGCTCGCCGCCGGCCAGCGCCAGCGCCAGCGCCAGGGCCGGCCAGCCTCGCCTCGAGGGCCTCATGGCGCCATCACCAGCAGGTCGATGCCGAGGCAGCGCCAGGCCGCCTGACGCAGGTTGTTCAACAGCCCCCGGCGGGGCAGCTCGGGGGCGTGGACGGCAAGCAGCCGACGCGGCCCCTGTCGCTCGTGGAGCCGGCTCAGCACCGCGAACGCGCGGCGAAAGGCGTCCGGGTCGCTGCCGACCCAGAGCGCCCAGCGCGACTGCTGGGTCAGCAGCACCGGCAGGTGCGGGCTGGTGATCGCCAGGGGCACCACCCGCCACCGCGCGGGATCGCTCACCCAGCGCTGTCCCTGGGCCGCCCAGTGCTCGAGCAGCGTCATGACGCGGCGCGCCTGGTCGGGCGAGGTGCCCGGCAAGCCGACTACCACCAGCGTCCTCGGCGGTGGGCTCGCCTCGGCGGTGCCGGCGCGAGGCGGCTCGGGATCGTGCTGCGTGCCGGCCCACTGGCGCAGGCCCGCGGCCTGGTCGAACGCGCTCACCGGATCTCCTCCCGGCTGGCCGCGCCCAGCTGGCGCATGGCGTCCCGGGCGCTGAACAGCGTCAGCAGCGCCTCGAGCAGGGCGGTGTCGCGGCGCCGGCGGCGGCCGCCGACCAGGCCCAGCAGTTCCGCGCGCAGGTCCCGGCCGGCCTCGTCGTCGACGTGGTCGAGGTGGCTCGCCTGGGCGGCGATGCCGGCGGCCAGCAGCAGTCGCAGCTCGGGGCGTGCCTGGGCGGGCAGCAGCTCCACCAGGCGCTGCTCGGCGCGCCGCGTCTGCTGCGCGATGCCCTCGGCCTGGAGGTGGCTCAGCAGCAGCGGGACGGCGTCCTCGGGGTGGTCACAGGTCGTCAGCCAGAGGCGTTTCCCCAGCGCCTTGCCGCTCTCCGGGTCGCCGAGCTCGGCGAACCAGGCCGTCAGGGGCGTCTGGTCGGCGTGCTCCCGGCGCCGGCTCGGGACGGCCGTGACGCCGAGGCGCGACAGCGCGACGCGGCACGGCCGGCCGCCCAGGCGAGCGTCGACCCGGTTCGTCGGGGTGGCCAGCGCGGCGAGCTCGGCGAGCGAGCGCCGCTCGCCGCCGTGGATGACCCGCTGGGCGCCGCGGGCCTGGCTCGACCAGATGACCTCGTTCTCGCTCAGCCACCGCCAGGCCTCCGTCTCCGGCAAGGCAGGCAGCAGGTGCACCCGCACGCCCTGGGTCTCGGCGGCTCGGGCCAGCCGGTTGGCCTGGCCGGGAGGCTGGCGATGCTGCAGGTCCGGGAGCGCCAGCCAGTGGCCCCGAGCGTCGAGGCCGAGGTCGGGCATCGTCCAGTCGCGGCCGCTCATCGGGCGCCGCGGGGCCCACAGCGTGGCGACACGCGCCTGTCGCGCGGCGGCCTGCTCGAGCAGGCCATCCAGGCGCGGGGCCTGCAGCTCCTCGGGCAGGGCGGCCAGGTCCCAGGCCGCCTCGAGGTCGGGGAATCCCGTCAGTCCGCGACGCAGCCCGTTCAGGGCGGAGGAGAGTCGCCGCCCCTGCCCGAGCAGGTCGCCGGCCATCGCCCGGGGCCGGGGGGCCGCCGGTGCCTCGTCCAGGGGCAGGGGCGAGCGGGTGGCGAGCGCCTGGATGGCGAGTGCCCGGGGATCGGGCAGGGCGAGATCCTCGGGGACCCGCTGGCCGTGGGAGACGAAGGCGAGGCGCAGGCCGTGGCGCAGGATCGTCTCGAAGGCGGGCGCCAGCCGGCCGGCCTCGTCCTGCTTGGTCAGCAGGCAGTCGTTCAGTTCCGTTCCGGCGGCGCGGGCGGCCTGGCGGTAGCGGCTCGCCACCTCCTCGAGGGTCTCCGGCTGGCTGGCCGCGTTGAGCAGCAGCATCATCCGTACCCGGACGCGCCCGCCCTGCAGCTGGGCGATCTGCTCGATGATGCGGTGATCGCGCTGGCTCATCCCCACGGTGTCGATGATCACCCAGCGGCGTCCCCGGAGCAGCGGGGCCAGGCTGTCGATCGGCTGGTCCGGGGCCAGGGCGTGCATCGGGATGCCGAGGATCTCGGCATAGATCCTGAGCTGTTCGTGGGCGCCGATGCGGAAGCTGTCGGTGGTGATCAGGGCGACCCGGTCGGCGCCGTGGCGCTGCACGAAGCGCGCGGCGAGCTTGGCCGTGGTGGTGGTCTTGCCGACCCCGGTGGGACCGACCAGCGAGAGGATCCCGGGCGGCGCGAAGAAGGCCTCCTCCTCCTCGAGGACCGAGAGCCGTGCCGCCAGCCGGCGCTGCAGCCAGGCCAGCGGGCGCTCGTCGTCCTGGTCGCCACCCTCGGCGGCGTCGAGCTCGGCGGGCAGGGCGGGGAGCAGGTCGTCGGCCAGGGCCTCGCCGAAGCCGGCCTCCCGCAGCAGGCGCCTGAGCCGCGTGCGGCCGTCCCGGGCCGGCGCGTGGCGCGCCTGCTCCCGGGCCAGCAGCGTGCGCATGTCCTGCATCTCGCGCAGCAGCTGCTCGCTCATGGCGTGCAGGGCCTGGCCGTCGGCCGGCGGCTCGCCGGCCGGCAGGGCGGCCGAGGGCGACGGCGCGCGGGAAGGAGACGGCTCGAGCGCCGACGAGGCCGCCGGGGAGGGCGACGGCGAGGCGGTCATGCCCTCCACGGCGTCGTCGGCCATGGCCAGGATCTCGACGCCCTGCTCGGTGTGCCGGTTGGCCAGGATCAGCGCATCGTCGCCGAGGGACTCGCGCACCTGGCGCATGGCCTCACGGCTGGTCTGGCCCACGAAGCGAATGACGCTCATCTATCAGCGACCTCCTACCAGGGTGGTGACGCGCAGGCTGCGGTCGTCGGGAATCTCGGCCTGGGACATCACCACCAGGTGGCGCAGGCGGCGGCGCAGGAAGCGCGCGAGCATCGCCCGCAGGTTGTGCTGCACCACCAGCACCGGCGGCTCGCCGCTCGCCTCGTGGCGCTCCAGGGCCTGCTCGGTCTGGGTCATCAGCGTCTCGGCGAGGCCGGGCTCCAGGGCGCCGTTGCCGTTCATCGCCTGGGTCAGGATCTGCTCGAGCTGGCTGTCCAGGCCGATCACCTTGAGCTCCTCGCGGCCGGCGAACCACTGCTGGGTGATGCCCCGGCCCAGGGCGACGCGCACCAGCGCGGTGAGCTCGTGGGGGTCCTGCTGCTGCGGGGCGTGCTCGGCCAGGGCGTCGAGGATGGTGCGCATGTCGCGGATCGAGACCTCCTCCTCGAGCAGGTTCTGCAGCAGGCGCTGCAGCACGGTGAGCGAGATGGCCTTGGGCACCACGTCCTCCACCAGTCCCTGCTGCTCCTCCTTCAGCTTGTCGAGCAGCTTCTGCACCTCGGCGCGGCCGAGCATCTCGGCGGCATGGCGGTGGAGCAGGTGGTTGAGGTGGGTGGCCACCACGGTGCTGGCGTCCACCACGGTGTAGCCGTAGACCTGAGCATGCTCGCGCTGGCTGCTGTCCACCCAGACGGCCGGCAGGCCGAAGGCGGGATCCTGGGTCGTCATGCCCTTGAGCTCGCCGGTCACCTGGCCCGGGTCGATGGCCAGCCACTGGCCGGGGAAGGCCTCGGCGCGGCCGATCTCGGCGCCCTTGAGGGTCAGCAGGTAGGCGTTGGCGCCGAGCTCCAGGTTGTCGCGGATGTGCACCACCGGGGGCAGGAAGCCGACCTCCTGGGCGAACTTCTTGCGCACGCTCTTGATGCGACCGAGCAGCTCGCCCTGCTGGCGGGCATCCACCAGCGGGATCAGCCGGTGGCCCACCTCCAGGCCCAGGGTGTCGACCAGCTGCACGTCCTCCCAGCTGGCCTCCGGGGCCTCGGGCGCGGGGGGCGCCTCGGTGGCGATCTCCTGCTCGACCAGGCGACGCTCCTTCTGGCGCATCAGCCACCAGGCGAGCCCGCCCAGCAGCGCCGTGAAGATCAGGAACACCAGATTGGGCATGCCCGGCACCAGGCCCAGCAGGCCCATCACCGCGGCGGCCAGGATCATCACCTGCGGGTTGACGAACAGCTGGCTGATCATCTGCTGGCCGACGTCCTGGTCGGTGGTGACCCGCGAGACGGTGACGCCGGCGGCCGTCGAGATCACCAGGGCGGGAATCTGGGCGACCAGGCCGTCGCCGATGGTCATCAGGGTGTAGGTGCGCGCGGCGTCGGCGAAGCCCATGTCGTGCTGGAGCATGCCGATCAGCAGGCCACCGATGACGTTGACCACCATGATCACCAGGCCGGCCATGGCGTCGCCGCGCACGAACTTGCTGGCGCCGTCCATGGAGCCGTAGAAGTCGGCCTCCTGGGAGACGTCGCTGCGCCGCTGGCGCGCCTCGTCCTCGCCGATCAGCCCGGCGTTGAGGTCGGCGTCGATGGCCATCTGCTTGCCGGGCATGGCGTCGAGCATGAAGCGGGCGCCGACCTCGGCGATGCGCCCGGCGCCCTTGGTGATGACCATGAAGTTGATGATCACCAGGATCAGGAACACCACCAGGCCCACGGCGAAGTTACCGCCGACCAGGAACTCGCCGAAGGCCTCGATCACCTTGCCCGCCGAGTCGCCGCCCTGGTGGCCCTCCATCAGGATGATGCGGGTCGAGGCGACGTTCAGCGACAGCCGCAGCAGGGTGGTGAACAGCAGCACGGCCGGGAAGGCGGCGAAGTCCAGGGGCTTCTGGGTGAACATGCTCACCAGCAGCACCATGATCGCCAGGGCGATGTTGAAGGTGAACAGCAGGTCCAGGACGAAGGGCGGCAGCGGCAGGATCATCATGGAGAGGATCATGAGGATCAGCAGCGGGCCCGCCAGCAGCTTCATGGGCACGTTGGCCATCCAGTCGCGCTGGCCCAGGTATTGGTTCATCAAGGCCTTCATGGACGTGCCTCGTCAGTGTCGGCGTCGCGGGCCGGGACCTCGAGGGAGGCCGGCACCGGCAGATTCTCGGGAGAGGGCGGCGCCTCGCCGCCCTCCGTGGCTGCGCGTTTCAGGCCGAAGGCCCAGGCCAGCACCTCGGCCACGGCGGTGTACAGGTCCGCCGGGATCTCGGCATCGAGATCCACGTGGTGATAGAGCGCCCTGGCCAGCGGAGGCGCCTCCAGCCGGGGCACGCCGTGCTCCTCGCCGAGCTCGCGGATGCGCGCGGCCACCTCGTCGGCGCCCTTGGCGACGACCCTTGGGGCCGACATGCCGGTCTCCTGGTACTCGAGCGCCACCGCGTAGTGCGAGGGGTTGGTGATGATCACGTCGGCCTCCGGCACCTTGCTCATCATGCGGCCGCGCGCCATGGCCTGCTGCTGCTGGCGGATGCGCCCCTTCACCTGGGGGTCGCCCTCGGACTCCTTGTGCTCACGCTTCACCTCGTCCTTGCTCATGCGCAGCTTCTTGGCGTGGCTCCACAGCTGGTAGGGCACGTCGATCAGGATCACCACCAGCAGGGTCAGCACCATCAGGCCGCAGGCCTCGGCGGCCATGCCCATCGCCTTGGCCAGCGCCTGCTGGATCGGCTGGTCCATCAGCGCCATGAAGTCGCCGCGGTTCAGGTAGAGGAACGTCACGGCGACGCTGCCCACCAGCAGCGACTTGGCGATCGCCTTGGCCAGCTCCACCAGCGCCTGGACGCCGAACAGCCGCTTCAGGCCCTTGACGGGATTGAGCTTGCCCAGCTGCGGCTTGAGCGACTTGGCCGAGATCAGCCAGCCGCCGAGCAGCGCCGGGGCGACCAGCGCCACCACCGTCAGCAGCAGGAACAGGGGCATCAGGGCGTAGAGCGTGCGCTCGCCGAGGTCCAGCGCATTGGTGAGCATCGGCGTGGTTTCCAGCGCCTGACGCCGCTCGAACAGGAAGGCCTGCTCCATGACCACGCCCAGCTGGTCGTAGAGCAGGCCGCCCATCGACCAGAGCCCGATCACGCCGGCCAGCAGCAGCATGAAGGTGGCCAGCTCCCGGGAACGGGCGACCTGGCCCTCCTCGCGCGACTTCTCCAGTCGTCGTGGGGTGGCCTCCTCCGTCTTTTCCTGATCGCTGTCTTGGTCGGCCATGGCCATTCACCGGACGGTCGTGCGGACCCTGGCCATTGTGTCGCTGAGGGGGAAGGGGTGATGCGTCAAAAAGGGCCGGTAATCGCGGTCTTATCCGCGACTATCGGCCACATGGGGAGCGGGGAGGGGAAGTAGGCTAGAAGCCGAGCTCGTCCAGCAGGTCGTCGACCTGGTCCTGGCCGGTGACGATGCCCTCGGCCTCGGGCTTGACCTGGGGACCGTTCAGAAGCCCCTCCTCGCGGCGCCGGCCGTCGCTTTGCCACTGGTCCGTGGCGCGCTTCTGGAGGTCCTCGCGGGCCTTTCCCTGGGGCACGGCGTCGATCAGCACCTGCACCAGCTGGTGCTCGATCTCGCGAATCACGTCCATCATCTTCTTGATCACCTGGCCGGTCAGGTCCTGGAAGTCCTGGGCCATCATGATCTCGAGCAGCTCCTGCTGGGTCGCCCGGGTCCGCTGGGGCACGTCGGCCAGGTAGCCGCGGGTCTCCTGGACCAGCTCGCGGGCCTCGTCGAGCTCCTTGGGTTCGGCGAACCACTGCGCCCAGCGCGCATCCAGCGCCTCGGCCCGCTCGCTGAGATCGTCCTGCAGGGGCTGGGCACGATCGATGGCGTTGAGCGCGCGCTCGGCCGCCTGCTCGGTCATGGTCGCCACGTAGCTGAGGCGATCACGGGCATCGGGGATCGCCTCGGCCGCCCGCTCGATCTCCTTGTCGAGTCCCAGCTCGCGCATGCTCTCGCGCAGCATGCGCGTCAGCTGACCGATGCGCTGTACCAGCTCGTCGCTGGCCTCCTGCGGAGGGTCCTGGGACGGCATCTCGTTGCTCATCATCCTCGCTCCTTGGTGCCGGGCCTGTCGGTCGGCTTACATGCCCAGTTTTTCGAAGATCTTGTTGAGTTTTTCTTCCAGGGTCGCCGAGGTGAAGGGCTTGACGACATAGCCGTTGGCCCCGGCCTGGGCCGCCGCGATGATGTTCTCCTTCTTGGCCTCGGCGGTGACCATCAGCACCGGCAGGTCCTTGAGGCCGTCGTCGGCGCGGATCTGCTTGAGCATGTCCAGGCCGTCGAGGTTGGGCATGTTCCAGTCCGAGACCACGAACTCGAAGCCGCCCGCCTTGAGCTTGTTCAGGGCGTCCTGGCCGTCTTCGGCCTCCTCCACGTTGGTGAAGCCGAGCTCCTTGAGCAGGCTGCGCACGATGCGGCGCATGGTCGGGAAATCATCCACCACCAGGATGCTCATGTTCTTGTCTGCCATCGGATATCCTCTTCTGTCATGGCATGCGGGAGCCGGCACGTCGGTGCTGGCCGCTGTTACATCAGTCGAATCAGAACTCTTCCCACTCTTCCTCGGCGGCCGCCTGCAGTGCGGGCGCTCCCGAGGTGGGGGTGCGCGGCCGGGACGCGGCGGCGGGTGCCTCGGCCTCGGCACGCGAGGCGGGCCTGGCCGGTGCGGCGGCTCGCGTGCCCTCCGTCAGCTTGAAGACCGCCACCGCTCGCTCGAGGCGGTCGGCCTGCTCCTCCAGCGAGGCGGCGGCCGCCGAGGCCTCCTGCACCAGGGAAGCGTTCTGCTGGGTGACCTGGTCCATCTGGCCCACGGCCTGGCTGACCTGCTCGATGCCGTCGCTCTGCTCCTGGGAGGCCGCCGAGATCTCGTCCATGATGTCGGTCACCCGGCGCACCGAGTTGACCACGTCCTGCATGGTCGTGCCGGCCTGCTCGACCAGCGCCGAGCCCTCCTGCACCTGGGTCACGGAGCCGTCGATCAGCCCCTTGATCTCCTTGGCGGCATCGGCACTGCGGCTGGCCAGGTTGCGCACCTCCTCGGCCACCACCGCGAAGCCGCGGCCGTGCTCGCCCGCCCGGGCCGCCTCCACCGAGGCGTTGAGCGCCAGGATGTTGGTCTGGAAGGCGATGGAGTCGATCACGCCGGTGATGTCGGCGACCTTCTGGGAGCTGCCGGCGATGCCGTGCATGGTCTTGACCACCTGCTTGACTACCTCGCCGCCGCGCTCGGCGGTCTGGGTCGCCTCTTGGGCGAGGCCGTTGGCCTGGCGGGCGTTGTCGGCGTTCTGCCGGACGGTGGCGGTGATCTCTTCCATGCTTGAGGCGGTCTGCTCCAGGGAGGCGGCCTGCTGCTCGGTGCGCGAGGAGAGATCGGCATTGCCGCCGGCGATCTCGCGGCTGCCGACGTGGATGGAGTCCGTGCCGTCGCGCACGTCGCTGACGATGCGCGTCAGGCTCTGCTGCATGTCGCGCATGGCGGTGAAGAGCTGGCCGATCTCGTTGCGGCTCAACACCCGGATCGGGCGCGACAGATCGGCCTTGGCGATCCTCTCCAAGGTCTCCACGGCGACCTGAAGGGGAACGATGATGATCTTGCGCAGGCCCACGTAGATCATGCCCACCAGCAGCGCGACGAGAGCCAGGACGCCCAGCTGGACGCGCTGGAGCAGGATTTCGGTGTCCTTGTATTCGTCGAGCAGCGCGTCGCCCCGCGCATCGGCGTAGCGCACGAACTCGGTGAGGGCGGCGTCTTGGGCCTCGGCCGGCACCGACATCTGCTCGCGCAGCGCGTTGAACTCGTCGATCTCCCCTCGCCCGAGGGCCTGGTACTTCTGACGGGCCAGGGTGAGCATCTCGCCGAAGGTGGCCTCGACCCGGTCGCCGAGCTCGCTCTCCTGGGCGGTGCGCGGCACGCTGGCGAAGGCCTCGAAACGCGCCTCGGCGCGCGTCAGCTGATCCGCTCCTGCGGCCCGATGCGCCTCGGCCTTGTCCTGCTGGCCCAGCACGAAGAGGTTGGCCGCCGACTCCAGGTCGGCCCGGGCACCGCTCAGCAGGGCATCCGCCCGGTTGATCGCGTTGAGCTGGGCCACGTTGATCCGGTCGAGGGTCTCGAGGGTGTTGTCGGCCGAGCGGCTGGCCAGCTGCCCCGTGACGGCCACCGCGGCGACGAAGACCACGAAGCAGATCAGGACGGCCACCATGGCCGCGTGAATGCTGATGTTGCGCAAGAGGCGTGTCATGCCGACGTTTCCTTCTGAGTTGGCACCGGGCGTCTTGCCCGGTGACGGTGTGCGTCCTGGCGTCTATACCCGCTGGGCGCGGCCCGAGGCCGCCGCCAGGGAGAGCAGGCGCGGCGCGATCTCCTCAAGAGGCAGCACCTCGGCCGCCGCGCCCAGGGCGACGGCCTCACGGGGCATGCCGTAGACCACGCAGCTGGCCTCGTCCTGGGCGAGGGTCGCCGCGCCGGCCTGGCGCATCTCCAGCAGGCCGGCCGCCCCGTCCTTGCCCATGCCGGTGAGCAGCACGCCGATGGCGTTGCGCCCCGCCTGGCCGGCGGCGGAGTGGAACAGCACGTCCACCGAGGGGCGGTGCCGGTTGACCGGCGGGCCGTCGTCGAGGCGGGCCACGTAGTTGGCGCCGCTGCGGGCGAGCTTCAGGTGGGCGTCGCCGGGCGCGATGTAGGCGTGGCCGGGCAGGATGCGCTCGCCGTCGACCGCCTCCTTGACGCTGATCTGGCACAGGCGGTCGAGGCGCTCGGCGAACGAGCGGGTGAAGCCGCCCGGCATGTGCTGGGTGATCAGGATCGCCGGGCTGTTGGCCGGCAGCGGCTCGAGCACCTGGCGGATCGCCTCGGTGCCGCCGGTGGAGGCGCCGATGATGATCAGCTTCTCGCTGGAGACGATGGGCGCCTTGAGCGGCTGGGGCCCGGGCGCGTTGGGGCGCCGCGCCTGGCGCGGCCGCGAGCGCGCCGCGGCGCGGAGCTTCTCGGCGATCTCCGCGGCGTACTCCATCATCCCGTGGCGGATGCCGAGCGACGGCTTGGCCACGAAATCCAGGGCGCCGAGCTCGAGGGCGCGCAGCGTCACCTCTGAGCCGGACTGGGTCAGCGAGGAGACCATCAGCACCGGCATGGGGCGAAGGCGCATCAGGCGCTCGAGGAAGTCGAGGCCGTCCATGCGCGGCATCTCCACGTCCAGCGTCAGCACGTCGGGGTTGTGGCGCTTGATCAGGTCGCGGGCCACCAGGGGGTCGGGGGCCACGGCCACGACCTCCATGTCGGGCTGCTGGTTGATGATCTCCGTCAGCAGGTCACGTATCAGCGCCGAATCATCGACACACAGCACCTTGAT
Organism: Halomonas sp. B23F22_3; assembly: GCF_043496965.1. NCBI lineage: Bacteria > Pseudomonadati > Pseudomonadota > Gammaproteobacteria > Oceanospirillales > Halomonadaceae > Halomonas > Halomonas sp. B23F22_3. The sequence continues at coordinate 307,380 of NZ_JBIEKG010000003.1, forward strand.
GGGGTTGGCGCTCAAGGGGTTGTCTCCTGTTGTCTTGTCGGCCCGCGGGGCGGCCGCACGCAACGACCATGCAGCGTCTATCGGCCGCCGGGAGCCAGACTTTAGCGGTCAGCGCGCGGGCGTGCGGACGTAGACCGTCTGGCCGCGCAGGCGAAAGGCATCGGTGATGTAGGAAAAGCTCTCGGAGTGGCCGGCGAACAGCAGGCCGTCGGGCTTGAGCAGCGGGGCGAAGCGTTCGAGGATCCGCTTCTGCGTGGTCTTGTCGAAGTAGATCATGGTGTTGCGGCAGAAGATCGCATCGAAGGGGCCGCTTACCGGCCATTGGGGGGCGAGCAGGTTGAGCGGCTGGAAGTCGATCATGCTTGCCACTTCGGGGCGGATGCGCGCGAAGCCCTTGTGCGCGCCCTTGCCGCGTTGGAAGAAGCGCTTGGTGCGTGCCTCCTCGAGCTTGCACACCTGCTCCAGGGGATAGATGCCGGCCCGGGCCCGGGCCAGGGCATCGGTATCGATATCGGTCGCCACCACCTCGGCCTGGGCGGCGCGCGATCCCAGCGCCTCCATCAGCGTCATGGCGATCGAGTAGGGCTCCTCGCCGGTCGAGGCCGCGGCGCACCAGACGCGGACCTTGCCCGGGCGAGAGCAGACGTGCTCGGCGAGCAGCGGAAAGTGGTGCGACTCGCGGAAGAAGGCGGTGAGGTTGGTGGTCAGGGCGTTGGTGAAGGCCTCCCACTCGCGCGCCTCGGGCTGACGCTCGAGGCGCGCGAGGTAGTCGGCGAAGCGGGTCAGGCCGTGGTGGCGCATCCGCTTCGCCAGGCGGCTGTAGACCATCTCGCGCTTGTGCTCGGCGAGCACGATGCCCGCCCGCTGATAGATCAGCTGGCGGATCCGGGCGAAGTCGGCATCGGTCAGCTCGAGATCACGCTCGAGCCGGCCACCTCCCCAGCCGCTCTCTTCCGCCGGCATGTCGACGCTTCGGGGCTCGTTCAAAATTCCTCCCACTCCTCGACGGTCTCGGGCTGGCGAGGCTGATGCCGGTGGGCGGTCGGCCTGGCCGCATGGTCCGCGGATGATGACGAGGGAGACGCGCTGGCGGAGGCCTCGGTGCGGGCACGCCGCTCCGCGAGGGAGGGCGCCCGCTCCATGCCCGCGCCGCGCAGGCGGAAGGCGGAAATGGCATTGCCGAGCAGGCCGGCCTGCTGTTCGAGCTCGCCGGCGGCCCGCGCCGAGGCCTGGACCCGTTCGGCGTTCTGCTGGGTCACCTGATCCATCTCCACCACGGCCTGGTTGATCTGGCCGATGCCGTTGCTCTGCTCCTCAGAGGCGGCGGTGATCTCGCCCATGATGTCGTTGACCCGGGTGGAGGCCTCCAGGACGGCACTGAGGGAGCTCTCCGCCCGGCGCACCAGCTCGGCGCCGTCGTCGATCTGGCGGGCCGAACCGTCGATCAGCTCGCGGATCTCGCTGGCGGCGTCGGCGCTGCGGCCCGCCAGCTTGCGCACCTCCCCGGCCACCACCGCGAAGCCGCGGCCCTGCTCGCCGGCCCGCGCCGCCTCCACGGAGGCGTTGAGCGCCAGGATGTTGGTCTGGAAGGCGATGGAGTCGATGACGTTGATGATCTCGGTCATCTTGCGCGAGCCGGCGGTGATCTGGCCCATGGTGTCCACGACTTGGTGCATCAGCTCGCCGGTCTCCTGGGTGCGCTCGGCGTTTTCCGAGGCCAGGCCGCTGGCCTGGCGCGCGTTGTCCGAGTTGTGCTGCACGGTGGTGGTCATCTCCTCCATGCTAGAGGCGGTCTGCTGCAGCGAGGCGGCCTGCTGTTCGGTGCGCGCGGAGAGATCCTCGTTGCCCGAGGCGATGTCCCGGGCGGCCGGCGTGACCACGCGAATGCCGCTGTTGACGTCGCCGACGATGCTGCCGAGGCTCTTGCGCATGATATCGAGCGCCTCCATCAGTCGGCCCAGCTCGTCGCGCCGGCGCGCCGGTACGTCGGCGGCGAGGTTGCCCGAGGCGATCTGCAGGGTGAAGGCCTGGGCGTCACGCAGCGGACGCAGCATGGCGCGCAGGGTCAGCGCGCCGATCACGATCAGCGCCAGCAGGCCGATGGCCAGCATGCTGGCCTGGGCGATCAGCATCTGGCGCTGCTCGGTCTGTGCCTCGTTGGCCAGCATGGCCGCATCGGCCTGCTTGCTCTCGATCAGCGCGTTGACCTCGCCGGAGAGGGTCTCGCCCATCGCCTGCATCTCCTCGATGTGCGGCGGCAGGCTGGTGAACATCTCGAACTTCTCGTCGGTCTGGAAGAGCGTGATGGCGCGCTCCAGGCCCTCCTCGAGGTAGCGCGTCAGCGCCTCGTCGAAGACGTCGGCCTGGCCCCCCTGGTTGACCTCGCGGGCCCGGTACGCCTGCCAGAGCGACGCCAGCGAGGCCTGTGTGTCCCGCATGAATTCGGCGTTCTGCTCCTTGTTCTCGATCAGCTCGAAGCGCTTGCCGCGCGAGAGCGTCTGGTGGGCGCGGGTGGCGAGCTGATCGATCTGCTGGAGGCGGGCGACGTCCTGCAGGCCGTCGCGATCCAGGGCCTGCAGGCGCTCGCCTGCGACCTGCAGCCCGAAGAGCCCCATGGCGCCGCTCGCCGAGAGCAGCAGGCCGGCCACGATCACCATGATCACCACCCGGGCCCGCAGGCTGCGCAGGTTGAGGCGGGCCAGGCGGCCGGCCAGCCCGCGGCGGCGCAGCTGGCCGCGATCCAGGGTGAGATGCCGTCCCTTGCCCTCGCGGATCAGGGCGTAGGCCTTCTCGGCCTTCTCGATGGCCTCGGGACTGGGCTTGACCCGCACCGAAGCGTAGCCGACCACCTCGCCGTTCTCGACGATCGGCGAGACGCTGGCCTCCACCCAGTAGTGGTCGCCGCTCTTGTGGCGGTTCTTGACCAGGCCCTTCCAGTGCTCGCCGGCCGCCAGGGTGTCCCAGAGGTTCTGGTAGGCCGCCTCCGGCATGTCAGGATGGCGCACCAGGTTGTGGGGCGCGCCGATCAGCTCCTCGTGGCTGAAGCCGCTGACCTCGATGAAGGCCGGGTTGGCATAGGTGATGCGGCCCTTGAGGTCCGTGCGTGAGATCAGGAAGTGCTCATCGTGGAGCGGGCGTTCCCGCTGGGTGACGGGCTGATTGTTTCGCATGCGAGGTCCCCTGCTGAGGCAAATGGCTAGGCCAGTTGATTGTTATCGAGTGCCGCCTTCTCGGGCGGTGCCGAAAGACGCGCGATGACGGAGCGCGTCAGAACGACTCCCACTCGTCATCACGCGCGCTTCGCGCATCGTCCTTCTCGTCGACGCGTCGCGCCGGCGCCCGACCCTCCGGCGCCCGACCCTCCGGCGCCCGACCCTCCTGCGTCCGGCCCGGCATCAGCGATGGCATCCAGCGCGCCAGGTCGTTGGTCGCGTCGTCGTCCCGCGGATGATCCTCCTCGCGGTGGGTGGCCGGCTGGCCGATCTGGAAATGCGTGACGGCGACCTTGAGCCGGCTGGCCTCGGCCTCCAGCTGGTTGGCGGCGCTGGCCGCCTGCTGGACGAGCTCGGCATTCTGCTGGGTGACCTGATCCATCTGGGTGACCGCCTCGTTGACCTGGGAGATGCCGTTGCTCTGCTCGCTGGAGGCGGCGGCGATCTCGTCCATGATGTCGCTGACCCGCTGCACCGCCTGGACGATCTCCTCCATGGTCTGGCCGGCCTGATCGACGCTGGCGGTGCCGGCATCGACCTGCTGTACCGAGGCCTTGATCAGGCCGCGGATCTCGCTGGAGGCATCGGCGCTGCGACTGGCCAGGCTGCGCACCTCCTGGGCCACCACGGCGAAGCCGCGGCCGTGCTCGCCGGCGCGGGCCGCCTCCACCGAGGCGTTGAGCGCCAGGATGTTGGTCTGGAAGGCGATGGCGTCGATGGTGCCGATGATCTCCGCCACCTGATGGGAGCCCTTGCTGATCCGGTGCATGGTCTCGACCACCTCGCCGACCACCTCGCCCCCCTGCCTCGCGGTGCGGGTGGCCTCGGCGGCCAGCTGGCTGGCCTGCTGGGCGTTCTCGGCGTTCTGTCCCACGGTGGAGGAGAGCTCCTCCATGCTGGAGGCGGTCTCCTCCAGGGAGGCGGCCTGCTGCTCGGTGCGGGAGGAGAGGTCGTTGTTGCCGCTGGCGATGCTCTGGGAGCCCTGGTAGATCGCTTCGCCGCTGGTCCGCACCCGGCCAACGGTCTCGGCGAGGCCTTGCTGCATCTGCGACAGCGAGGCGTAGAGCCGGCCGATCTCGTTGTTGCCGCGGCGCGGGATCTCCTGGGCCAGATCGCCCTGCTCCATGCGCTCGAAGTAGCCGACCAGCCGCCCCAGCGGGCGGATGACGTTGACGGTCACGCCCCACAGCACGCCGACGATGGTCAAGGCGGCGATGGCGAGGGCGGCGATCATCAGCAGCTGCAGGAGGCCGACCTGATCGAAGAAGCCGCTGTAGAGGGCGCGACCATTCTGTTCGGCGGCCACGAAGAAGGTCACGGCGTCGTCGTAGAAACGCTGGGTGAGCGTCTCCACGTCGTCGTGCAGGTTGGAGAAGGCCTCGGCGCTGCCCTCGGTGAGCGCCTGCTGCTGGGGCCGCAGCCCCTCGTTCATCAGTGCCGTGAAGCTCGCTTCCACCGCCGCGATCCTGGGCTGTTGCTCCGCCTGGCGCGGCAGGCTCAGGAACTCCTGGAAGGTCGACTCGACCCCGTCGAGCTCCTCGCTCAGCGCCTCGGCCTCGGCCTTCACCGCCTCCCGCTCGTCCGGCCAGACGGCCTGGGCAAGGCGCGCGTGAAGATTGCGCAGCTCCATCTGCGCGAACAGCATCTGCGTGTTGGTGCGATTCAGCGCGGAGACCTGGTCCACGTTGACCCGGTTGAGGGTCTGCAGCGAGTCCTCGCTGTAGCGCACGGTATAGAGCCCGAGGCCGCTCAGTACCAGCACCAGGGCGGCGAAGACCGCGAGCACCAGGCTCCAGCTGACCCTGACGGTCATGTTGTCGAGAAGCTTCACACGATTCTCCTGTGGTCGGGCGACCCTGGCCGCCCCAGTGATCGAAGGGGCGGTCAGGCCTCGGCCGGCTCGCGGGTGTCGCGTGCTCGCTCGGCGGGCGGGTCGGTTGGCGCGAGGCTCTCAGCGCCGCTCGGGGCGACGCGGAAATGCGCCACCCGGTCGCGCAGGTGCTGCGCCTTGACCGTCAGGCGCCGGGCGGTGTCGGTGCTGCCCTCCACCAGGCCGGCGTTCTGCTGGGTCATGCGATCCATCTGGGTGACGGCCACGCCGACCTGCTCGATACCCTGGCTCTGCTCCCGGGTGGCGGTGGATATCTCGTCCATCAGGCCGCTGAGCTGGTCGATGTCCCGGGCCATGCCGGCGATCAGCTCGTCGGTCTCCTTGACCCGTCGCGTGCCCTCGACGACCTTGCCGTCGGAGTGCTCGATCAGCGCCTTGATCTCGCGGGTCGCCGTGGCCGAACGGCTGGCCAGGTTGCGCACTTCCTCGGCGACCACGGCGAAGCCGCGGCCGTGCTCGCCGGCGCGGGCCGCCTCCACCGAGGCGTTGAGGGCCAGGATGTTGGTCTGGAAGGCGATGGCGTCGATGGTGTCGACGATGGTGTTCATCTGGGAGGCGCTGTCGTTGATCTCGGTGATCGCGCCCACCACGTCCGCCATCGCCGTGCGGCCGCGGGCGGCGTTCGAGGAGGTCTCGCCGGCCAGGGTGCTCGCCCGCTCGGTGTGCTCGGCGTTGTGGTGCACCGTGGTGGTCAGCTCCTCCATGCTGGAGGCGGTCTCGGCCAGGGCCGCGGCCTGCTGTTCGGTGCGTGTGGCCAGCTCGTCGTTGCCCGCGCCGAGCGCGACCACCTCGGTGTTCACGGCGTCGCTGTCGCGATGGATCTCGCCGATGGTGGTGGCCAGGGCGCGGCGCATGCGCTCGATGTCGTAGAGCAGGCTGCCGGTGTCGCCAGCGCGCAGCCGCACCTCCCGGGTGAGGTCGCCGTCGGCGATGATCCCCACCGCCTCGGCGGCATAGCGCGGGTCGCCGCCCAGGGCGCGGGTCACGCCGCGGATCACCATCACCATCAGCAGGCTCACCGGCACGCCGATGACCAGCAGGGCCAGCAGGGTGCCGGTCAGCGAGGAGACGAAGGCGGCATTGATGTCGTCGATGTAGACGCCGGTGCCGACGATCCAGCCCCAGGGGGCGAAGCGCTCGTGGTAGGACGACTTCGGGGCGGGCTCGCCTCCCTCCTCATGGGGCCAGAGGTAGTCGACGTAGCCGTCGTCCTGGGCGACGTCCTCGGCGAACTCGCGGAACAGGTAGCGGTCCTCGACGTTCTGGAAGTCGCCCACCTCGGTGCCTACCGGCAGGCGGGGGTGGCTGAGCAGGGCGAAGTCGCCGTTGAAGATATAGAAATAGCCGCGCCCCTCGTCGTAGCGCATGGCCTTGATCAGCGACGCGGCCTGCGTCTGCGCCGTCTCGCGGTCGATCTCGCCGGCGGCGACCCGCTCGGCCTGGCCTTCGAGGGTCGACATCGCCAGGTCGATGTAGACTTCGAGCGCCGCGCGCCGCTCCTCGAGCATGGTCTGGCGGGTCTCCCAGGCGCCCCAGCCGACCATGAGCAGCATGGCCAGCCAGATGAGTCCGAGCGATCCCCACAGCTTTTGTGTTGTTGTCAGTTGCCGCATTGTGCCGTCCCCTCGCGGGTCATTGGGTCATCGAGTCGTGTATGGAGCCGGGCGTGGGTCAGTCGCCGACGGATTCGACCAGGGCCATCTCCTCGCTGGTCAGCAGCTTGTCGATGTCGACCAGCACCAGCATGCGATCCTCGAGGCTGCCCAGGCCGCTCAGGAAGTCGGAGGAGAGCGTGACGCCGAACTCCGGGGCCGGCTTGATCTGTTCGGGGGTGAGGGTCATGACGTCCGAGACGCCATCCACCACGATGCCCACCACTCGCTCGCCGACGTTGACCACGATCACCACGGTCTGGCCGCCGTACTCGACGGTGTCGAGGTGGAACTTGATGCGCAGATCGACGATCGGGACGATGATGCCGCGCAGGTTGGTCACGCCCTTGATGAACTCCGGGGCGTTGGCGATGCGCGTGACGTTCTCGTAGCCGCGGATCTCCTGCACCTTGAGGATGTCGATGGCGTACTCTTCCTCGCCCAGCGAGAACACCAGGAACTCGCGGTTATGGGCCTCGGACGCGGCGTGGTCGGCGTTGCGTGTCAGGCTGGTCATGATGGTTCTCCCTCCTTGCGAAACAGCGTTGAGTGGTCGGTGGTGGCGCGCTGCGGGCGTCGCGCCTCCTTCTTGGCACGGTTCAGGCGGTGCAGGTCGGCGATGTCGAGGATCAGCGCCACGCTGCCGTCGCCGAGGATGGTCGCCGCCGAGACGCCCGGCACCTTGCGATAGTTGGTCTCGAGGTTCTTCACCACCACCTGCTGCTGGCCGATCAGGTCATCCACCAGCAGGGCGTAGCGGCGCCCCTCGCCCTGCACGATCACCGCGATGGTCTCGTTGAGCTCGGTCTTGGCGCCCGCCACGTCCAGCGCCGAGTGCACGGCGACCACGGGCAGGTACTCGTCGCGGACCTTGAGCACCACGTCGTCGCCGGCCATGGCGTAGAGGTCCTCGCGGGAGGGCTGCAGGGACTCGAGCACGGTGGAGAGCGGCAGGATGAAGACCTCGCTGCCGACCTTGATCGACATGCCGTCGAGGATCGCCAGGGTCAGCGGCAGCACGATGCGCGTGGTGGTGCCCTGGCCCTTGCGGGACATGATCTCGACGTGGCCGCCCATGCCCTGGATGTTGCGCTTGACCACGTCCATGCCCACGCCGCGCCCGGAGACGTCGCTGACCTCCTTGGCGGTGGAGAAGCCGGGGGCGAAGATCAGCTGCCACACCTCGTCGTCGCTCATGGTGTCGGAGACCGCGAGGCCGCTTTCGCGTGCCTTGGCGAGCAGCTTGTCGCGATCCAGGCCGGCGCCGTCGTCGATCACCTCGATGAGGATGTTGCCGCCCTGGTGCTGGGCCGAGAGGGTCAGGCGCCCGGTGCGCGGCTTGCCGGCCGCCTCGCGGGTCTCCGGGTCCTCGATGCCGTGATCCAGGCTGTTGCGCACCAGGTGGGTGAGCGGGTCGATGATGCGCTCGGTGAGGCTCTTGTCGAGCTCGGTGGATTCGCCCTCGGTGACCAGCTCCACGTCCTTGTCGAGCTTGCCGGCGAGGTCGCGCACCAGGCGCGGGTAGCGGCTGAACACGTAGTCCATGGGCACCATGCGCACCGACATGACCGCTTCCTGGAGGTCCCGGGCGTTGCGCTGCAGCAGGCTCATGCCGTTGAGCAGGCCGCCATGGGTGACGCCGTCCAGTTCGCTGACGGTCTGGTCGAGCATCGACTGGGTGATGATCAGCTCGCCCACCAGGTTGATGATCTGGTCGACCTTGTCCACCGAGACCCGGATCGAGCTGGACTCGCCGCCCGCCTTGGCCTTCTTCGCCTTGGGCTTGCCACCCTCCTTCTTGGCATCTGCCGCCTTGCCGCCATCGGCCTTGGCGCCCTCCTGCGGGGCGGCCGCTTTCTTCGGGGGCTCTTCGTCGGCGCCTGCTGGCTGGCTCCCCTGGGGGGCGTCGGGGACGCTCGCGGCGGGAGCCTCGGCGCCCTGTGCGGCCGATGCCGGTGCGGCGGGGGTGACCTGCAGCTGCTCGGGCTCGACGATGAAGCACATCACCGCCTCGATGTCCTCGCCGCCGATGGCGGTCTGCAGCGTGACCTCGTAGCGCGCCTCGTCGCCGTGCTGTTCCTGCACCGTGCCGAGCTGCTCCAGTTCCTCCACCAGCAGGCCGCGGTCCTTCTCGCCGACGTTCAGCAGGGCCACGGTCAGCGTCTGCTCGCCCGAAGCGGATGCGGCCGGTTCGCCGTCGGCCGAGGGCGTGCTTTCCGGCTCGGGCTTCGCGGCGACCGGTTCCGCGGGGGGCGTGCCGCCGGCCGCCTCGAGCTCCTGGCCGATCTCCTCCAGGGCCAGCTGTTGCAGGGTCTGGCAGATCCGCGCGAAGGCCTCCTGGTCGGGGACCTCCTCGTTGCGATAGGCGTCCAGCTGGTCGTGCAGCATGTCCTTGGTTTCCAGAAAGGTGTCGACGATGTCCCGGCGCAGGGTCAGCTCCCCGCGGCGGGTGTGGTCGAGCAGGTTCTCGAAGAGGTGCGTGGTCTTCTGCAGCACGTCGAAGCCGAAGGTGCCGGCGCCACCCTTGATCGAGTGCGCGGCGCGGAAGATGGCGTTGAGCTGCTCGGCATCCGGCGCCTCGAGGTCGATCTCGAGCAGGTGGCGCTCCATGTCGGCGAGCAGCTCCTCGGCCTCCTCGAAAAAGGTCTCATAGAAATCGGTGATATCCATGCGCGTGTCCCCACCCAGGAATGGTTGTTGCCCCTCAGGGCCGTGGTTGTTCTGTGCCGAGCGCCTCTTGCAGGCTGCGGTTGAATCGCTCCAGCGGCGCCTCATTGCTGCCGCGATTCTGCTGCCGGCCGAGCGCCGACGGTGAGCCGGCGCCGTTGAGCACGCCCGGCGAGCGGATGCGCTCGGCGACTGCACGGAACAGCACCAGCAGCTCGATGCGTCGGTTGACGGGGTCGCTGGCCTCGGTGCCGGGCATCACGACCCGATCGGCGAAGCCGGAGACCCGCAGCAGCTTGGCCGGATTCAGCCCCCCGGCCACCAGCTCCCGGCGCGAGGCGTTGGCCCGGTCGCTCGAGAGCTCCCAGTTGCCGTAGCCGCGGGTGCCGTTGAGGTAGGCCAGGCTGTCGGTGTGGCCGCTGATGCTGAGGTCGTTGGGTAGCTCGTTGAGCAGCGGCGCCATGGTGCGCAGCAGGTCGCGCATGTAGGACGCGACCCGGGCACTACCCAGCTCGAACATCGGGCGCTGCTCGGTGTCGAGCAGCTGGATGCGCAGGCCCTCGGGGGTCATGTCGAAGCGCAGCTGCTGCTGCAGCTGGCGCAGGTCCGGGTCGGCCGCGATGGCGCTCTCGATGCGCTGCTGGAGATCGCGAAAGGCGCGGCGCTGCTGGTCGCTGGGGCGGGTCTGGGTGCGCAGGTCGATGCGCGCGCGTTCGCCCTCCGAATGCACCGGGTCGGGGCCGCCGCCGGGGATCACGTTGGGGCTGCGTGCCGCGCCATCGCCGCCGGTGATGGCGGTCAGCAGGGGGGTGCGAAAGTACTCGGAGACGGCCTCCCGCTGCTGTTGGTCGGATTGCGAGAGGATCCACATGACCAGAAACAGCGCCATCAGGGCCGTCATGAAGTCCGCCAGGGCGATCTTCCAGCTGCCGCCATGATGCCGATGGACGACCTTCTTGCGGCGGATGATGATGGGTCTGCGATTCGGGGTCATGCGCCGCCTTCACCTGCCTTGGCACTGCGGACGTACTCCTCCAGTTCGCTGAAGCCGGGGCGTTCCTCGGTATGCAGGGCCTTGCGTCCGAACTCCACGGCGAGCTGAGGGGCATAGCCGTGCAGGCTGGCCAGCAGGGTGACCCGCATGCACTGGAGGATCTTCTCCACCTCCTTCGCTTGCCGCTCGACGCGGCTGGCCAGCGGATTGATGAAGCCGTAGCCGGCCAGGATGCCGAGGAAGGTGCCGACCAGGGCGTGGGCGATCATCCGCCCCATCTCGTCGGGCGCGGCATCGGCCGCGCTCAGGGCCTTTACCACGCCCATCACCGCGGCCACGATGCCGAAGGCCGGCATGGCATCCCCGACCTTGGCGATGGCGTCGGCCGGGATATGCGCCTCCTGTTCGAAGGCCTCGATCTCGTGGAGCATCAGCTCGTCGAGCTCCATGGGATCCATGCTGCCGCTGACCATCAGGCGGAGGTAGTCGGTGAGGAAAGCCATGATCAGCGGGTCGGCGAGCACGCGGGGATGTTCGTTGAACAGCGGGCTCTCGGCGGGGTTGTCGATGTCGCGTTCGATGCCCAGCATGCCGTCGCGGCGAATCTTCGCGAGCATCTTGTACTGCAGCGCCAGCAGCTCCATGTAGAGCGCCTTGTCGTACTTGTTGGAGCGGCGCAGCCGGCCGAAGATGCGAAAGGTCGCCTTGATGGCCTTGCCGTTGTTGGCGGCGATGAAGGCGCCGATACCGGCGCCGCCGATCATCAGGAACTCCGTGGGCTGGAAGAGCGGGCCCAGGTGGCCGCCCGCCAGGGCGAAGCCCCCGAACACGGACAAGATGACGACGAGGTATCCAATGGGTATCAGCACGGCCGGTATCCCTAGCGTGGCGATGAATGACGTTCTTCATCGGATATCGGCGGTGTCGGGAGAGACTTGAGGGAGGCGGTGAAACTTGTCGTCGAAAAGCGGCGGAGTATCGCGGGCCTGGGGCCGGGAGGGTCAGGCCCGGCGATGATGGCGGTGGGGTGTCGACGAGGCGTCGCTGGGGGGCTGTTCCGCCACGCTCTGCTGACGCTTGCGGGTCTTGCCGGCGCGCGAGGGAGGCTGGCAGATGCCGCAGACATAGTCATGGGTCGGGCTGTGGGCATGTGCCACGAAGTGACCGGCACAGCGGGTGCATGCCGAGAGCTGCAGCAGATCGCTCTCGAAGAAGCGCACCAGGGTCCAGGCACGAGTCAGGCCCAGCACGGTCTCGGCGCCATCGATCTCCACCTGCTCGGCGTAGAGCCGATAGGCCTTGATGAAGGCCTCCATCCGCTCGCAGCCCTGATCTTCCAGAAGACGCAGGAAGATGTTGTAGAACAGCGATGAGTGGATGTTCGGCATCCAGGTGATGAACCAGTCCGTGGAGAAGGGCAGCATGCCCTTGGGCGGCGACATGCCGCGTATTTCCTTGAACAGGCGGATCAGTCGGGCGCGGCTCAGGTCGGTCTCGGTCTCCAGCACCTGCAGGCGTGCGCCGAGTTCGATCAGGTCGATCGCCAGCTGCACCTGGTTCATTTCCGCGAGCAGGCTCTTGGTGGACATCCCTTATTGCTCCCTGGCGGTCGATGCCGCCGGCCGGGAGGCCATCAACAGCGACGTGTGGAACTGGGCAAGCCCCTGCTCCCGGGGATTGTGGGTCAACTGTCGCAGCTGCTCGGCACTGTCGTGACCGAAGTGACAGAGCAGCTGATTGACCCGCGAGAGCCGGGTCAGCTGGCGCGCATTGAGTTCCTGAAGCAGGTCCGCCATCTCGTCATCGATCTTGAGGCGAAACTTGGCCGTGGCGCGATCCTCGTTGATCAGGCGCTGAGCGAGCAGGAGGTAGGCGAGATTCATCTCGTGAATCTCGTCGATGTGGCTATTGGTCTGCATGGCTCTCTGTCGACTCCCAACCCCGATGGTATGGACATGGCGGCCTATGACCGCTGCTCCGGCGTCTGTTGACGTGGCCGGGGCGTCCGTATTGTCAGCGGTTGGTGAGCAGATGCAATCGGGCCCGAGAGGAGTCACGCGCTGGCCGATCGGGATAAATGGTATTACCTAATAAAAAAGATGAGAAAAATCATGCTTCTCTCACTGTATCTCATGCATTAAATTAAACTTAGTTTTTTACAAATGTTTACACAGATTAGCGCTATGACACCCATAGCGGTGCTCTATCACGTTAGGGATGATCCGTTGATGATTCCGGGGTTCGTTCATATACCCAGACCAGCAGCTCCGCGATGACCTGGTAGAGTCGTGGGGGGATCGCCTCGTCCAGATCCAGCTGCATCAGCAGGCCGACCAGCTCCGGTGCATCGTGGACGTGCACGCCCTGGTGCCGGGCTTCCGCAATGATACGCTCGGCCAGCTCGCCATATCCTTGCGCTATGACACGTGGCGCGTCATTCGCGTCGTGATAGGCCAGGGCCACGGCCTGGCGGCGCCCTCGGGGATCCTGGTCGTTCACGGTGTCGGTTCCTCGTCCAGCTTGCCCAGTTCGATCTGGACCGTCTCGAAGCCATGGCCGGCCAGTCGGGAGCGCAGGCTCTCCAGATCACGCTCGAGGCGCTGTCGGGCCGACTCATGGGCCAGGCGCAGGTCGACCTCCACGCGGTCCGCATCCATCCACAGCGAGGCCTTCAGGCGTCCCAGGCCGGCGACGTCCAGATCGATCTCCGAGCGCCATCCGCGCTGTTCGCCTTCCCGGCGTTGCGCGTCGGCCTCTTCGCCGCCCGTCCACTCCTGGTGACCCGGTGGCATCGGAACCATCAGCGCCATGAACAGCCCACTCCAGACGTCGCCCTCCCAGCGCAGGGCCGGTGTCACCAGCATCTCGAGCTGGTGGCGGACGATGCCCTGCAGGCTCTCGTGAATCGGTGGGCCAGCAGGGGGCCGGGGGAGCGCTTCGGCCAGCGTCTCCCGTGCGGCGACGGTACCGCCCTGTTCCGAGCCGGCGGGCGATGGCGCCGGGCTGGCCGGTGCCGCCGCGGGGGACTGGCTCACGACGTTGGCCGGTGGCGGCGAGGAGGCCGAAGCGGGTGGAATGCCGGCCGGTAGGGTGTTCGGCCCGGGGCGTGCCCCGCGGGGCAGGGGGGCTCCGGGCAGAAAGGGCAGGTCGCGAGGGCCGGCGAGCCCGCTCGGAGCGGCGTCGCCCTGCTGCGTGCCGGCGAGGGCGAACTGCAGCGTGCGCCACATCTGGGGTTCTTGCTGGAGCTGCTGGCGGGGCATCTCCCCCTTGAACCAGCGGACCAGGTGCGACTCGTAGAAGAGCCCGCTATGGCGGATGCTCTCCTCCAGACGAGACGCCAAGTTGGCCGCCTCCGGCGCCTGCCCCGTGGCCATCAGCGGCATTGGCGGCCGCACGGAGGAGGGCGGAGCGGGAAAGCGCATCAACAGGTCGGCGATGGTGAGCGCCGAGCGGCTGAAGTGGGTCTGGGTCGAGGCGGGCGACTGGCCCGATGCGGGGAGCGGCTGGGTCGCGCTGTCCGACGCGGTGCCTGGGGTGCGCCCCAGGCCGGGCAATGGGGCGGGTCGGCTCCTCGCATCGAGCCGCGAGTCGCTGTGCAGGGCCTTCGGGGCCTCGGCAGGGGAGGTCGGCTTGACCGGTTGGTTCAGGTCCTGAGGGGGCTGGGTGTCGACGCGCTTGCCCAGCACCTGGTGCAGCAGGGTATCCAGCAGCGGGGTGATGCCGCTCACCGGGCGCGGCTTCCTTGACCCGGATCGCTGATGTCATAGGCGCGGTGCAGCTTGCGCTGACGCTGCGCGGTGCCGATCAGCTCCCCAAGCTCGTCGCGCCGCTCGATCAGGCGCGCGCGGATCTCGAGATCGTTCTCCAGGATCTCCTCGAGCAGTGTCGCCTTGCGGGCCCGGTTCTCGGCATCCAGCTGGCGTTCGGTTTCGAGTGTCGCCAGCTGTTCCACCTGCATGAGGTAGCTCTCCTGCTGGCCGATCAGCGTCGGCCAGTCGGCGTCGCGAGCCGAATCCAGCATCTGGCGGGTGCGCGAGCGCAGCGCCTCGTAGTGCTCGACCAGTACCTGCTGGCCGGTTGGCTCCCCACCCTGGTCCATGTTCACCCCGCCGATGCCTGGTTGCCGATCTCTCGCCAGGCCGAGGCGATGTCGTTCAGCAGCGCCTCGGCCTGGTTCAGGCTCTCGACATCGTTGTGCCGGTTGGCCGACAGCAGCAGGCGAGCCACGTAGTCATAGAGGGAGGCGAGGCGCTCGGCGATCTCGCCGCCTCGCTCGGCGTCCAGGGCGGCCAGCAGACCGTTGTTGACGATATCCAGCGCCTTGGAGATCGCCTTGCCCTTCTCTGCGATGTTGCCCCCCTCCATATGGATGCGGGCGGTGCGGATAGACGCCTGGGCACCGTCGAACAGCATCACGATCAGCTGATGGGGGCTCGCGGACATCGCGGCGCTTTCGACGCCGACCTTGGCATAGGCGCTGGCTCCGCGCCCGTAGGCGGCGGCTCCTCGCATGGCACTCATGGGTTGCATGCTCCTGTCGTTAAGGCCTCGATCGATGGCCATGGGGGGGAAGGTCTCGCTCTGGGCCATGCTGAAACGGCCGTCATGACGCCTCCCCTTCACTGCGCACAGTCTGACAAGCCGGGTGCCCCGTGTTGACGTGAACAGCACTCGCCAGCGTCGCTATTTCTGAGTATCGGCCGGCCCGACGGCGACTTTAGCGTGAAACCGGCTGTTCCTCCTGAATGCTGCCGAGCCGTTGAACGGCGCTGCCGCGACACACCTCGCCGAGATTCGGCCCGGGAGGCTCCGGGGCGTCGGTCAGCTGGACCCGATCGGGCTGTCCCTGCGCATCCAGAGACTGGACCCAGGCCAGCTGGCCGCTGTCGTAGCGGATCAGGGTGCCGATCGGATAGAGGCCGAAGCGCTGGATGTAGCGCTTCACCCAGCGGGAGTCGAACTGTTCGGAGTGATTCAGCAGGTGTCGATAGATGGCTGCGGTGCGCCAGGCGGGCCGATCCGGCCGCTCGCGTCGCATGCCGTCGACGGCGTCCACCACCGCCGCGGCCCGGGCCAGTTCGTGCAGGCGGTCTCCGGTCAGGCCGCGGGGATAGCCGCTGCCGTCCAGGCGCTCGTTGACGTTGTGGGCCACCGAGTCGAGGATGTTGGCGGAGAGCCAGTGGCAGCGCCCCATGCGACTCATCAACGCCTCCACGTGGCCGTGCATCTGGCACCGCTGCTGCTCGTCGGGGTGACGCACCTGCCAGAGTTCGGCCGGCCACTGGGCCTTGCCCAGGTCGTGCACCATGGCGCTGGCCACCATGGCCTTGCTCAGCTCGCGGGGGATGGGCGGCTGCCCGGCCAGATCCAGCAGGAAGACGCTCATCGCGAGGCTGTGGCGCACCAGCTGGGGTTCGTGCTGGAGGCAGCGGGTGGCGAAGAGCAGGCCCTCACGATCCTCGTCGTGGAGCAGCATCAGGCGATCGGCATGGCGTGACAGCTGTATCGAATCGATCTCACCGCCCTGCTGCAGCTCGAGAATCTGGGCATCCAGGTAGCCGGCGATGCGCGCCAGCCGTTTGGCCATGGGCGTGGCATAGTCCTGGGTATTGCGCCGCCCCACCGTGGGCGGTGACGAGGCCTGGGTCTGGAAGAGCAACGACGGCAGGCGTGACGCCTCGCTGCCCTCGGCATAGCGCGCGGACTCGCGTTCGATCTCGCGCACGAAGAACCAGAGTTGACGCTCCTGCTCGCTGCTGGGATTGGCGAAGCGGAAGCCGGCCAGGATCACCTGGCGCGCGGTGTCCACGGTATGATGGCGCGGCGAGGCGCGCACCGAGAATCGGGTATCGTTGGGAAAGCAGAGTTCCACCTCCAGCGGCTGGCTGGCATCCGCCAGGATGGCGCCGGCGGAGAGGTCCAGCTCCAGCTGGCAGCCCTCCAGCGAGAGATCCTTAAGGTCCCCCTGGACCGAGCCGTCCCGATCGTCGCGCAGGATCGCTCCGACCTCCATGCCCAGTCGCAGCCGGGCACGAAAGGAGGCGCGACGCTGCAGTACCTCGAGGTGGTAGGGGAAGGGGCAGGTGCAGGTCAGGCGACCCTCTACTTCGTGGCACTCGTGCATGGCCAGTAGCGGGGTACGCAGCATCTTGCCCTGGACCTGGCCCAGCAGGCGAAACGCCTGGCCGCGCTTCAGCTCGCCGGCGATCTCACGAATGGCGCTGATGTCCAGCGTCAGGAGGGCGGCATCGGGCTGTTGCTCCGCGACCAGCACCGGGAGCGGCTTGCTCCCCGGGGCGTCGACCTGCAGCGATGCCCCGCCGGGCTCGATCAGTGCCTCCAGCAGCGTCTCGATCTCCGCGGGGCTCTCCACGCGAGTGTAGCCATCCTCTTGCTGCGCCATCCTTTCCTCATCTCGCCGGCTTTGCCTGGGGGTGCTATCGGCCGCGCGGCGCTCATCTTGAGACGGGCGTCGCCAGGTGCCTCAAGTCCGGGGGCGTGCGGCCGATAGTCTGAGTTTCCAACTGGGTCTTTCATGTCTCCTTTGGGGCAGGGGCGCGCTATGATGCCCTCATGCGCCGGGTCAGCAGCGCCGTGGGCAGGGCATGGGCCCGTGACTCCGATAGAGAGATTGGCTGACCCACGGTATCGGCGGCTGATCAGCCAATTGTCAAACGCCCAGATGTTCTTCGCGCCCATCACTTCCGGGAGTTTCCCATGTCCAACGACGGTGGCGGATCACCCCCCAAATCGCCCTCCGGGAAGCGGGAGCCAGAGGGCGTCACGCTGATGCAGCATCCGGCCCTGCTGTCTAGTCTGCTCCTCGAGCACACCCCGATGGCCATGGTGGCTCTCAACGCCGGGGACGAGGTGCTGTGGGCCAATCCCGGCTTCCTGGCGCTGCTCGGTTCGGCCGAGGCGGATCTCGTCGGCAGGCGACTCACCGATATCGTGCGCATGGTCTCCTGGCTGCCGGTGCAGCGCGAGATGGAGGTTCACTCGGCGGGGCATCGTTGGCAGCGCATCTGGCTGGCCAGCGAAGGACGCGAGGCATCGAGGATGGTGCTGATGTCCGAGGTGATTCCAGAAGCGGAGGCGGTGGGCGTGGCCAAGCTGCTGGCCTTCGTGGACCTGCGAGACGGACAAGCCGAGGAGGTGCCGCCCTTCTCGGACCCCCACACCGGCCTGGCCAGTCAGTGGGTCTTCGAAGACCGCCTGCGGCATGCGACGGCGCGAGCGGATCGTCACGATCAGCCGTTGGCCGTGCTGCTGATTCGGCTGGACGGTGCCGACGATGTCCGGGCTGCCTGTGGCGAGCCGGCGATGCAGCACCTGCTGGCACAGATCAGCCGTCGTCTGACGGGCACCCTGCGCGGCGAGGACAGTATCGCCTACCTGGGGGGCGACCGCTGGGCGGCGCTGATCGAGCATCCGGTCTCCCCGGAGAGCCTGCAGGCCGCCGTGCTGCGCTGTCTCGAGGCCATGGAGGCGCCGTTCACGCTGGAGCGTCCGCCGCTGCTGCTGACGCTCTCCATCGGCATCGCCCTCTACCCGGACGACGGAGCCGCCTCCGAGCAGCTGATGGAGTGTGCCGGCCAGGCACTGGATCGGGCGCGCCCGGCCGGCTATGCCTTCTTCGATCGTCGCCTCAAGCAAAGGCTATCGCAGCGCATGGCGCTGCGCCGCCGTTTGCAGGAGGCCCTGCTCTGCCCCGATCGGCATTTCGTCGTCGCCTACCAGCCTCAGATCGACCTGGCCGATGGCCGCTGCGTTGGTGTCGAGGCCCTGGTGCGCTGGCGACATCCCGAGCGGGGCATGCTGCCGCCCGACGATTTCCTGCCGATGGTGGCCGAGATGGCGCAGATGGTCAGGCTCGACCGCTGGGTCATCGAGCGGGTCATGGCTCAGCACGAACGTTGGCAGGCGCTCGAGGGGAGGCTCTCGGAGCTGAGGATATCGGTCAATCTCGATGCCAGTCTGCTGGAGCAGAGCGTCTTCGACGGACGCCCGCTGGACCGCTTCCTGCGTCAGCGCTGCGACGACCTGAGCTGGCTAGCATTGGAGATCGATGGGCGGGGGCTCTCGCAGCAGGCCGAGGCTCATGGGCTGCTGCTGCGTCGTCTCTCGCGCATGGGGGTGCAGCTGGTGGTCGACAACCTGGGAGAGGCCCCGGTGGACCTGATTCGCCTGGCGATGCTGCCGGTCGCCCAGGGAAAGATCGGTCGCGAGCTGGTGCATGGCCTGGGGGACAGCAGTCCCTTTGCGCGCCAGGCGGTCAGCGCGCTGTCACAGTGCCTGAAGGCACTGCAGCTGGGCAGCATCATGGTCGGGGTGGAAACGACCGAGGAGCTCACCGCGGCACGACGCAAGGGCGTCGATTGGGTCCAGGGGCACCTGCTGGGTCCGCCGATGTCTGCCGACGCGCTGGCGATCTGGCTGGAGGAGCGTCCCGACCGACAGCTGTTGCTGGAGTCGTGACGAGGCGGTGTCGTGCCCGGGAAGGGTGAAGGATGACGGTGAGGCGTGTCAGGCGGAGGTGTTCAGCCGTCGCTGCCCTACGGTCGCGCGTCCGTCGGCGGCGTACACGGACTTCTCGGCGATGCGGTGGATGTAGTCGAGCATCTGCTGATTGTGCGACATGCGCAGACCGATCAGGCGTCCGTTACGCTCGTTCAGGCGAGCGGTATGGGCCGCCATCTCGAGGGTGGCCTGCCACTGCTCAAGGCATTCCGCGTCTTCGGCCGCCTGGCGGGCGCCGCGGCCGCCGCCGGGATAGCCAAGCTTGTGCTGCACCTTGGTCCGGCTCGTCTCGGCCTCTTCGAGGCTAAGCAGCAGCCGAGCCTTCTCCTGCGCGATCTCCTCGAGGCATGCGCCGTCGATCGTGCCGTTCAGCAGCTGCTCCTGCTCGTGATCGAGGAGGCGCGTCAGCGTCTCGAGTCGAGACTGTTGTGCTGCGAGCAGGCGGTGCAGGCTCATTCGCCACGCTCCTCGCCTTTCAGCAGGTCCTGGGCGCTCGCGATCAGGCCGTCGGCGATACGCTCGGCCCGCACGTCCAGTCGCCCCTCGCGAATGGCCTCGCGCAGCTCCTCGACGCGCGCGGTGTCGATGTCCTGGCTGGCATCCGTGGCGCCCTGGCTCAGGTGGGTCGTGGCGGACGGGCCGGCGTCCTGTCGAGGAGCTCGGTTCGCGCCCTCGGCCTTGCGGCTCTCGTCACGCGGCTCCGCCTGGCCGGCGCGCGGCAGGGGATGCAGGTTGTCGATTTTCACGGTGATGGCCTCGTGACCGATGTGTTGATGAAGGGTATCGGCCGTCGATTCGCGAACTTTAACGCGGCGCATGGCTTTGCGGCGCTTGTGCGGCGATGAGTGTGCGGTCGAGCCGTTTAAAAGTCCACGGCCAGGCGTCCCTCGCCGGTGATCCGCGCCTCGAGGATCTCGCGATTGGCGAGGCGCACGCGTATCCGCTCTCCCCGGCCGCCCGGTGACAGCGCCTCGCCGCTTCTCGTCACGCGAAAGCCCGCCCCGCGCGCCTCGATGACCACCTGTTGTCCCCGCCTGACCAGCGGCCGCGGGCGCAGGTGGTAGCGCTGCAGCGTTACACCGGCCGCCAGATGCCGGGTGGCCTGCTGGCCGATTGCCTGGTCGGGATCGAGCACGGCCTGGCGGGGCAGGCGATCCAGGCGGCCGGCGACCTCGGCCAGGTCCTCCGGGTGGAGCGTCTCGCCGGTGCGCACGTCTCGCGCCAATTCCACATAGTGCCCGGTGACATGGATCTCGGCCTGGAGGTAGCGCACCCGGCTGTCGTCTCCGCAGCGCACGCCCACGGAGACGCGGCCGACCGGCCTCTCGGCGGCGCGGGGCAGAAAGATATCGGGCCGTGGGCAGGCGGGCAGGGCGGCCCGAGGCGGATACACCTCGATGGCGACCTCGTCGCCCGGTCGCGCGGCGCGCTCAACGAGGACGTCTTGGACCTGTGCCAGCAGGGCCTCTTCCTTGGGGGCCTCTGCGGCATACGTCGGCCCGGCCAGCAGCAGGATCAGCGCGAGCAGGCGAGCGGCGTGCCAGAGCAGGCGGTGTGGTCGGCGATGGCGCAGCATGTCGAGGCCAGGCAGGAGAGTGGTATCACGATTCTAGCGGTCGTCCTCGCCGCGAAACTCGTGAATTGGCTATCCGAATGCCGACTGTTCGAGCCTTTGTCATGACAGACGCTTGGCTATTCTCCACCGTCGACTCATACCTTTTGCGGGGAGCGCCGAGATGATCGATCGGCTCGAAGCCTCTTTGAACTTCCATCAGCAGGCCCTGGGACTGCGCCAGGAGCGCCAGAAGGTGCTGGCCAGCAACATCGCCAATGCCGACACGCCGGGCTACAAGGCCCGCGATATGGACTTCGCCAGCGAACTCAACAAGGCCGTCCAGCAGGGCGGGGGTGACGGCCTGGCGCTGTCGCGGACCTCCTCGCGCCATCTCGAGGGCCAGGAGCCGATGTCGGGATCTCGCGATCTGCTCTATCGAGTGCCCGACCAGCCGAGCCTCGACGGCAACACCGTGGACATGGATCGCGAGCGCACCCAGTTCGCCGATAACTCGGTGCGCTACCAGTCGGCGCTGACGATTCTCAACAGCCGTATCCAGGGCCTCAAGAAGGCCATGCAGCCCGAATAACCCAGGAGTGATCCATGTCGATGTTCTCCATCTTCGATATCTCCGGCTCGGCCATGAGCGCCCAGTCGCAGCGCATGAACGTCACCGCCAGCAACCTGGCCAACGCGGACAGCGTCGCGGGCCCTGACGGTGAGGCCTACCGGGCCAAGCAGGTGATGTTCGAGACCCGCGCCCAGTCGCGCGACGGCATCGGGGGCGTAGGGGTGCGCGAGGTGGTGGAAGACCCCTCGCCCATGCGCCAGGAGTATCGCCCCGGCCACCCCCTGGCCGACGAGGCGGGGTACGTGACCATGCCCAACGTCGACCCGGTCGGCGAGATGGTCAACATGATCTCCGCCTCGCGCTCCTACCAGGCCAACGTCGAGGTGATGAACACCAACAAGCAGCTGATGCTCAAGACACTGACCCTGGGCGAGGGATAAGCACATGGCGAGCACCATTGATAGCGGCGTGATCAACGCCATGAACGGCGGAGCCGCGGGCGGCGCGAGCCTGAGCGCCCGCCAGTCGGATGAGCTGCGCAACAACTTCATGACCATGCTGGTGACGCAGCTGCAGAACCAGGACCCGCTCAGTCCGATGAAGAACGAGGACATGACCGCCCAGCTGGCGCAGATCAACACCGTCAGCGGCATCGAGGAGCTCAACGAGTCGATGGCGGCGATCACCGGCCAGATCGACGCCGGCCAGGCGCTGCAGGCTACCGGGCTGATCGGCAAGGGCGTGCTGGTGCCCGGCGATCGCGTGCTGCTGAGCCAGGGCGAGGCGGCCGAGGGTGAAGAGGCCAAGGTGACCACCACGCCGTTCGGCATTGAGCTGAATCAGCCCGCCGATAGCGTCATCGTCACCATCACCAACCAGTCCGGCCAGGTGGTGAATCGCTACGACATGGGCTCGGCCAAGGCCGGGGTGGAGTCTTTCAGCTGGGACGGCCAGACCAGCGACGGCCAGATCGCTGCCGACGGTGCTTATCGCGTCAGCGTCGAGGCGACTCGCGGGGACGAGGCGGTGCCGGTCGAGACCCTCAACTACGCCGTGGTCGGCAGCGTCACGCCGCCGACCAACGGCGGGCAGGTGCAGCTCGACCTGGGAGCTGTCTACGGCCGGGTCGGGCTCTCCGATATCAAGCAGATCCTTTGATGACGGGCCGCTCGATCACGGGCCGCTTTCCGTTCGATACTCAGATAACGCAGGGACATTGACATGGGTTTTTCTCAAGCGCTCAGCGGCCTGAATGCCGCCTCCTCCAACCTCGACGTGTTGGGCAACAACATCGCCAACTCCCAGACCGTGGGCTACAAGAGCTCCGGCGCCCAGTTCGCGAGCGTCTTCGCCGGCTCCAAGGGCCTGGGTACCAAGGTGTCGGCGATCGTGCAGGATTTCGGCGCCGGCAACATCGAAGTGACCGGTCGCGAGCTTGACCTGGCGATCAGTGGCCAGGGTTTCTATCGCTTCCAGCAGGAAGGCGAGGTCGTGTATTCCCGCAACGGCCAGCTGACCATGACCGCCGACGGTTTCCTGGAAAATGCTCAGGGCGCGAGGATCATGGGCTATGGCCTTGACGATCCGAACGATCCCTTCTCCGAGATCGTGACCGGCGGTCAGCCGGTGCCTCTGAACGTCTCGGCGGCAGATATGCCGGCCCAGGCAACCGGCACCAGTGATGGAGAGAATGCCGGCGTCAATGCCGTCTATAACCTGGATGCTGGCATCGATGCGACGGATGCTAGCCTGAAAAACTCTGCCGACCTCTACACAGATCTGGCTGAAAAAACTAACGATGATCCGCCCTCTGAAGCCGCAGAGTATCACTACTCCAACTCGTTCAATGTCTATGATTCCCTAGGCAATACCCATAACGTCGCGGCCTACTTCCTGAAGACCGGCGACAATGAGTGGAGCGTCAAGACGGCGGTGAACGGGGTCTACTCCGGAGCAGCCAATGATTTCACCTTATCTTTTGGTTCGGACGGCACCCTAACAAAGGATGGTGCTGGCGACGTCATTGGTGTCGATAATGCGGGCGATAGTAAGGCTCTTTCCTTTGCGGACGCTCTGCTGGGAACGGGGGCCAATGCGCTAAACTTCGATTTTACCCTTGCCGGCACCACCCAGTTCTCCAACGACTCCACCAATAACACCCTGACTCAGGATGGCTATACCTCCGGCGCCCTGGTGGGCATCACCGTCGAGGATGACGGCACCGTGATGCGCAATTACACCAACGAGCAGTCGGTGGCGGCCGGCCAGATCGTGCTGGCCAACTTCCGCAATCCCGAGGGCCTCAAGGCGGTGGAAGGCAACGCCTGGACGACCACCGAGGACTCCGGCCAGGCGCTGGTGGGCGTCGCCGGTACCGGCCTGCTGGGCACCGTCGAGTCCCAGGCCATCGAGACCTCCAACGTCGATCTGGCCAAGCAGTTGGTGGAGATGATCGTCACCCAGCGCGCCTATCAGGCCAACTCCCAGACCATCAAGACCCAGGATGAGGTCCTGCAGGCCTCGATCAACCTGAGTCGCTAAGGCGGGAGTCGAGCCATGGATCGCATCCTCTACACCGCCATGAGCGGCGCCCGGCAGAGCATGGAGCAGCAGTCGGTGGTCAGCCACAACCTCGCAAACGTGGATACCGTCGGCTTTCGTGCCCAGCTGCACGCCATGCGCGCTGTGCCGGTGCAGGGCGACGGCGCCCTGCCCACGCGGGTCTCGGTGGCCGCCTCGACGCCGGGGGCGGATTTCGCGCCCGGCCCCATGAACCGCACCGGCCGGGCGCTCGACGTGGCGCTGGAGGGCGATGCCTGGCTAGCCGTCCAGGCGGCGGATGGCACCGAGGCCTACACGCGCCGCGGCGATCTCCAGGTGGACAGCGACGGCCTGGTGACCAGCGTCGGCCGCCCGGTGATCGGCGAGGGCGGCCCCATCCAGGTGCCGTTGGGCGCCCAGCTCTCGGTGGGCAGCGACGGCACCCTGAGCGCCATCGCCCAGGGCCAGGGGCCCGATGCCCTGGTCGCTGTGGGCCGCCTCAAGCTGGTCACGCCGGGCGAGGCGGGCATGGTCCGCGGCGACGACGGGCTCTTTCGGGCCCCGCCCGAGGGCGAGGGCGCCCCGGCGGCGCTGCTCGCCGACGACCAGGCCCGGCTGGTCAGCGGCGCCCTGGAGGGCAGCAACGTCGGTGCCGTGGACGCCATGGTGTCGATGATCGACGTGGCGCGGCGCTACGAGATGCAGACCAAGGTGATCAGCACCGCCGACGAGAACGCCCAGCGCGCCAACAGCCTGCTCTCCCTGAGCTGAGACGCCCCGAACATGAGGAACCCCTAGATGATCAAGTCACTGTGGACGGCCAAGACCGGTCTCGAGTCCCAGCAGGTCAAGCTGGACGTGATCTCCAACAACCTGGCCAACGTCAACACCAACGGCTTCAAGCAGTCGCGGGCGGTGTTCGAGGACCTGCTCTACCAGAATCTGCGCCAGCCCGGCGCCCAGAACGACGTCCAGAACCGTCTGCCCTCGGGCATGCAGGTCGGCACCGGCGTGCGTCCGGTGGCCACCGAGCGCCTGCACACCCAGGGGGGGCTCGAGAACACCGGCAACTCCCGGGATCTCGCCATCAACGGCAATGGCTTCTTTCAGGTGATGATGCCGGACGGCACCACCGGCTATACCCGCGACGGCAGCTTCCAGCTGGATGCCAACGGCCAGATGGTCACCGCCAACGGCTATCCGCTGGAGCCGGCGATCATCATCCCCGAGAACGCGCTGTCGGTGAGTATCGGCGAGGACGGCATCGTGTCGGTGAAGCAGCCGGGCAGCACCCAGTCCAACGAGGTGGGCCAGATCACCGTCTCCACCTTCGTCAACCCCACCGGGCTCGAGAGCATCGGCGGTAACCTCTACACCGAGACGACCTCATCAGGACCTCGCAACGAGGGCATCCCCGGCCTGAACGGCGCGGGTCGCCTCTCCCAAGGCTACGTCGAGACCTCCAATGTCAACGTGGTGGAGGAGATGGTCAGCATGATCCAGACCCAGCGGGCCTACGAGATCAACAGCAAGGCCGTGAAGACCAGCGACGAGATGCTGGCGCGCCTCGCCCAGCTGTAACGACGAGGGAGGAGCGCGGGTGAGAGAGGGAGAGCGGTCATGAATGCCGGAATGTTCGATAGCGGATGGTGCCTGCGCAGGCTTTGTGTCCTGGTGCTGGTGCTGCTGGGCGGCTGCGCCCAGGTGCCGCGCGCCTCGGTGGTCGGCGAGCAGGAGCAGATCATGATCCCGGACCGGCCGGCCCCGCGGGCCAACGGCTCCATCTATCAGGCGCACCGCGGCTACCAGCCGCTGTTCGAGGACCGTCGGCCGCGCATGGTGGGCGATATCCTGACCATCGTGCTGGACGAGGAGGTCAGCGCCAGCAAGAACGCCCGCTCCAACGCCGATCGAAGCGGCTCTTCGAGCCTCGGCCTCGACCAGCAGGCCGACGCCATCGAGCAGCTGGCCGAGCTCGGCTTCGATATCTCCGCCTCCGGCGAGAGCGACTTCGAGGGGGGCGGGGGCTCCCAGGCCAACAACTCCTTCACCGGCACCATCACCGTCTCGGTGGTCGAGGTGATGAACAACGGCAACCTGCGGGTGCGGGGCGAGAAGCAGATCGCCATCAACCAGGGCACCGAGTTCATCCGCTTCGCCGGAGTGGTCAACCCGCGCACCATCACCGGCCAGAACACCGTGCCCTCGACCTCGGTGGCCGATGCGCGCATCGAGTACGTCGGCAACGGCTACATCAACGAGGCGCAGCACATGGGCTGGCTGCAGCGCTTCTTCCTCAACGTCTCGCCCTTCTGATGGTGATCGCATGAACTTCGGCACAGTCCGCACGATGTCCCGCCGCGCATCGCTGATGGTCCGCTCGATGGCGCTGGTCCTGTGCTGCCTGGTCGCGCTGCCGGCCCAGGCCGAGCGCCTGCGCGAGCTGGCCGGTTTCGCCGGGGTGCGCGATAACGCCCTGGTGGGCTACGGCCTGGTGGTCGGCCTGGACGGCACGGGCGATCAGACCATGCAGGCCCCCTTCACCGGCCAGAGCCTGACCAACATGCTCTCGCAGCTGGGCATCACCGTGCCTCCCGGCACCAACATGCAGCTGCGCAACGTGGCGGCGGTGATGGTCACCGCCGACCTGCCGCCCTTCGCCCGCCCGGGGCAGCGCTTCGACGTGGTGGTCTCCTCGGTCGGCAACGCCGACAGCCTGCGCGGCGGCACCCTGCTGATGACGCCGCTCAAGGGCGCCGACGGCGACACCTATGCCATCGCCCAGGGCAACCTGCTGGTGGGCGGCGCGGGGGCCTCCGCCGGCGGCGCCAGCGTGCAGATCAACCAGCAGGCCGGCGGGCGGATCAGCGGCGGGGCGACCGTGGAGCGCGAGGTGCCGCTGACGCTGGGGGCCAATGGCGGCCTGCTCGAGCTGGAGCTCGACAGCAGCGACTTCGGCACCGCCCAGCGGGTGGTCAGCGCCATCAACCGCGAGTTCGGGCGCACCGTGGCCGCCGCCCGCAATGGCCGGGTGATCGCCCTGGACGGGCCGCTGGACGCCAATGCGCGGGTCAACTTCATGGCGCGGATCGAGAACATCGAGGTCACGCCCACCGAGGCGCCGGCGCGGGTGGTGCTGAACTCCCGCACCGGATCGATCGTGCTCAACGGCGCCGTCACCCTGCGCCAGGCCGCGGTGGCCCACGGCAATCTCTCCATCGTCATCGATACCAATGTGGGCGTCAGCCAGCCCAATCCCTTCGGCGGTGGCGAGACCGTGGTGGTCGAGGACACCGAGATCAGCATCGAGCAGCAGCCCGGCACCCTGAAGGTCGTGGAGGGCGCCGACCTGCTCGACGTGGTGGATGCCCTCAACTCCCTGGGCGCCACGCCCAACGACCTGATGTCGATCCTCGAGGCCCTCAAGGCGGCTGGATCGCTGCGCGCCGAGCTGGAGATCATCTGATGAGCCTGAATGCTCCCGATACCATGAGCGGGCAGTTCGCCCTCGACGTCCAGGGCCTCGAGCGGATCAAGCACAGCGCCCGCCAGACCCCGGGCGAGGGGCTGGACGCCGCGGCCAAGCAGTTCGAGGCGCTGTTCGTGCAGATGATGATGAAGAGCATGCGCGACGCCGTCCCCTCCTCGGGGCTGCTCGACAATCGTCAGACGGAGTACTTCCAGGAGCTGCTCGACAAGCAGTGGTCCCAGGGCATGGCCGAGCGCGGCGTGGGCCTGGCCGAGCGGCTGACGGCGCAGCTCGACGGTGGTGTTGGCGGCGCGCCGCTGGCCCGCGACGGCGAGACCGAGGCGCTGATCGCCGGCATTCCTCGCGGCACGCCGCGTCCCCTCGAGAACGCGCTGCGCCCGGAGGACGACGGCGAGACGGATGCCGCGCCGATGCCGAGTTCCTTTCTCGACGCGCTGCAGGCCACCGTCCCGGTGGACACCGTCTCTCGGCCCCGTGACGAGCGGCCCGCCCATGTGCGCGACTTCCTCGAACGCCTGGAGGCCCCCGCCCGGGCGGCCAGCCGCGCCTCCGGCGTGCCGGCCGAGCTGATCCTGGCTCAGGCGGCGCTGGAGACCGGCTGGGGGCGGCACGAGATCGCCACTCCCGGCGGCGGCAACAGCCACAACCTCTTCGGCATCAAGGCCGGCAGCGCCTGGCGGGGGGAGACCACCGAGATCCTCACCCACGAGGTGATCGACGGCCGGCGCCAGGCCGTTCGCGATCGCTTCCGCGTCTACGGCTCCTTCGAGGAGGCCTTCACCGACTATGCCCGGCTGATCGGCGACAATCCCCGCTACGCCGGCGTGGTCTCGGCCGGCAGCGCCGACCAGGCCGCCCGCGCCCTGCAGCAGGGCGGCTACGCGACCGACCCGGCCTACGCCGACAAGCTGATCGCCGTGATGGATACCCTCGGGCCGCTGGCCGGCGACGGGACCCTGGCGAGTCGCGGCGCGGCCGGCGGATTCGGAGCCACGTTCTGATTCGGCGCTCAAGAGTGCCGCCTCACTGCCGATAAGACGGCTATCGGCCTAAGGAAATCACGCCATGAGTATCTTCTCCACAGGACTGAGCGGCCTCAACGCGGCCCAGAACGCCCTGGCGACCACCAGCAACAACATCAGCAACGTCTTCACCCCGGGCTACAACCGCGAGGTGACGCTCCTCGGCCAGAGCTCGACCGGCGGCGGTGGCGTACAGGTCAACGACATCCAGCGCCAGTTCAACGACTACGTGGCCTCGCAGCTTAATGCCGCCACCAGCAAGTCCAGCGCTCTGGAGACCTATGCCAACCAGGTCGGCCAGATCGACAGCCTGCTGGCGGATCGCGAGGCGGGCCTGGCACCGCTGATGCAGAACTTCTTCTCCTCCCTGGAGGACCTGGCCAGCGCCCCCTCGGACCCGGCGGCCCGCCAGGGCGTGCTCGGCTCGGCCGATACCCTGAGCGCGCAGTTCCGCTCCTTCGACGGCTACCTGCAGGACATGCAGGAGGGCATCAACGGCCAGATCGCCGACGAGGTCACCCAGATCAACAACACCACCGAGCAGCTCGCCGGCCTCAACCGCGAGATCGCCTTGGCCCGGGCGCGCAGCGGCGAGGCGCCCAACGGCCTGCTCAACCAGCGCGACCGGCTGGTCAACGAGCTCAGCGAGCGCATGGACGTGCGGCTCAACATCCAGGACGGCAAGACCTACAACGTCAGCCTGCCCAATGGCCAGCCGCTGGTCGCCGGCACCCAGCAGTTCGCCCTCGAGGCGATGGACTCTCCCGCCGATCCCCAGCGCACCGTGCTGGGCTATCGCGACTCCGGCGGTAGCCTGGTGGCGCTGGACGAGGAGGTCGTCACCGGCGGCACCCTGGGCGGGCTGATGGCCTTCCGCGCCGAGACCCTGGACAAGACCCAGAACCAGATCGGCCAGATGGCCGTCTCCCTGGCCGTGGCGTTCAACCAGCAGCACGCCAACGGCGTCGATCTCGATGGTGAGCAGGGCGGGGCCTTCTTCGACATCGGCGAGCCCCGGGCGTATGCCGACGACGGCAACGCCGGGAGTGCCCAGGTCACGGAGGCGCGGTTCGATGTGGATAACATCGAGCGTCTCAAGGCGACCGATTATTCGGTGCGGGTGACCGATGCCACCGCGACCCCGCCGACCTTCGAGGTGACGCGCCAGGACAGCGGTCAGGTGCTGGATCCCGACGAGGTCACGTTCGACACCGCGAATGGCGAGCTGAGCTTCGGCGGCGTGACCCTGACCCTCGATCCCGCGACGGGGCTGCAGGAAAACGATCGCTTCGAGGTCCAGCCGGTGCGCCGCGCCGCCGCCAACCTGGAGAGCGCCATCACCGACCTGGACAAGATCGCCGCGGGCAACTTCGTCGGGCTCGGTGGGGATACCAATGCCATCAAGGACCTCCAGGCCGAGCCCGGCAACGCCTTGGCGTCGGGAAATGCACCGTGGAGCCTTTCCGTCACGGATACGGGCGGCGGTAGTTTCGAGATCGTCGCCGAGGACGACACCGGGGCAACGCAGACCTTCACGGCTCAGCAGTCCGGTGACGAGATCACCGTTGATGGCATTACCCTGACCCTGGGAGAGCTCGAGGATGGCCAGACCCTGACCCTGAAGGCCGAGGCTCCCGGCAGCGGCGATAACCGCAACGCCCTGGCGCTGCAGGATCTTCAGGACGAGAGCATCGTGAGCGGCTCGGCCAGCCTGAGCGGGGCCTACGGCGCCATGGTCAGCGACGTCGGCAACCGTACCAATATCGTGCAGGTCAACCTGGACGCCCAGCAGGGGCTGACCGATCAGCTCAAGGCCGTGCAGCAGTCCGAGTCCGGCGTGAACCTGGACGAGGAGGCGGCCAACCTGATCCGCTACCAGCAGTTCTACCAGGCCAATGCCAAGGTCATCGAGACGGGGAGCACGGTCATCGACACCATCCTCGGTCTGCGTAACTGATTGTCGGAGAGCCCTAGATGCGTATCAGCAGCGTCACCATCTTCGAGCAGAGCGTCTCGTCCATGAATCGCCAGCAGAGCGATTTCCTCAAGGTCAGCCAGCAGATCGCTAGCGGCCGCCGGGTGGTCAATCCCTCCGACGACCCCCAGGCCGCCTCCCGCGCCGTGGGCGTCGACCAGGCCCGGGCGGTCACCCAGCAGCACGCCGATTCCCGTGTCACCGCGCGCAACTCCCTCGCTCAGACCGAGAGCGTGCTCAATAGCGTCAGCGATGCCGTCACCAGCGCCAAGACGCTACTGGTCCAGGCCTCCAGCGACACCCTGAGTGATGCCGACCGCCAGTCGGTGGCCTCGGAGCTGCGCGGCGTCTACGAGACCCTGATCGGCCAGGCCAACGCCACCGACGGCAACGGCCGCCACCTCTTCGGCGGCTACCAGGACAGCACCGAGCCCTTCGTCAAGCAGGATGGTAAGGTCGAGTACGTGGGCGACAACAACGCCCGCGAGCAGCGCATCGACGCCTCACGACTGATGAAGGTCAGCGACAACGGCCAGGCCATCTTTCAGAGCGTGCCCAGCGGTGCCGGCCACGTGGCCACCGCGGGTGACGGCAATACCGGGAATGTGACCTTCAAGGGGCCGCAGATCGTCGATCAGGAGAGCGTCGAGCCAAACCGGGCATACGAGATCACCTTCGATGACAGTACCGATCCGATGACATACACCGTTAAGGATCTGGATACTGGAGCGAGCGTGGCGAACGGTGACTATGAGTCCAATGGCGATGATCCGGTTCGAGTTCAGTTCCAGGGTCTCGCCCTGGAACTCGAGGGCGAGCCGTCCACGGGTGACAGTATCGCGGTCAACCCGGCCGATCAGGGCAACACCAGCATATTCGCGACGATCGAGAACGCCCTCGGTGTGCTCGAGAATCCGACCGAGAACGCCGCCGACAAGGCCGCCCTGCGCAACACCCTGAGCACCTCGATGCGCGAGCTCGACAACAGCCTGGACAACGTCCTGACCACCCGTGCCTCGGTCGGCGCGCGCCTCAACGAGCTGGACGTCGTCGACTCCGTCGGCGGCAACCGCATGCTCAACTACGAGCAGACCTTGTCGGATCTGGTCGACCTCGACTACGCCGAGGCGATCGGCGAATACAGCCTGCGCCAGGTCGGCCTGCAGGCCTCCCAGAAGGCCTTCGCCGACATGAAAGGCATGTCGCTCTTCCAGTTCCTCTAGACCTCTCCCGCGTCCTCCAGGCCCCTACGCCCCGCGCCGTCCCGGCCGGGGCGTTGTCGTGTCAGCCGGCGACCGGCAGCGGCGCCAGGGTCTCCAGCAGGTTCTGCAGGAAGGCTAGCCCCTGGCTGAACAGCCGCTCCAGGAAGCTCGCCAGGTCGGTCATCAGCACCATCAGCAGGATCAGGCCGACCGTCAGCGACGTCGGGAAGCCGATGTTGAAGACCGTGAGCTGCGGCGCCGAGCGGTTGAGGATGCCCAGCGAGAGGTTGATGATCAGCAGGGAGGCCACCAGCGGCAGGGCCAGCAGCAGGCCGGCGGTGTAGATGGTGCCGCCGTAGCGGGCCAGCATGATGAAGGCCTCAGGATTGAAGCGGGCGATGCCGATCGGCAGGGTCTCGAAGCTTGATACCAGCACCTGGAGCACCATCAGGTGGCCGTTGAAGGCCAGGAACATCAGCAGCGTGACCATGTAGAGGATGCGCGACAGCACCACCATGTTGGTGCCGCTGGAAGGGTCGAAGAAGGTGGCGAAGGCCAGACCCATCTGCAGGCCGATGAAGTCGCCCGAGGCCTGCACCACGACGAGCATGACCCGGACCGTGAGCCCGATGGCGGCGCCGATTAGCAGCTGCTCGACCAGGATGCCGAAGCCCGCCCAGGAGAACAGCGGCACCTCGGGCATCGGCGGCAGCACCGGGGCGATCACCACCGCCACGGCGCCGGCCAGGCCCAGCTTGGCCTGGCGAGGGATGCTGGAGTGGCCCCACAGCGGGGCGCTGAGCATCAGCGCCGTGATGCGTGCGAAGGGCCACAGGAAGGCGACCAGCCAGCCGTGCAGCTGCGCGAAGGTGACCTCCACCATCAGCGGGTGCTTCTCTTCACAAGATCATTTGGGGTCACGAGATCATCGCGGGGATGTTGCCGAACAGCTCGCGGGTGAAGTTCATGATCAGGGTGAGCAGCCAGGGGCCGGCCAGCACCAGGACCGCGAACACCGCGAGGATCTTGGGGATGAACGACAGCGTCATCTCGTTGATCTGGGTGGCCGCCTGGAACAGGCTGACCAGCAGGCCGGTGGTCAGGGCGGTGAGCAGCAGCGGACCGGCCAGCAGCAGCGTGACGCGCATGCCCTGGTAGGCGATGTTCATCACCTCTTCCGGTGTCATCCTGGTCTCCTTGCGAATGCGTTCATGGAAGGATGTGGCATCACAGATAGAAGCTCTCGGCCAGCGAGCCGATGATCAGCTGCCAGCCGTCCACCAGCACGAACAGCATCAGCTTGAACGGCAGCGAGATGGTGATCGGCGGCACCATCATCATGCCCAGCGACATCAGCACGCTCGCCACCACCAGGTCGATGATCAAGAAGGGGATGAAGATCGTGAAGCCGATCTGGAAGGCGGTCTTCAGCTCGCTGGTGACGAAGGAGGGCACCAGCACCCGCATCGGCACGTCCTCGGGCCCCTGCAGCTCGCCGATATCGGCCAGGCGGGCGAACATCGCGAGGTCCGGCTCGCGGGTCTGGGCCAGCATGAACTCGCGGAAGGGGCCCTGGGCGCGGGCGAGGAACTCGTCGAAGCCGATGGCGTCGCTGGCCAGCGGCGCCCAGGCCTGCTCGTGCACCTGACCCAGCACCGGGGCCATGATGAACAGGGTGAGAAACAGCGCCAGCCCCAGCAGCACCTGGTTGGGCGGGGTGGCCTGGGTGCCCATGGCGGTGCGCAGCAGGCTCAGCACGATGATGATGCGCGTGAAGCAGGTCATCATCAGCAGCACCGCCGGCAGGAACGCCAGCGAGCTGAGCAGCAGCAGGGTCTGCAGCGACAGCGACCACTGCTGCCCGCCGTCCTCCATCGGCTGGCTGACGATGCCGGGAATCTGCTGGGCCAGGGCCAGGGTCGGCGCGGCCAGCAGCAGCGCCACGGCCAGCGTCATCAGTCTCCGTCGCGACACGCGGCCCCTCATGCCTTGTCCCGTCCACCGAGGCCGGCGTTATGGCGGATCGCCTTGGCCAGCCGCGTGGCGAAGGAGTCGCCCGGCTCGAAGCCCGGCCCGCCCGCAGGGGCGCCTTCCTGAGGCTCGGCCGGCGCCGGCAGGTCGTGCAGCCTGGTGACCTGGCCGCCGCCGACACCGAGCACCAGCCAGGTCCCTTCCACCTCGACGATCACCACGCGCTCCTTGGCGCCCACCGCGGCGCTGCCCACCACCCGCAGGTGGTGGCCGTGGCGCTGGTGGGGCAGCCCCCAGCGGCGCAGCAAGGCGGTGGCCACCAGGATGATGACCAGGATCAGCGCCAGGGCAGCGGCGGTCTTGCCCAGCGTCGCCATGCCGATCAGCGACTCGCCGCCGCTGACGGCGGCGTCGAGGCCGGCAGACGACGTGTCAGTCGCGCCCGCGCTCATCGGTTGAGCTTCTGGACCCGCTCGGAGGGGGTGATGATCTCGGTGATGCGGATGCCGTACTTGTCCTCGACGACCACGACCTCGCCCTGGGCGATCAGGTAGCCGTTGATGAGGATGTCCATGGGCTCGCCGGCCAGGCCATCCAGCTCGATCACCGAGCCCTGGGCGAGCTCCAGCAGCTGCTTGATGGTCAGCTTGGTGCGGCCGAGCTCCACGGTGAGCTTGACCGGGATGTCCATGATCATCTCGAGATCGCGGCCCGTGGTCGTGCTCTGTCCACCCTCGAGGGGGCGAAAGACGCTGCTGCCGGCGGACTGGGCGGCGGACGCCTCGGCCTCCGGCTGCGGTTCCGGCTCGGTAGACTCCGCGGCCGCCTGCTCGGCCATCGCCTCCGCCCAGGGATCGTCGTCGGCGCCCGGCGCCTCGTCCTGCTGCTCCGACATGGCGGCGGCCCAGTCGTCGTCGCTGATATTCTGATCGGGCTGGTTGGGATCAGTCATGAGAGGATTCCTTGGATTTCGGCCGGGAGCCTTTCACGAAGGCGTCGGTCGGCGCGTGGCCGGCGGCGTGGTCGAAGATGCGCAGCACGCGCAGGGCATGCAGCTCGTTCTGGCTGCCGTATTCGCACTCCATCACCGGCACGCCATCCACGCTGGCCGTCACCGTCTCGGGAAGCTCCATGGGCAGCACGTCGCCGGCCTTGAGGGCCATGACGTGGTCGATGCGGCTCGGGATGTCGGTGAAGTTGGCGACCAGCTCGATCTCGGAGTGGCGGATCTCACCGGCGATGCGTCGGGTCCAGGTGCCATCCTGATCCTTGCTGCCGTCGCTCAGCGGGTTGGTCAGCAGGTCGCGCAGCGGCTCGATCATGGCGTAGGGCATGCAGATCTGGAAGCTGCTGGCCAGGTTGCCCACCTCGAGGTTGAAGCTGGTGTTGACCACGATCTCGTTGGGCGAGTTGGTGATGTTGGCGAACTTCGACTGCATCTCCGAGCGCAGGAAGCCGATCTCCAGGGGATAGACGGACTTCCAGGACTCGCTGTAGGCGTCGATGGCCAGGTGCAGCAGGCGCTGGATGATGCGCTGCTCGGTGTTGGTGAACTCGCGGCCCTCGGACTTGGTCACGAAGCGCCCGTCGCCGCCGAACAGGTTGTCCACCACCATGAACACCAGGCTCGGGGGGAACACGATCAGGGCCGAGCCACGCAGCGGCTTCATGGCGATCATGTTGATGTTGGTCGGCACCGGCACGTTGCGGGAGAACTCGCTGTAGCTCTGGTAGCGAACCGAGTCCACGGTGATGTCGGCGCTGCGGCGAATCAGGTTGAACAGCCCCATGCGGAAGTGCCGCGCGAAGCGCTCGTTGATGATGTCCAGCGCATGCAGCCGCTCGCGGATGATGCGGTGCTGGGACGCCGGGTCGTAGGGGCGCACGCGCGCCGCGCCGTCGCCTTGGGCTTCGGGTTCGTCATCACCGCTCACGCCCTTGAGCAGGGCGTCGATCTCATCCTGGGATAGCAGGTCGTCTTGGGACATGGTGTGTTGGCTACCCCCAGCCTATTGGACGATGAACTCGGTGAAGAGCACGTCGTCGATGGCCAGTTCCGGCTGGTTGTCCGACATGGGCGCCTCGAGGGCGGCGATTACCTGGCCGGCCAGGCGCTGCTTGCCGCCGGGCGACGTCAGCTCATCGGCCTGCTTGCCGGAGAACAGCATCAGCAGGCGGCTGCGCACCTGGGGCATGTGCTGCTCGAGCACCCCCTGGCTGCGCTCATCGCCGAGCTTCAGCGACAGGCCGGTATAGAGCAGACGTGGTCCGTACTCGTCGTCGGCCAGGTTGACGGTGAAGGGCTTGATCGGCAGGAAGATCGGTGCCTGCGGTTCGGGCTCCACCTGGACGTTGAGCCCGGCTTGCGCCTCATCGTCGGGCTGACTGAGCACCATGTAGAGCGCCACCGCCGCCGCCGAGCTCGAGAGGATCAGCAGCACCATCATCGTCCATAGGAGCTTGCGCGAGCCGCCGCTGGATTTCGCCATTCTCATTCCTAGGTTGCAGTAGGTTGCCGACGCTGACGCCGCAGTATGCGGGTCGTGAAGGGGGCATGATGGTCCGAACAGGCCCGAAGATGGCGCCTATCTTGCCCGTTTGGCGCCCGGCCGGGTTTCGGTTCAGGCATAGAGGTCCACGCGGCCGTCCAGGGGAAGCTCCCGGGCTCCGCGTTCCTCGAGGGCGACGGTCGTCCCATCCTCGGCGGCGTCGCCCCCGGCCGAGGCCAGCATCTCGCCGGGCCGCGCGGAGGTGCCGTCACCCTCGGTACCGCCCTGGCGCTGTTCGCCCACCGAGGTCTCGCCCAGGCTGATGCCCTGCTCGGCCAGCGCCTCGCGCAGCTGCGGGATCGCCTGCTCCAGCGCCTGGCGCACCTGGGCATGGGCGGAGACGAACTGCGCCTGGGCGCCGTGATCGCTCATCTTCAGCGAGACCGACAGCGGCCCGAGCTCCGCCGGGTGGAGCTTGAGTTCGACATGCTGCTCGCCGCCCTGCTGGCTCAGACGCACCAGCTGCTGGCCCAGCTGCTGGGACCAGGCGGGGCTCGCGACCGGCGCCGGGAGGCTGGCCTGGCTCGGCGTCGCCGCGCCGTTCAGCGCCCCGGCCATGCCGCCGCCCGTCGCACCCTGCATGACACCGGACATCGCACTTGCACCCTGGCCGGCCGGCTCGAGGCCAGCCCCGGCCCGCGAGGTCTCGCCGCGCTGGGCCAGCAGGGCATCGCCGGTGGCCGCGACGCGCAGCGCCTCCTCGCTCGTCGCGGCGGCCTGGCCGGTGCCTTGAGCCGAGAGACGCTCGGCCGCGGCGGAGAGCGCCGCCGCGCTCGACGCTGACGGGCCGGCAGGCGCGCGACGATCGGCGGCGATCGCCTCGAGCAGCGGGTTGGTGCGCATCGGCTGGCCGGCCCCGCCAGGCGTCGGGGCGGCGGAAGTCGCCGTGCCCGGCGTGCTGGCGCCGGCCGGGCCCACGGCGGCGGCCAGGGGCAGCAGCGCCAGAGCATCGTCCGCCTCGGGGCGGCCGGCCTGTTCGATCAGCGCGAGGCGCTCCTGCAGCGCGTCCCAGGCGCCGTCGCTCTGGCCCTTGTCCGCTGACGCGCTGCTGCCCGGCCGCGGGCCGCCCTGCTGGAGCGACTGAAGGGCGGCCTCGACCTCGTTGGCGGAGAGGCCCGCCCAGGCGGACCGGCCGGCCTCGCCGTCGAGCAGCGGCGCCAGCTTGGCGGCGGTGTGGGCGTTCTCGCCCTTTTTCCCAGTCTCGCCCGTCTCACCGGTGGCTTCCGCCGCGCTCGAGGCCCTGGCCAGCAGGGCCTCGAGCGCCTCGCGACGCGTGGTGGCATCGGTGGGCGCCTCGCCCTGGCCGAGCGGCGCGGCCGAGGACGTGGCCTGCCGGGACGCGTCCCGACCCGACGGGGCGGCGGCCTCGCGGGCGCCGTTCTGACTCGCCCCGGCCAGGTGGCGGGCGAACTCGCCCCCGGGCGCCTTGGCGTCCCCGGAGGCGGTGCGGTTCCCGTTGGTATGCCCCGGGGCATTGATGAGCAGCTGGATATCCATCGACAGTCTCCTTGTCGGCTCAGTGCTCGAAGTGGGACGAGCGCTGGCGGACCAGTCGGTTGTTGACCAGGTCATCACTGACGTGCTGTTCCCGGCGTTGTTCGTCGCGGCGCCTGACCGCCTCCCGGCGCTCGGCCAGGGTGTCGTAGGAGGAGAGGCGCTGCTGCTGTTGCTGCCAGTGCTGGCGGGTGCGTTCGACGCGCTGCTGCTGGGCGGCCAGGGCCTGGCGGGCGCGCGCCAGGGCGTCGTCCAGCGAGGCGAGGAACTGCTGGTAGTTGCGCATGGTGGCCGGGTCGATGCCGTCGCGCATGGCCGCGTTCAGCTTGTCGGCGTACTCCTGGCGATAGCGGTGCAGCGCTGTCAGCTGCTCGCTGACCTGGCTCGCGGTGCGCTGCTCGCCGGCCAGGTTCTGGCCGGCCTGGTCCCGAGCCTCCCGGGCGAGCTCGACGAGGGTGTCGAGCGAAGTGCGATCACGGCTCATGACGATCCTCCGAGGACGCCGGCCAGGGCCTGGCGGGCGTTGTCCATGCTGCTGTTCTCCTCGATGCGCTGCTGCAGGAAGCCCTCGAGCTGGGGATAGCGCCGCACCGCCTCGTCGAGCTGCGGGTCGTTGCCCGGGTGGTAGGCGCCGACGCTGATCAGGTCGCGGTTGCGCTGGTAGCGCGAGAAGAGCCCCTTGAACTGCTGGGCCTGGCGCTGCTGAGACGTATCGACGACGGCGGTCATCACGCGGCTGATGGAGGCCTCGATGTCGATCGCCGGGTAGTGGCCCGCCTCCGCCAGGGTGCGCGACAGCACGATGTGGCCGTCGAGGATGGCGCGGGCCGAGTCGGCAATGGGGTCCTGCTGGTCATCGCCCTCGGTGAGCACGGTATAGAAGGCGGTGATCGAGCCGCCGCCGCGCTCGGCGTTGCCGGCGCGCTCGACCAGGCTCGGCAGCTTGGCGAAGACCGAGGGCGGGTAGCCCTTGGTCGCCGGCGGCTCGCCCACGGCCAGGGCGATCTCGCGCTGGGCCATGGCGTAGCGGGTCAGGGAGTCCATGATCAGCAGCACGTTGCGCCCCTGATCGCGAAAGCCCTCGGCCAGCCGCGTGGCGTAGGAGGCGCCCTGCAGGCGCTGCAGCGGCGAGGTGTCGGCGGGGGCCGCCACCACCACCGCGCGGCGCAGCCCCTCCTCGCCGAGGATGTTGTCGATAAAATCCTGGACCTCGCGGCCCCGCTCGCCGATCAGGCCGACGACGATCACGTCGGCGCGGGTATAGCGGGCCATCATGCCGAGCAGCACCGACTTGCCGACCCCGGAGCCGGCGAAGAGCCCCATGCGCTGGCCGCGGCCGACGCTGAGC
The DNA here is from genome assembly GCF_043496965.1 of Halomonas sp. B23F22_3. Taxonomy (NCBI): domain Bacteria; kingdom Pseudomonadati; phylum Pseudomonadota; class Gammaproteobacteria; order Oceanospirillales; family Halomonadaceae; genus Halomonas; species Halomonas sp. B23F22_3. Next base: position 346,034 of record NZ_JBIEKG010000003.1, read on the forward strand.
AGGGCGTTGATGGCGCGGATGCCGACGTCGATCTGCTCCTCGATGGGCGCGCGGGCCAGCGGGTTCAGCGGCGGCGTGGCGAGCGGGGCGCGGGGCGCCTCGGAAAGCGGCGCCAGGCCGTCCAGGGGCGTGCCGTTGCCGTCGACCACGCGGCCGAGCAGGGATTCGCCGAGGGGGAAGCGCCGGGCGCTGCCCTGGGCCCCGTCGGCCAGCGCGAAGACCCGGGCACCGGGCATCAGGCCCGAGATCTCGGCCAGCGGCATCAGGTAGAGCCGGTCGCCGGAGAACCCCACCACCTCGGCCTCGGCGAAGCGACGCGCCTCGCCCTGGCCGGCCGGCAGCTCGATGCGACAGGCGTTGCCCAACGCCACCTGCAGGCCGACCACCTCGATCACCAGGCCGGTGGCCCGCACCACCCGGCCGCTGGCGCGACTGGGCGGCAGCGGCGCCACCCGGTCGCGCACCCCGCGAAGGGCGCGCTGCCAGTGGGCCTGATGCGCATTGGCGGACAGCGACTCGGTCACTGCTTGTCGTCCTCCGATGTCTTGGCGGCGGGCCGCCGATGACGGACCTGGGCCTTCACGGCCTGCCAGCGGCTCTCCCAGGTGGCATCGAGCTCGCCGTTGGCGCTGGTGACCCGGCAGCCACCGCGGCTCAGCTGGTCGTCCGGCTGCAGCGTCCAGCCGGCCGCCGAGAGCTCCTCGCCCAGGTGCGTCTTCACCAGCTTGTGATCGAGCGGGTGCAGCCAGAGGCGCTGCTGGCCGACCAGGGGCGGCTCGGTGTGCAGCAGCGCGCGGACGAGTTCGAGCACCTGGCGGGGGCGCGACTTGAGAGCCTCGCCGGCGAGCTGATGCCCGGCGGCGAGCGCCAGGTCGACCAGGTCCTCGGCGACGCGCTCGTCGAGCGTCTCGAGGGCCTCGCCGAAGGCGCCGGCGAGCTCGGCCAGCGGGGTGAGCGTCTCGGCGAGGCGCGCCTCCAGCTCCTCTTTCGCCTGCTGGCGTCCCTCCTCGAGCCCCTGGGCCAGCCCCTCGGCATGGCCCTGTTCGCGGCCGGTCGCGAGACCCTCCTCATGGGCCTCGCGACGCACCCGCTCGCGCAGCGCCTCGAGCTCGGCCTGGCGGCGCAGGGCGTCGCGCCGCGCGGCGGACTGCTGCGTTTCCTCGACGTTCTCGGATTCGCCCGGCGCCTGGCGCGGCGGGGCCTGCAGCTCGCCCATCTGCCAGCGCCGCCAGGGGGAGCGGCCCTCGTCCCGGTTCGGGGCGTCGGTCTCAGACATAGGTGTCGTCTCCGCCGCTCAGCACGATCTCGCCGCCGTCGGCGAGGCGTCGCACCACCTGCAGGATGGTCTTCTGCTCGGTCTCCACCTGGGAGACGCGGATCGGGCCGCGGGCCTCCATGTCCTCGCGCATGAGATCGGCGGCGCGCTGGGACATGTTGCGCATGAACTTGTCCATGAGCGCCTCCGGCGCCCCCTTGAGGGCCACCACCAGCGAGTTGGTATCGATCTCCTTGAGGATCATCTGGATGCTGCGGTCGTCCAGGTCGATGAGGTTCTCGAACAGGAACATCTCGTCGATGATCTTCTGGGCCAGGTCCTCGCTGTGGGAGCGCACCGTCTCGATGGCGGCCTCTTCCTGGTTGGAGTTCATCAGGTTGAGGATCTCCGCCGCGGTGCGGGCGCCGCCCATCTTGCTGCGCTTGAGGTTCTGGCCGTCGAGCATGTTGGTCAGTACCTCGGTGAGCTCCTGCAGGGCGGCGGGCTGCACGCCGCTGAAGGTCGCGATGCGCAGCACCACGTCGTTGCGCAGCTTGTCGTCGAAGAGCGCCATCACGTCCGCCGCCTGGTGACGGTCCAGGTGGATCAGCACGGTGGCGATGATCTGCGGGTGCTCGTCGCGGATCAGCTCCGCCACCATCGAGGCTTCCATCAGGTTGAGGGCGTCGATGCCGGAGCCCGAGCCGCTGGTCTCCAGCACGTCCTCGATCAGGCTGGAGGCGCGGTCGCTGCCCAGTGCCTTGGTCAGCACCGAGCGGATGTGCTCGCTGGAGTTGAGGTTGAGCGCGATGAACTCCTCGGTCTCGTCGCTGAAGGCCTTCAGCACCTGGCGCATCTCCTCGTGGGAGACCTGATCCAGGCGCGCCATCTCCGTACTGATCTGCTGGATCTCGGAGGGGGAGAGGTACTTGAACACCTCGGCCGCGCTGTCCTCGTCCAGGGCCAGCAGCAGGATCGCGCTGCGACGCGCGCCGCTCATTTCCTGAAGTTTACTCATGCTTGTTCATCCAGCCGCGAACGATCATCGCCACCATGCGCGGGTCCTCCTCGGCCATCTCGCGAAGGTCCTTGAGGTTGTCCTCGTAGGCCGAGGCCTTGCGGGTGCGTCGCGGCTTGTCGTAGGTGGTGTCGTCTTCCTGTCCCTCGGCGGGCGTGCGTTCCTCGTCTCCCTCGCCGACCCGGGCCTGGAAGGTGGAGGTGGGCGACGTGACGGCCGGCTGAGGTGCCTGGCTGGCACGCTTGATCAGCGGACGCAGGATCAGCAGGTAGAGCAGCAGGATCGCCAGGCCCACCAGCAGGTAGCGGCCCAGGGTCAGCGCGAGCTGCTGGACATCGGGCTGCTGCCACCAGTCGAGGGGCTCGATCTCCGGGTCGGTCTGCGTGAAGGGGCTGTTGACCACGGCGATCTCGTCGCCGCGGGCCTGGGAGAAGCCCATCGCCTGGCGCACCAGGCGCTCGATCTGATCGATCTCGACCTCGCTGAGCGGGGTCGGCTGCATCACGCCCTGTTCGTCCGGGGTCGCGCGGTAGTTGACCACGACGGCGGCCGACAGCCGCTCCACCTGGCCACGGCGGTGCTGGACATGGGAGATCTGGCGATCGACCTCGTAGTTGATCACGTCGTCGCGGTTGAGGTTGCGGGTCGCCGGGGGCTCCGCGCCGGCCTGCTCGCCCTCGGCGTCCGCGTTCTCTTCGCCCTCGGGCGGATTCGCCACCGGGGAGGGCGCGGTGCCGGGAGGCGTGTTGCTCAGCGCGCCGGGGATGCCGCCGGCCAGGTCGTCATTGCCGCTGTAGTTGACGCTGCTCTGGCGGCTGCGCACGGTGGCCTCATTGGGCGGCTGGTTGGGCGCGTAGCGCTCCGAGGTCTCTTCCCGGCGGGAGAAGTCCACCTGGGCGGTGACCTGCGCCTTGACGTTCTCGTTGCCGAGAATCGGCGCCAGGATCGACTCGATGCGCCGCTGGTAGGAGCGCTCCACCTCGGCAATGTACTCGAGCTGGGTGCCGTCCATCCCCAGGCCGTTGCTCTCGGGGGCGGTCAGCAGGCGGCCGTCCTGGTCGACCACGGTCACCGCCTCGGCGGCCAGGTCCGGCACGCTGCTGGAGACCATGTGCACGATAGAGTTGATCTGTCCCTCGCCGAGCACGCGCCCGGGATGCAGGGTCAGCACCACCGAGGCCTTGGCCGGCTGGCGGTCGCGCACGAACACCGAGTCCTTGGCCAGGGCCAGGTGCACGCGGGCGCCATTGACCGGCCCCAGCGACTCCATGGAGCGCGACAGTTCGCCCTCCAGGCCGCGCTGGTAGTTGATCTGTTCGGCGAACTGGCTGATGCCGAAGGCCTGGTTCTCCATCAGCTCGAAGCCGACGTTGCCGCCCTTGGGCAATCCCTGTTCGGCCAGCTGCAGGCGCAGGGTATGCACCCGATCGGCGGGCACCAGCAGCGCCTGGCCGCCCTGGCTGAAGCGGTAGGGCACGCCGCGGGTATCCAGCTCGTTGATGATGCTGCCGCCGTCCGACTGGCTGAGGTTGCTGTAGAGCACGCGGTAGTCGGGGCTACGCGCCCACATCAGCAGCGCGATCACGATCGCGATCGAGGCGGCGCCCGCGATCAGCAGGAAGACCAAGGGGTTGCCACGCAGCTGATCCTTCAGGCGCGCGAAACCCGCCGCGCCCTGGCCGGCCTGTGGGTTGGTGGCGGAGGCGCCACTGCTCATGCAGGCCTCCCGGAGCGGCGGGAGGCGTTGGCGAAGTTCGTCAAGGCAGAAGACATCGAGTGCTGTCCGTCCATCGCGGTTGATCGCCCCTGGAATGGGCGGAATTCTGATGGCGGCCATTATCCGCCCCCCCTGTCACCCTAAAGGCCAGAAAAGCCCCGTTTTTATGAGGCAATTGGCGGCTTGGGTGCGGGACGCGGGCTGGTAGCCTGCCTGTCCTATTCCCGTGTCCTACAGGCCAAGGTGGTTGTGATGAGCGCGCCCGCGATCGAGTCGGTTCTCTCCCAGATGCAGTCGTTGTCCAGCCAGGCGGCGTCGCAGCCCTCCAGCGGCCAGCGTGTCGATACCCAGGTGGGTGGCGGCGGTTTCACCGGCGAGCTGCAGTCGGCCATCCACCGCATCAACGAGCTCAAGCTAGAGGCCGGCGCCCAGGCCGAGGCCTTCCAAGCCGGCACGCCGGGCGTGGAACTCAACGACGTGATGGTCGACATGCAGAAGGCGAGCGTGGCGACCGAGATGGGCATCCAGGTTCGTAACCGCCTGGTCACGGCCTACAAGGACGTCATGAACATGCAGGTGTGATCACGCCTCCAGGTGGATCAATCGCCCCTGCGCCTCCTCCAGGCGTTCGGCGATGCGCAGCACCTCCTCCGCCGGGATCTGGCGGATCAGCTCGCCGCTCTCGCGATCGACGATGCGGGTCACGAGGCGTGACGTCGCCTCGCTCAGCTCGAACTCCACGCCGTAGGGGCGCATCACCTCGTTGATGCGCTGGATCGGCGCGACCAGCCGATCCCGGCCGATCGTCGCCATGCCTCCCGCTGCGCCTTGAGCCATCGCCCCGTCCGGAGGGGGCAGGTTGCCGAGCAGGCTCTCCAGCCGTTGGTGGGCCGTCAGCGGGGATGAGGCCTGAGGTGTCGCAGTGATCTCGGTGAGGGGTGGCGTCATGACCGGTGCCCTTTTATTGTTCGATCTTGATGGGGGTGTCGGCATCATGGCGCGATGGCATTTCATGACGCTTCAACCTTGTTATCGGCCATGACGTGTGATGGCTTTAACGGGTGACGTTCTCTCGCAGCCCGTGTCGGGATGTCGCATGATCTCTCCCGCTTGGCTTCTCTCGATGAGCGGGCACGTTTGATACCCAAAGGGAATCGCTTTGTTCAGCACAAATTGATATACATCAATGAAAGCTCAATGTGAGGCATTCGGTAACACTTGGCCCAATAGCTTGCACTACCCTCGTTTGCATTAATAACAACGGGCGCTCGCGCGGGCGCATCATAAGAATCGGACATCGTTAGGGCATCGCGTGGCCCACGCCACCTCCGGCCTCTCTAGCCGGCCATCCGTCATACCCCACGGCCACAGGCGAACCAGCCGCCGGGATGAAAGGGTGGGGCGTGTCCATAGGGAAAAGGAAGTTGTTCAATGACCGAAGCTCGGGTCGGCACCATGGCGGAGGTGGAAAGCATCCTGGGTCCTGCCTGGGATGATATCGCCTTGCTGCGAAAGCGGTTCGGCCAGCTTTATATCGCCGTTGAGCAGAGCCCGGCGGCCACGGCGATCACCGATTTGAAGGGGCGCATCGAGTTCGTCAACCAGCGTTTCCTGGACGTGACCGGATACTCGCGCGAGGAGCTGATCGGCCAGACGCCGGCGGTGATCCAGTCCGGCGAGACGCCCGGCGAGGTCTATCGTGACCTCTGGCAGACGCTGCGAGCCGGTCGCGTGTGGCAGGGGGAGCTGCTCAATCGGCGCAAGAACGGGGAGCTCTACTGGGAGGCCGAGGTGATCACGCCGGTACGCAATGACGAGGGCGAGATCGTCAATTTCGTGGCGGTCAAGGAGGACATCACCGAGCGCAAGCGCCAGGAGAACGAGCTGAAACTGATGGCGACCGCCTTCGAGACCGGACAGGCGACGTTGATCACCGATGCCGAGATGTATATCGAGCGTGCCAACCAGGCGTTCACCAACATCACCGGCTATCGGGAGCACGAGGTGCTCGGCAAGACGCCACGCATCTTCAAGTCCGGGCGACACTCCTCCGACTTCTATGCCGAACTCTGGGAGACCCTGCTCAGCACCGGGCACTGGCAGGGCGAGATCTGGAACCGCAACAAGTACGGCGACATCTATCCCCTTTGGCAATCCATCACGGCGGTATGCGACGACGCCGGCCGGATTCGCCACTTCGTGTCCGTGTTTCACAACATTGCCGAGCGCAAGCGCATGGAGGACGAGCTGGAGCGGCAGGCGACCCTCGATCACCTCACCGGGGCCTACAATCGCCGCGCCTTCGATACGGCCCTTCGTCAGGCCATCTTCCAGGCCGAACTCAGCGATGAGAGCTTCTCGCTGCTGATCTTCGACATCGATCACTTCAAGCACGTCAACGACCGGCACGGCCATGACACGGGCGATGCCATCCTCAAGCAGTTGGCCAATCGCGTGGCTGGCAATCTCAGGAGCACCGATATCCTCTCGCGGTGGGGAGGCGAGGAGTTCACCATCCTGTTGCCCGATACCCGGCTGCGGGGAACCCGCACCTTCGCCGAGCGCCTGCGCGGCCAGATTGCCGAGTCCCGCCTGCATGGCCTGAGCATCACCATCAGCATGGGGATCACCGAGTACCGGCCGGGCGATGATATGGACAGCATGCTGGCGCGAGCCGATGAGGCGCTCTACCGGGCCAAGTCGGCGGGCCGCAACTGCGTGGTGGCCGATGAGCGTGTAGTAGCTGGGGAGTGTGTGGCGGCCGAAGAGACGGTACGACACTAGCGGCCCGAGCGGAGGGCCGAGACGACATCTCAGGGGGCGAAGCAGGGAGGCGATGACAGAATGAGCAGGGAGCGTCAGTCACGCCTGGGGCGTGCAAAAAAACAAGAGATCTCCTGCACCTGCGGGCAGCCCCATGGGGTCACATCCCCCGGCGCCCTCGCCGCCGGCGTCTTCGATCATGTCGCCGAGGCGATCCTCATCACCGATGCCGAGCATGCCATCCTCGAGGTGAATCCGGCCTTCAGCGCGCTGACCGGCCTGACCCGCGAGGCGGTACTCGGTCAATCGCCGCGAGGGCTTCTCCTCCCCGGAGCGCCCTCGGCCGGGATCGAGGGGCTGTGGCGAGAGGTGGACCTCAACGGCCACGGCAAGGCCGAGATCTCCTACCGCCATCGTGACGGGCACGCCTGTCCGGCGGTGCTCTCCATCAGCCGGGTGCGCGACGCGCAGGGCAACATCTCTCATCACGTCATGATGCTCTCCGACCTGGCCGCCTTGGCCTCCTCCGGCCGGCGGGCCGGCCGTCAGGTCTACTTCGATGCCTTGACGGGCCTGCCGAACCTTCAGCTGCTGACGCAGCTCATCCAGGAGTCCCTGCAGCATGCCGCCCGCCACGGCAGCCACCTGGCGGTGTGCTCGCTCGACATCGATCACTTCAAGCGAATCAACGATCACCACGGGCAGGAGGTCGGTGACCTGCTGATCGCCGCCTTCGCCCAGCGCATCAGCTACCTGCTGCACGGCGACGATATCCTGGCCCGCGTCGGCGGCGACGAGTTCGTGCTGCTGCTGCATCAGGGCGCCGACGACGACACCCTGGACCAGCTGCTGGCGGCCATCCGCCGCCCGCTCTTTCTCAAGGGGCGGTGCGTGCAGGTCACGGCGAGCCTCGGCGTGACGCTCTATCCCCAGGACGACGAGGATGGCGACGTCCTGCTGCGCCACGCCACCCAGGCGATGCATCGTGCCAAGCAGCAGGGTCGCGACACCTATCATGTCTTCGATACCGGCCTCGATCGTCAGATCCAGGCGCGAGAGGCGTATCGACAGCGCTTCGCCGTAGCCCTGGCGCAGGGCGAGCTGACGCTGCACTACCAGCCACAGGTGGACATGTTCGGCGGTGACGTAATCGGCGCCGAGGCTCTGGTGCGCTGGCAGCATCCGGAACGGGGCATGCTCGCGCCCGGGTGCTTCCTGCCGGTCATCGAGGGCACGGCGCTCGAGATCGAGCTCGGCGAGTGGGTGATCGAGGCCGCGCTGAGGCAGCTGCGGACGTGGCGAGCGGAGGGCCTCGAGCTGGCGGTGCACGTCAATATCAGTCCCGCGCATCTGCTCAGTGGCCGATTCGCCGAGCGGCTGGAGTGGCTGTTGAACCGCTTCCCCGAGGTGCCCTCCAGGCTGCTCAAGCTGGAGGTGCTGGAGAGTGCCGCCATGCACGACATGCAGGCGGCCCTGACGGTCATGCGCGAGTGTCAGGCGCTGGGCGTCGACTTCGCCATCGACGACTTCGGCACGGGTTACTCCTCCCTGACGCACCTGCGTCAGCTGCCGGTGGACCTGATCAAGATCGATCAGAGCTTCGTGCGCGACATGCTCACCGATCCCGACGACATGGCCATCGTCGAGAGCGTCATCTTCATGGCCAATCGCTTCCGCCGGCCGATGCTTGCCGAAGGCGTCGAGACCCTGGAGCACGCCCGGGCCCTGCTGGCATTGGGCTGTGCCCGCGTGCAGGGCTACGGCATCGCCCGACCGATGCCGGCCGAGCGCTTCCCCGGCTGGCTGAGGGAGTGGCCGAGCCGGCACGAATGGTCGGCCCTGGCCATGCATCTGACCGGGTCGTCGGGCTCGCGTCCGTCGCTCGAGACGAAATGATCGTCCGGGAACCGGTGCCCCGGTTGACCGGGCGTCGATACCGTCGATGCATTGATCAACATCAAGATACCGGCGCAGCTTGCGCTTTTGAATTGTGACCAAGACGTTTAAATTACATTACTTTTTCTTGATGTTTTCCGGGCGTGCTCTCGGCACGTTGTCCCCCTGGAGCGAAAGCGAGACCTCATGACGCAAGAGCTCCCCGTCGAGCGCATTATGAACACCGGCCTGCTGACCTGCGCGCCGGAGACGCCACTGTGCGAGGCCGCGGCTCGCATGGCCGAACGGCGTGTCAGCGCGATGTTGGTGGTGCGCGACGCCCTGGCGGTCGGCATTTGGACCGAACACGATAGCCTGTTCGTCGACTTCACCGACCCCGAGGCCGTCAGGCTGCCCATCGAACGCGTGATGAGCCAGCCCGTGGCCACGATCCATCTGACCACCCCGGTCGGTGAGGCCGCCCTGCGCTTCAGCGCCGAGCGGCGGCGCCACCTGCTGGTGGTGGACGACGCCGGCCGCCCGCAAGGCATCCTCTCCCAGACCGACATGGCCCTCAACCAGGGCCTGGAGCCCTACCTGCGCCTGCGTGAGGTGGGGGGCGCGATGCGTAAGCGCCCCCTGCTGCTGGCGGGTGAGCTGTCGTTGAACGAAGCCGCGCGGCGCATGCGCCGCCATGGCTGCGACGCCGCCGTGGTGACCTGTCGTGACGGTGAGCTCGGCATCCTCACCGAGCGCGACCTGGTGCGCTTCGTCGCCCGTCATCCGGGGGCCACCGCCGTGGGGGAGCTCGCCAGCCGGCCGCTGCTGACGATCGGCGTCGAGGAGGCGCTGATCCACGCCCGGGATCTGTTGATCGACCGGCGCGTGCGCCACCTGGGCGTGCTCGACGGCGAGGGAGAGGTCGTCGGCCTGCTGGGGTTCCAGGACCTGCTGGCCGGCGCCGAGCACCTCTACCTGGAGGATCTGCGCGAGGCCCTGGAACAGCGCGACCAGGCGCTGTCCCAGTCGCGACGCCATCTGCAGCTCGCGGAGCGCGTGATCGACTCCTCACTGGAGGGCATCATCATCACCGATGCCGAGACCCGCATCGAGTTCGTCAATCCCGCCTTCACGCATCTGACCGGCTACAGCCTGGAGGAGGCGGCGGGGCGCACCCCGGCGCTGCTCTCCTCGGGGCGCCACGATGCCGATTTCTATGGCGAGATGTGGGAGACCCTGCAGGAGCATGGCTACTGGCGCGGCGAGATCTGGAACCGGCGCAAGAGCGGCCAGCTCTACCTGGAGATGCTGACCATCACCGCGATCCGCAATGACCAGGGCGAGGTCAGCAACTACGCGGCGCTGTTCAGCGACATCACCCACGTCCGCGAGAACGAGGAGCAGGTGCGTCGCCTGGCCTACTACGATCCGCTGACCCGGCTCCCCAACCGACGCCTGCTGGAGGACCGCCTGGAGCTGGCGATCCGCCACGCCCGCCGCCAGCAGCAGCGCCTGGCAGTGATCTTCCTCGATCTCGATCACTTCAAGCAGGTCAACGACGCCCTGGGCCATGCGATGGGCGATGAGCTGCTGCTCAAGGTCTCCCAGCGGGTGCGCGCCCAGCTGCGCGAGGACGACACCCTGGCCCGCCAGGGGGGCGACGAGTTCATCGTATTGCTCAACGAGATCGAGGAGGTCGAGGAGGTCACCCGGGTGGCGCGCCGGCTCGTCGAATCGGTGAGCTCCCCCTTCGAGGTGGGCGGGCAGGTGTTCCGGGTCGGCTGCAGCCTCGGCATCAGTCTCTATCCGGACGACGGCGACCAGGTCGAGACCCTGGTACGCCAGGCCGATGCCGCCATGTACCGCGCCAAGCAGGAGGGCCGCAATACCTACCGGCTGTTCCGTGCCGAGATGCATCGCCAGGATCGCGGCCGCCTCGAGCTGGAGACCGCGCTGCGCAACACCGCCGAGACCGGCGAGGGGCTCGGGGTGCACTACCAGCCGCTCTTCGATCGCGACAGCGGCGAGGTGCATGGCGCCGAGGCGCTGCTGCGCTGGCATCACCCGACGCTGGGCCATGTATCGCCCGGCGATTTCATTCCCCTCGCCGAGCGCTCGGGGCTGATCCTGCCGCTGGGGGAGCGGCTGATGCATCTGGTGGCCGCCCAGCAGCGCGACTGGCTGGCCGCCGGCCTTGCGCCGCCGCGGGTCGCCGTCAACCTGTCGGCGCGCCAGTTCTGGCAGAGCGATCTGGTCGCCCAGGTGCGTGAGCTTCATGCCGCCTATGAGCTGCCGCCGGGCCAGCTCGGCTTCGAGCTCACCGAGAGCATCCTGCTCGACAAGCATCAGGAGGCGATCCACACCCTGGCGGGGTTGCGGGAACTGGGGTGTCGCATCGCCATCGATGACTTCGGTACCGGCTACTCGTCTTTGAGCTACCTGCAGGAGCTGCCGGTGACCACCCTCAAGATCGACCGCAGCTTCATCCAGAAGCTCGGCGAGAGCCGCGGCAGCTCGGCCATCGTCGCCGCGGTGACGGGCCTGGCCAAGGAGCTCGGCCTGCGCGTGGTGGCCGAGGGGGTGGAGACCGAGGCGCAGCTACAGGCGCTCTCCCGCTACCACATCAACCTGATCCAGGGGTTTCTCACCGGCCGCCCGGTCGAGGCCGCCACCTTCGCCGAGCGCTACCTGGTGCGCAACGGCGCGCCGGCCTGAGCGGCCAGGCCGGCGCGGGCACCTCGCCATCGGAATGTCATAAATCGCTGATATAAACCGGGTCAGGCCGCCCGCCGGCCGCACGACCCTCAGCGACAGGACCTCTGATGCGACTTCTCGATCGACTGACCATCCGGCTCAGCTGGAGCCTGGTGTTGATCGCCTTCGGCGCGATCATCCTCGGCACCGGGGCGCTCGGCCTCTACGCCAACCATCACGGCCGCACCGCCTTCGCTGACCTTCGCGAGGTCCAGGGGCAGCAGTCCCGGGCCCTGCACCAGGCCTATATCGCGACCCTCAGGGCCCAGGTCGCCATGGAGCGCGCCGCCCACCTGCTGCGGCTGCCCTCCTTCGATCGTCCGGGGCCGGTCATCGATCAGGCCCGGTCTGACATGGCCGCCGCGAAGGCGGCCTTCGAGCGCTTCCAGGCGCTGCCGGCGGCCGGCGAGGGGACCGTCGAGTCGCTGGCCGAGCGCTTCCACTCGCTGCTCGGCACCGGGCTTTCGCTGCAGCTGATGCTGCTCGAGGAAGAGGATCTGGGCGGCTACGACGCCGGCAAGTCCCGGCTGGCTCAGATGAGTCAGGCCTTCATGGACGGCGCCGATGCCTTCTTCGCGGCGTCGGCCCAGCGCGGCGACGCCCAGGCCGAGCGCTTCGACGCCATGGCGAGCTGGCTCAACCTGGCCCTGATCGCCGCCCTGGGAAGCGCGCTGGCCTTGGTGCTGGTGGTGGTCTGGGGCGTGCGGGCCAACGTCATCCGCCCGCTGTCGCGCATCACCGGGCACTTCCGGCGCATCGCCGACGGCGACCTCTCGACGCCGGTGGAGGCCCGGGGGGGCAACGAGATCGGCCAGCTCTATGCCGAGCTCGACGGCATGCGCCGGGCCCTGGCCCAGACCGTCGAGCGCATCCGCGACGGCGGCGGCGCGGTGCTGGAGACGGCGGCGCGCCTGAACGAGGGCAACCAGGAGCTCTCGGCGCGCACCGAGCAGCAGGCGGCGTCGCTCGAGCAGACGGCCGCCAGCCTGGACGAGATGACCGCCTCGGTCGCCGATACCGCGGGCCACGTCCGCGAGGCCAACGAGCTGGCCGACCACGCCACCGAGCGGGCCCACCGCGGCAGCGAGGGAATGAGCGCCTTCATCGAGACCATGGGGGAGATCCGCGAGCGCTCGACCCGAATCGGCGAGATCGTCGGCCTGATCGACGACATCGCCTTCCAGACCAACCTGCTGGCGCTCAACGCCTCGGTGGAGGCCGCCCGGGCGGGCGAGCATGGCCGCGGTTTCGCGGTGGTGGCCGACGAGGTGCGCCAGCTGGCCTCGCGCAGCGCCCGGTCGGCCGGCGAGATTCGCGCGCTCACCGAGGCCTCCCGGGCCAGCGTCGCGCAGGGCGACGAGCTGTCGCGCCAGGCCAGCGAAGCGATGGCGGCCATCGTCACCGCCATCCGCGGCCTCGGCGAGCGCATCGGCTCGATCGACCACGCGGCCACCGAGCAGCACCGCGGGCTCGATCAGATCAACCAGGCGATGCACCAGATGGGCATCGTCACCCAGCGCAATACCGCGCGGGTGGCCGAGGCGCAGCGCACCGCACTGGCCCTCAAGGAAGAGGCCGAGCGGATGCGCGCCTTCACCGCGCGCTTCTGCCTGCCGACGATGGCCGCGACGGACGACGAGAGCAGCCCGGACAGCGCAACGCCGCCCGATGCGCGAGAGGCGCACGTCGCCCAGGCCTCGATGGCGCAGCCCGCCTGATGGGAGAGGACCCGATGCCCGATACCGCCCCGGGCAGCGCCGCCGAGGCGATGCTCGATCACGAGGCCCGGGAGCTCGACCGCATCCTGCGCGAGGGGGCCATCACGCCGCTCTTCCAGCCGATCGTCGATGCCGGCTGTCAGGGGATCTTCGGCTACGAGGCGCTGTCCCGCGGGCCGTCGGACTCGCCGCTGCACTCGCCAGTGACGCTGTTCGACACGGCGCGGCTGACGGGGCGCCTGGTGGAGCTCGACCTGCTCTGTCGTCGCCTGGCCATCGAGGCCTTCGCCGCCCTCGACCTGCCGGGGCGGCTCTTCCTCAACGTCATGCCGACCTCGCTGCTCGAGGAGGACTTTCGCGAGGGGCTCACCCGCGCCTTCCTCGCCGGCGTCGGGCTCTCGCCGGAGCGGGTGGTGATCGAGCTCACCGAGCACCTGCCGATCCACGACTACGCGCTGATGCGCCAGGCCGTGGATCACTATCGGCGCATGGGCTTCCAGGTGGCCCTGGATGACCTGGGGGCCGGCTACTCCAGCCTGCGCCACTGGGCCGAGCTGCGCCCCGACTTCGTCAAGGTCGATCGTCACTTCGTCCAGGAGGTCGACCGCGACCCCGGCAAGGGGCAGTTTCTGCATTCGCTGCTCGAGGTGTCGCGCAGCCTGGGCTGTCGCGTCATCGCCGAGGGCATCGAGACCGCCGGCGAGCAGCGCTGCCTGTGGGGCATGAACTGCATGCTGATGCAGGGGTACCACTTCGCGCGTCCCTCCCGCCAGCCGCCGCGCCGGCTCGAGCAGCCCGCGCCGACGCCCGCGGCGGTGTCGGGCTCCTTCGGCGCCAGCGCCGCCACGCTCTGCCGCCATCTGGCGCCGGTGGCCCAGGGCACGCCGGTACCCGAGGTGGTGGCGCGCTTTCGCGACGATCCCGGCCTGCGCTGCCTGGCGGTGCTGGACGCCGAGCAGCGCCCCGTGGGCGTGGTGCGCCAGCACGCCTTCCTGTCGCTGTTCACCAACCCCTTCAGCCACTCCCTGCATGCCCGGCGCCCCATCGATGCGGTGATGGATCGGCGCATGCGCCTCGCCGAGGAGTCGATGCCGCTGGAGGCGCTCAGCCGCCACATCACCGGTTCGACCCAGGGAGGCCAGGACGACTTCGTCATCGTCGATGCCGACGGGCGCTATCGCGGGCTCGGCCAGGTGATCGACCTGCTGCGCGAGATCACCGCCCTGCAGGTGCGCAGCGCCCGTCAGGCCAACCCGCTCACCGGACTGCCCGGCAACCAGGCGATCAACGACATCCTGGCGGCGCGGCTGGCCGACGGCGAGGCCTTCGTCGCGATCTATGCCGACCTGGACCGCTTCAAGGCCTTCAATGACGCCTACGGCTATGCCCAGGGGGACCAGGTGATCCTGGCGGTGGGGCGGCTGTTGCAGGAGGTGGTCGGCGAGGCGGGCTTCGTCGGGCACGTGGGCGGCGACGACTTCATGCTGGTGCTCCAGCCCGAGGGCGCCCGGGCGAGCTGCGAGGCGATTCTCGAGCGTTTCGCACGCTTCATCCCGACCTTCCATGACCAGGCGCATCGTCAGGCGGGCGCTCTCACCGGGGGCGATCGTGAACGGCGCGAGATGCCCCTGCCACTGATGACGCTCTCGATGGCCGCCTACCCGGTCCCGAAAGGCTCGCGGCTGACCGCGATGGAGATCGCCAACGCCCTGGCCGAGCTCAAGGGGCAGGCCAAGCGTCAGGCCGGCAACAGCCTGTTCGTCGATCGGCGCGCTGACGGGGTCATGCGCTGACCACGGCGTTGCGCCCCTGCGCCTTGGCGCGGTAGCTCGCGGCATCGGCGCGCCGCATCGCGTCGTCTACGCTCGCATCTCCCCGCTGGAAAGTGCTCACGCCGATGCTGACGGTGACCCGCCAGATCTTGCCGTGCTGCTCGAGCCCGTTGGCCTCGATCCGCGCCCGCAGCGCCTCGGCGATGCGCATCGCCCGGGGAGATTCGCAGCCCGGCAACAGCATGGCGAACTCGTCGCCGCCCTGGCGGGCGGCATGGTCGCTGCTGCGCGTCTCCTCGCCCATCGCGGCGGCCACCAGGCGCAGCATGCTGTCGCCCAGAGCATGGCCGCCTTCGTCGTTGACGGGCTTGAAGTGGTCCAGGTCGAACAGCAGCAGCGCCGAGGGGGTGCCGGCCTTCTCCCAGGCGGCGAAGGCCTCCTCTAGCCTGCGTTCGAAGCCGCGCCGGTTGAGCAGGCCGGTCAGCGGGTCGTGTTCCGCTTCCCAGCGCCGCAGGGCATCCTCGTGCTGACGCTGGGTGATGTCGCGCACGGCGCCCACCAGGCCGATGAACTCGCCGTCCACGTGGATCGCGTTGGTATGCACGTCGAGCCACAGCGTCTCGCCGTGCTCGTCGACGTAGCGGAACTGGCGCACGACGTCCTGATGCTCGCGCAGGCTGGCTCGCCAGGCCTCGACCATCGGCGTGCGATCCTCGTCATGAATGCGCTGTGCCCAGGCCGTGAGGCCAATCGGCGGCGCGATGTTCAAAAGCTCCTTGAGGGCCTCGTTGACGAAGGTCAGCTGGCCGCGGGTGTCGGTCACGAACATGCCCTGGGGCGAGGCGTCGAGGATCCCCCTCAGGAAGGCCTCGCGCTGCTGAAGATCGCCCAGGCTCTGCAGCCGCTGCTGTTCCAGCTCGTTGAAGACATCGACGACGCGGCGCAGCTCCGTCATCTGGGTGGGGATCTCCAGCCTGCGCCGGTGGCCGAGGCTCAGTTCGCGGATCTGCTGTGCCAGGCGTGTCAGCGGTCGCAGTGTCAGCCAGATCAGCGCGCCCATCAGCGGCAGCAGCAGGCCCAGGGCCCACCAGGCTCGCTGCGTGATGCGCTGCATCACGCTGGCCAGGGGCGCATAGGCCTGCTCCATGGGCAGGTAGATGCCCACCACCCAGTCGGCGGGCCAGATCTGTCGATAGGCCTTGAGGGCCTCGCCGCCCTGGCCGGTGTCCCCCAGCGCCTCGCCTTCCCAGCCCAGCAGGGCGAGCTCGAGCGCGGGGTCGTTCAGCGTGGCGACGTCACTCGGCAGGTCATTGCGCTGCCCGGGGTGGTAGAGCAGACGGCCCGAGGACGTGGCCACCACCACATGGCCGTTGTCCCCGAGGCGCAGGCGCTTGAAGTCCTCGAACAGCTCGCTGCGCTCGATCTCCACCAGCCCGCCGAGGAAGCCCGTGTAGCGGCCCTGGGCGTCCCGGCGGGGGACCAGCATCATGACCATCGGCTTGCCGGAGACGATGCCGATGAAGGGGTCGCTGACGTGGGGGCGCTGCACGTGGCGCATGAAGCGGGCATAGCCGCGATGGCTGATGTTGCGACCGTTGCGGCCGGCGAGCATGGGCCAGTTGTCGACGATGGTGTTCTCGGCATCGACCAGCACCAGGCCCTCGAAGAGCGTGAGCATCTCCTCGTGGCCGCCCTCGGCCAGGGCACCGGATGAGGCGCGTGGGAACTGCTCGGCCAGGCGCTCCAGCGCCTCCAGTCGCTGCTCGATCTTCTGCGTGATGGCATTGCTCACGAGCTCCGCCTCGTAGCGCAGGTGCACCTTGTTGGTCTCCTCGACCAGCAGGGTGCCGGACTGCCAGCCGAAGGCCAGCAGCATCACGCACAGCAGGCTCCATACCGCCGCGACGCCCAGCAGCAGGCGTCCGCGCAGGGAAAGCAGGTGTCGCCGAAGGGCGGCTGTCAGGGATTCGATGATCGTCAGGCTGGCTACCACTCAGGTTGTTGTCGTCTCCACGATCGAGACGACACCGTGCGGGCATATAGAGAAGCATGTTGCCAGCCTGAGGCACGGGCTCCAATCCCCCTGCGCCTTATTCATTAGGCCTTTCTTTTGTTTTTCGCAGCGATATCGAGTTTCTTGATCTCGCTCAAGTCTCGGCGTGGGGCGCCGATATGGCGAGGGTCGCCGGCTGTGGCACCCGTGGCCGGCGTGAACAATAACCCCTCCACGAGAGTGATCATGCTGACTTCCCTGAGACTGCGAATCCTCCTTGCCACCCTGCTGGTGATCGCCGTGGCGCTGATCGCCAACGGCGCGGCCAGCTATTTCACCGTCAAGTCCCACAACGATCGACAGATCGCCCAGCAGCTCGACTCCATCGCCAGCGGCAATGCGCAGGCGATCGAGGAGTGGATCGCCGCCCGCACCAGCATGGTCGAAGCGGCCCGCGAGCCGGTCATGGGCGAGGCCTCGACACAGGCGCTGATCCAGCTGGCCGAGTCCGGCGGTTTCCTGTCGGCCTACTTCGGCCGGCCCGATGGCACCCTGGTCTCCTCCGACGGCTGGGTCCCGCCCGACGACTACGATCCGCGCCAGCGCGGCTGGTACCTCGACGCCACCGAGCGCGATGAGACCATCGTCTCGCTGCCCTACATCGACGCCAACACCGGCGGCATGGTGGTCACCGTCGCCACGCCGGTCGAGCGCAACGGCCGGCTGGTGGGGGTGATCGGCGGCGATGTGGTGATCGACCAGCTGATCGAGCAGGTCGCCGCGATCCGCCCCACCCCCGCGAGCTTCGCCTTCCTGAGCAGCCAGGGCGAGAGCCTGATCGCCCACCCCGATGCCGACCTGACCCTCGAGCCGCTGACCCGGATGAGCGAGACGATGACGCCCGCCTTCATCGCCGCGCTGGGCGGGGCCGAGGAGGCCTGGCAGCGGGTGGTCGTCGACGGGGCCGACAAGCGCCTCGCCGTGACGCCTATCGCTGGCAGCGACTGGGAGCTGGGCGTGGTCCTCGACGAGCACGAGGCCACCGCCGGGCTGCGCGGGGTGATGAGCGCCTCCGCGATCACCCTGGTGGTGGTCGGCCTGCTGGCGGCGCTGCTGTTGGGCACGTTGCTCAAGGTGGTCTTCCGGCGGTTGCTGGCGGCGCGTGACGCCATGGAGAGCGTGGCCAGCGGCAGCGGCGACCTGACCCGGCGCCTGCCCGAGGAGGGCCACGACGAGGTGGCGCAGATCGCCAACGCCTTCAACCGCTTCGTCTCGCGCATGGAGACGGTGATGCTGACCATCCGCGACAGCAGCGAATCGGTGCACGTGGCCGCCACCGAGATCGCCCAGGGCGGCCAGGATCTCTCGCGGCGCACCGAAAACGCCGCCTCCAGCCTGCAGCAGACCTCCGCCTCCATGGAGGAGATCACCAGCACCGTGGAGCACACCGCCGAGTCCTCCCGCCAGGCCAACGGCCTGGCCGAGTCGGCGGCCGGGACGGCCAGGCGCGGCGGCGAGGCCGTCGACCAGGTGGTGACCACCATGCAGGGCATCACCGACTCCTCCCGGGAGATCAGCGAGATCGTCGGCGTGATGGACG
Source organism: Halomonas sp. B23F22_3 (assembly GCF_043496965.1). Taxonomy (NCBI): domain Bacteria; kingdom Pseudomonadati; phylum Pseudomonadota; class Gammaproteobacteria; order Oceanospirillales; family Halomonadaceae; genus Halomonas; species Halomonas sp. B23F22_3. The sequence continues at coordinate 364,499 of NZ_JBIEKG010000003.1, forward strand.
GCATCGCCTTCCAGACCAACCTGCTGGCGCTGAACGCCTCGGTGGAGGCCGCCCGGGCCGGTGAGGCCGGGCGCGGCTTCGCGGTGGTCGCCGACGAGGTGCGCCAGCTGGCCAGCCGCTCGGCCGACGCCGCCAAGCAGATCAAGGCGCTGATCGATACCTCCGCGGCGCGCACCGAGCAGGGTGCCAGCCAGGTGCGCGCCGCCGGCGAGACCATGCAGGAGCTGGTGGCGAGCGTCACCCGGGTCGCCGACGTGCTGGGCGAGATCACCGCCGCCACCGGCGAGCAGAGCGACGGCATCGGCCAGGTCAACGTGGCGGTCTCCGAGCTCGACCGCATGACCCAGCAGAACGCCGCCCTGGTGGAGGAGTCCACCACCGCCGCCGAGCAGCTCAAGGAGCAGGCCAACCGTCTCGCCCAGACGGTGGGCGGCTTCACGCTGAGCCAGCGCTACACGGCGGGGCTGAGCAGCGAGGCCACCCAGCCCGATCGCGAGACCGAGCGGGCCTGAGGCCTGTGGCTGGCCCGATACCTCGGGCCGGTTGAAACACGACGCCCGCGGCGCACTGCCGCGGGCTTCACCGTTCATGAGGCCATCAGGTGGCGAGCGCCTGGGCGCGGCGATAGAGGGTGCGCGCACTCTCGATGGCGACGGCCTCGTGGGCGTCCAGCGTCAGCACCGCCCCCTGGCGCGATGCGCCATTCCGGGCGGCCTCCTCCAGCTGGCGCGAATAGCGCCGCATCAGGTGCTCGAGGTTCATGCGGATCATCGAGATCTCCAGCTCGAACTCGATCTTCAGCTCCTCGAGCCGGGCCTTCTCGTCGGCATCGGCACAGCGTGCGATGCGGCCCCGAAGCGTACTGTCCACAAGGCGTTCGGTGGTCTTGAGCTTGGGGATAACGTCGTAGACGACATCGCGGGCATATAGGTTTTCGGCGTGCGGGCTCGGTTCAGGCAAGGTGCTGTGACTCCAGGCAGTCTTTCGGTATCCAAGCCCTCTTATCGCCTGTGGCGCGGCCATCTTGAGGGTTGGTCGAGAAAGTCGCGTGGCACTGCCCGCCGCGAGCTGATCGGCGCGGCGCCTTTTTTGCTAAAGTTTGCCGCGCCACGGCCGATAGCTCGTGGCAGACATCCTATGGGCGCTCACGGAGGGGCTTTCGCATGGCCAGCATCTCATCTCTCGGCATCGGTTCCGGCCTGGATCTCAACGGCCTGCTCGACCAGCTGCGCGATGCTGAGCGCGAGACGCTCACGCCCATCGTCGCCCAGCAGGAGCAGCAGCAGTCGCGCATCTCGGCCCTGGGCAAGCTGCAGTCGGCCATGACCCAGTTCGACGACAGCGTGGAAACCCTGAAGGACGCCTCGCTCTATGAAAGCCTCTCGGCCAGCGGGGGAGGGGACACGCTCTCTGCCAGCGTGGATGGCGCGGCCCAGCCGGGCAGCTACAGCGTCGAGGTAAGCAACCTGGCGAAGGCCGGCACCCTGGCCACCCAGCGGGTCGAGGCATCTGATACCCCAATCGTCGATACCGAAGGCACCCTGACGCTTGACTTCGCCGGTAGCGAGGTGGCGCCGGTGGATATCCAGATCGCTGCCGACAGCACCCTGGAAGACATTCGCGACGCCATCAATGCCAAGGAGGGCGCCGGGGTCAGCGCCTCCATCGTCAACGACGGCCAGGGCTATCGCCTGGCTTTGAACAGCAGCGAAACCGGTGTCGACGCTGCGATCGACAGCACCAACTTCCATGACCTGCTCAGCCAGGGCGTGAAGGATGCCATTGCCGCCGACAATACTGCTGAGCCGGGCAGCAATGTGATCGTGGCCCAAGCCGGCCAGGATGCCGCCCTGACGCTTAACGGCATCGATATCACCAGCGCCAGCAATACCGTGGAAGGGGCCATTCAGGGCGTCACCCTGAGCCTGAACGAAACGACGGCGGCGGGTAGCCCGATCACCCTGAAAGTGGAGCAGGACACCCTCAAGGTGCGTGAGGCGGTCTCCGGTTTCGTGAAGTCGTACAACGCACTCAAAGACACCATCGGCACCCTCACCAGCTACAACAGCGAAACCGGCCAGGCCGGCGAGCTGAACGGCGACCGCACCGTGCGCACCGTGGAGTCGCGCCTGCGTAGCGTGCTTTCCGGCGGCGTGCCGGGTGGTGAGCTCAGCATGCTCAGCGAGGTAGGTATCACCCTGCAGCGCGACGGTACTCTCGAGCTCGACGAGGACGCGCTGAGCGAGCAGGTGAGCGGCAACATGGCCGCGCTCGGCGAGTTCTTCGCCGGCAGCGGGGAAAGCATCGGCATGGCCGGACAGGTGGACGAGGCTCTGGGGAGAATGCTCGACGAGGAAAGTGGCCTGGTGGCCCGTTCCATCGAAGGGGCCGAGGGGCGCCTCGAGCGCCTCGGCGAACGCTTCACTCGCATGGAGACGAGCGTGGAGCGCACCATCGAGCGCTATCGTGCCCAGTTCGGACAGCTCGATGCCATGATCGCCAACATGAACCAGACCAGCACCTACCTGACCCAGCAGTTCGACGCCCTGGATGCCCAGCTCGGCCGAGACTGATCCTCTTCGGGCTACCCGGCCTCTTGAAGCCTCTCATCCAGCGCCCTGGCCCCTCGGTCGGGGCGCTATCGTGTTGGGCGGCCTGGCTCGGTGCGCGGCATGTCAAGCGACCCGTGCCAAAAAAATCCGATCGAAGCCTAAAGTTCGCCCGCGACCAGTCGTTATAGAGGGTAACGGCCAACGGCGCCGTTGTGGCAGGCCCGCTGGGCCTCGGTAACTCGCAGCGGGCCCGCCAATGGAGCCCTCAACTATCGGGAAGGAATCACACCATGTCCGTGATCAATACCAACATCACTTCCATGATTGGCCAGCAGAACCTGCGTGAATCGCAGAACAACCTGCAGACCAGCATGGAACGTCTCTCCTCCGGCCTGCGCATCAACAGCGCCAAGGACGACGCCGCAGGTCAGGCCATCGCGAATCGCATGAGTAGCCAGATCACCGGCCTCGGCCAGGCGCAGCGTAACGCCAACGACGGTATCTCGATTTCCCAGACCGCGGAAGGCGGCCTGAACCAGATCAATGACAACCTGCAGCGCGTTCGTGAGCTGACGGTTCAGGCTCAGAACGGCACCAACTCAACGGCGGACCTGCAGTCCATTCAAGATGAAATCGGTCAGCGCCTGAACGAGATCAACCGTATCTCCGAAGAGACCGACTTCAACGGTACCAAGGTGCTGGCCGACGGCGTCGAAAAGATGAACATCCAGGTCGGCGCCAACGATGGCGAAAGCATTTCCGTTAACCTGGAAACAGTCAATACGAAAGCGCTGGGCATCTCAGACTTCAGCGTTGGTGGGTTTGAGCAAAAGGACAACGCGTTAGCAGCCGATGCCGATATGCTGAGCGCAGGCTTTGTGGCAAGCGGTGATAACTATATTGCCGGCCAGGCAGACGCCGACGATGTCGTGGGCCTGATCGCCGAAGAGGGTGATGTCGCGCGTAGCGGTGATGTCACCTATACCCGTGCCGGATCCGATGCGATCACCCGAGTGGAGAGCGAACTGGCAGCTGGTGCTACTTCTGGAGGGGTTCTGGATGACAGTACAGCAGGTGGTGCTATCGCAGCAGGCACTTATTCCATTACTAACGATGAAGGCGTGACAGTTAATATTGATGTCGCTGCAGACGGCACTATTACATCGGGTAGCGGGACTTTTGGCATCACGGCAGGTGGTACCTTTACAATTTCTTCTGGATCTGCCCCGAACACTACGCTGGGTAATATCACAACCGTATTTGCCAATTCGACGGCCAGCGAGGACCTGACGTTGACCGGTACGGGCGGCACTGCCGCAGCCGAGAACATCTCCGTGACTGGCAATCTGGCGGGCGACACTTTCCAGCTGACGCAAACCATCAATGACTCAACTGCGTCTGGTGAGTTCAATGGCAGCACCATGTCGATTGAAGGCACGGACTACACTGTCGCTGCAGGGGGGGCTACCGTTACGGCCGATGGCTCCACCCAATACGTCACCACCAGTAACCAGCTGAGCGATACCCAGACCACGCTGTACGGTGTGAAGGATGCTGACGGCAACGATACTTTCAACACTCGTGAAGATGGCACTGGGCAGACTATCTACGTGGATGGCGATCCGGATGCGACCAGCACGCTGACCACGGATGCGACCTACACCAATGAGGATGTGGAAGCTTCCCGCACCGCCGACCCCTTGGACACGCTGGATAGCGCCTTGAATCAGGTCGACAGCTTACGTTCGGAACTGGGTGCGGTGCAGAACCGTTTCGAATCGGCGATCACCAACCTGAGCACTAACGAGACCAACCTTTCAGCTGCCCGTTCGCGTATTGAAGATGCCGATTATGCGGTGGAAGTGGCTAACATGACGCGTGCCCAGATTCTGCAGCAGGCCGGCACCTCGGTGCTTTCACAGGCCAACCAGATCCCGCAGAACGTGCTGTCACTGCTGGGCTAATCGCCAGTTGACCGTGAGAGGCTTTCGGTCTATCAGATAGCTAGAACGAACCGGCCCACTGCGGGCCGGTTTTTTGATGGAAGCTTTACCCTTCTCACCAAAGCTCGATAAGCCGCGATCCGATGTGGCTTTTCTAAAGGACGTGGTCTCGTGAATCCTTATAGGATGATAGTAATTTCGGAGCTGATATGGTAATGCTCATGGCAAAATCGACTCGCAAGATCCGGAAGGGCAAGCCTTTTCAGCTTTCACTTGCTCAGGCACGACGAGCGGTAGAAAAAAAGCCTCTGGATTCCCAGAACTGGAAGATATACGGTGTCATGCTTGTCAATAAAGGGCAGCTTGAGGCTTCACGTCCTGCCCTGGAAAAGGCACTTGAATTAGGGCCCGATGACGCCGATAGTTTGGCGTGGCTGAGCTTCGTAGAGTATCGTGAAGGGGAGACAAGGAAAGCCGCCGAGAAGATTGAAAGTGCACTGTATATTAATCCCGACCATGTGCAGGCGCTACTGGTAAAGGCCATGCTCATGCGTGATAGAGGGAGACATGATGAAGCACTCACGCTAGTGGAAAAGGCGGAAAAATTCGACAAGAATAATATTGCACTTCGGGAGATAAAGGCTAGGTCTTTTTATATGCTTGGCCGCTTCGGTGAGGCGGCTGACGTCTACTCAGATCTTGTTGAATTGTTTCCGGGAAATTATAATTATTGGAATAACATCGGTAACATTTTTCGAGATCTTGGTGATTTACACCGTGCCGATCATCACTACCAGAAGGCTATAGAGCTGGCAGGAGACGATTCTACTCCCTTCTCCAATCGCCTTACGGCAGCACATTACCAACCTGGGTGGAGCCGTGAGGCTGTTTTCCACCTCTGCCAAGAGTGGCAGGCTCGATTTGCGCCTGAAGCGCTTCACCAGCGCCCCGTTCCCGATAATATTGACCCTAAGCGTCGTTTACGGATAGGGATGTTCTCGGATGGATTTCGTAATCATCCTGTTGGAACTATGATTGTTGAGGTGTTGGCAGCACTGGAATCCAAAGATTTTGATATTTATTTGTATTCTTCCAGTGAAGAAAATGATTACATTACCGAGCGGCTTTTTAAAATTAGCCATCATTGGCGTCCGGCAAAATACATGTCAGATGATGCGTTCTATCAAGAGTTGATTAAAGACAAGGTAGATATTCTAATTGATTTGTCGGGCCATAACAGCGGGTCTCGATCAAAGGTTGTAGCCATGCAGCCAGCGCCCTTGATCGTAAAGTGGGTTGGAGGGTTAATTAATACTACGGGTGTTCATGCAATAGACTACCTGATCAGTGATGCTATCGAGACGCCTGCGACCAAAGAGGAGGATGACTTCTATACAGAAAAATTGATTCGTCTGCCAGATGACTATATTGTCTTTTCACCGCCGAAGCATGCTCCACTTTGCAATACCCTCCCTGCCCTGGAAAACGAGTATGTTACCCTTGGTTGCTTTAATAATCCAACCAAAATCAATGATTTAGTTCTAAAGGAATGGGCAGTGTTAATGCACATGCTGCCCAGCTCAAGGATCTTCCTCAAGGGTAAACCTTACACCAGTGAATCTTTATGTGAACGAATTTTTTTATTGATGGAAGATGAAGGGATAGAGAGAGAGCGCCTTATAATTGAGGGGCCGTCCTCTCATCGAGGGCTTATGGAAGCTTACAATCGGGTAGATATTGCTCTCGATCCTTGGCCTTACTCGGGCGGATTGACTACTTGTGAGGCGATGTTGATGGGTGTGCCGGTTGTCACTCTTCCGGGGCCCACCTTCGCCGGACGCCATAGTGCCACTCATCTGGTCAACGCCGGAATGCCGGAACTTGTCGTTAATAGCTGGGATGAGTATCGCGAGCGGGTGGTGGAGCTGGCTTCCGATCTGGATAGTCTGGCCACCATTCGCACGCACCTCCGTCAAGCCCTGCTGGAATCGCCCGTCTGTGACGCTAAGCGCTTTGCCAAGCACTTCACCATTGCCATGCGCGCCATCTGGCAACGCTACTGTGAAGGCAAGGCGCCGGCCGCGCTCACCTTCGACAAGGCGGGGCAGGCCACCTTTGATGGCGAAAGCCACCCGGTAGCACTCGTTGAGCCGGAGGCGATAGAGAGTGATGAGGACCGCTTCCGCTGGAGCTTTACCGGCAAGGTGATCGTGCTGGACAACGGTGCCAAGCTGATGCGGCGCAGCGCCGGCATCGACGGGTTGCTGAAACTGGGCGCTTTTGGTGTGGTCGCCTTTGACCCGGCCAGCCGCGTGGCCAATCCCGAGCGCTTCGACAATAGTGAGGACGTGCAGCTGCTGCCCCACGCCGCCCTGGGCGATGGCCAACCGGCAACGCTCTATGCCACCTTGGATCCGACGGCCAGCGCCACGCTGGAGCCGCTGCCGGCGGAGCGCCTGCGCCCCGAGCAGGCTAAAGCGACCCGAGTACTGACCAGTCTGCCGGTCAATACCGTCACGCTGGACAGCATCGAAGGTCTGGAAAGCCTCGACTGGTTGATCCTCGATGACAAGAGCGACGCCATGGCGGTGCTGGAAAACGGCAGAGAGGCATTGAAAGATACCCTGCTGCTACAAGTGCGGTTGGCCTTTCAGCCCACCCATCAGCATCAGCCGGACTTCGCCCAGGTAAGCCATTGGGCCAGCCGTCATGGTTTCCGTTTCTACCGTTTCAATGATGAGCATCACCGCAGTCAGCTGCCCGACGACGTTCCCGCAAGCCAGCGTCAAGCCACAGAGCTGGAAAGCGCCGATGTGCTGTACCTGCCGAGTCACGAGCGTATGGCGAGCCTGAGCGATAACCAGCGTATGAAACTGGCTTTTGTGTTGGATACGGTGTTTGGTGCCAAGGACACAGCGTATGGCCTGCTGGAGGCCGTGTGCAAAGAAAAAGCAGAGCAGTATCTGGTGAGCCTCGGTTACAGGGCGCGTGAAGAAAACCTCGTGGAAGCTAATGTAAAAGATGAAACGCCGGGCATATCGATACCCGATGCGCCTTTTATGAGCGAAAGTGAGCGAGCGTTATTCAAGGAATCGCTGCAAGCGGCGAGGCATTATTTTGAATTTGGCAGCGGCGGTTCAACGGTATGGGCGGTCAACCAGGGGCTGACCGTATATGGTGTAGAAAGCGACGATCAGTGGGTAAATGGTCTGAAGGGTAAGTTGGGTGAACGCTGTCAGGTAAAGGCAGTAGATATTGGTCCAACCCGCGAGTGGGGGTATCCAGTTTCACTGGACAACGCTGAGGTTTTCGCTGACTACAGCAAGGAAATACTCAACCACCAAGTAGGATTTGACTTGATTCTGGTGGATGGCCGTTTCCGGGTGGCATGCGCGATGGCAGCGATTAAGCATATTTTAATGCATTCCGATGACCCCAATGCGGCAAGAATCTTCATCCACGATTTCTGGAATCGACCGAATTATCATGTGGTGCTTGAATTCCTTGAAACGGTCAAGCGCTCGGAGTCGGCTGGTGTGTTCAAGTTGAAGTCAAACGTTGACACCGAAAACATTGAGAGGGTTTGGGAAGAGTATGCGGCGCAGCCGGCATGAGTCCCCATGCATCGACGTGACCTCCTTAAGATCCTTACCGCGCTGGCGGCGGCCCCGCTTGGCTTGGCGGGGTGCTCGCCCGGTGGTCCGCTGACCATCGGCCTTCACCCTTGGCCGGGCTACGAGCCGCTCTACCTGGCGCGGGCATTCGGCTGGCTGCCGGGCGAGGTGGTGCTTCGCGAGGGGGGCAATGCCGGAGATACCCTGGCCGGGCTTCGTCGCGGCGAGCTCGACGGGGCCGCACTGACCCTGGACGAGGTGCTCAAGGCGCGCTCGGAGGGCATCCCGCTGACGGTGGTCGCGGTCTGCGATGATTCGGTGGGGGCCGACATGGTGCTGGCCCGGCCAGGCATCGAGACGCCGAGAGCGCTCGTCGGCCGGCGCATCGCCGTGGAGCATACGGCTCTGGGTAACCTGGTGCTGTCGCAGTTCCTCGAGGCTGCCGGCCTGCGCCGCGATGAGCTTCGGGTGGTGGATATGGCGCCCAACGCACAGCTGGCCGCCTGGCGAGCGGGGGAGATCGAGGCGGCCATCACCTACGAGCCCGCCGCCAGCCGGCTGCTGCGCGAGGGCGCGGTGCGCCTCTATGACAGCAGCCAGTTTCCGGACGTCATCCTAGACGTGCTGGCGGTGCGTGAGGATCGCCTTCGCTGGCGAAGGGGCGCGGTGAGCTCGCTGGTGGCCGGTCACTTTCGCGGGCTCGACCACCTGCGGGTCAGTCCCCAGGATGCCATGCGCCGCATCGGCGCCTGGCGGGGGCTCGGCTTCGAGGAGGTGCGCGCCTCCTACGCCGGGCTGGAGCTGCCGGGGCCCGCCGGGAACCGCGATTACTTCGGTCCGCAAGGCGATCTGGCGAGGGCGGCGCGGCTGCTCAACGACGTCATGGTGGCCAACGGCCAGCTGTCGCGGCCGGATTCCCTGGAGGCGCTCTCGACGCCGCGCTACCTGCCCGAGATTGGAGCGGTCGCATGAGCGTGCTTCGTCACCTGCTACTTGTCGCGCTGATGTTGCTGCCTGGCCCGCTGCTGGCGGAGGAGACGCTGACGCTGGGCGTCTTCGCCTATCGCCCCGAGGCGGTGATGGAGGCGCGCTATCGCCCGCTGGCCGAATATCTCGGCGAGAGGCTGCCTCATCATCGTGTCGAGCTCGAGGTACTGACGCTCGACGAGATCGAGGAGGCGATCTCCCATCGACGCCTCGACCTGCTGATGACCAATCCCAGCCACTACCTCGAGATCCGCAGCCGCAACAGCCTGACCGGGGCGCTGGCGACCGTCATCAACGCCCAGCACGGCCAGCCCGTCAGCAGCCTCGGGGGGACGATGATCAAGGCGGCGGGCAACGCGGCGATCCAGAACCTGGAGGATCTCGCGGGCCGGCGGGTCGCCATGCCGGGTCGGCGTTTCCTGGGCGGCTACCAGACCCATGCCCTGGAACTCATGGACGCGGGGATCAACCCACGTCGCGGCATCACGCCTGTGATCACCGGCAGTCACGACGCCGTGGTGGCGGCGGTGCTGACGGGCGAGGCGGGGGCTGGCTTCATTCGCACCGGCATCCTCGAACGGTTGATCGCCGAGGGGGATCTCGCCCCGGGAGAGCTGGAGGTGATTAATGCCCAGCGGCTGGCGAGCTTCCCCTTCGCCGTCTCCACGCGGCTCTATCCCGAGTGGCCTCTCGTCGTACTGCCCCAGGTGGCGCCGGAGACGGTGCGCCGGATCGCCGTGGCGCTGTTCACCCTCGAGCCCGAGCATCCCGCCGCCCGAGAAGCGATGATCGCCGGCTTCGCGCCGCCCCAGGACTACCTGCCCGTGGAGAACCTGGCGCGCCGCCTGCGCCTGCCGCCCTATGATGCCGTGCCCGACTTCACCTGGCGCGACATCTGGCAGCGCTATGCCGGCTTCTTGCTCGGCTTCGCGGCCGCCGGTGCCCTGGTGGTGGTGCTGCTGGTGATGCTGGCGCGGCGAAACCGATTGCTGCGCCAGCAGCGTGAGCGCCTGAGCCTGCTCGCCGGCGTCTTCACCCACTCCCACGAGGGCGTGATGATCACCGCACCCCATGGCGAGCTGCTGGAGGTCAACGATGCCTTCAGCCAGATCACCGGCTACGCTCGCGACGAGGCGGTGGGGCGCAACGCCAGCCTGCTCGGTGCCGGCCGTCACCCTCAGGCCTTCTACGCGGACTTCTGGCAGCAGCTCAAGCGCACCGGCCACTGGGATGGTGAGGTGTGGAACCGGCGCAAGAACGGCGAGATCTATCCCCAGCGGCTCACCATCAGCGCCGTCACCGATGCCGCAGGGGAAGTGCAGCGCTATGTGGGCCTGCTCTCCGACATCTCCCAGCTCAAGGAGCACCAGCGTGCGCTGACCCACGCCGCCCAGCACGACGCCCTCACCGGTCTGCCCAATCGCGCGCTGCTCGACGACCGGCTGCGCGTGGCGATGGCCCAGGCCGACCGCAGCGGCCAGCGCCTGGCCGTGGTCTTCATCGATCTGGATGGCTTCAAGGCGATCAACGACACCCATGGCCATCACGTGGGCGATCGCCTGCTGGTGGCCCTCGCCGAGCGCATGCAGGGCGAGCTGCGCGCCAGCGATACCCTGGCGCGCCTGGGCGGCGACGAGTTCGTGGCCGTGCTGCTGGACCTGGCGAGCGACGAGGAGGGCGAGCGGGTACTGGAGCGGCTGCTGGCGGCCACCGCGGCACCCGTGGAGATCGCGGGGCACCGTCTCGAGGTCTCCGCCAGCCTGGGGGTGGCCTACTACGATGGGGCCGATGGCAGCGAGGCGGATCTTCTGCTGCGATACGCCGATCAGGCCATGTATCGGGCCAAGGAGGCCGGCAAGCAGTGCTATCGGGTGCATGGGGCAATGCAAGAGGGCGCCTCGACGCCTGATGCCACCTCAAGCTTCGAGTGTGCAGGCCGATAGGCCGGTTTTGGGCAGCGCGGCGCCGCGAACCATGCGCGACTAGGGGCACGTCCCTGCAGCGAGCACCATCAAGGGAGACAGGTCAGGATGATGAGAGGCAAGACGTTAAGGACCATAGGGCTGCGGCCCCTGGCGGCGCTGACGCTGCTGCTGTCGCTGACCGGCTGCGCCATGCTGGCGCCGGCACCGCCCGAGCGTCAGTCGAACGTCTGCGAGATCTTCCGCGAGCAGCCCGACTGGTACGACTACGCCCGGGCCTCCGAGGAGAAATGGGGCACACCCATCGCCACCCAGATGGCCTTCATCCAGCGCGAATCCAGCTTTCGCAGCCACGTGAAGCCGCCGCGCACGAGGCTGCTCGGCTTCATTCCCTGGACCCGGCCCTCGTCGGCCTACGGCTATGCCCAGGCCCAGGACCCGGTGTGGGGCGAGTATGAGGCGGACGCCGGGCGGCTGTTCGCGCGGCGCACCCACATGAAGCACGCCACCGACTTCATCGGCTGGTACAACGCCCGCACCCGGCGCATGACCGGTGTCTCCCTGCACAACCCTCGCCACCTCTACCTTGCCTACCACGAGGGACAGGGCGGCTATCAACGTGGCTCCTGGCGCCGTAAGCCCGCCGTTCAGCGCGCGGCCGGCCAAGTCGAGCGCACCGCCTCTCGCTATCGCAGTCAGCTGGCCGCCTGCGAGGCGGAGTTCCGCTGTGACGGGCTGCTCGAGGTCTGGCCTTTCTGCCGCTGATCTCCCACCGAGGGCGCGCTCAGGCGGAATGAGCCCACCGCGTCCATCAGTTCGCCGGCCGCCTCGCCCAGCTTCTCGGCCGTGGCGTGGGCCTCATCCAGGGCGCGCGCGGAGTGCCGCAGGGAGCCCTGCATCTCCAGCACGCTGCTCTCCAGCTCCTCGATGCCGTGGTGCTGCTGCTGGCTGGCTCCGTCGATCTCGCGCAGTCGCTCGGCCACCCGGTCGAAGGCGCCCAGCACCCGGGTCATCGCCTCGCCGGCGACGCGGGTGCGGCTGACCCCGGCCTGCACGCTCTCGTCGTTGCGCTGGATGCGTGAGCGGATCTGCCCGGCCGTCTCCTGGGTGCGCTGGGCGAGCTGGCGCACTTCGCCGGCCACCACCGCGAAGCCGCGGCCCTGCTCGCCGGCGCGGGCGGCCTCCACCGAGGCGTTCAGGGCCAGCAGGTTGGTCTGGAAGGTGATCTCGTCGATGTCCCCCAGCAGCTCGGCGATGCCGGCGGCATTGGTGGAGAGCTCCTGCATGGAGTGCTCGAGGGCGAGCACCTGCTGCTGCCCGCCCCGCGCGTGCTCGGCGGCCTCGCCCGCCAGCTCGCGAACCCGGCTGGCCTCGCTGGCGCTCTCGCGGGTGGTGGCGCTGAGCTCGGTCGCGCTGGCCGAGACGCGCTCGACCTGGGCGGCGTTGCGCTCGGCCTGGCGCCGCAGGCCGGCCTGGCCAGCGAACAGCGTATCGCTTAGATCGCTCACCTCATGGCCGGTGGCCTGGGCCGTCAGCAGGGTGGAGGCCACCCGCTGTCGCATGGTGTCGACGGCGGCCAGGGTCTCTCGCCGCCGCTCCGCGTCGCTGAACGGGATGTCCAGCCGCCCCTGGCCGGCCTGTTCGGCGAAGCGGGCGACGCGCAGGCCGTCCTGCACCATGCGATCGAGCATGCGGGCGAGATAGCCCAGCACCACGGCCTGCACCACCACGGCGCCGGCGTGCTGCAGCAGGCAGATGACGAGGGCCGCCGCGTCCTGGTGCGCCATGCCGCCATACAGGTTCACCATGCCGAGGTACTGGAGCCAGGTGAACAGCACGTGGTGCACGGCGATGACCGCGGCGCCCAGCACGATGACACGCCAGTCGCTGTAGGGAATCAGCGCCGAGAGCATGATGAAGATGCTGAAGTGGGCCTCGATCCGGCCGCCGCTCTGCTCGATGAGCAGTGCCGAGAGCCCCATGAACAGCGCCGCCATCAGGAAGCCGCCGGCGCCGGTGGGCAGCCGCCACTGCAGCAGCGCTACCAGGGGGAAGGCGGTGGCGCCAAACGCCAGGGCCAGCGCCAGGGTGCCGTTATAGAGGCCCACGGCCAGGCAGAGCGCCAGATGCAGGCCGGCGAGCAGCCACATCAGCCGGTCGATACGCTGGCGGTGATCGTTCCCGGCCTGGGACGTAGCGGGAGTGGTCCGATATCGGGACACGGCGTTGGCTCCTTGTGCGTATTCGCGGGGGATGCATGTCGGGATTCAGGGGGTGATGCGTTCGGTTATCGGCCGTCCCATGACGAACTTTATACATGGGCACGGTTAAGTATGAGGTTTGTAACGGATGGGGTTGTGCGTCTGGTCGCGCTCCCCGCGAACGGTTGTGTCCGCGGCGGCCTGGGCCTAAGGTTGGCGGCTTTCTGTCATCTGCCACAGGAGCGCCCGGAGGGGACCCATGATCGATGAGCACCGCGGGCGAGGCCGCCACGATTCCCTGATGCGTCCCCTGCCGGCGGAGGACGACGCCAGCGGCTGGATGGTCAGCTACGTCGACATCATGACCCTGCTGGTGGCCCTGCTGGTGCTGATCATCACCCTGGGTGAGCTGGGCGCCGGGGCCGCCACGCCGGAGGCCGCCGACACCGATGCGCCCACCGCGCCGACGGCGACGCTCGATCTCGGCGTGCCGCTTCCCGAGCCGCTGCGGCGGGTCATGGCCGAGCGGGAGGCTCTCTCCGCCGCGCCCGGTGCCCTGTCACGCCATGCCATCACGGCCGCACTGGGGGTGGCCGGCCTGCCGGCGGCGCCCCCCGCGCCGCCCCCGCCGCTGCTGGCCGCCGTCGAGGCTCAGGATAAGGAGCAGGATGCGCCCTCCGTCGACGGCTACCGGTGGCTGATGTCGGCCGGTGTCGATCTCACCCAACCGCTCGCCGACTACCTGGTGGTACTCACCGACGCCCCCCCACTGGGCGTCGAGGCGGTCGACGCGGCCGCCCTCGAGGGCGCGCAGGCGGTGAATGAGGCGCTCGAGGAGGCCCCCTATCTCGCGGACCTGGACGGCATGGAGGTGTCGCGCATTCCCGAGGGGGTAAGGCTGCGGGTCGAGGATCGCCTGCTGTTTCCGACCGCGGAGGCCGAGCTGACCGAGGAGGGGCGGGCCCTGGTGGCGGAGAGGCTCGCCGAGATGGTGCGGCGTCATCCGGGGGAGGTGGCGGTGGAGGGGCACTCCGACAGCCGCGCGATCCGCACCGAGCGCTTCCCCTCCAACTGGGCGCTCTCCAGCGCCCGCGCGATCGCCATCGTCGAGGCGCTGGTGGCGGCCGGCGTCGCCCCGACGCGGCTGCGCGCCGTGGGCCTGGCGGATACCCGGCCCCTGGCCAGTAATGCCACGGCCGAGGGGCGCGCCCGCAACCGCCGGGTAGAGGTGGTGATCCAGGCGCGCTGATCGCAATCCAGCGCGGACTCAGCGCGGGCTCGGCGGGGCCTTAACGAGTGCCCAGCAGCGCCCTCAGATCGTCGTTGAGATGCAGCGAGAGGCCGCGGCTCGCCAGCACCCGGTCGGTGCGCAGGTCCACCACGCGCAGGGCCAGCAAGAGGCGCTCGTGGCCGCGGGCGTAGGTGCCGAGCAGCATCGTCCTGGCGCCCTCGCTGGCCCCCAGGCGTCGTATCCGCCGTGTCAGCAGGCCGTAACTGCCCTCCATGACCAGCAGCTGCCCACCGTCGATCAACACCTCGCGCACCGGCATCCCGGCCCGGGCCAGCGCCGCGGTCGAGAGCTCCGCGGCGATGCGGTTGAACGGCGTCGAGGGGACACCGCCCGCCACGTCGATGAAGGAGGCCGTGATCATTGGGCCCTGCTCGGGGAGGTCGGGAAATGCCTCGACCATCTCGTGCATGGCTGTAGCAAGGGCGTCGGACAGTCCAGGGGCGGGGGGCGCATTGTAGAGCGCACGCTGGTGGTGGGCGCAGCCTCCGAGGCTCAACAGCAGGATCAGCAGCAGGCAGGCCAGGCGCAGGGGGGTGAGCATGATGGTGGCGTCTCCCGAGAGGATATCGCTCCCTACTTCGGCGGATCGTCCGGGAACTTGAAGGCGGTCAAGGTGCCAGCGCCGGTGGCGGGGCAGGAGTGGTAGAGTATTAGCTAACATGGTTGGAGCGACACGCCAGCGGAACCCTCATGCCCAGTATCGACGTAGTGATCGAGCTTTCCTACGAGGCCTGCCTGGCGCACTACACCGGGCAGGTGGCTCAGGTGCAGACTCGCAGCCTGGACGGCCGCCGGGTGGTGTTTCCCGCCGAGGCACTCAGGCGGGTGGTGACCCGCGACGGTGTGCATGGCCGCTTTCGGCTCACCTTCACCGAGGCCGGACGCTTCTGCGCGATTCAGCGGCTGGGCGTGTCCTGAGGCCGGTTTCATCGTGATGGCATTCCTGCATGAGTGTTGGCCTATCGTCCGCCCGAGAGGCGCTCGTCGGGTCGATTGCCGTCAAGTTGTGGCGACGGTGGCCGATAGCCTGAGGTGGAGAAGCAGAGGGCTCGGTGTGTCTTCGCCCAATGAATGAGGCCCCATGGCTGGTGCCCCGACGCGAATCCCCTCATCCTCTGAGCCTTCTGGACCGGGTGACAATGGAGGACGCCACTCCAGGTCAGCCGTTGCCCACGTGCAGGGAGCACACCACCATGCCCTTCAAGACCCGCGATATCGCCCTGGACAGCTGGCTGCTGATGGTCTCGGCGGCCTTCGTGCTGATGGGTCTGGTCGGGTTGGTGCAGTGGTGGCATGCCCCCGTGCCGACCCTGCTGACCCCGGATGCCGCCCTGGCCATCCTGCTCGGCGGCGGCGGCCTGCTGGCCGCGGTGCAGCAGTGGCGGCGAGTGCGCCTCGCGGCCGGTATCGCGCTGCTGGCGATGATGCTCTACACGCTCTCGCACAACGCCCTGCTCGGGGGTAATCAGGCGGGTGTCTCCTGGCTGTCGGGCGGTGCGCGCCTCTCCTCCTGGTCGGCCGCGATGATGGCGATGACGGCTCTTTGCCTCTCGGCAGGGCTCGGGCGGCCCGGACGGCGGCGGCTCTGGCAGATGGTGGGACTGCTGCTGCTCGCCTATGGACTCCTGGTGCTCGTCGTGAGGCTTCTCGCCCCCGCCGGGGGCTGGGGCCTGCAGGAGCTGACCGCCTCTCCCTGGCTGGTGGCACCGTTCTCGCTGCTGTATGGCGCCGCCATGCTGGCGGTCAGCGCCCGGGGAAACGCCTCGCCCCTCGAACTGGGCCGCACCGCGATCATGGCCGGCCTGGTCGGGATTCTGGTCAGCAGCCTGGCCTGGTATCTGCTCAGCGGCCAACAGCAGCAGCGGGTTCACCAGCAGGCGGAGTATCTGCTCGATAGCGTGCGCCTCAATGCCGACCAGCTGATGCACTCCTACCTGCAGCAGATGCAGCGCATGGCCGAGCGCCTGGACGCGTCCGCCGAGGAGCGTGACACGGCCGGACCGATCCAAGATGCGGCCCATTATCTGCGTGATATCACGAGCCTCGAGGTCATCGGCCTGCTGGAGCATCGCCACGACTGGCGCTGGCAGCAGTCGCGCAACGATGCGGCGCGGCGCTGGCTGATGCGCTGGATGCAGGACGCCCGCGTCGGCGACTGGTTGAGTCTCTCCTTTCCCGAACCTCACATGATGGTGCCCGATGAGGCGGAGCCGGGCCTGGCGATCCTGGCGATCGCCATCCCGAGCCGCGATCAGCAGCTGGTGGCCGTGCTGGACATGGCGACCCTCCTGGATCGCGAGCTGCGTGTCCAGCTGGGCGATTTCCAGTTGAGCCTCGCCCGCGACGGCGAGCTGCTGACCGCCCTGGCCGGCCCTGGCCGAGTCGCGGGCGATATGGCCGGCGCGCCTACCCTGGCAGCACGCCATATCGGCCTGCCCGGTGGGACCATGCTCAGTCCCTCCGTGCATGCCTGGCCCGGGATGGGCGGGCTGCAGGCCGGCATGGTGCCGTCGGCCGTGGCCATGGGCGGGCTGACGCTGAGTTACCTGCTGGTCTTCAGCCTGGGCATGGTGCGCCTGGTGGTGGGGCGCTCACGGGACCTGGTGGCGGCACGGGAGCAGCTCGAGCAGCAGCAGCGCATTCAGGCGATGATCGTCGAGGAGGCGCCGCTCGACCAGACGCTCGAGGCCATCTGCCGGATGCTCGAGGCCCAGCTGCAGGGGGGGATCTGCTCGATTATGCAGGCCGATCTCGAAGGGCGCCGGCTGCACCTGGTCGCGGGCGATCGGCTGTCGGAGATATACCGACAGGCGATCGCCTCGGTGCCCATCGGCGCGGACATCGGCGCCTGCGGAAGCTCCGCCCACCGCCGTGAGCTGGTGGTCTGCAAGGACCTCGCCCGCGACCCCCGATGGGAAGGATTTTATGACCTGGCGGAAAGCGAGGGGCTCAGGGCCTGCTGGTCCTACCCGGTGATTGCCCGCGATGGTCGGCTGCTGGGCACCTTCGCCACCTACTACCGACGCCCGGCGGCGCCGGGCAGCCACGAGCTCGAGCGCATCGTCCAGGCCGTGGACCTGGTGGCCCTGGCCATGGAGCGCGCGCAGGATCGGCGATCGCTGTGGGAGAGCGAGCAGCGCTATCGGTCATTGTTCACCTACAATCCGGATGCGGTGTTCTCCATGGACCTGCAGGGTCACTTCGTCACCGCCAACGATCACTGCGCCGACCTGACCGGCTACTCCATCGAGGCGCTACGGGGCACTCACTTTTCCGAATTCCTCCAGCCGGACGATCTGGCGGCGGTGCAGCAGAAATTCGAGCTCACGGGGGCCGGAGAGCCCTGCCGCTACGAGCTGCAGGTGCCCCATCGCGACGGCACGCTGCGCCGGCTGGATCTCAGCACGCTGCCGGTGGTGGTCGATGAGCGCATCATCGGGGTCTATGGCATCGCCAAGGACGTCACCCAGCGGCGGGAGCACGAGACGCGGCTGAGGATCCTGGAGCGCGGCGTGGAGGCCAGCGTCAACGGCGTGCTGATCGCCGATGCGGGCGTGCCCGGCCTGCCGATCATCTATGCCAACGACGCCTTCCAGCGCATGACGGGCTATGCCCGGGAAGAGTTGATCGGGCGCAATGCGCGTTTCCTGCAGGGCAGCGAGACCGACCCGGCGGCGGTGCATAAGATTCGCCGTGAGCTGGCGCAACAGCGCGAGGTACACGTCACCCTCTGCAACTATCGCAAGGACGGTACGCCGTTCTGGAACGATCTCTATATCTCCCCGGTGCGCGACGAGCAGGGATTCGTGACCCACTACGTGGGTATCCAGCACGACATCTCCGAGCAGAAGGCCTATGAGTCGCATCTGGCCTATCACGCCGGTCACGATGCCCTGACGGGGCTGGCTAACCGGACGCTGCTCGAGGATCGGCTGATGCACGACGTCGAGCTGGCCAGGCGCCAGGGCAAGCGACTGGCGGTGCTCTTCCTCGACCTCGATGAGTTCAAGCCGATCAACGACAGCCTTGGGCATGCCGTGGGTGATGAGCTGCTGCGCGGGGTCGCGCAGCGCCTGTCGGCGGCGATGCGGCCGGGCGATACCCTGGCGCGCCTGGGTGGCGACGAGTTCGTGGCGCTGCTGCCGGACCTTCACGACCCCGCCGAGGCGAAGGAGGTCGCCGAGCGCCTGCTGTCGATCGTGGCCCGGCCCTATCGGGTCGGCGAGAACGAGCTCTCGCTGTCGTGCAGCATCGGCATCGCCGTCAGTGGTGCCGAGGTTGAGCAGCCCCTCGAACTCATCCAGCAGGCCGACATGGCCATGTATCGCGCCAAGCAGCAGGGGCGGAATGCCTGCCAGTGGTTCACCCCGGAGATCATCCACCGGATGGGCGATCGCGTGACGCTGCGCAACGACCTCCAGGAGGCGATCGAGACGCGTGCCTTCGAGCTCCACTATCAGCCGCTGATCGATCGCGAGGGGAAAGTGGCGGGCGTGGAGGCGCTGCTGCGCTGGCCCCACCCCCTGCGCGGCTATGTCTCGCCCGCCCAGTTCATTCCCCTGGCCGAGGAGACCGGACAGATCATCCCGATCAGCGAGTGGGTGCTGTCCAGGGCCTGCCAGGATCTGCGTCAGCTCGACCGGGTGGGACAGGGCACTCTGAACGTCGCGGTCAACCTCTCGCCGCTGCAGTTTCACCGCGCGAGCTTTCTCGGCAATCTGCGCGAGACCCTGGCGGTGACCGGGCTGCCGGCTCCCCAGCTGTCGCTGGAGCTGACCGAGGGCGTGCTGATGAACGATACCGAAGGCGCCATCGAGACCCTGCACGCCCTCAGGGCGATGGGCGTGGGCGTCGCCATCGATGACTTCGGCACCGGCTTCTCCAGCCTCAGCTACCTCAAGAACCTGCCCATCGACCGGGTCAAGATCGATCGCAGCTTCGTCTGCGGGGTCGCCGACAGCGCGGAGGACGCGGCGATCATCCAGGGCATCATCTCCATGGCCCATCATCTCGGGCTCAAGGTGGTCGCCGAGGGCATCGAGCACGAGCAGCAGCACTACCTGCTGAAGGCCCATGGCTGCGATCTCTTCCAGGGCTATCACTTCGCCCGTCCGATGCCGCTCGAATCGCTCATCGACTTTCTCGCCGAGCATCGTCCGCTCTCGGTCGACGACACCTAGGTCGTTGCCGGCCCGGCCCACGCGCGAGAGCCGTCACCCCGGCGATGGCGTTCAGCGCGACCTTCGCTCCTCACTGGGCGAGCGACCCGCCCGGCGCCGATAGGCCCGCGAGAAACTCGAGACGTCGGCGAAGCCCAGGTCGAGTGCGATGTCGCCCACCGGGCGGCGGGTCTGGCACAGCCAGTAGCGCGCCCACTGCAGGCGCCGGTTCATCACGTACTGCTGCGGGGTCAGGCCGAACTGGCGTTGGCACAGCAGGTGCAGCTGGCTCTGGCCGAGGTGCATCGCCTCGGCCAGCGCCGGGTTGTCCGGCGGCCGGGCCAGGCGCTCGTCGATGAAGGCGTCGAGGGCCGAGGCGGAGAGTCGGCTGCGCCGGGTCGCCTCGAGAGTGTCCTGGGCGAGCAGCTGACAGAACTGGCTGACGAAGAGCACCGCCAGCTGGTGGTTGACCAGGGTGCGCTGTTCGGCGGTGTGTGCGGCCTTGAGCCGCTCGGTGGCGAACTCGACCATCGGCAGTAGGGTCGGGGGCAGGCTGAGCGCTCGGGCCTCGGCGAACAGCGACTCGCGCAGCGCCAGGGAACAGCTCTGTTCCAGGGCGGCCAGGCAGGGGTCGTCGCCATCGAGGTCGATCACCAGCACCTCGCTGTCGTCCTGGCGGCCCAGGTAGGTGTGCGGTTCGCGGTGGGGCAGGATGGCCGCCTGACCGAGCACCAGCCGCTCGCTACCTCGCGTGAACTCGTAGTCCATGGCACCCCGCCACCCCAGCATCAGCTGGTGATGCTCGTGGCAGTGTTCGCCGGAGGAACGGGCGATGCGGTTGCAGTGGACCTGGGTCTGAGTCATGAAGCCCCCTCGGGAGCGGGGCAATAGCGGAGCCTGGGACAACGCTTGCGGAGACAGGATCAAGAGACCGGGAGATGCGCCTCGTAGACTGGCCTGACAAGCACAGTTGAAATGAGGTTGACATGTATCTCGATGCCGAGCAAGTGACCCAGGCGCTGCCCTGGGGCGCCTTGGTGGACGCCCTGGACGACATCTTCACCCGTACCGTGCACTCGCCGGTGCGCCACCACCATCATCTGCAGGTGCCCGGTGACCCGGACGCGACCCTGCTGCTGATGCCGGCCTGGATCGAGGGGCGGTACCTGGGCGTCAAGCAGGTCAATGTCTTTCCCGGCAACAGCGCCCGGGGCTTGCCCGGTCTCACCGGCCATTACCTGCTGAGCTGCGCGCGCACCGGACATCATCTGGCGCAGTTCGACGCCAACGAGCTGACCTCGCGGCGGACGGCGGCGGCCTCGGCCCTGGCCGCCCGCTACCTGGCCCGCGAGGATGCCCGCGAGTTGCTGATGGTCGGCGCCGGGCGCATGGCGCGTCGTCTGATCCCGGCACACCGAGCCATGCGGCCCCTCGAGCGGGTGCGCATCTGGGACATTCACGCGGCCTCGGCACAGGCCCTGGCCGACGAGCTCCAGGCCGAGGGCCTCGATGCCCAGGCGGTTCCGGCGGATGGGCTGGCCGCCGCTGCCGCCAGCGCCGACATCATCAGCTGCGCCACCCTGAGTCGCGATCCCTTGATCGAGGGTGAGTGGCTGACCCCGGGCACTCACCTGGATCTGGTCGGCAGCTTCACGCCCTTCATGCGTGAGGCCGACGACGCGGTGATGCGCCGCGGCGCGGTCTTCGTCGATACCCGCGAGGGCGCGATGAGCGAGACCGGCGACCTGATCGAGCCGCTGAAGACCGGGGTGATCGCGGAGGCGGACATCCTCGCCGACTTCCCCGATCTGTGCGGCAAGCGCCACGCCGGCCGCGCCGCCCTCGAGGAGCCCGACCAGGCGATCACCGTCTTCAAGTCGGTGGGCGCCTCGGTGGAGGATCTCGCCGCCGCCATCCTGGCCTACGAGCGCTGCGCCGAGAAACGCTGAGTACGAGGCGGTTCCCCGCCTCTCCCCGACTCCTGTGACACAACGACAACAGGGCAGGCTCGAGCCTGCCCAGGAGCGCACGACATGACGACGTATCAGGCACCGACCATTCCGATGCCGGGGCTACCCCTGGCCCTCATCCCCATCGTGTTGACCATCGCGCTGCTCGGTGTGCAGATCTTCTACTACGACGACTTCACCCCGCACATCCCCCTGGCCATCGGCTTCGGCATCACCGCGCTGGTCGGCTGGCTGCAAGGCTATCGCTGGAAGGACATCGAATCGGGCGCCTTCCAGGTGCTGCACGTGGCCATGCCGTCCATCGCCACCCTGATCATCGTCGGCATGCTGGTGGGGACCTGGATCGCCAGCGGCACCGTGCCGATGCTGATCTACCTGGGCCTGGATCTGATCGAGCCGAGCTGGTTCCTGGCCGCCGCCATGCTGATGTGCTCGATGGTCTCGCTGTCCATCGGCTCCTCCTGGACCACCGTCGGCACCGTGGGCCTGGCGCTGATCGGCATCGGCGATGCCTTCGGCGTGCCCATCTACTGGACCGCCGGTGCCGTGGTCTCCGGGGCCTTCTTCGGCGACAAGATCTCGCCGCTGTCCGATACCACCAACCTCACCCCCGCGGTCACGGAGACCAACATCTTCGACCATATCCGCTACATGCTGCCGACCACCGTTCCGGCGATGCTGATCGCCCTGGCGATCTATCTGCTCGTCGGGGGGGCCGAGGCGGGAAGCACAGACTCGCTGACACGCATCGAGGTCATCAAGCAGGGGCTGGCCGCGAGCTTCACCATGGGCGTGTGGCAGCTGCTGCCGCTGGTGGTGGTCATCGGCCTGGCCTTCTTCAAGGTGGCGCCGATCCCCGCACTGTTCACCGGGGTGATGCTCGGCGGCGGCGTCGCCATCCTCACCCAGGGCGCGAGTATCCACGAGGCGCTGACGTTTGCCCACAGCGGCTATGTCATCGAGACCGGTACCGCGACCCTGGACAGCCTGCTCAATCGCGGCGGCGTCACGTCCATGACCTGGGTGGTCACCCTGATGATGTTCGCCCTGGCCTTCGGCGGTGCTCTGGAGCGCACCCGCTGTCTGGAGGCGATCGTTGCCGCCATCATGAAGCGTATCAAGAGCTTTCGCGGCCTGCAGACCAGCGCCATCCTGACCTCCATCGCCACCAACGTGGCGTCCGGTGACGTCTACCTGTCCATCGCTTTGCCGGGTCGCATGTACAAGCCCGCCTACGACAAGATCGGCTACTCGCGTCTCAACCTGGCCCGGGCCATCGAGGAGGGCGGCACCCTGGTCTCGCCGCTGGTGCCCTGGAACGCGGGCGGCGCCTTCGTGATGGGCGCGCTGGGACTGGCGGTGACGTCCGGCGACTTCACCGACCTGCTGTACATCCCGCTGGCTTTTGCCTGCTGGCTGTCGCCGCTGATCGGCATCCTCTATGCCCAGCTCGGCTGGTTCTCCAAACGCGCCGAGCCGGTCGAAGCGACATCGGAGGCGGCCATCGCCCCGGGGGAGGCTCGCTGATGGACGGCCTCGACCCTCGCTCCCGGGTCGCCGTAGTGGGCGCCGGCGTGGTGGGCATGACCACCGCGCTGGCCCTGCAGCGCCAGGGCTTCGAGGTCACCGTGCTGGACCCGGAGGCGCCGGGAAGCGGGGCCTCCTACGGCAATGCCGGCTTCCTCGCCACCGAGCTGATCGACCCGCTGGCGACGCCGGCCACCCTGCGCCTGGCGCCACGCCTGCTGCTCGACCCCCACGGGGCGCTGGCCCTGCCGCTCCGCTACCTGCCGAGGCTCACACCCTGGCTGGCGCGGTTCGCCGCGGCCGCCCGTCCTACTCGGGTCACGCAAGGGCGCGAGGCCCTGGCGGCCCTCAATGGCGTGGCGGTGGCCGCCTGGCGGCGCTGCCTGGCCGATATCGGTGCCGAGGAGGAACTGGTCGCCTCGGGCTACCTGCTGGTCTGGGAGTCCCCCGCGGGGCGGGCCAGGGCCCGGGCCCAGATGGCGCACCTGCGCCATTGGGGACACGAGGTGGAGTGGCTCGAGGCGGAGGCGCTTCGCGAGCGTGAGCCGGGGCTGACCGGGGCGCTGAGCCACGGGCTCTTCTGCCCCGGCGGCCACCAGGTACGCGACCCACACGCCCTGGTAACGCGCCTCGCCGAGGCCTTCGTGGCGCGCGGCGGGACGCTGTGCCAGGCCCGGGTGGCGCGGCTCGAGCCCCGGGGCGAGGGCGTGCGGCTGCACACCGACCAGGGGCCGGTCATGGCCGGTCAGGCGGTGGTCGCGGCCGGGGCCTGGAGCCACCGGCTCGCCGCCGGGCTCGGCCTGTCGATTCCGCTGGAGACCGAGCGGGGCTATCACCTGACGCTGCCGGCGCGAGGCCAGGCGCTGCGCCAGCCGGTGGGCTCGGCGGAGCGCCGCTGCGTGATGACGCCCATGGACTGCGGTCTGAGGGTGGTCGGCTTCACCGAGCTCGGCGGGCTCTCGCTGGCCCCGATCAGGCGCCGCTATGGATCGCTGCGCCGCCATGCCGAGGCGTTGCTGCGTGACCCCGCGGGTCTCGACGACACCGCCGAGGAGTGGATGGGCTTCCGGCCGACCCTGCCCGATTCCCTGCCGGTGATCGATACCCATCCGGACCATGCCGGGGTGCACTTCGCCTTCGGCCACCAGCACCTGGGCCTGACCCAGGCGGCGGTCACCGCGGAGCTTCTGGCCGCGCGAATGGCCGGTGAAGCCCCGGCCCTGGACCTCGCTCCCTACCGCGTGACACGCTTTTCGCGGCGTCGGGGAAGGCGTCAGGAGACCGGCCACTGCCCGGCCTAGCGCCACTGCCGTCGGGTTCCTGTGGGCCACCGTTTATTGCGTGACCGAAGCGGGTGGGTGCAACCCCGGCCGGGGCGCCTACGCTAGATGAATGACTTTCGATAACGACGACGGCATCCGAGATCACACTTCGACGATGCGATGCGCGTCGCTAGGGGGACCCTGCATGAATGAAGCCAACTTTCAGCCGCAAGGCAACGTGAGCGAGCTGCGCCAGCGGATTCGCGCCCACTATGCGGCCGACGAGGCCGAGGTGCTCAAGGAGCTCGTCGGGCGTATCGAGCTGTCGGCCGAGGAGCGCCGACGGGTGGCCGAGGCCGGCGCCAACTACGTGGCACGGGTGCGCAAGGAGACCTCGCCGAGCATGATGGAGTCGTTCCTGGCCGAGTACGGGCTCTCCACCGCGGAGGGTGTCGGCCTGATGTGCCTGGCCGAGGCGCTGCTGCGGGTGCCCGATGCCGAGACCATCGACGACCTGATCCACGACAAGATCGAGCCCTCCGACTGGGGCGCGCACCTCGGCAAGTCCTCCTCGTCGATGGTCAACGCCTCGACCTGGGCGCTGATGCTGACCGGCAAGGTGCTCGACGACGATCCCAAGGGGCCGGTGCGCGCGCTGCGTGGCCTGGTGCGCCGCATGGGCGAGCCGGTGGTGCGCACCGCGGTGGGCCAGTCGATGAAGATCCTCGGCCGCCAGTTCGTGCTCGGCCAGACCATCGACGAGGGCATGAAGAACGCCCGTGAGCTCGAGAAGCAGGGCTACACCTACTCCTACGACATGCTGGGCGAGGCGGCGCGCACCGACGACGATGCACTGCGCTATCACGAGGCCTACGCCACGGCGATCGCCGCCATCGCCAAGCAGGCCAAGGGTGACGTGCGCGGCAGCCCCGGTATCTCGGTGAAGCTCTCGGCGCTGCATCCGCGCTACGAGTACACCCATCGCGACACCGTGATGAGCGACCTCGTGCCCCGCGCGCGGGAACTGGTGAAGCAGGCGGCAAAGGCCAACATCGGCTTCAACATCGATGCCGAGGAGCAGGACCGCCTGGACCTGTCGCTGGACGTGATCGAGGAACTGATGTCCGATCCCAGCCTCGACGGCTGGGACGGCTTCGGGATCGTGGTCCAGGCCTACGGACGCCGCGCCGCACCGACGATCGAGGCCCTGCACGAGATGGCCGAGCGCTACGACCGCAAGATCATGGTGCGGCTGGTCAAGGGCGCCTACTGGGACACCGAGATCAAGCTGGCCCAGGAGATGGGCGTCGAGACCTTCCCGGTCTTCACCCGCAAGGTCAACACCGACGTCAGCTACATGGCCTGCGCCAGGATGCTGCTCGAGCGGCGCGATCGCATCTACCCGCAGTTCGCGACCCATAACGCCCACACCTGCGCCGCCATCATCGCCATGGGGGGCGACGACAAGGAGAGCTACGAGTTCCAGCGCCTGCACGGCATGGGCGAGTCGCTGCACCACATCGTCAAGCAGTCGGAGGGCACCCACTGCCGCATCTATGCCCCGGTCGGCGCGCACCGCGACCTGCTGGCCTACCTGGTGCGTCGCCTGCTGGAGAACGGCGCGAACTCCTCGTTCGTCAACCAGGTGGTGGACGACACCATCCCGCCGAGCGAGGTCTCCAAGGATCCGGTGGCCGAGCTCGAGCGCCTGGGCGACGCCATCGCCAGCCCGTCGATTCGCCAGCCCGGTGAGCTGTTCGCCCCCGAGCGCAAGAACTCCCGGGGCTACCGGATCAATGAGCCGGCCTCGATCCTGCCGCTGATCGAGGCCCGCGAGGCCTTCGCCGACACCACCTGGACGGCGGGGCCGATGCTCGCCGGCGGCCCGGCGCCCCAGGGCAAGGCGCGCGATGCGCTCTCTCCTGCCGACACCTCCCGGGTGGTCGGCCAGGTGCATGAGGCGACCAAGGAGGAGGTGGCGGCCGCGCTGGACGCTGCCGAGGATGGCTTCAAGGAGTGGTCGTCACGGCCGGTCGCCGAGCGCGCCGCGGTGCTGCGCCGCACCGCGGATCTGTACGAGGAGCACATCGCCGAGCTGACCGTGATCGCCACCCGCGAGGCCGGCAAGATGATGTTCGACGGCATCGCCGAGGTGCGCGAGGCGGTGGACTTCCTGCGCTACTACGCCAACGAGAGCGAGCGGCTCGAGGCCGAGGAGCCCGGCAGCGCCCGCGGCATCTTCGTCTGCATCAGCCCGTGGAACTTCCCGCTGGCCATCTTCACCGGCCAGATCGCCGCCGCCCTGGGGGCCGGCAACGCGGTGCTCGCCAAGCCCGCCGAGCAGACCCCGCTGATCGCCGCCCGGGCCGTCGAGCTGATGCGCGAGGCCGGCCTGCCCGAGGCGGCGCTGCAGCTGCTGCCCGGTGACGGCCCGACGGTGGGCGGCCCCTTGACCAGCGATCCGCGCATCGCCGGTGTCTGCTTCACCGGCTCCACCGAGGTGGCGCAGATCATCCACAAGGCGCTGGCCCAGAACGCCGGCCCGGACGCGGTCCTGATCGCCGAGACCGGCGGTCTCAACGCCATGATCGTGGACTCCAGCGCCCTGACCGAGCAGGCAGTGCGCGACATCCTGATCTCCTCCTTCCAGTCGGCGGGCCAGCGCTGCTCGGCGCTGCGCATGCTCTACGTCCAGGAGGAGGCGCGCGAGCGGCTCTTGACCATGCTCGACGGCGCCATGGACGCGCTGGTGATCGGCGATCCCTGGAATACCGACACCGACGTCTCGCCGGTGATCGACGCCGAGGCTCAGGCCGATATCACCGCCTACGTGGAGGCGGCCCGCAAGGCCGGCAAGCTGCTCAAGACCCTGCCGGCGCCGGACGTCGGCACCTTCGTCACCCCGGCGGTGGTCGAGGTCGGCGGCATCGAGGATCTGGAGCGCGAGATCTTCGGGCCGGTGCTGCACGTGGCCACCTTCAAGGCGCGGGAGATCGACGAGGTGGTCGATGGGATCAACGCCCGGGGCTACGGCCTGACCTTCGGCCTGCACACCCGCATCGACGATCGCGTGCAGCAGATCGTCGAGCGGATCCACGTCGGCAACGTCTATGTGAACCGCAACCAGATCGGCGCCATCGTCGGCTCCCAGCCCTTCGGCGGCGAGGGGCTCTCGGGCACCGGCCCCAAGGCCGGCGGGCCGCTCTACGTCACCCGCTTTCGCCGCACCGCCGAGGCCGAGCGCGTTGAGGCACCCAGCGGTGATACCGTGTCGCTCGGTGAGCTCCAGTCGGCCCTCGACGGGCTCGACCCGCGCAACTGGGCGGCGCGACCCGATCGGGTCGAGGTGCTGCGCCGGGCGCTTTCCGGCCAGCGCGGCGTGGTCCGCAAGGCGCTGGCCGAGGCCGCGTCCCTGGACATGACGCCGCAGACGCTGCCGGGGCCGACCGGGGAGAGCAACCGGCTGGCGATGTATCCCAAGGGGCCGGTGCTGTGCCTCGGCCCGACGCTGGAGATCGCCGTCGCCCAGGCGGTGCAGGCGCTCGGCGCCGGCTGTCCGGCGCTGATTGTCGCGCCGGGGGCGGCCGAGGCCGTGCAGCCGCTCGAGCG
Organism: Halomonas sp. B23F22_3; assembly: GCF_043496965.1. Taxonomy (NCBI): domain Bacteria; kingdom Pseudomonadati; phylum Pseudomonadota; class Gammaproteobacteria; order Oceanospirillales; family Halomonadaceae; genus Halomonas; species Halomonas sp. B23F22_3. Next base: position 392,536 of record NZ_JBIEKG010000003.1, read on the forward strand.
TGCCGGAGCACCGGTCGCCGGGCTCGACGGCCGCGTCTCGGCCGACACGCTGACCGCCGTCGAGGGCATCGTGGCGGTGGCCGCCGCCGGCACCGGCGACTGGACCCGCGCGCTGCGCCTCGCGCTCGCCGAGCGCGAGGGAGCCATCGTGCCGTTGGAGACCCAGGTCATCGCGCCGGAGCGCTACGCGGTGGAGCGTCACCTCTGTATCGACACCACCGCCGCCGGCGGCAACGCCAGCCTGCTGGCCACGGCCGAGTAGGTGCGCCAGCCCGACCGGTAGGCAATCGAAAGGGCCTGCGACATCGTCGCAGGCCCTTTTTCGTTACCGGGAGCGATCGCCGCGCGGCTCGCCTCGACGGCGCCGTTCAGCCCCGCTTGAGCCTGAGCACCTCGGCCACGTCCTGGTTGCCCTGGTAGCGCGTGAAGGCGGGCTCCCGCTGGTCGGCGCCGTACATCGCCATCCGGTCGGCCAGCTCGTTGCCCTCGACCCCGGCGTGGCCCTTGACGTGGGCGATGGCGACCTTCGCCTTGAGGCGCTCGTAGAGGGCGTGGGTCGGCTGGATGATCTCCGGGTTCTTGATCGCCTGGCCGTCGGCCTTCTTCCAGCCGCGCTTCTTCCAGCCGCCGGCCCACTTGGTGATGGCGTTGATGGTGTAGGTGGAGTCGCAGTGGATGCGCACCGAGGCACCCCGGGCGATCTCCTGCTCGGCCACCCGCAGCGCCTGGTGGAAGGCGTTCAGCTCGGCGGTGTTGTTGGTGCCCTGGGGGTTGTGCAGCCCGTACCAGAGCTCGGCGAGCACCCCCTGGCGGTAGACCACCATGCCCGAGCCGGCATCGCCGGGGTTGGGCTCGCAGGCGCCGTCGCAGTAGATCTCGGTATCGAAGCGCTGGGCCGGCTCGTCGCGGGCAGGCGCCGTTTTGGTGCGCCGCGCGGCACCGCTGGCGGCCTTCGTGGCGGAGGCGCTCGACGTCCGGGGCGTGCGCGCCGGGGCGGCGCCACCCGGCCCCTTGGCGAAGGCGGCCTCGGCCTCCTCGCGGGAGGGGAAGGACTTGTAGCGGGCCTTGGGATAGCCCTTCACCTGGCGACTGCACTCGTCCCAGGTGCTGAAGATACCGGTCTGTCGCCCGACCCAGACGACGTAGGACTTGGGGCCTTTCCGTGCTGCCATGCGGCGCTCCGTGATGGGGTGGCTCGGTGTCAGTGATGGCTGAGTCTGGCCGCACGCGATCCTCGCGGACCGTCGTTCGCACTCGCTCGGCGTCGACGAGCGGCACGCGGCGAGGCGCCGTCGCGACGGGACCAATTCTACGGGAGGGACGCGCGCGCTGCCGAATTCGCGGCCGCTGGCTCGTGTCGAAAGGCGACGATTCGGGTGGTGATGTCGCCTTGTGTGTATTTAAGGTCGTTTTGCGTCGAATCAAGCGGGCAGGATACCCCCACACTGTCGCCATTCCCATCCGAGAACCCCAGGAGGTCGACCATGAACCGCAACGTCATCCTGACCTGCGCCGTCACCGGTGCCGGCGATACCGCCGGCAAGAACCCCAATGTCCCGGTCACGCCGCAGCAGATCGCCGACAACTGCATCGAGGCCGCCCGCGCCGGCGCCAGCGTCGCCCACATCCACGTGCGCGACCCCGAGACCGGCGGCATCAGCCACTCCACCGAGCACTTCCGCGAGGTGATGGAGCGCGTCCGCGAGGCCGACGTCGACATCGTCATGAACATCACCGCCGGCGGCGGCGGCGACTGGGTGCCGGACGTCGAGGATCCGACCCGCGGCGGCCCGGGCACCGACATCCAGACCCCGGCCGAGCGCCATGCCCCGGTGGGCGAGCTGCTGCCCGAGCTCTGCACCCTGGACTGCGGCAGCCTCAACTTCGGCGACATGGTCTACGTCAACACCGCCGACTGGCTGCGCGAGCACGCCCGCCTGGTGCAGGCCGCCGGCGTCAAGCCCGAGCTCGAGTGCTTCGACCTGGGCCACGTCTGGTTCGCCCGCCAGCTGCAGCAGGAAGGCCTGCTCGACGGCGACCCGCTGTTTCAGCTCTGCCTGGGCATTCCCTGGGGCGCCGAGGCCGACCCCGAGACCATGCTGGCGATGCGCAACAAGCTGCCGGAGAACGCCAACTGGGCCGCCTTCGGCATCGGCCGCCACCAGATGCCGATGGTCGCCCAGGCGATGCTGCTCGGCGGCCACGCCCGGGTCGGCCTGGAGGACAACCTCTACCTCGAGAAGGGCGTGATGGCCACCAACGGCGGCCTGGTCGAGAAGGCCGGCACCATCATCGAGAACCTCGGCGGTCGCATCATGACCCCGGCCGAGACCCGCGCGCACCTCAAGCTGCGCGACCCGAACACTGGCCTGACCGTCGAGACAGCCGTGGGAGGTGAGGCATGAGCCAGCAGCTGACCGTCATCGGCACCGGCGTCATCGGTAACGGCTGGATCGCCCGGGCCCTGGCCCGCGGCTGGGACGTGGTCGCCTTCGACCCGGCCGAGGGCGCCGCCGAGCGCACCCGCAGCTTCGTCGCCAACGCCTGGCCGTCCCTCGAGAAGCTGGGCCTCGCCGAGGGCGCCGACCCGGCGCGACTGACCTTCGTCGCGAGCCTCGAGGAAGCCGTGGCCGGCGCCGACCTGGTCCAGGAGAACGTGCCCGAGCGCCTCGAGCTCAAGCGCGAGATCCTCGCCGCCATCGATGCCGCCGCCGCCCCGGGCACGATCGTCGGCTCCTCCACCTCGGGCTTCAAGCCCAGCGACCTGCAGCGCGACTGCACCTGGGTCCCGGGGCGGGTGATCGTCGCTCACCCCTTCAACCCGGTCTATCTGCTGCCGCTGGTCGAGCTGGTCGGCGGCGAGGCCACCGAGCCCCACCAGATCGAGCGGGCCCAGGCGCTCTACCAGGACCTGGCCATGCGCCCGCTGGTGGTGCGTCGCGAGATCGAGGGCCATATCGCCGATCGCCTGATGGAGGCGCTGTGGCGCGAGGCGCTGCACCTGGTCAACGACGGCGTCGCCACCACCGAGGAGATCGATGCCGCCGTGGTCTACGGCTGCGGCCTGCGCTGGTCGCTGATGGGTACCTTCCTGACCTTCCACCTGGCCGGCGGCGAGCAGGGCATGCGTCACATGCTCGAGCAGTTTGGTCCGGCGCTGAAGCTGCCCTGGACCAAGCTCGAGGCCCCGGAGCTCACCGATGAGCTGATCGACAAGGTGGTCGAGGGCTGCGAGTACCAGGCCGCCGATCGTCCGGTCGCCGAGCTCGATCGCCGCCGCGACGACTTCCTGGTCGAGCTGCTCGACCTGGTGCAGAAGTACTGGCCCGAGGCCGAAGGCCTGGAGGGGCGCATCTGATGGCGCTGATGGAGATCCGTGTCGCCCCGGAGTGGGTCGACTACAACGGCCACATGAACGATGCCGAGTACGCGCGGGTGTTCTCGCTGGGCGTGGAGGCGCTGATGGACGCCATTGGCCTCGACGAGGCCGGAAGGGCGCGCCATGGCTACACGATCTACACCCTGGAGACGCACCTCTGCTACCGTCGCGAGGCCCACGAGGGCCAGCCGCTGTCGGTCGAGGTGACGGTGCTGGCGCGTGACGCCAAGCGCCTGCACGTCTTCTTCACCATGCACGACCGCGAGGGCACGCTGCTGGCCACCAGCGAGCAGATGCTGATGGGCATCGACAGCGATGCCGGTCGCCCGGCCCCCTTCCCGGAGGCCGTGGCCGGCGTCATCGAGACGCTGCCCGCCGCCGCCGAGAGCGAGTGGCCGGAACTCGCCGGCCGTCGCATCGGGCTGCCGCCCAAGCGCTGAACGGCTTCGGCCGTTACGCCAAGAACATGGACGCCGAGAACAATAACGAGGTACCGCCCGGCCGACGCCGGGCGGTTTACGGGATCGCCGGCCCGAGGCCCGGCTCAAGAGGACGACGTCATCGCTACTCCAACTCCCCCCACCCCGCCGACACGCCGTGCCAGCCATGAGGTCGAGACTTCGACCGACTACATGGTCACCGAGCTCTCCCAGGACGGCTTCTTCAGCGGCATGCACAAGGGCATGACCATCACCGCTGCGCTGCTGGTGCTCGGCTTCGTGCTCTTCACCGGCGTGATGCCGGAGCTCGCCGGCGGCCTGTTCGGCACCACCCGCGCCTGGATCGAGACCACCTTCAGCGGCTACTACCTGATCACCGTGATGATCCTGCTGGCGGTGTGCGGCTACATCGTGCTCAGCCGCCACGGTGGCGTGCGCCTGGGCCCCGACGACAGCCGACCCGACTTCAGCAACTTCGCCTGGTTCTCGATGCTGTTCTCCGCCGGCATCGGCATCGGCATCCTGTTCTTCGGCGTCGCCGAGCCGGTCTTCTACTTCGACAACACCGGCGCCTTCGGCTACCCCAACAACCCCCACGCCGACATGGCCGGCGCCGCCGCCATGAACCACGAGCGGGCCATCGATGCGCTGCGCGTCTCGGTGTTCCACTGGGGACTGCACGGCTGGGCGATCTACGTGATCGTCGGCATGTCGCTGGCCTACTTCGCCTACCGCAAGGGGCTGCCCCTGGCGCTGCGCTCGGCGCTCTATCCGTTCATCGGCGAGCGCATCTTCGGCCCCATCGGCCACGCGGTGGACATCCTCGGCGTGCTCGGCTGCGTGTTCGGCGTCGCCACCTCGCTGGGGCTCGGCGTCAGCCAGATGGCCGTGGGTCTGGAGCGCCTGGTCGGCACCGACCCGGGGCTCAATACCCAGCTGGTGCTGATCGCCGTCATCTCGGCGGTGTCGGTCATCTCGGCGGTCTCCGGGGTCCAGCGCGGCATCAAGATCATCTCGGAGATGAACATCTGGGTCTCGGTGGCCGTGGTCGCGACCTTCCTGATCGGCGGGCCGACCCTGTGGCTGGTCAGCACCTTCGGCGAGACCGTTCTCGACTACGCCCTCAACTTCATCCCCATGGGGCTGTGGTTCGCCGACGATCCCGGCACGACCGAGTGGCAGCAGGGCTGGACCATCTTCTACTGGGGCTGGTGGCTGGCCTGGGCGCCGTTCGTCGGCATCTTCATCGCGCGCATCTCCCGCGGCCGCACCCTGCGTGAATTCGTGCTCGGCGTGCTGCTGGTGCCGACGATGATCATCTTCGTCTGGCTGATCATCTTCGGCGGCAACGCCCTGCACCAGGAGCTCACCGCCGCCGGCGGCCCGGGCAGCGGCGGGATCATCGAACTGGTCAACGCCTGGAACCTGCCGGCCGCACTGTTCGCCAGCGCCGACGGCATCGCCGGCACCGGGGCCTTCGGCTGGGTGCTCTCTGCGCTGATGGTGTTCCTGCTGATGAGCTGGTTCGTCACCTCGTCGGACTCCGGCACCCTGGTGCTGACCACCATCCTGTCGTTGGGCAACGAGGAGCCGCCGAAGCGCTTCCGCGTGTTCTGGGGCGTGGTGATCGGCCTGGTGGCCGCGACACTGTTGATGGCCGGCGGCCTCAAGGCGCTGCAGACCGCGCTGATCGCCGCGGCCCTGCCGCTGAGCGTGGTGATCCTGGTGATGACCGCCGGCGTGCTGGTCTCGCTGTTTCGCGAGTCGCGTCGCCGCATCGGGGCGACCCAGCGCCAGTGACCCGACGCCGCGTCCTCGCGCGGGTCGATGAAGGCGGCCGAGATACCCCCGGGTATCTCGGCCGCTTCCGTTGCACCGTCCCGGCCGCCTACAATCGGCGCTCGATGCCGGCCCACTCCTCGCCCAGGTGCTCCATGCGACTCCAGCCTCCCTCGTCCATCCCGGAGCGTCTCGGTTTCCTGCTGCTGCCGCGCTTCGCCATGGTGGCCTTCTTCTCGGCCATCGAGCCGCTGCGTATCGCCAACCGCATCAGCGGGCAGACGCTCTTCCAGTGGGACCTGATCAGCCGCGACGGCGGGCCGGTGGAGGCCTCCAACGGCATGACCCTGGCGGCCGACTGCAGCCTGGATGACGTGCCGATGGCGCCGAGCCTGGCGGTGTGCGCGAGCTTCGCGCCGGACGCCGCCATCGACGCCGCGCTGCTCGAGTGGCTGCGCGAGCGGGCCGCCCAAGGCGTCACCCTGGGCGGCATGGACACCGGCTGCTTCGTGCTGGCCGCCGCCGACCTGCTCGCCGACCAGACGGTGACCCTGCACTGGGAGAGCCTGCCGGAGTTTCGCGAGCGCTTCCCAGAGATCGAGGCGGTGGAGTCGGTCTTCGAGGTCACGCCGAGCGGCTTCTCCTGCGCCGGCGGCAGCGCGGCCATCGACATGAGCCTGGACCTGATCCGGCGGCGTCATGGCGATGACCTGGCCGACCGGGTCCGCGATCAGCTCGTCCACCACCAGGGACGCCGGCCGGCGAGCCGCCAGCGTGGCCTGCCGGGCCAGGGCCTCGACCCGCTGATCCATCGCGCCATCGTGCTGATGGAGGATCACCTCGAGGCGCCGCTGAGCATCCGCGCGCTCGCCGACGAGCTGGGGCTCGGCTGGCGCCGCCTGGAGCGCCTCTTCGAGCGGGACCTCACCTGCTCGCCCCAGCGCTTCTACGTGGAGCGTCGCCTGGCCCATGCCCACCGGCTGCTGCGCGAGACACGCCACCCGATCACCCAGATCGCCCTGGCCAGCGGCTTCGCCTCCGCCTCGAGCTTCACCCGTGCCTTCCGCCGCCATCATGGCGTGACGCCGAGCCAGCTGCGCCGCGGCCTCGAGCCGAGCTGACTGTCGAATCGTGCACAGTGGGTGTCGAATCGGGTCGCATCTCGCCCCGTTTCGGCTGTCATCCTGTGGCCATGCTCAACGCCAACGGGAGACACCCCATGACCACGCTACCGCTTACCCCCGACTACGACGCCTGGCCCATCGAGGCCGACCTCGAGAGTGTCTCCTCCACCCCGCGCCTGGTGACGGTGCACTGGAGCGACGGCCGCGTCAGCCGCTACCACAGCGTCTGGCTGCGCGAGAACGCCGCCGACGACACCACCGTCAACGCGGCGACCCGGGAGCGCATCCTGGACCTCTCCACGCTGCCGGCCTGGCCGGAGGTCGAGGGCGCCGAGATCGACGCCGCCGGTGCGCTCTGCGTGGACTTCGCCGTGGAGGATCGCCGCCTGCGCTTCCATCCCGGCTGGCTGCGCGCCCACGACTACGACAACCTCCACGACGCCGAGGCGCCGCTGGTGCCGGTGACTCACTGGCTGGGCGGTCCCGAGGCCGGCCCGGACACCCTCTCGGCCGCCGGGCTGCTCGACACCGCCCCCGATAGCGAGGCCGAGGAGGCGATCCTCGCCCCGGCGCTTGCGAGCGTGCTCGGCAAGGGCCTCGTGCGCCTGCGCGACCTGCCCACCGAGCCGGGTTCCCTGGAGGCCATCGCCCATCGCATCGGGCCGATCCGAGACACCAACTTCGGCGGCCTGTTCAACGTCCGGGCCAAGCCGGACCCGGACTCCAACGCCTACACCTCCATCGCCCTGCCGCCGCATACCGACCTGCCGACCCGCGAGTACCACCCCGGCCTGCAGATGCTGCACTGCCTGGAGAACAGCGTCGAAGGCGGCCAGGCGGTGATGCTCGACGGCTTCGCCGTGGCCGAGGCGCTGCGCGAGCGCCATCCCGACGCCTGGGAGACCCTGACCCGGGTTCGCTGGTGCTATGCGAACACCGCCAAGACCACCGACTACGTCTGGTTCGAGCCGATGATCCGCCTGGACGCCCGGGGCGAACTGCTCGAGGTGCGCATCGCCGACTTCCTGCGCGGCCCGCTGCAGACCGCCTTCGAGGACGTCGAGCCGGCCTATGAGGCGCTGATGACCCTGCAGCGCCTGCTGGGCGATCCGGCCTTCGCGATCCGCTTCACCTACCACCCCGGGGACCTGGTGATCTTCGACAACCGTCGCCTGCTGCACGCCCGGGACGCCTTCGAGGGCAGCGCCGGCCGCCGCTGGCTGCAGGGCTGCTACATGGAGCGCGACGAGATCCGCTCGCGCTATCGCATGATCCAGCGGGCCCGGCGCCGTCGGCGGGTCACCGCCGAGGCCTGAGGCCTTTGGTGAACGCGATAACGAACTCGCCCCGGCCTATGGCGGGGCGATCTCGCTGGGTGGCTGCTAAGCGTCGCGTTAAGGGGGGCGTCAGAGCGTCATGAAGGGCGCGTCCTGCCGGTCGGTGAACCGGTAGACCTCGTAGGGCGAGCGCTGGGGGCCGGGCATGCCGGGGGTGCCGATCGGCATGCCCGCAAGGCCGATGCCGTCGATCGACGGGCGCTCCTCGAACAGCCGTTCCACGGCCGCCATCGGCACGTGACCCTCGATCACGTAGTCGCCCATGGTGACGGTGTGGCAGGAGCCGAGCCCGTAGGGCACGCCGGCGTCGGCCTTGACCTGGCCAAGCGGCCGGTCGTCGACGACCGTGACCTCGACGCCCAGCGCCTCGAGGTGCCGGGCATAGCCGTCGCAGCAGGCGCACTGCGGGTTCTTGTAGAGGGTGGCCTGGGTCGGCAGGGCGGCCTGGACGGTCCCGGCGCCCAGCAGCAAGGCGGTGGAGAGCAGCAGCGGCGGAGCGAGGCGGGTCATGAGCGATCCTCCCGGGAAGCGCGTGACGTGAACAGGTACTTGGTGAGGGCCGCGATGCCGAGGCCCAGCAGCAGCAGGACGGCGAGCGGCATCAGCCAGCCCATCCAGCCCATGGCGCCCATCAGGGCGAAGCAGTCGGTGGTCATCATGAGGTGACTCCTGACGAGAGTGCGAAATGATCCGGTGGCGGCGATGCCGGCGCACCGAGCAAGGCTAGCGTCGCGTCAGGGTCTGGGAGGGGGCCGGGCCGGCAGGAGAGCGTGATCGACCAGCGCCGGGCCGGCGGCGTCGATCGGCGTGGCGGCCGGCAGGGAAGCCATGACGGGCACCGCGGCCACGGCCGCGCAGGCGCCGCAGTCCAGGTCATCCCCCGCCAGCATGTCGGCCTGGGTCGTCGTGCAATCGGCGGCGCAGGCGTCCATCGCCGCGTGGCCTGAGAGGCTCGCCACCGACAGCAGCACCGCGAGCAGCAACGCCAGCAGGCGCTGGCCTTGTCGGGGATGTGGGTGTCGAGCCGGTGCGGTCATGGGGGAGTGTCACCTCGTCGTGGCAGCCTCATTGTGAGTCCACTGGGCGATCCGCCACCTTGATCCAGCGCAAGGGATGGCCGCATCGCCCGTGGAGCCCGTCAAGCGCCGGCGTCATGGCTGACGCGGCTGGCCTGAGGCACCCTGCCGGAGCCGTTGACGCTGTTCGTCGGTCAGCAGGTCCCGCAGCTGATTATGCAGGCGCACCCGATCCGCCATCATCGCGCCCTGCAGCTCGGCCATCTGGTCATGAAGGGACTTCACCTCGTCGGGGTCCGGCGCCTCGGCATGCATCTCTTCCATCAGCGCCATGCGCAGATCCATCATCTGCCCCATGCGGTCGAACTGGGCGGGACGGTGCTGCTGCATCAGCTCACGCATCTCGCGACGCTGATCCGGCTCGAGCTCGAGCCCCTGCATCATGCCGTAGCCCATCATGCCTGGGCCCATGCCGCCCTGGCCTTGGCCCATCATGCCGGGCCCCATGCCGCCCTGCTGGCCGTAGCCCATCATGCCGGGGCCCATGCCGCCCTGCTGGCCGTAGCCCATCATGCCTGGGCCCATGCCGCCCTGCTGGCCGTAGCCCATCATGCCGGGGCCCATGCCGCCCTGCTGGCCGTAGCCCATCATGCCGGGGCCCATGCCGCCCTGCTGGCCGTAGCCCATCATGCCGGGTCCCATGCCGCCCTGCTGGCCGTAGCCCATCATGCCGGGCCCCATGCCACCCTGATGGCCGTAGCCCATCATGCCGCCGGCGCCATGTTGACCTTGATGCGTACCGTGAGCGGAAGCGGCGCCGCTGGCGGCGATGCCGAGGCCGGCCGCCAGGGCGATGGCGATGACGTGTTGGTATCTGACCATGATCGTTCTCCTCGTCGTGCGTAGGGTAGGAGCGACATCTCCCCCGAGGGGAAGACGCTGGCAACTTTCGTTATGAGCTTACAACCCTTGGGTCGCCCAGAGGTCAAGCGCCCCGCGGGGTACTTGATGCCGACGCCCGGTTTCAGTCTCGTTTCAGGTTGCTAGGGTATAAAGGGCACTCCCCGATACGACGCGAGAGGTACCCGCGATGCGCAAGACGCTACTGGCCCTGACTCTGGGGCTCGTCACCGGCACCGCCTTCGCCGCCGGCGAGCACGGTGGTTCCCATGCGCCGGCCGACGCCGAGGTCGACCGCACCATCCGCCTCGAGGCGGGCGACATGTGGTTCGATGCCGAATCACTGGACGTTACACCTGGCCAAACGATCCGCTTCGAGATCACCAACACCGGTAATCTAGCCCACGAGTTCGTGATCGGCGACGCCGAGGCCCAGGAGGCTCACCGGGACATGATGCAGCAGATGAGTGGTGGCCATGATGATCAAGGTCATGGTAGCCATGGCGGCCACGACATGGCCGAGGGGCAGCACGGCGGCCAGATGCCTGCCGTGACCCTGGCCCCGGGAGAGCGCGCCACGCTCGTCTGGACCGCTCCGAAGAATGTGGATAGCCTCGAATACGCCTGCAACATTCCCGGGCATTACCAAGCGGGCATGTCGGGCCGCATCGAGCTGCAGGAGTGAACTGGCTCGGCGAGCACCACCTTGACCCTTGGGTCACACAAGGGTTCTAGGCTGGAGGTAACGTGCGGGGCGCCACCGCAGCCATCGGCAAGGCGATGGTGCGGAATGGCCTGGAGTGTCCGGGCGCCCCGATCCGCTCCCGCTACCGCCAGGAGGTCGATGATCATGAGCCACGCTACCTCGGCATCGTCTGCGCCGCATGAGAGCGCTCGCCTCTACCGCATGAAGACGGACGAGCATCTGTGCCCATTTGGCCTGAAGACCCTGGATCTGCTCGAGCGCAAGGGCTATCGGGTGGACGATCACACCCTCGATTCTCGCGAGGCGATCGAGGCGTTCAAGGAAGAGGCCGGCGTCGATACCACGCCCCAGGTCTATATCGGCGATACGCGCGTGGGGGGCTATGAGGAGGTCCGCGAGTATCTCGGCATGAGCGTGCCCGGCGAGAAGGAGACCAGTTATCAGCCCGTCATCGCCATCTTCGCGACCTCCCTGCTGATCGGCCTGGCGGTGAGCTGGACGGCCAGCGACACCCTCGTCTCCGGGCGCATGCTGGAGTATGCGATCGCCGCTGCCATGACCCTGCTGGGGCTCCAGAAGCTGCAGGATGTCGAAAGTTTCAGCACCATGTTCCTCAACTACGACCTGCTCGCCCAGCGCCACGTCCGCTACGGCTATGTCTACCCCTTCGCCGAGACCCTGGCCGGTGTCCTGATGCTGGCCGGTGCCTTTATCTGGCTCGCCGCCCCCCTGGCGCTCTTCATCGGCACGGTGGGCGCCGTCTCGGTCTTCAAGGCCGTCTATATCGACAAGCGAGAGCTGAAGTGCGCCTGCGTCGGCGGCAACAGCAATGTTCCCCTGGGCTTCGTTTCCCTGACCGAGAACCTGGTCATGATCTTCATGGGACTGTGGATGCCCTTGAAAGCGCTCCTGTCGTGAGGCCCGGGTATCGAAGGCAGGCACCCGCGTGCTGCATGGCAACATCAAGAGTTGATATACTCTCGCATCGAGGACGGCGGGACGCCCCGCCGATCCACATGCCCTTCGTTGGGGAGTAGCCGGCTCACGCCCTCGTGAGCATGCCTGTCAACACAGTCGGCCAGATGCCGTGGCAGGTGTACCTCCGGGTTGGCGAGACCATCGACTGTGCGGTGCCCCAGGCCGGGCGCGCCGCGCCGTCGTGGTGACCGCCCGGCCGGGATGCGATTCAGGATGACGCTGCTGTCCACCACCCTGCTGGCCTTTTCCATGTCCACCGATGCCTTCGCCGCCGCCATCGGCAAGGGGGCCGTGCTGCACCAGCCGCGCTTTCGCGAGGCGCTGCGCACGGGGCTGATCTTCGGGGTGATCGAGGGCCTGACGCCGCTGATCGGCTGGGTACTGGGCTACGGCGCCTCGCGTCATATCGACGCCTGGGACCACTGGGTGGTCTTCGCCCTGCTGCTGCTGTTGGGCGGGCGCATGATCCTCGCCGGCCTCGCCGCGCCCGAGCCGGCGGGGCAGGCGGATGACCCGCCGCGTCGCCACGGCGGCTGGCTGCTGGTCGCCACCGCCGTCACCACCAGCATCGATGCGTTGACCGTGGGGGTCGGGCTGGCCTTCATGGAGGTCAATATCCTGGTCACCGCCCTGGCCATCGGCCTGGCCACCACCCTGATGGCGACCCTGGGCGTGCTGCTGGGGCGCCGCCTCGGGGCGCTGATCGGCAAGCGGGCGGAGCTGCTCGGCGGGGTCGTGCTGATCGGTATCGGCACCGCCATCCTGCACGACCATGTGGGGCTCTGGTAGGGCCCGGGCCGGGTGGGTGTCGCCCGGCATCCCCGCGCTCGCCTCGACGACAGCCCCAACGAAACGCCCCGGCCAATGGCCGGGGCGTCTGCGTCTCGGGACGGTCGTTCATTCAGGCGTTCAGGGTTCGATGCGCGCGTTGGCGTCGGTGAAGCCCATCAGCGAGATGTCCAGGTCCATGCGGTTGCCGCGCGGGCCGACCAGGCTCAGGGTCGCGCTGCTACCGCCGCGCAGGTCGCTGAGCAGCGCCGGCGGCACCGGCAGGTCGGCGCGGCAGCCCTGCTGCAGGCAGACCTGATAGGGGAACTGGGCCGGCTCACCGCCGCCCACGGCGAGCTGCAGGCCCGCGGCGAGGCGCACGCCCAGCGGCAGCAGGAAGGTCATCGCCGGCCGGCCCTCGAGCTCCGGCGGATAGCCCAGGATCACCCGCATCAGCGGATCGCTGCTGTTCGGGTTGGTGACCAGCTGGCTCATGGTGCAGGGGCCCTGCTGGCCCTCGGGCGGGCAGAGTACCTGCCAATCGCGGAACTGCTCGGTCTGGACATTGGCCCCGGCGGCGCCCGGCGTCGCCTGCTGGGCGAAGGCCGTGGGCGCGATGGCCAGCAGCGACAGCAGGGCGGTCATGCACAGGCGTCTGGTCAGACGGTTCGACATCGGTGTTTCCTCCTCGGCCTCGAGGGCCATGAACGCTCGTGGGGGTCGCGGCATTCGGCACTCGTCACCGCACAGAGAGGGCCTCCTGGGGCGCGGTGAGAGATCCGACACTAGAGCACAACCATGCCTGTTCGCTGGCGCGAGGTCGAGCCCGGCCGCCGCCGGGGGCGATGAGCGGGCCTGGCCCGCTCATCGTGGCATGGCCCCGTACGGGGCCACGGGTCCCGGCCAGAGAAGAGCCCCCTCTCCGGCAGGGCCGGAGAGGGGCGGGGGTCAGCGTCGCGGCTCGGAGAGCAGTCCCTTGATGATGGCGTAGCAGGCCGCCAGCAGGACCAGCGTGAACGGCAGGCCGGTGGTGATCACCGCCGTCTGCAGTGCGGCGAGGCCGCCACCCAGCAACAGGGCGATGGCGATCACGCCCTCGATGATGGCCCAGAACATGCGCTGCGGCTTCGGCGCATCGACCTTGCCGCCGGCGGTGATGGAGTCGATCACCAGCGAGCCGGAGTCCGACGAGGTGATGAAGAACACCATCACCAGCACGATCCCCACGAAGGACGTGATCGAGGTCAGCGGCAGCTGGCCCAGCATCGTGAACAGCTGCAGCTCGAGCGCCGCTTCCTTGACGCCCTGGAAGTTGTCGCTGATCACCTGGTCGATGGCGGTGCCCCCGAAGGCGGTCATCCACAGCACCGAGACCAGCGACGGCACCAGTAGCACGGCGATCAGGAATTCGCGCACGGAGCGGCCGCGGCTGACGCGGGCGATGAACATGCCGACGAACGGTGACCAGGAGATCCACCATGCCCAGTAGAAGGCGGTCCAGCCCTGGCTGAAGTTGGCGTCCTCACGCCCGAAGGGCATCGACAGGGCGGGCAGATGAACCAGGTAGGCGCTCAGGTTATCGAGGAAGCCGGTGGCGATGGCCAGTGTCGGACCGACGGCAATCACGAAGGCCAGCAGCAGGAAGGCCAGCACCATGTTGATCTGGGAGAGGCGCTGCACGCCCTTGTCGACGCCGGCCATGACGGAGAGCAGCGCCACCGCGCTGATCCCGATGATCAGCAGCACCATGGTGACGTTGTTGTTGGGAACGTCGAACAGGTAGCCGAGTCCGGCAGCGGCCTGCGAGGCCCCCAGGCCGAGCGAGGTCGCCAGGCCGAAGAGGGTCGCGAACACCGCCAGGATGTCGATCACATGGCCCGGCCAGCCCCAGATCCGCTCGCCCAGGATCGGGTAGAAGATCGAGCGCATGGTCAGCGGCAGGCCCTTGTTGAAGGAGAACAGCGCCAGTGCCAGCGCCACCACCGCATAGATCCCCCAGGGGTGCAGGCCCCAGTGGAAGATGGTGGCCGCCATGGCCAGCGAGATCGCCCCGTCGGTGTCGCCGGCCGCGGCGCCCAGCGGTGCCCAGTCGGTCCGGGCGCCACCCTCCATGCTGGTGCCGCCCAGGGCGGTACCGAAGTGGGTCAGCGGCTCCGAGACGCCGTAGAACATCAGGCCGATGCCCATGCCGGCGGCAAACAGCATCGCGAACCAGCCCGTGTAGCTGAAGTCCGGCGTGGCGTGGGCCCCGCCGATCCTGATCTTGCCCAGGGGCGTGAAGATCAGCCCCACGGCGAGGAGCACGAAGACGTTGGCCGCCAGCAGGAAGAACCAGGACATGTTGCCGGTCAGGAAGGCGAAGACCGCATCGAAGATCGGCTCGACCTGGTCCTGCAGGGCCAGGGTGATGAACACGAAAAAGAGGATCGTCAGGGCGGATATCGAGAACACCTTGCCGTGCAGGTCGACATCGAGGCCGAAGCGGCTGGCGGTCACGTTGTCCTGGCCGATCACGTAGTCGGTATCGATCAGGTTCGCCGGGCCTTCCGGCCTGGGGACGCCGTCAGAGACAGGGGTGCCTTTGTCTCTGGGCGCTTGGGGGGAGTCTTTTTCCATGGGGAAACCTCCGGTGGGGGAAACGAAAGGAGAGCGTCGCGCGTGTTCACGGTCACATCGATGTGGCGGGTGTCGGGAAATCTCGCGACTCCCCGAGGGCCGTCTCGAGGGCCGCGCCGGCGAAGGTGCCGCTGCGTCACGATCTGAGGGTCCGAAAGCCTCGCCAGTCTGAGGATTCGCCCGGGGAATTGCCACTTCGGGTCTCAACGCTCGGCATCGGCTGGCGCCGACCATCCCCCTGAAGCGCCGGGCAGAAACCTGACCTGGATCGCGCGGGCCGCGATCCTTCCTTCACGGAACGGGGGCGGCCCGTTACGCTGCCCGTACCTGTCAGCCCGCAACTGTCATTTCATCTTGAGGAGGGCCCGTGGCCATTTCATGTTTTGCCGACCTGCTGGACGAGGCGCGTGCCCAGTCCGAGCCCCAGCGCCTGCTGTTCGTCTTCACCCGCGCCGAACTGCCCGACCACCCCAGCGAGGAGCAGCGGCGTCGCTTCGAGCAGGGCGAGGGCGGCGTGCTGACCCCGGTGGTCTGCGTCGACAAGGCCCCCGAGGCGCTGACCGACATGGCGGCGCTGCTGGCGGAGTCCCGCGAGACCGGCGCCGAGTGGGACATCGTCTTCGTGGCGGCCCTGGCCGGCCAGAACGCCGAGGCAGAGGCCGAGCAGCACCTCAACCGCATGGTGGAGTCGCTGAAGATGGGCAATGTCGCGTCCTTCCTGGCCTTCGACCGCCAGGGCGAGGCGGTGAGCATCGGCTGACGCCCGTCGGCTGGGACCATAGGGTTGAATTATCAGATCCATGGCACCATTCAATTTACGCTATCAAAAGATACGGGCTACCATGCCTCCCGTATCCCCGCCAATCATTCAACGATAGTCGAAAGGAGCATCACCGAATGTCCCTGCTGAACACCGAAGTCAAGCCGTTCAACGCCACCGCCTACCACAACGGCGAGTTCGTCGACGTGTCCGACGAGAACCTCAAGGGCCAGTGGAGCGTCTTCTTCTTCTACCCGGCCGACTTCACCTTCGTCTGCCCGACCGAGCTGGGTGACCTGGCCGACAACTACGAAGCGTTCAAGAAGCTGGGCGTCGAGATCTACAGCGTCTCCACCGACACCCACTTTACCCACAAGGCGTGGCACGACAGCTCCGAGACCATCAACAAGCTGACCTACCCGATGATCGCCGATCCGACTCACGCCATCTCGCGCAACTTCGAGGTGCTGATCGAGGACGCCGGTATCGCCGAGCGCGGCACCTTCGTGGTCGACCCGGACGGCAAGATCCAGATCATCGAGCTGAACGCCGGCAACATCGGCCGTAACGCCGAAGAGCTGCTGCGCAAGGTCAAGGCCGCCCAGTACGTGCGCGCCAACCCGAACGAAGTCTGCCCGGCCAAGTGGGAAGAAGGCGAAGAGACCCTCTCTCCCTCTCTGGACCTGGTCGGCAAGATCTAAACGATCTGCCCCTGCCGGCGAGGCCCCTCACGGCCTCGCCTGTCCCCACCCGGGCATCCCCTGCCCGGGTCTCGATTCAGGAAGTTTGAGCGACCGAGGCGCCCCGCGCGGGAAGCCACGGGATCCTCATGCCTCCGTCTTGAACCCCGAACATGAAGGAATGCCGCTGTCATGTTGGACGACAATCTGAAAAGCCAGCTCAACGCCTATCTTAAGAAGGTCACTCAGCCGTTCGAGATCGTCGCGTCCCTCGATGACGGCGACAAGTCCAAGGAACTGCACGGTCTGCTGACCGACATCGTCGGGCTGACCGACAAGATCACCCTGAAGCTCGATGGTCAGGACACCCGCACGCCCTCCTTCGCCCTGAACCGTCCCGGCGAGGAGAGCGGCGTGGTCTTCGCCGGCATCCCCATGGGCCACGAGTTCACCTCGCTGGTGCTGGCGCTGCTGCAGATCGGCGGTCATCCGCCCAAGGCCTCCGAGGAGGTGATCGAGCAGATCAAGAGCCTCGACGGCGAGATGCGCTTCGAGACCTACTTCTCGCTCTCCTGCCAGAACTGCCCGGACGTGGTCCAGGCGCTGAACCTGATGGCGATCCTCAACCCCAACGTCCACCATGTCGCCATCGACGGCGCGCTGTTCCAGGACGAGGTGAAGGCGCGCGAGATCATGTCGGTGCCGAGCGTCTACCTCAACGGCGAGCCCTTCGACCAGGGCCGCATGAGCCTGGAGCAGATACTGGCCAAGGTGGACACCGGCGCCGCCGAGCGCGAGGCCGCCAAGCTCAACGACAAGGCCACCTTCGACACCCTGATGATCGGCGGCGGGCCCGCCGGCGCCGCGGCGGCGGTCTACGCCGCGCGCAAGGGCATCCGTACCGGCGTCGCCGCGGAGCGCTTCGGCGGCCAGGTGCTCGACACCCTGGGCATCGAGAACCTCATCTCCGTGCCCCGCACCGAGGGCCCGAAGCTGGCCGCGGCGCTGGAGGAGCACGTCAAGGAGTACGAGGTCGACATCATGAACCTGCAGCGGGCGGTGTCGCTGGTGCCGGCCACCCAGCCGGGCGGCGAGCACGAGGTGGCGTTCGAGTCCGGTGCCCGCCTGCGTGCCAAGACCCTGGTGTTGGCCACCGGCGCCCGCTGGCGCGAGATGGGCGTGCCCGGCGAGGCCGAGTACCGCAACAAGGGCGTGGCCTACTGCCCCCACTGCGACGGCCCGCTGTTCAAGGGCAAGCGCGTGGCGGTGATCGGCGGCGGCAACTCCGGCGTCGAGGCGGCCATCGACCTGGCCGGCATCGTCGGCCACGTGACGCTGCTCGAGTTCATGGACGAGATGCGCGCCGACGCGGTGCTGCAGAAGAAACTGCGCAGCCTGCCCAACGTCGAGATCATCCTCGGGGCCCGCACCACCGAGGTGAACGGCGACGGCAAGCGCGTCGACGGTCTGACCTTTGAAGAGCGCGCCACCGGCGAGCTGCGCCGGGTCGACCTGGAGGGCGTCTTCGTGCAGATCGGCCTGGTGCCCAACACCGAGTGGTTGCAGGAATCACCCATCGAGCTCTCCGAGCGCGGCGAGATCGTCGTCGATAACCACGGCATGACCTCGATCCCCGGCATCTTCGCCGCCGGCGACGTGACCACCGTGCCCTACAAGCAGATCGTCATCGCCATGGGCGAGGGCTCCAAGGCCGCCCTCGGCGCCTTCGACTACCTCATCCGGCAGTGATCCAACGGCCCGGGCATCGCTGATGCCCCTCGACCGGTCCTTCCATGCCCCCGTCGGTGAACCCGGCGGGGGCATGGTCGTTAATGGCAGGGCGTCATGCCGCCCGGCCGGGTGCCGGGGGCGGCGTCAGTCGAGCAGCCATAGGAAGGGCAGCAGCGAGACGGCGAGCACCGCGGCGGCCAGCAGGGCCAGCAGCAGCGTGCGGACCGGCCGGCGCCGGAGGCGCCGCCACAGGGTCGGCGCCTCGCCGCGGGCGGCGAGGCGCGCCTGCTCGTCGCGCACCTGCGCGCCGAGCGTCTGCTGGTAGGCGTCGATCAGCGCGCGGGCCTGCTCCCGCTGGGCCTCGTCGCGCAGCCAGATGGCCGCCACGCCGAGCCCCCAGAAGCCGGCGCGGGTCTCGTAGCTCGCGATGGCGTGCTCGTCGAGCAGGCGACGCACCTCCTCGGCTTCCTCGTCGGGCACGTTGCCCAGGTGAAACAGCAGCTTGGCCATCTTGCTCTCCGTCAGTGTTCGCGCCCGTCGCCGCCCGGGACGGGCGCCCGTGCGCAGAGGCGGCGCATGCGCGTGATCGCCTCGCCGGCCCCGTCCAGGCTGAAGGCCATGTACCAGGGGTCGTCCTCGCCGCGCATCAGGCGCAGGCGCAGCAGCTCGCCGTCGGCCATCTCGTCGAGCAGCGGGTCCAGCTCGGCCAGCGCGATGCGCACGTAGAAGCCGCGGTCACCGCGCTCGGTAATGAAGGCGGCACGGCCGCTGTGGATGGGCGCGTGATCGACGCGCAGGTCGGCGGGGACGCGATTCACCGTGGCGCTCTCGGGCTGGTAGTCGTCGAGCGCCACGCGAAGCTCCAGCCAGGGCAGGTCGCAGGCCCCGGCGCTGGCGTTGACGCTGAAGATCGAGTCGCTGTAGCTCTGCTGGTCGATGGCGCGGAAGTGGCGCGCCTCGCCGAGCGTAAGGGCCAGGGAGTGCCAGCCGCCATGGGCCCGGACGTCGCTGGTGTTGTAGTTCGTGGCCGCGGCGGGGCCGGCCAGCAGCAGGCCTGCTGCCAGGAGCAGCGTCGAGCACAGTGGCAGGAACGGGGCGAGACGGGAGCGGCGGGGCATGGCAGGGGCTTCCTCGGACCGGGACGCGCCCGAGGCTAGCATGGGGCGGCGGGGCTGTCTTGCGCTCCGCCGCCGGTGGAGCGCCCCGCTCAATGGGCGGTGTGCGCGTCCATCTCGGCTATGGCGCCGCCCAGCTCGCCGCGTCCCAGGCGCCCCAGCAGGTCGAGGTCGATCTCCTCATGGGTCACCAGCCGGCCGCCATGCTCGTCGCGGAAGGCCTCGGCATCCCCGCGTGCGGCGAAGGAGGCCAGGGTATGGCCCATGGCGCCGCGGCGGTCATGGCCGACCACGTACCAGGCGTCGCTGGCCGGCACGAAGGCCTCGTCCGCGGGCTGCTGCCAGGTCGTCTTGCCGATGTCGTGGACATAGGCGTGGGAGAGGCGGGTCTCGTTCTCCGGCTGCTTGAGGAAGGTGAAGAGCTCCAGGGTCGAGCAGAACTTGCTCGGCGTGTCCTGCCCCTTCAGGAAGGCCTCGCCCTTCGGGCCGGGGAAGTCCTGGATCAGCATGCCGCAGACGTGACAGCTGTCGCCGTCCGCGATGGGCACCGGAGCGGCGAGGGTCTCGGGGTCGGATTCGCTGCATCCGGTGAGCAGCACCAGGAGCAGCGTCAGCAAGATAGGTAAGCGGGGCATGGCAAGACTCCGGAACATGGGGGGCTCAGGCCGAACGGTGGCGGAAGCGCAGCAGGGCCAGGCCCAGGGGAACGAGGATCCAGGCCATCAGGATCGGCACCACCACGGCGGGCTGGAAGGCCCCGCCCTCGGCGATGGCGGTCAGGCCGATGTAGCTGCGGGCCGCCTCGACGCCGGCCAGATTGATCAGGCGGAAGCATTCGATGGGATTGAGCAGCAGCAGCCAGGGCAGCCAGTCACCACCCCGCTCGACGCTGACCAGCAGGGCCAGCAGCCCCAGGTCGAAGACCAGCACGAAGAGGAACCACACCACCAGGGCGAGCCCCGCGGCCCGGGCCTTCTCGGTGACGCAGACGCTGATCAGGTAGGCGAAGGCGATGAAGACCCAGCCCAGCAGCACGCTGCTGGCGATCAGCAGGCCCATGCCGGCGCTGAGCTCCGCGAGGGCCACGCCATCGGCGGCCAGCGCGATCACCGCCCCGGCGATCCCGAAGCCCAGCGTCGTCGCGGCCCCGAGGATCAGGCCGTGGCCCAGGAACTTGCCGAGCAGCAGCGAGGTGCGACTGATGGGGTAGGTGAGCAGCAGCAGCAGGGTGCCGGCCTCCTGCTCGCCCACCACGGCATCGTAGGCCAGCAGCAGGGCGATCAGCGGAATCAGAAACACCGCCAGGGTGGCCAGGCTGACCAGGGTCGTGGCCAGCGAGGTGAAGCCCAGCCCGCCGCTGGCCGCGGCCCCGAACCAGGCAATGCCCACGGCCAGCAGGGCCAGCACCAGGGCGATGGCCAGCACCCAGCGGTTGCGCAGGCCGTCGCGGAACTCCTTGCCGGCGATGGTCAGAATGGCAGTCATCGGGCGTCTCCCGAGGCGGGCCCCCGCGGGGCTGCAGGCGCCGCGGAGAAGTGGGTGTAGAGGTGTTCCAGGGTCGGCGGCAGCAGCTCGATGTCGTTCACGCCGGGCAGGGCGGTCAGGCGGCGCAGCACGGCGAGCTTGGCGTCGGCGGGCACCGAGAGCGTCACTTCGTGGCCGTTGACGGGTCTGGCCTCGATGCGCGGGTCCTCCCAGCCGTGCCGCCAGTCGTGGTCGTGCATGGCCCCCCAGGCGCGGATGGTCAGCGGCAGCGACGCCTGTCGGCGCAGGGCCTCCATGTCGCCCAGCGCCAGGCGTCGTCCGCCGCCCAGGATCAGGGCGCGATCGATGTAGGGTTCCACCCCGGGCAGCATGTGGGACGAGAGCAGCACCGTGCAGCCCCGTTCTCGCAGCTCGCGCACCGTGTCGTAGAAGTCGCGGGTGGCCGCGGGATCGAGCCCGGTGGTGGGTTCGTCCAGCAGCAGCAGGCGCGGCTCGCCGAGCAGCGCCTGGGCCAGGCCCAGGCGCTGGCGCATGCCCTTCGAGTAGGTCTTCACGCGTCGGTCGGCGGCGGGGCCCAGGCCGACCCGCTCGAGCAGGGCGTCGACCTGGCGGCGATCGGCCCGCTTGAGGCGGGCGAAGTAGTCGAGCACCTCGCGGCCGCTCAACTGCTCGTAGAAGCTGACGTTCTCGGGCAGGTAGCCCAGCCGTCGGCGCAGGGTCTCGGCATGGGGGCCGTCGGGGGCGCCACCGAGCACCGAGACGCGCCCGGCGCTGGGCGAGAGCAGGCCGAGGATCAGGTGCATGATGGTGGTCTTGCCGGCGCCGTTGTGGCCGAGCAGGGCCAGGACCTCGCCCTCGTTGACCGAGAGGTCGAGGGCGTCGAGGCGCACCAGGTCGCCGTGGCGCTTGGTCACGCCCTGAAAATCGATCACCGCGGTCATGCGTCGGCGTCTCCGAGGTTGGGTTGATTCAGGCCGGGGGCATTCATGTCGGGTGCCGTCATCAGGGGGGCGCTGTCCTTGACCCCCTGGGGACGGAACACCGGGAACTGGCGCTGTATCCAGCGCAGGGCGAGGACCGCGGGGCTGTGCATCAGCAGGCGGGCGACCGGGTAGCGCCACAGCAGGCGGTCCATGGCATCGTTGGGCTCGAAGGGGGTATCGCCGATGCCGTCGCCGGCGAGATCCCAGCCCAGGTAGTTGCTCCAGTAGTTGCCGCGGCCCGCCTCGGACCATTCCTGGGGGCGGGTGGCCACGTACATCACCTGCTGATGGTTGTCGATGAAGGCGTTGCCCACCACGGCATTGTCCTCGGAGCCGGCGGTGAGGTGGATGCCGATGTCGCTGTCGGCGAAGCGGTTGCCCTTGAAGCGGTTGTACTGGGCGTTGTAGACGAACAGCGCCTTGCCGGCGGCGCCACTGACCAGCCCCTGGCCCTGGGCGTCCCGTCGCTGCTGGATGCCGGTGACGCGGTTGTCGCGCAGGGTGGAGTGGGTGATGTTGTTCATCAGGATGCCGTAGTGGCGGTCGTTATCCGAGCGGTTTCCAATCACCGTCAGCCGCTTGGACTGCATCAGGGCATAGCCGGTGCGGGTGCCCCGGGTGACATTGTTCACCAGCCGGTTGTCGTGGGCGTACATGTAGTGCACGCCGTAGCGCAGGTCTGCCATGTGATTGTCGCGCAGCAGGCTGTCGCGGCTGGTATCGATGTAGATGCCGTCGCGGGTGCGGCGGATGTCGTTGCCCTCCACCCGCACGTCCACGACGTTGAACAGGTGGATGCCGTTGCCGCGATCCTGGGAGCGCAGCGTGGCGTCGCCGCGAATCACGTTGTCGAGGACCTGCACCTCGCTCACGGCGTCGAGCCAGATACCGAAGCCGGGGCCCGTGAGGCGTGCGTCGCGGATCACGCTGCCGGCGGCGCGCTTCTCGACGAAGATGCCGGCATCCATGTCGGTCAGATTGGCCCCCCAGTTCTCGATGGCGAGGCTCTCCAGCACGATGTCCGGGGCGGCGAGGACCACGGCATGCCCCTCGCCGCCGCCGTCGATCGCCGCGCCCGGCTCGCCCGAGAGGGTGAGGGTACGGTCGATGATCACGGGGCCAGGGTAGCGGCCCTGGGGCAGCATCAGGCGGTCGCCGTCGCTGGCGCGGTCGACCAGCGGCTGCAGCGGCTCGCCGGGGCTGGCCGTCCAGACGGCGGCCAGCAGGTCGCCCGGCAGCCACGCGAGCAGCCAGGCGACGAGAATCGGTGTCGGGACGACGCGAAGCAGTCGTCGGATCATGCGTCTCTCCGCGAACAAGCGGGAAAGTCCGAGGGCAATACGCTTGGCCGTCATCGCTCGAGGCTGTTCCGAGGGCAAACCGTCGAGGAGGCGCTGTGAATACTTCCCTGTACGCTACCGACGCCGTCCCTGGCGTAGGACCTCCGCTTTGGTTTGCCCCCGGTGCCTCTCACTCCGAGGCTAACGGCTTACCCTCCCTTGGCCAGCTATCGGGGTTCGATAGCGATCAGGCCTTCTCGACCAGCATGCGGCCGGTCATTTCCATGTGCATGGCATGGCAGAACCAGGAGCAGTAGTACCAGTACACCCCGGGCCTGTCGGCGGTGAAGGTGACGCTGGAGGTCTGCTGCGGGCCAATCTCCATGGAGGCGCCGTGGTTGACCATCACGAAGCCGTGGGTCAGGTCCTCCACCTGGTCGAGGTTGGTGACCGTCACGGTCACCTCGTCGCCCTGCTTGACCTTGAACTCGGTCAGGCCGAACTGCGGGGCGATCGAGGTCATGTAGACGCGCACCTGGTTGCCGTCGCGGACCACCTTGTTGTCGCGCTCGAGGGTGACCCCGTCCGCCTCGGCCATGGCGCGCGTCTCGGCGAAGAAGGGATCGTCGCGGGTCCAGACCCGGCTCGGGTTGAGCTGGTCGGCGCGCAGCAGGATGCAGTCGTGGGGCTCGGCGAAGGTGGGGCCGTCATGGACCAGTTTCATCTCCTCGCCGGAGATGTCGATCAGCTGGTCGTTCTCCGGGTGCAGCGGGCCCACCGGCAGGAAGCGGTCCTTGGAGAACTTGGAGAGCACCACCAGCCACTTGCCGTCCGCGTCCTTGGACTCGGTGAGGCTGGCATGGTTGTGGCCCGGCTGATAGTGGACGTCGAGCTTCTGGCGCAGGTAGTTCACGTCCTCGCTGTTATAGGCGCGGATGGCGTCCTCGATGTTCCACTTGGCCACCTGGCTGTCGATGAACAGCGTGGTGTAGGCGTTGCCGCGACCGTCGTAGGTGGTATGCAGCGGCCCCAGGCCCAGTTCGGGTTCGCCGACCACGGCGTCGCGGGGCTCGATGGCGCCGTCGAACAGCTCGGGCAGCTTGTCGATGGCGATGATCGAGACGGTCGGCGAGAGCTTGCCGTTGGCGATGAAGTACTTGCCGTCCGGTGAGGTGTTGAGGCCGTGGGGGTTCTTGGGCACCGGAATGTAGCGGGTCAGCTTGGAGCCATGGCGGCCGTCGAGGACCGGCACCTCGCTGTCGCCCAGGGTCTCGAACTCGCCGGCGGCCACCGCGGCCTCGATCGCCTCGACGTCGAACACCACGACCCAGTCGCGCTCGGCACGCATGGTGTCGGCCAGCGTCATGCCCTTCTCGGAGTTGTAGCAGGTCGAGGCCACGAAGCGGCCGGTGTAGTCGGCGTCGGTGTTGTCGAGGTTGCCATCGACGATCACCTGCCAGGCCACGTCCATGCTCTCGGCATCGATGGCGTTGAACATGGTGAAGTAGTTGTCGGGACTCTCCAGGTCGCGGCCGTCGTTGACCTGCGGGATCGGCAGCTCGGCGTTGGCGAAGACGTACTTGGTGTGCGGCACCTTCTGCAGGCGCAGGCCGTGGATCGCCTGCACGTTGGGAATGCTGGTGATCTTGTCCGTCTTCATGATGTCGAGACGGATGCGGGCCACGCGGGTGTTGGCCTTGTCGTTGATGAACAGGTACTTGCCGTCGTAGCTGCCATCGGTCATGGAGATGTGCGGATGGTGGCAGTCGCCGTTGAGGAAGCGCGACGAGTCGCCGAGGATGCGCTTCGACTCGTTGGTGATGCCCCAGCCGGTGGCGCTGTCGACGTTGAAGACCGGGATGCGCATCAGCTCGCGCATGGAGGGGATGCCCAGCACCCGAACCTCGCCCTGATGGCCGCCGCTCCAGAAGCCGTAGTACTCGTCGAGTTCGCCGGGGGCGATCTCGACGCCGTTCTCGGCGGCCTGCGCCTCGCGGCTGCTCATCAGCGCGCCGGCACCGAAGCCGCCGGCGAGCCCGGCGCCGGCGACGCCGGTCACCGCGCTGTTGCGCAGGAAGTGGCGGCGGCCGAGGCTTTCGATCTCTTTCTTCTTGTCTACCATGGTTTCACTCCTCCTGAAGAGTCGGGATTCGCTGCAGCTTGCGGTCTCCGGCGGTGCCGGGGTCATGGGTCTCGACGCCACCCTTGCCCGCGGCCAGGCGTGCCGCCTTCTCATAGCGCTTGCGGCGCTTGATCACCGGCGGGCAGCGCTGGTCGTCGTGGTAGGTGATCTGGCAGTCGAGACAGTAGTGACACTCGTTGGCATTGATGTGGCCGTCGGGGTGGATGGCAGCCACTTCGCATTCGTTGGCGCAGATCTGGCACGGGCTGCCGCAGTCATTGCGGTGCCGCTTCAACCAGTCGAACAGTCGCAGGCGGGCGGGGATGGCCAGGCCGGCCCCCAGCGGGCAGACGTAGCGGCAGTAGAACTTATGGTTGAAGGCCGAGATCGCCACCAGCGCCAGGGCGTAGAGCAGAAAGCCCCACTCGCGCTGGAAGCGCAGGGTGATGGCGGTCTTGAAGGGCTCCACCTCGGCGTAGCGCTCGGCGGTACCGAGCGAGTGCAACGAGACCGCGAAGAGCCCCAGCAGGAGGATGTACTTCACCGCCCATAGGCGCTCGTGGAGAGCGAAGGGCACCTCGATCTGCTTCACGCCCAGCTTGCGGGCGGCCTTGTTGACCAGGTCCTGCAGCGCCCCGAAGGGGCACAGCCAGCCGCAGAAGACGCCGCGCCCCCACAGCAGCAGGCTGACCGCCACGAAGGACCAGAGGATGAACATCATCGGGTCGATCAGGAAGGAGCCCCAGCTGAAGCCGCTGATCAGCGAATTGGTGAAGGTCAGGATGTTGACCACCGATAGCTGGGCCAGGGAGTACCAGCCGATGAACACCAGGGTGTAGACCAGGAAGCCCAGGCGCAGCGGGCGCAGGATCCGCGGATGGCGCGCCAGCACGTCCTGGAACAGCATGACGATCGTCAGCACGATGAGGCCCGCGGCCAGCACGGCGATCTGGAACGCCTTGTCGCGCCACACCTGGACCCAGATCGGCTCCTCCACCGGCGGCTCGGGGCGCTCGATGTAGGCCTCGGGGACGCTGTAGTCGGCGCTGAAGCGGCGGAACTCGGTGTCCAGGGGGCCGGAGGCGCGGCGCACCAGCAGCTCCAGCTGCCAGGGCCGGCCGGGATCGAAGGCGGCCGCGTCGCGAACGATGAAGATGTCGCGCTCGTCGAGGCGCGGAGCCCCCTCGATGTCCAGCCGGCCCAGGCGGATATGGTCACGGTCGTGAAAGCTGACCGTGGTGTTGCCCTGGGCGAGCTCGATGCGATCGAAGATGCCGCCGCGCACGTAGCCCGAACCCTTGAAGGAGTAGTCGCCGCGACCCATGACCGCGATGGCGTGTTCGCCCTCGTCCAGCTCGGCCATCAGCTGCTCGTACTCGGTCTCGCCCAGCAGGTTGCGGCCGGCCGTGGGCGGGTTCAGGTAGGTGGTGAAGAGCTCGATGAAGGTCCGGTCGGCCGGCTGCGGGGTGTGCAGGTAGTCCTCGGCGGGGCTGCCGGCGAAGGCGGCGTCGACCTCGCCATGGGTCAGGCGCAGGCGGCGGATGGTGCCGTCGCCGGTGAGCGTCGCCCAGTCGGCGGGCGTGAAGCGCTCCGGAAGGACTCGCGCCGGTGGGGCGGCGGACGGATCGGCGATCAGCCCCTGTTCGGCGGCGACCTGCCGTGCGGCCCGGGTGATGGTGTCACTGACGACGATGACGGTGACGGTGGCGCCGGAGATGGCGTCCAGTTCCTCACCGATCTTGAGGCGGTCGTTGACGTGGGCGGGCACGTGGTCGTCGGCGAAGCCCTCGAGCTTCGACTCGGGGATGCCCACCAGCATGATGGGTTCCTCGTGGCCGAGGATGTCGGCCTGGACGATACGTCCCTCGAGATCGATGCCCACCAGCAGGTTGACCGGCTTGCCCGAATAGGCCGGGATCGGTGCCACGTCGACGCTCTCGAAGGCATAGCCGATGAGGTCATCCCCGGCGTACACCTCGCTCACCGGCCACTGGGACTCGGCGGCCTCGAGTCGATCACTCTCCGGAAACCCCTCGCGAACCTGGGCCAGCTCGAGGGCCTGCAGCGACGAGGAGAGCAGTAACAGGCCAAGAGCGAGTAACAGCCCGAGCCATCGGGCCGCGATCCTGTGGCGTATCGACATGGCGGCTCCCGGAGGAAAAGCGCATGGGAAGGGCGGGCATGCCGCCCTTCAGTCAGTCGGCCAGCCCGACGGCCGGCCGGGGGGCTCAGGGCGTGAGGCTGGCGTAGTAGGCGGCGATATCGGCGATATCCTCGTCCGAGAGCGCCTGGGCCTGAGGCGTCATCATCGCGGACATGCCACCACCGCGCTCGCCGGCCCGATAGGCCTTGAGGGCGCTCACCAGGTAGTCGGCGTTCTGACCGGCGAGGTTCGGATAGATGGGCGCGGTGGCCTGGCCGTCGGTGCCGTGACAGGCGGCGCAGGCGGCGACCTTGCCCTCTCCGGCGGCGGGATCTCCGGCGGCCTGGGCGTCCAGGGCGAGGAAGGCGCTGCCCAGCAGGGCCACAGCGATCAAGGATTTCATAACGTACCTCCAGAATGCATCTTTATAGGTATAAAAAAACCTGTCCCGGTCGAACGCCGTGTCAGGCGAGTCATGTGATGATGCCAGCTGCCACCTGGATCTGGCTTGACATGCATCATGTTCAGCCTAGCCTGCGCAGCGAGAGAGGAAAAGGAAGCGCTAATGCAGGCGAGGGCGGAACGTCTCAATCACCGGGCGGAGGATCATTGAGCTGCAGCAGCCTGACCAGCGCGGGGCGCTGGGGGCCGAGCAGGTCGGCCAGGGTGTAGCGATCGAGCACGGCGATAAAGGCGGCGAGGGCCTCGGCCAGGATCGGCTTGAGCCGACAGGCAGGGGTGATCACGCACTCGTTGCTGTCGCCGAAGCACTCGACGAGCTCCAGGTCGCGCTCGGTGGCGCGCACCAGCTCGCCCAGCGGAATGTCCTCGGGTCGGCGCTTGAGCACCAGGCCACCGTTCTTGCCGCGTATGGCGGTGAGATAGCCCTGGTGGTTGAGGTCCTGCACCACCTTCATCAGGTGGTTGCGGGAGATCTCGAAGCGCTCGGCGATCTCGTTGATGGTCGAACGCTCCTCGCCCTTGACGGCCAGGTAGAGCAGGACTCGCAGCGAATAGTCGGTGAAACGGGTCAGGTGCATGGCAATCCCGGCGCGTCGGGCGCTTCGATGGGTTGGATAGGCGGAAGAGCCCCCATTCTACCACTCTGCCAACCTCGGCCGCTGCGCCGCGGCATTCGGTCCCGAAGGCGGCCGTTCGAGCAGGATTGGCAAGACCGCTTTTAAGATGTAATTTACATGCATGTTAAAGGTCCCTGTCAATGCGCCAGGTCAAGTTTCGGATGAGCGTCGGGCCGATCGGGGACCCGCGTGGACGCTATTCTTTCCGCTCGCCGCCCTGCAGGCGGCGCTGGCGCTGCCGCTATCGCTGGCGGTGATGGCAACCGGGTCAGGGTGGCTCTCCGGGCTGGCAACACCGGCCGCCCATGGACGGGAACTGCTGTTCGGCTTCGCCCTGGCGGTGATCGCCGGCTATCTGCTGGGACCGCTGCCTAGGCGGCGACGGATCCTGCTGGCGGGGCTGTGGCTGGTCGGACGCCTCGGGTGGCTGGCCCCGCCCATGGCCTGGCCGGCGCTGCTGGCCGAGGCGACCTTCGCCCTGCTGCTGGCCGCGGGCATGGTGCCGCGCTTTCTGGCCGCGAAGAAGTGGCGAAACCGCCTGCTCTCCCCGCTGCTGGGGCTGCTTTGCCTGCTGGCCGTGGCCAGCCTCGCGGTGCGAGCCCTCGCCCCGGAGCATCTCCCGCCCCTGCTCCATCAGGGCGTGCTCTGGCTGCTGTTGCTGATGGTCTTCATGGGCGGGCGGGTGATCGCGCCTGCGCTCAACGGGCACCTGATGGCTCGCGAGCGGGCCGCGGGCGCGGGCGTGCAGCCGCGCCTGGAAGCCGCCCTCCTGGGCCTGTTGGTAAGCGTCGGTCTCCTCGTCACTCAGCGCGCGCTATGGCCGCTGGCCGGTGCGCTGCTCGCCCTGGCCTGGCTGCTGATCCCGATGCGCCTGTGGCGCTGGTCGCCCTGGCGGCTACGGGACCGCCCCGACCTGCTCGCCTTGCTGCTGGGGTACGCCTGGCTGGGCGTTGGAGCGCTGCTCGTGGCGGCCGATCTGCTGGCCGGTATCGCGCCGACGACTCGCCTGCATGCCGTGACAGTCGGGGCGCTCGGCACGCTGGCCAGCGGCATCATGCTGCGTCAGGCCATCCTGAGGGCCAAGGGGCAGCCGGCCGAGGAGCCGTGGCTGGTGGTCCTGGCGGGGCTGTTTGCCCTGGCGGCCGGGCTGCGGCTCGCCATGCCCCTGGCGGGGAGCGGCTGGCACCTGCTGCTGTGGGGCGCGGCCGGTTGCTGGAGCCTGGCCTGGCTGCTGGTGGTCTGGCGGCTGCGGCACTGGTCCCGCCGCGCGGCGATGCGTGCCTCGGCGCGCGCCGCGACCCCGGCGGCGGCAACTTGATCTGGGTCAGCTACCCCTTCGAGGGTACCGACGGGCCCGGTCGCGGCTGGCATAATTCGTCCAACGGTGACGGCTGCGGCCGCCGCCCTTCGGTTCAAGAGGCTCGATTCGCTCATGCAAGATACCCTGCCGTTCATCCGTCCCCTGGTCGAGAAGTACGATCGCCCCGGCCCGCGCTACACCTCCTATCCCACGGCGCCGCAGTTCCAGGCGGCCTTCGCCGAGGATGACTACCGGGCCGCCGCCGAGCGCAGCAACCGGGCCGCCTCGCCCAAGCCGCTGTCGGCCTACGTGCACATCCCCTTCTGCGAGAGCCTCTGCTACTACTGCGCCTGCAACAAGATCATCACCCACAACCGGCAGCGTGCGGCGGAGTATCTGGCCTGGCTCAAGCGGGAGATCGCGCTGCAGGGGGCACTGTTCGACGAGTCGCGGCGCATGACCCAGCTGCACCTGGGTGGCGGTACCCCGACCTACCTCGACAACGACCAGCTCGGCGAGCTGATGGCGGCGCTGGACGCGGCCTTCCACTTCGCCGCCCCCGAGGAGCGGGAGTTCTCCCTCGAGGTGGACCCGCGCACCGTGACCCCCGCGCAGATCCACGAGCTTTACGCCCTGGGCTTCAATCGCCTGAGCTTCGGTGTGCAGGACTTCGATACTCGGGTGCAGGAGGCGGTCAACCGCATCCAGAGCGAGGAGCAGGTGCTGGAGCTGGTGGCGGCGGCCCGCGAGGCGGGTTTCCAGTCGGTGAGCGTCGATCTGATCTACGGCCTGCCGTTGCAGACCGTGGCGAGCTTCGACGAGACGCTTGCCAAGATCATCGCCCTGCGCCCGGATCGCATCGCCACCTACAGCTATGCTCACCTGCCGGAGCTGTTCAAGGCGCAGCGGCTGATCCGCCCCGAGGACATGCCGCCGCCGGAGCGCAAGATCGAGCTGCTGGAGCTGATCATCCGCCGTCTCACCGCGGCGGGCTACGTCTACATCGGCATGGATCACTTCGCCCTGCCCGAGGATGAGCTTTCGCTGGCCCGCGAGAACGGCACCCTGCAGCGCAACTTCCAGGGCTACTCGACCCACGCCGACTGCGACCTGATCGGCCTCGGCAACACCGCCATCGGCAAGGTCGGTGACAGCTACAGCCAGAACGTCAAGGAGACCGCCCAGTACCAGGCGCGCCTCGAGCAGGGCCGGCTGCCGGTGATGCGCGGCTACCGCCTCAACGCCGACGATGTGCTGCGCCGCGACGTGATCAACGCCCTGATGTGCCACGGCCGCATCGACTTCGCCGCGATCGAGGCGGCCCACGGCATCGTCTTCCGCGACACCTTCGCCGAGGCCCTCGAGGAGCTTACGGAGATGGTCGACGACGGCCTGCTTTCCATTACCGATACCGCCATCGAGGTGCTGCCCGCCGGGCGGCTGATGATGCGCAACGCCGCCATGGCCTTCGACGCCTACCTGAGCCACAGCACCGGGCGCTACTCGCGTACCGTCTGACCCCGACGGCCATTCCGCGCCACGCGGTTCCCCCGCCCAATGCAGCGCGGCGCCCCTCGGGGCGCCGCGCTGTCTTGTTGCTTCAGTCTGGCCTCTTCTGGCCTCTGCCCCGGCGCCTCGGGATCAGCAGACGCCCTGCTCGATCATGGCGTCGGCGACCTTGCGGAAGCCGGCGATGTTGGCGCCCAGCACCAGGTTGGTGGGGTCGTCGAACTCGGCGGCGGTCTCGGCGCACTGCCGGTGGATGTTGGCCATGATCGCCTTGAGCTTGGCGTCGACCTTCTCCAGCGGCCACTGCTCCATGCTGCTGTTCTGGGCCATCTCCAGCTGGCTCGTCGCCACGCCGCCGGCGTTGGCCGCCTTGCCGGGGCCGTAGGCGATCTTCGCCGCCAGGAAGCGATCCACCGCCGCGGCGGTGGAGGGCATGTTGGCGCCCTCGCTGATGCAGGTCACGCCGTTGCCCAGCAGCGTCTCCGCGTCGGCCTCGGTCAGCTCGTTCTGGGTGGCGCAGGGGAAGGCGACCTCGCCCTCGAGCCGCCACACCGCGTGGCCATCGGCCGGGTAGTCGCCCGTGGGGATGTAGCGGGCCTGGGGGTGCTGTGCCAGGTAGGCCTCCAGCGAGGTGCGCTGGACCTCCTTGAGCTCACGCAGCAGCGCCAGGTCGATGCCGCGCGGGTCATGCAGGGTGCCGCGGGAGTCGGAGCAGCTGACGGGCATCGCGCCGAGCTCAAGGAGCTTCTCGATGGTGTAGATCGCCACGTTGCCGGCGCCGGAGACCAGGCAGGTCTTGCCGGCGAGGGTCTCGCCGCGGGCCGCGAGCATGTTCTCGGCGAAGTAGACGGCGCCGTAGCCGGTGGCCTCCTTGCGCCCGATGGAGCCGCCCCAGTTGAGACTCTTGCCGGTCAGCACGCCCTCGTAGCGGCCGGTCAGGCGCTTGTACTGGCCGTAGAGGAAGCCGATCTCGCGCGCGCCCACGCCGATGTCGCCGGCCGGCACGTCGGTGGTCGGGCCGATGTGCCGGTAGAGCTCGCTCATGAAGGCTTGGCAGAAGCGCATGATCTCGGCGTCCGAGCGCCCCTTGGGATCGAAGTCCGAGCCGCCCTTGCCGCCGCCGATGGGCAGGCCGGTGAGGGCGTTCTTGAAGATCTGCTCGAAGCCCAGGAACTTGATGGTCCCCGAGGTCACGCTGGGGTGGAAGCGCAGCCCGCCCTTGTAGGGGCCGAGGGCCGAGTTGAACTGGATGCGATAGCCCTTGTTGACCTGCACCTTGCCTTCGTCGTCGGTCCAGCAGACGCGAAACATGATCTGCCGCTCGGGCTCGACGATGCGCTCGATGATGTTGTGGTCGAGGTAGTGGGGGCTGCGCTCGAAGAGCGGGCGCAGGCACTCGAGCACCTCCTCGGCGGCCTGGTAGAACTCGGTCTGGGCCGGGCTGCTCTTGCGCAGGGCCTCGAGGGTGTCGTGCACGTAGGGCATGGGGCGATTCCTATGCAGTGGAAAAAGGTTCCACGCACTATATGCCAATGCACCATTATGCAGCAAGCGCATGGGTCATGCAGGGATTGGGCATGGTTTTGATGCGAAATCCCTTCAAAACCGCACAAATCTATGCACCACAATAAAACATAAAATATATTTAATAGATGGTGAGTCAACGTTGATGCCCGATCCGGGGCGAGCAAGGCGGGCAAGGATCGCGTCAGCACCGGGGAAAAACCGGGGCGGCCGGGGGAGAGTGAGGCAGATATCGGCAGGACAGCGCCTGGGGCAGGGCGGGGGGATCAGGCAGCCTGCCGGCGCCGCCACTTCCTCCGGCGACGAGCACCCCGCCGCCTCGCTGGAGCCGCGTCGCGGCGGGGCCTGGGCGGTGCGAACGGCCCCGCGGCGTGATCGCGTGCGTTGAGGCGATTCTTGCACATCTTGTGCTTGAGTCTTTCCAGTGGTCTATATATGGTACGCAGCCCTCGGGGAGCACGGTGCTGGCGACGCCTTGACGCATGTCAGTGCAGGCGGTTTAGATGCCCCCTAGGATGAGCGCTTCGGTGGCCCAGCCGCCTCGACGTCATCAGGAGAATCCTCATGTCTCTGCCCCATCCGCCGTTGTCGCTTGTGCGTCCGCCCACCCCGAGCCGCCTGATCCGCGCCCTGGACCCCCGGGTGCCGCTGGGCGTCAAGCGTCGGCTGGTGGAGCCGCTGCTCAACCGCACCTTCGCCGAGCCGCTCGCGGAGGGCGAGTTCGATGCCCTGGAAGGGCGTCGGATCAGCCTGACCGTCGAGGACCTCGGCGTGACGCTGACCCTGAGTCTCGCGGATCAGCGCCTGTTGCTCTGCCGCGAGCCCGGCGAGGCGACCATCCGCGGCGGCTGGCGCGAGTTCCTGTGCCTGGCCACCCGGCGCGAGGATCCCGACAGCCTGTTCTTCCAGCGTCGCCTGCTGATCGAGGGCGACACCGAGCTTGGCCTGACGGTCAAGAACCTGCTCGACGGGCGCGAGGAGGGCCTCGCCCAAGGGCGCCTCGGCGAGTGGCTGCTGCGCCTGGAGCGTCTCACGGCGCGCGATCGCTGATCTCGCGGCCCGCCGGCGCCGGGCGGGCCCGACTGTTCTATTGATATTGATATCGACTCACCCTGACACCGCTCTGGAGACCCCCGACATGAGCACATCCGCCAAGGCCGTCAAGACCTCCAACGAGGTGCCCCTGCAGGTGCCGTCCCGCGATATCTGGGACGCCAAGTATCGCCTCAAGGACCGTCACGGCCACCCCGTGGACAAGGACGTTCATGCCACCTGGGAGCGTGTCGCCAAGGCCCTGGCGGCGGTGGAGGGCGACCAGGCCGAGGCGTGGCTGCCGAAGTTTCGCTGGGCGCTGGAGAACGGCGCCATCCCGGCGGGGCGGATCATGTCCAATGCCGGTGCCGAGGCCTACAAGCCGGCGGTGAGCCTTATCAACTGCACCGTCTCGCGTACCATCCGCGACTCCATGCACGACATCCTCGACTCGGTGGTGGATGCCGGCATGACCCTCAAGGCGGGCTGCGGCATCGGCTACGAGTTCTCCACCCTGCGCCACAAGGGCGCCTTCGTGTTCGGCGCCGGCGCCGGCACCAACGGCCCGCTGGCGTTCATGGATATCTACGACAAGATGTGCTTTACGGTGGCCTCGGCCGGCGGACGCCGCGGCGCCCAGATGGGCACCTTCGACGTCGGCCATCCCGATGTGAAGAGCTTCATCGAGGCCAAGCGCGAGGCGGGCCGCCTGCGCCAGTTCAACCTCTCGCTGCTGATCACCGACGAGTTCATGGAGGCGGTGAAGCAGGATGCCGACTGGCCGCTGGCCTTCCCCCTCCACGAGGGCGAGAAGGACGACGTCGAGGAGAGCGAGCTGATCTACCGCGACTGGCCGGTGATCGAGGAGGGCTACACCGTCGATGACGAGGGGCGCGTGGCCTGTCGCATCGTCGAGGTGATCAAGGCCCGCGAGCTGTGGGACACCATCATGGCCTCGACCTACGACTTCGCCGAGCCGGGCTTCATCCTGATCGACCAGGTCAACCGCATGAACAACAACTGGTTCTGCGAGGAGATCCGGGCGACCAACCCCTGCGGTGAGCAGCCCCTTCCCCGGGAGGGCGCCTGCCTGCTCGGCTCGGTGAACCTGACCCGCTTCGTCATCGATCCCTTCGGCAAGAAGCCGCGCTTCGACTGGGAGCGCTACCGCCAGGTGGTGGCGATCTTCACCCGCATGCTCGACAACGTGGTGGAGATCAGCGGCCTGCCGCTGCCCGGCCAGCGCCGCGAGATCGAGGCCAAGCGCCGCCACGGCATGGGCTTCCTGGGCCTGGGCTCGACCCTGACCATGCTCAAGATCCCTTACGGCTCGCCGGAGTCGCTGGCCTTCACCGAGGAGGTGAGCCGCAACCTGGCCCTGGAGGGTTGGAAGCAGGCGCTGGAACTCGCCCGCGAGAAGGGCGTGGCGCCGGCGCTCGCCGAGGACTACGAGATCACCCCGCGGATGATGCGCGATTTTTTAAAAAAGAAGAAGACGGCATACGAGATCGGCGACAAGGTGCCGGGCCGCATCCTCCACGCCCGCTACAGCCGCTATATGCAGAAGGTCGCCGAGGTGGAGCCGGAGCTGGTCGCTCAGCTCGCCGAGCACGGCGCGCGCTTCACCCATCACAGCTCGATCGCCCCCACGGGCACCATCTCGCTGTCGCTGGGCAACAACGCCTCCAACGGCATCGAGCCCTCGTTCTCGCACCGCTACTTCCGCAACGTCATCCAGTCGGGCAAGAAGACCAAGGAGCAGGTCGAGGTGGTCTCCTTCGAGCTGGCCGCCTATCGCCACTTCATTGCCGCCGAGGCGGTGGAGAGCGATCTGCCCGACTACTTCATCACCGCCGACGCGGTGAGCCCGAAGCAGCACGTGGCGGTGCAGGCGGCGGCCCAGGTGTGGGTCGACTCGGCGATCTCCAAGACGGTCAACGTGCCCACGGAGTTCGCCTTCGAGGAGTTCAAGGACCTTTACCTGGACGCTTACGCCAGCAAGCTCAAGGGCTGCACCACCTTCCGCTTCAACCCCGAGGCCTTCCAGGGCGTGCTGGTGCGCGAGGACGACCTCAAGAACACCACCTACGTCTTCGAGCTGGAGAACGGCGAGACCGTCGAGCTCGCCGGCGACGAGAAGGTCATCTACGACGGCGAGGAGCACAACGCGGCGAACCTCTATGACGCGCTCAAGGAAGGCACCTATGGCAAGTGGTAAGTCGATCTGCCTGATGCCCAGCGTTAATCACAAACTTTCCGGAGGAGCCTCCTGATGGCCGTCGAGATCAATTCCAAGATCGTGTCCTACAGCGTCAAGAAGGCGGTGGAAGAGCCGCCGCTGGCCGAAGAGAACCCGCTCACGGTGCGCATCCCCTCGCGTCCCGAGGGGACCCTCGAGGCCGTGTCGGAGAAGATCTCCTACGTCGGTGCCGAGGGGCGCAAGAAGGTCTACCTGCTGGTGTCGTTCATGCCGGTGGAGGGCGTGGTCAACGGCAAGCGGGTGGTGATCGAGCGTCCGGTAGAGTTCTTCTTCCCCTCGGGCCAGCTCTCCAGCGAGCACCAGTGGATCACCGCCACCATGCGCAGCCTGTCGCTGGCCGCCCGGGGTGGCTACGTCACCCAGGCGGTGGCCGACCTGCGCAAGGTGGCCTGGGACAAGGGCCTGGTGCGCTGCGGCATGAACCGCTGGGGCAAGCCGGTGTTCCACGACTCCGAGGTCGCGGCCATCGCCTGGTCGATCCAGCAGATCCTCTACCGTCGCGGCTTCCTCGACCAGGACGGCAACCAGGTGCCGGTGGAGGAGCTGGTCAGCCGCTACGCCCAGCGCCTGGCGAGCGGCCATCCCTGGCACCCGCCCACCCCGGAGGAGCTCGAGCAGGCCGAGCGCCAGGCGCAGGAACACAGCGGCGGCGGCCCCGCCGTGGTCGGCCACTGCCCGGAGTGCAACGGCGAGCTGATCATGATGGACGGCTGCCCCACCTGCTACTCCGGCTGCGGCTGGTCCAAGTGTGGATAAGCGGGCCCGCCAAGGGCCCTGTGGATAACGCCGGCCGGCCCGGCTGAACGGCCGCCAGGGCCAGAAAAAAACGCCCCGGGACGCAGTGCGCCCCGGGGCGTTGTTGCTCAATGAGGTGTTGCTCAATGCTCAGTGGGCACTGGCATTACCTGCGATCACGCTGTGCACCTCCTCGAGGTAGTGCACGTAGTTCACGTAATCCTCGACGAACTCCCGGCCGAGCTCGGGGCTGTCGTCGGCCCGCTGCTTGGCCGCGAGGGTGGCCTCGAAAGCCGAGCGGGCCTGCCGTTCGAACTGCTCGACCACGCGCGCCAGGAAGGCATCGATCTCACCCTCTTCCAGTGAGCGGTCGGCCGCCTGGATGGCTGGATCGATGTCGCCTGCCGGTTTGATGCCGGTGAAGGGAGCGCCTTCCGAGGTACGGTGAATCTCCACCAGGGTGGCAAAGAACTGCTTGTCGGCCAGTTCCTGGGCGTCGTCGCTGAGCTTCCTCACCGCCAGTGTCTTGTCGAAGCTCTCTGCTAGTGCGGTTTCATCCTTGGCCGGTACCCACTTGCGCAGAGGGCTGATATCGCCCGAGTCGAGGGCCCTCTGGGCTTCCGTGATCAACGGGCCGTCCATGGCATCGCAGTGGGCGAGCGCCGGCGTTACCAGTGACAGGGAAAGGGCGAAAGTGGTACCGATGGCCAGAAGTTGCTTACGAAGTGGCAGTGTCATGGTGTCTTGCTCCAACGTCATGGATGAGTCAGTCGAGTTGCTGATCGACTGTGCCTCCATGCTAGGGAGCCGAGACGTCGGGGTCGTTCGAAAACCTGAGCTCGAACCCCTTTGGAAATCCTTTTAAATCAGTATCCTGATGGTTCGTTATTCGGGGAGCGGAAAGTCGAACACCGAGAGGTTGGGTGATGAGCGTGGTGACTGGCTATGAGCGAGCACGATAGGCGCTGGGTGTCATGCCGGTGGCCTTCTTGAACGCCGTGTTGAACACCGACTTGGAGTTGAACCCCGAGTCGTACATCACCTGCAGAATGGTGGTGCCGGGATCATCCACCTGCAGTCGCCGGCGAGCCTCGGCGATGCGGTAGTCGCTGACGAATTCGAAGAAGCTCTTCTCGAGTCCCCGATTGATGGTGCGTGACAGTTCTCTTGCAGGCACACCGAGCTGGCGTGCCAGCTGTGCCACGGAAAGGTTGGCATCCAGGTAGGGTTTGGCCTCTGTCATGTGGGTCGCGAGGCGCCGCAGCAGTTCATCATCCACGTCTTCCTCTGGTGCGTCCGGGTCGTCGTCGCTCTGGGCAAGGCGTGCTTCCTCGGCGCTCAACCCCGAGAAGATGACGGGCTGGCGCAGGGCGTTAATGACCAGGTAGTTGATGAACAGGAAGCCGGTCACGGCAGCTATGGCGGAGACCCACTGGACGCTGGCATTGCTCTTGAAGACATGGGCGGAGAGGCAGTAGAGCAGGCTGAGGGTCCAGACGAAGGCGTAGCCGATCAATAGCATGCGCAGCCAGGCCAGCTGCTTGTTCTCAGGGTTCGAGAAGAGCTGGCGCACCGTGGTGCCGAAGCGGCCGAGGGCTCGAATGGTGGCCCACAGGTAGCCGAGGAACACCAGGTGGATGGCCGCGGCCAGCAGGGGAGAGCTCAGCACGCCCGGGTGGTCGCGGCTCATCAGTATCTGGAGCTTCACCTCGCCGGGTTGCAGGTAGTACTCCACCAGGAAGATGGCCGAGACCACCCAGAACAGCAGGGTATGGATGGCGTGTCCTGGAACGAGCCGGAAGTCGCG
Source organism: Halomonas sp. B23F22_3 (assembly GCF_043496965.1). Lineage (NCBI taxonomy): Bacteria > Pseudomonadati > Pseudomonadota > Gammaproteobacteria > Oceanospirillales > Halomonadaceae > Halomonas > Halomonas sp. B23F22_3. The sequence continues at coordinate 431,124 of NZ_JBIEKG010000003.1, forward strand.
ATACATCAGCGACTTTGCGTAGAGATAGAGCAGGCCCGCCTGGAGCAGGCCCATCAGGGTGCCCAGGTAGGCCAGGTTCGGATGCCGCAGGGCGACGCCGGTGGAATAGAGGAAGACCTCGCCGAGGCCGGCTGCGAAGGCGAGGAGGCTGGCCGCCAGCAGCCGGTTGCTGACTTGTCGAAAGGTCTCGGGCAGCAGCAGGAAGGCGGCCAGGGCCAATGACTGCAGGATGCTGGTGGCCAACAGGATATCGGCAAGCGTCAGATACATGATTGAGGCCTATCCTCGGTTTGCCGGCTCAGACGCGCAGCTCGACGCCCTCGAAGTGGGGCGCCAGCCGGCGCACCAGCGCCGCCAGCGCCTCCCGGGGCGGGGCGCCGGCCACCGGCAGGCAGTAGTCGGGGTCGCGGCAGCGCTCGAGGCGGGCCAGCTGCAGGGCGTAGTGGCGCACGCCGCAGTCGGCCAGGGTCATCGCCAGGCGCTCCAGGTCGTCCAGGGAGAAGTCACGCCAGTGCACCGTGGTGCGACACTCGAAGGGAGTCGCGCCCTCCAGCAGCAGCGAGAGGCTGCGGGCCAGCGGCTGCCAGATGCCGCGGCGCCCGCAGATCCGGTCGACGTCCCGCCCGCGCCCCTTGATGTCCAGGGCCACCCAGTCGAGCCGCGGCAGCAGGTCGGCCAGGCGCTCCGGATAGGGGCCGGCGGTTTGCAGTCCCACGGCCAGCCCCAGCGCGCGGGCCTGCTTGACGGCGCGCGGCAGGTCGGCATGCAGGGTGGGCTCGCCGCCGCTGAACACCACGGCATCGAGCCCCTCGGTCCGGGCCATCAGGAAGGCGTGCATCGCCGGCCATTCGCCGGGATCGCCGCGGCGCGGGACGGCCATCTCGCTGACCTCGCAGTAGCCGCACTGCAGCGGGCAGCCCTGGAGGTGGATCACCGCGGCGCGACGGCCGGGGAAGTCCGTCGTGCTGAGCGCGGTCAGGCTCGCCACCGGCAGGCGGATGTCGCCGGCGCCGGGCCGCCCCCCGCCCGGCGTGCTCACGGCGCGGCCACGCCGCGGGTGTTGTCCATGCCGGGACGGCCATACCAGTAGCCGTCGCAGACCTCGGCCTCCACCAGCGCCAGCGGGTCGCGGGCGGGCAGCGCGCCATGCCGCGCCGCATCGAAGGCGTCGACCACCTCGGCCATGCCCTCGGCGCGCGGGCTCAGTCGGGCGCTTGCCACGCCCATCCCGGCCATGGTCGGCAGCTCGTGGCGCAGGTCCTGGCAGGCGCCGGAGAGGGTCTGGATGCCGTTCAGCGTGAACACCTCCCGCGATTCCTGGGAGCGCAGGGCGAGGCCCTCGGGATACTGCTGGCAGACGAACTGGCAGCGGTCCTTGGGCTTCTGATGGCGCCGGGCGGTGAAGCAGCGCGACGACCAGGCGAGCGGCAGGTGGCCGTAGGCGAAGACCTCGCAGTGCTGCTCGAGCCCCTGGTCGCGGCAGTCGGCCAGTAGCCGGGTGAGGTCTTCCCGGGACATCTCCACCGGCGCCTGCCAGCCCTGCATGCCGGCCCGCGCCAGCACGGCGAGCGAGGCCGGGTTGTAGAGGTTCAGCGCGGCCCCGGCGACGAACGGCAGCCCGGCGGCGGCGAGGCGCTGCACCGCGCTCTGGTCGTTGGCCTCGACCGTGAACTCGCCGTTGTCGCAGAGCTTGCGCAGGTCGCGCAGGTCGGCCTCGGACTCGATCAGGGTCTGGCTCGCCAGCACCACTCGCTTGCCGCTCTGGGCCAGCTCGCGGCCGAGTCCCAGCCAGTCGTCGAGCTTCATGTCGCGGCGCCGCGAACAGACCGACTCGCCCAGGGTGACGGTCTCGACGGGCCAGTCGGCGGCCGCGCGGTAGAAGTCGACGTACTGCTCGCGGGTCCAGTAGAAGAGCACCGGGCCCAGGCTCAGTTCCAGGGTCGTGGCGGTCATGAGGCCTCCTATTTCCAGCGCCGCTCGTAGGCGCCCAGGGTGGTGGTGGCGCCCTCGGAGAGCTCGCCGAGGCCGGTCATCCAGGCGGGGTCCGCGCGGAAGTGCCCGGGGGCGCGCGCGACGCGATCCAGGGCCTGGCGCCAGATGCCGGCGACCTTCGAGACGTAGGCGGGGCTGCGCTGGCGGCCCTCGATCTTCACCGCGCTGATGCCGAGCTGCTTGAGCTCCGGGAGCAGCTCCAGGGTGTTGAGGCTGGTGGGCTCCTCGATGGCGTGGTAGGTCTCGCCATCGACCGCGAAGCGCCCCTTGCAGAGGGTCGGGTAGCCGGCCCGCTCGCCCTTGGCGTAGCGGTCGATCAGCACGCCGTTCAAGCGCGACTCCAGGCCCCGGGGCGTCTCCTCCCAGCGCACATGGGCCGCCGGCGAGCAGACGCCGCGGGTGTTGGGCGACTCGCCGGTGAGGTAGGACGAGAGATAGCAGCGCCCCTCGGCCATGATGCACAGGCTGCCGAAGGCGAACACCTCGAGCTCCACCGGGCTCTGCTTTGCCAGGTCGCGGACCTGGGTGATGGAGAGCACCCGAGGCAGCACGGCGCGCCGGATGCCGAACTGCTCATGGTAGAAGCGCAGCGCCTCATGGCTGGTCGCCGAGCCCTGCACAGAGAGGTGGCGGTCGAGGTTCGGGTGGCGCCGGGCGGCGTAGTCGAGCAGCCCCATGTCGGCCATGATCAGGGCGTCGACGCCGAGCTCGGCGGCCTGATCCACGGCGCGAGTCCACATCGCCCAGCCGTCCGGCTGCGGGTAGGTGTTGATGGCGCAGAACACCCGCTTGCCGCGGGCGTGGGCGTAGTCGATGCCCTCCCCGGCGCGCTTGTCGGTGAAGTTGAGCCCGGCGAACTGGCGCGCGTTGGTGGTGTTCTGGAAGCCGAAGTAGACGGCATCGGCGCCCTCGTTCACGGCGCGCTTCAGGGCGGGCAGGTTGCCGGCGGGGCAAACGAGCTCCATGGCGCGACTCCTCTCGATGAAAACCCGGCCATGCTAGTCGACCCTCCCGGCCCTGCCCTTGACGGGCGTCATGCCGGGCCGGGCATTCGCTCCCGGCATGATCCAGGTCATGTCCTGCCCGCCGAACGTCCCCCGGCCATGGCGTGCGTGCGCGCCTGACCTAGGCTGAGATCAGGATCGTTCACCATGCGGGGTGGCCATGGATATCGAACGCCTCTTCGATGAGAGCTACGTGCGGGTGCTCGACCGCGAGGTCGAGGGGCGGGCGTTCTTCGCGGCCTTCTACGACCGCTTCATCGATGCCTCGCCGGCGGTCGCCGAGAAGTTTCGCTACACCGACATGGCGCGCCAGCAGGCGATGCTCAAGAAGGCCTTCTACCACCTGCTGGCGTTCTACGCCTCGAGCCACGCCGACTACTACCTCCAGCAGGTGGCGATCAGCCACGACCGTGCCCATCGGGATATCCCCCCGGTGCTCTACGATCTCTGGCTCGAGTGCCTGATCGACACGGTGCGCGCCTTCGACGAGGCCTTCGACGACGACGTCGAGCTGGCCTGGCGGCTGGTGATGACGCCGGGCATCGTCTTCATGACGTTCCATTACGACCGGGGGGATCGTACCGGCTAGGAGGCGTCCTCGAAGAGGGCGCGACACCGATAGAGTGAGGCGTATCGCGATGAACACACGCACCGCAGTGAGTGAAACCTTCAGCACGGCCCTCCGGTGGCTCGGCCCACGACGTTGCCGCCGAGCCATCGTCGGTGCCGCGATACTGGGCATGGTGACGGCGGGTAGCGTCGCTGGTGCCGCGGAGCCGGTGGGCCCTGACCTGACCGAGAAGCTGCGCGGGCTGCTGGTCAAGGAGATGGTCGAGATCGAGGCGGCGATGCAGGCGACGTACAGCGCCATCATCCAGGGCAGGCATGACGAGGTGGCAGGCCATGGTCAGGCCATCCACGACAGTTTTATCCTCGAACAGTCCCTTACCCAGCAGGATCGCCGGGACCTGAAGGACGCGGTGCCGGCGGCGTTTCTGCAGTTGGACGCGAGGTTACATGAGCTGGCGGCGTCACTGGCCGAGGCGGGTAGACAGCGGAATACGCCGAAGCAGGTGGACGTCTTCCATCACATGACCCAGTCCTGCGTGGCCTGTCACAGCCGCTACGTGACGGATCGTTTTGCGGGGCTCGAGGCTCAGCCTGTGCCCGATAGTTGGGGTATCGATACCCCCTAAGGCGAGGGCGTGCGCCGATCCGCGACGGCGGCCAGACCGACCGGATCCTGCTGGCCCGCTTACGACGACGCCCCGGCATGGCCGGGGCGTCGTGGTGTCGGGGCGTGCTCCTGGAACGGGGTCCTGAGCCTGCTGTCATGCCAGCGTCAGGCGGCCTCGAGGGGGCGTGAGGGGCCGAAGTGCTCGTAGTGGCGGCGCTCGTCGGGCACGCCGAGGGCGGCCAGCGCTTGGTCCACGGCGGTCATGAAGCCCGGGGGGCCGACAAAGTAGCAGCGGGCGCCTTCCGGCAGCAGGCGGGCCAGCAGCGCGCGGTCGATGCGCCCGATATGGTCGGCATCGCCGCCGCGCTCGTGGACGCTCACGGCGCGCAGCCGCTGCGGATGCTCGGCGGCCAGCGCCGCCACCTCGTCGCGGAAGGCGTGGTGCTCGGCGTCCAGGGCGGCATGCAGATAGATCACCCGGCGCCCCGCGGCCAGGGCGTGGCGGGCCATGGGGAGCAGAGGCGTCTGGCCGACGCCGCCGGAGGCCAGCAGCAGCGGCTCGTCGCCCTCCTGCAGGGTTAGCTCGCCGGCGGGCGGCAGCAGCTCCAGGCTGTCGCCCACCGCCATGGCGTCATGGAAGTGCCGGCTCGCCTTACCCTCGGGCTCGCGCTTGATCGAGATCCGGTAGGAGCGGCCGTTGGGCACGTCCGAGAGGCTGTAGTGGCGATAGACCGGCGCGCCGTCGATGGTCAGCCGCACGCCGATGAACTGGCCCGGGGCGTGATTGGCCACCAGGCCGCCTTCTTCGGGCTCGAGCACGAAGGAGCGGATCACCGCGCTCTCGCGGCGGATGTCGGCGATGCGAAAGCGGCGCGTGCCGCGCCAGCCGCCGGGGCGCCGGGCGAACTCGTGGTAACGATGGTCCTCCAGCTCGATGAGCAGGCCGGCGAGCTCCTCGTAGAGGGCGCTCCAGGCCGCGGCGACTTCCGGCGTCACCGCCTCGCCGAGCACCTCGCCGATGGCGGCCATCAGGCACTCGCCGACGATGGGGTACTGGTCGGGCTGGATGCCGAGGGCGACGTGCTTGCCGACGATGGTGCCCATCGCGCCCCGCGCCTGCTGGGGATCCTGGCGCAGCTGCACATAGGCGAGCACCGCGCCGGCCAGCGCCCGGGGCTGGCCGCCGTCACGCTGGTGGGCCTCGTTGAATAGCGGTTTTACCTCGGGATAGCGCGAGAACATCAGCGGATAGAAGCATTGGGTGATGGCGTCGAGATGTTCGGCCACCACGGGGGCTGTGGCGGCGATCAGGCGTTCCTGGTCTGGCGTCAGCATGGCAGGGCTCCGGTCAGGGGGATGTTTTAAGAGGTATGTAAAATACATCTTAAAGGTCGCCGCCGACACCCCGCGGGGCTGACGCAAAATGTCGCAGGGCGGGCGGCGCCGCCCGCTGCTCGCCCTGGCGCGTGCCTATAGCCCGATGCGGTGGGCCCGGTCGGTGAAGAAGATGCCGCTGGGCGACTCGCTCTCGAGGGTCGCCAGCACCTCGAAGGTGCGGGTGTCGTAGACGGTGATCCGGTCGCTGTCCCGGGCCGAGACCCAGGCGTGCTCGCCCTTGGGGGTGAACTCCATGTGCAGCACCGCCTCGCCCGGGGAGAGGGTGCGGATGACCCGGCGCGTCTCGGTATCGATCACCTGCACCACGTCGTTGTCGGGATGGGCGAAGTTGACCCACACCTGGCGCTCGTCGGGGCGGCTCATCACGAAGATCGGCTGGCCGTGGACGGGGATGCGCTCCTTAAGCGACCAGTCGTCGGCGTCGGCGACCAGCACCTCGTGGCGGCCCACCGCCGGCAGCCAGGCCTCGTCGCCGGCCACCGCCCAGCCCTCCAGGTGCGGCATCTTGTAGACCGGCAGGCGTTTCTCGCCGCGACCGTAGTCGGGCAGGATGCGTGTGACGCCCTCCTCGACGTGCCACAGGTCCAGCAGCGCCAGGCCGTCCTCGCCGAACAGCCCGGCGATGTAGTAGCGCCCGTTGGGGCCGATCAGGCCGTCGTAGGGCGCCTCGCCGATATCACGAAAGCGTGTCACCGCCGGCGTCTCGCCGTTCGTGTCGATCATGGCGATCTCGCCCGCCTCGAACAGGCTGTAGACGAAGCGGTTGCCCGGCGCGTCCACCAGCCCCACCACCTTGGAGCGCACGGTCTCGCCCTGGGCGTTGCGATAGGTGGCCGGAATCTCGGCCACCGGTTCGAGGGTCTCGCTGTCGAAGAGCCGCACCCCGCCCGGTTCGTAGTTGGCCACCGCCACCAGCGAGCCATCCTGGGAGATGGCGCCGCCGATGCTGTTGCCGGACTGCATCACGCGGTGGGTGATCTCGCCGCTGAGCAGGTCGACCCGGCTGAGCCCGCCGTCGCGGCCGAAGACGAAGGCGTAGCGGGCGTCGCGGGAGAACTTCACCGAGGCGTGGGACAGGTCCCCGAGCCCCTCGACGCGCGTGAGGATCCGACGCTCGCTGGTGTCCACCACCGCCAGGCTGCCGGTGGCGCGCTCGACCACCACGCCGAGATCCCCGGTGCCGCGCGGCTCGACCGGCGGGGTGGCCTGGCAGCCGGCCAGCATGGCGGCCAGGCCGAGAGCGATCAGGGGCGTGCGCAGTCCGGGGAGCTTCATGGCGATTCCTTCTCGTAGCGAGAGCCGTGTCGAGTGCCGCGTCGAGGGCCGGGGCGTGGCGCGCTCACTCATCCAGGGGGTTGTCGTGCTGCAGGTGATCGGCGAGCCAGCGGGCCTCCTGCTCGCTGAGTAATCCCGCCCAGCCGGGCATGGCGGTGCCGGGCACGCCATTGAGGATCAGCGCGGCCAGGCCGTCGCGATCATAGGCGTTCATGCGCGATCGCGGCAGGGGCGGTCCCAGCCCGCCGCGCAGGGTCATGCCGTGACAGGAGCCGCAGTCCTGATAGAGCAGCGTCTCGAGTTCCTGTTCTCGCTCGTCGGAGAGCGCGCCGTCGGCGAGCGCCGCGACCGGCAGCCAGCAGAGGGCCAGCAGCAGAAGGCGGGGGGCAGGCAGGGGCATGGCATCTCCTCGGACAGAGCGTCTTCAGCAGGGCGCCTCCAGTCTCGCGGCGCTCGTGGCGCCGCGCCATGACGACGGTCAAGGCGGCGTCTTACCGCTCACATCAAGCACGGCGCGCAACGGCTGGCAACGCCTCTTTGGAGGTAGGGGCCGATGGCCGTTGACGCAGGTCAATGCCGGCGGGGAAAGTGCGTCGGACATCGCTAAAGATGCATGAATTATGCGCGTTCATGGACCACTCTTCAGGGCCAGGAGGGTCATCGACCATGCGTTCGCGTCGGGTGGCCGTCCGTCGAACAACAACAGCGGCATGGCCTGGCGGCAGCGCATCCGAGGATCATGACAGAGGTGGAACGATGATGAAGAAACACTGGTATCTCAAGCCCTTGGTGGTGGCAGTGACGACCGTCGCCATGGGTATCACGGCGGCCCAGGCTCAGGATGGCCACAAGGAGGTCGACGAGGCCAAGAGCGCCTATCAGGGCACGTCCTCCACCGTGGACCCGGGCTCCGCCAAGGTCGTGCGCACGCCCGGCGCGCCGGACCTGACCGAGACCGAGTTCGAGCAGGCCAAGGAGATCTACTTCCAGCGCTGCGCGGGCTGTCACGGCGTGCTGCGCAAGGGGGCCACCGGCAAGCCGCTGACCACCGACATCACCCAGGAGCGCGGCCTGGATTACCTGAAGGCGTTCATCACCTACGGCTCGCCGGCCGGCATGCCCAACTGGGGCACCTCGGGGGATCTCACCGAGGAGGAAGTCGAGATGATGGCCAAGTACATCATGCACGAGCCGCCGGTGCCGCCGGAGTTCGGCATGCCCGAGATGCGCGATACCTGGGAGGTGAAGGTGGCCCCCGAGGACCGCCCCACCGAGCAGATGAATGACCTGGAGCTCGAGAACCTCTTCTCGGTCACCCTGCGTGACGCCGGTCAGGTCGCGCTGATCGACGGGGGCAGCAAGGAGATCGTCAAGATCCTCGACACCGGCTACGCGGTGCACATCTCGCGCCTCTCCGCCTCCGGTCGCTATCTGTTCGTGATCGGCCGCGACGCCAAGGTGGACATGATCGACCTGTGGATGGAGGAGCCGTCGATCGTCGCCACCATCAAGGTCGGCATGGAGGCCCGCTCGGTCGAGACCTCCAAGTACGAGGGCTACGAGGACAAGTTCGCCATCGCCGGCGCCTACTGGCCGCCCCAGTACGTGATCATGGACGGCGAGACCCTGGAGCCGAAGAAGATCGTCAGCACCCGCGGGATGACCGTGGACACCCAGGAGTTCCATCCCGAGCCGCGGGTCGCGGCCATCGTGGCCTCCCACCAGCACCCCGAGTTCATCGTCAACGTCAAGGAGACCGGCAAGGTCCAGCTGGTCAACTACGAGAACCTCGAGGCGCTCTCCACGGTGGAGATCGAGACCTCGCGCTTCCTGCATGACGGCGGCTGGGACGCCTCGGGTCGCTACTTCCTCACCGCGGCCAACGAGTCCAACCAGATCGTGGTGATCGACGCCCAGGAGCGTGAGCTCGAGGCGATCGTCGACGTGGGCAAGATTCCCCATCCGGGGCGCGGCGCCAACTTCGTCGATCCCGAGTTCGGTCCTGTGTGGGCCACCAGCCACCTCGGCGATGCCACCATCCAGCTGATCGGCACCGACCCCGAGGGCCATCCCGACAACGCCTGGCAGGTCGTGCGCACCCTCGACGGCCAGGGCGGCGGCTCGCTGTTCATCAAGACCCACCCCGAGTCCGACAACCTCTACGTCGACACCGCGCTGAACCCGGGCGAGGCGATCAGCCAGAGCGTGGCGGTCTTCGATGTCAACGACCTGGAGGCCGGCTATGAGGTGTTGCCCATCGCCGAGTGGGCCGACGTGGGCGAGGGGCCCAAGCGCGTCGTCCAGCCCGAGTACAACCAGGCCGGCGACGAGGTGTGGTTCTCGGTCTGGAACACCTCGGACAAGACTTCCGCGCTGGTGGTCGTGGATGACGAGACTCGCGAGCTGAAGAAGGTGATCAAGGACGAGCGCCTGGTCACCCCGACCGGCAAGTTCAACGTCATCAACACCCAGCACGACATCTACTGAACCGAGCGGGACACGGCGGCGGGCCCTCGGGGGCCCGCCCGCCTTCCCCGCCCTGAGTGAGCTGTGCCGATGCATTGCCGACCCCCACATGGACAGGTGCAGGACCTCGATGCGCTGGACCGCCGCCTGATCGACAGCTACCAGCGCGGCCTGCCGGTCTGTTCCCGACCCTTCGCGCGGATCGCCGAGCGCCTGGGCGCCGCCGAGGACGAGGTGATCACGCGCCTGGAGCGCCTGCAGGCACGGGGCGTGCTGAGCCGCGTGGGGCCGGTCTTCGACCATGCCCGCGCCGGCGCCAGCCTGCTGGCCGCCGTGGCGGTGCCCGAGGCCGAGCGCGATGCCTTCGCAGAGCTCATCAACGCCGCCCCCGGCGTCAACCACAACTACGCAAGGGAGCACGACTACAACCTCTGGTTCGTGATGACCGCCCCCGACGCATCCGCGCTCGACGCGCGTCTCGATGCCCTCGAGGCGCGCCTGGGCGTGCCGATCCTGCGCCTGCCGATGCTGGAGAGCTTCCATATCGATCTGGCGTTTCCCATTCCCTGGGCCGAACTGGAGCGCCTATGAGACCCGCGACCCCGCTCTCCCTCGAGGCCGCCCGCTCGTTTGATGAGCCGGCGGCCCATCGTCGCCTGCGCGCGCTGCTCGAGCAGGGCCTGCCGCTCACGTCGCGGCCCTGGCAGACCCTGGCCGAGCAGGCCGGCCTCGCCGAGGAGGAGGCGATGGCCTGCGTCAGTCGCTGGCAGGCCGAGGGGCTGATCAAGCGCTTCGGCCTGGTGGTGCGCCATCGCCACCTGGGCCTTGGGGCCAACGCCATGGTGGTGTGGGACGTGCCGGACGAGCGGGTCACCCTGGTGGGGCGGCGGCTGGCCCGTGAGACCGCCGTGACGCTCTGCTACCGGCGCCCGCGACGGCGGCCCGACTGGCCCTACAACCTCTTCTGCATGATCCACGGCGCGCGCCGCGAGCGGGTGCTCGAGGAGCTCGCGGCGATCGTCGCGCGGCTCGGCCTCGAGGGGATCCCCCACCGGGCGCTGTTCAGCACCCGCGCCTACCGCCAGTGCGGCGCCCGCTATGCCCGGGAGGAGGACGCATGAGCCTGGCCGAGCTGGACGCCGTGGATCGCCGCCTGATCAATCGCCTGCAGGAGGGCCTGCCGCTGGTGGCGCGTCCCTATGCGGTCGTCGCCGAGGCGCTGGGCATCGCCGAGGGCGACCTGCTCTACCGGCTGGAGCGCCTGCGCGAGAGCGGCATGCTCAGCCGCTTCGGCCCCATGTACCACGCCGAGCGGCTGGGCGGCGGCCTGACCCTGGCGGCGCTCGCGGTGCCGGAGCCCGACTACGAGCGGGTCGTCGAGGCGGTCAACGCCTTCCCGGAGGTGGCCCATAACTACCGGCGCGAGCACGCGCTCAACATGTGGTTCGTGCTGGCCACCGAGACCCCGGCGCGCATCGACCAGGTGATCACGGCCATCGAGGCGGCCACCGGCCTGCCGGTCTACAACATGCCCAAGGAGGAGGAGTTCCATGTCCGTCTCCATCTGCCGGTCTAGCCGGGGCTCGATTCGCGATGCCACCGGTCCCGACGAACGGGGCCTCGACGCCCACGACCGCGCCATCGTGCTGGCCACCCAGGCCGGGCTGCCGCTGGTGCCCGATCCCTGGGGCGCGGTGGGCCGCGAGGTGGGCCTCGAGGGCGAGGAGGTGCTCGCGCGCATGCGGGCGATGGAGGCGCGCGGGGTGATCCGGCGCGTCGCCGCGGTGCCCAACCACTATCGCCTGGGCTACGTGGCCAACGGCATGACCGTCTGGGACGTCGACGACGCCGAGGTCGAGCGGCTGGGCCGCGAGGTGGCCGCCATCGAGGGCGTCAGCCACTGCTATCGCCGCCCACGGCATCGGCCCCACTGGCCCTACAACCTCTTCGCCATGCTCCACGGGCGCAGCCGTGAGGAGGTCGAACGCCAGGCCGAGGCGCTGCGCGCCCGCCTCGGCGAGGCCTGCCGCGACCACCGCATCCTCTACAGCTCGCGCATCCTCAAGAAGACCGGGCTGCGCCTGGCGCGCCGCGCCCCGCTCGCCTAACGACGGCAGGAGAACGCCATGTTTCGCGTCACCCGCTACATCCAGAGCCTGATGGAACCGGCGGCGCCGGGACAGGCGCCGCGCGCAGGGGCCCGCAAGCCGCCCGGGCCGGTGGTGATCTGGAACCTGATCCGCCGCTGCAACCTGACCTGCAAGCACTGCTACACCACCTCGGCGGACATCGACTTCGCCGGCGAACTCTCGACCGCCGAGGCCCACGCGGTGCTCGACGACCTCAAGGCCTTCCGGGTGCCGGCGCTGATCCTCTCCGGGGGCGAGCCGCTGATGCGCCCCGACATCTTCGAGCTGTCGCGCCGGGCGCGCGAGCTCGGCCTCTATACCGGGCTCTCCACCAACGGCACCCTGATCACCGAGGAAAATATCGACGCCATCGCCGACGTTGGCTACGACTACGTGGGCATCAGCATCGACGGCCTGGAGGCCACCCACGACGCCATCCGCCAGCGCCAGGGCGCCTTTCGCGAGTCGATGCACGCGGTGAAGCTGTGCAAGGCGCGCGGCATCAAGGTGGGGCTGCGCTTCACCCTGACCCGCGAGAACGTCGAGCAGCTCGACGACATCCTGGCGCTGATCGACGAGCACGACGTCGACAAGTTCTACCTCTCGCACCTCAACTACGGCGGGCGCGGCCGGCGCCACAGCAAGCAGGACGCCTGGTACCGCATGACCCGCGACGCCATGACCCGGCTGTTCGACCACTGCCGAGCCGAGCTCGCACGCGGCATCCGGCGCGAGTACGTCACCGGCAACAACGACGCCGACGGCCCCTTCCTGCTGATGTGGGCCCGCGAGCACTTACCCGAGCGGGCCGAGGCCCTGGAGCGACAGCTCATCGACTGGGGCGGCAACGCCTCGGGCGAGCACATCGCCAACATCGACAACCTGGGCAACGTCCACCCCGATACCTTCTGGTGGGACCACACCCTGGGCAACGTCCGCGAGATGCCCTTCTCCGCGATCTGGCGCGATACCCGGGACCCGCTGATGATCGGCTTTCGCCAGCGGCCACGGCCGCTCAAGGGGCGCTGCGCCGATTGCCGCTTCCTGCCGATCTGCAACGGCAACACCCGGGTGCGGGCCTGGAAGGTCACCGGCGACCCCTGGGAGGAGGATCCCGGCTGCTACCTGGCCAACCGCGAGATCGGGGTCGCCGAGGCGGCCGAGCGGCGCGTCGGCGCCCCCTTTGCTCCCATCCAGGCCATCGAAATCCCGTAAGGCGAGGAGATCCCCATGCCGTCACGTCGCGTTTCCTATGACCTCGCCGAGGCGCCCATGGCGCCCGGCGAGGTGGCCATCGTCGGCGCCGGCCCGGGCGATCCCGGGCTTCTGACCCTGCGCGCCCTGTCGCTGCTCGAGCAGGCCGACTGCCTGGTCTTCGATCGCCTGGTCTCCAGGGAGGTGCTGGCCCTGGCCAACCCACGGGCCCGGCGCTTCTACGTCGGCAAGGCGTCGCGCTGCCACGCCTTGACCCAGGACGAGACCAATGCGCTGCTGGTGCGCCTGGCCGAGGAGGGCCGCCGGGTGGTGCGGCTCAAGGGCGGCGACCCCTACATCTTCGGGCGCGGCGGCGAGGAGGCCGAGGTGCTGATCGAGCACGGCATCGACTTCCGGGTGGTGCCGGGCATCACCTCCGCCCAGGGCTGCGCGGCCTACGGCGGCTTCCCGCTGACCCATCGCGACCACGCCCAGAGCGTCACCTTCGTCACCGGCCACTGCAAGGCTGACGGCGAGCTGGCCCTGGACTGGAGCGCCCTGGCGGTGCCCCACCACACGGCGGTGTTCTACATGGGCCTGGCCAATGCCGAGCTGATCAGCCGCCAGCTGCAGGACCACGGCCTGCCGGCGAGCCATCCCGTGGCGCTGGTGGAGCGCGGCACCACCCCCGAGCAGCGCCGGGTGATCACCTGCCTGGGCGAGCTGGTCGAGACCATCGCCCGCGAGGCGCTCCAGCCGCCGACGCTGATCGTGGTGGGCGAGGTGGTGCGCCTGGCCTCGACCCTGGCCCAGCCCACCCCGGCCGAGGCCACCTTCATCGAGGGCGAGACGCTGGAGCTGGTGCCCCGGCGGGTGGCGCTCTGATGCCCGTGCGCTCGCTCCCCCGCGGCCTCGCGACCCTGCTCGGCGCCGCGCTGATGACGCTCCTCTCGCCGGCACTGGCCGACGGCCCCGAGGCGTTCTACCGGGCCCAGTGCGCCTCCTGCCACGGCGAGGATCGCCTCGGCGGCATCGGCCCGGCGCTGCTGCCGGGCAACCTCTCCAGGCTCACGCCCGAGGCCGCCGAGACGGTGATCCGTGACGGCCGGGCGGCCAGCCAGATGCCCGGCTTCGGCGAACGGCTCGACGACGCGGCGATCGCGTCGCTCGCCGAGTGGCTCTACCGCGAACCCGAGGTGGCACCCACCTGGGGGCGCGACGAGATCCTCGCCAGCCAGTCGGTCCCGCATCCGGACGGCTCGCTGCCCGACACGCCGCGCTTCGAGGCCGACCCGCTCAACCTCTTCGTGGTGGTGGAGACCGGCGACCATCACGCCAGCGTGCTCGACGGCGACACCTTCGAGCGGATCCACCGCTTCCCGACCCGCTACGCCCTGCACGGCGGGCCCAAGTACACCCCGGACGGGCGCTACGTCTTCTTCGGCTCCCGGGACGGCTGGATCACCAAGGTCGACCTCTACAACCTCGAGGTGGTCGCCGAGGTGCGCGCCGGCATCAACATGCGCAACATCGCCGTCTCCGCCGACGGCCGCTACGTCATGGCCGCCAACTACCTGCCCCACAGCCTGGTGCTCTTCGATGCCCACAACCTCGACCTGATGAAGGTCTACCCGGTGGTCGGCGAGAATGGCGATAGCTCGCGGGTCAGCGCTGTCTACGCCGCGCCGCCCCGGGGCAGCTTCATCGCCGCGCTCAAGGACCTCGAGGAGGTGTGGGAGATTCCCTGGCCGCTGCCCACCGAGCCGGTGGTCTCCACCGGGCACATGGCCACCCCGCTCGAGCCGAGGCGCCGTCACGACACGCCCACCTTCCGGGTGCGCCGCCTCCCGGTGCCGGACTACCTGGACGACTTCTTCTTCGACCCGGCCTATCGCCACGTGATCGGCGCCTCCCGGGGCGGCCAGGGCGGCATGGTGATCGACCTGGACAGCGGCGAGAAGGTCGCCGACCTGCCCCTGGAGGGCATGCCGCACCTGGGCTCCGGCATCACCTGGGAGCACCAGGGGCGCCGCGTCATGGCCACGCCCCACCTGACCCGGGCGGCGGTGTCGATCATCGACATGACCGACTGGACGGTGATCAAGACCCTCGAGACCGACGGCCCCGGCTTCTTCATGCGCAGCCACGCCAACTCGCCCTACGCCTGGGTGGACGTCTTCTTCGGCCCGAACCGCGACCGGGTGCACGTGATCGACAAGGCGAGCCTCGAGATCGTCGAGACCCTGACCCCCGAGCCGGGCAAGACCGCCGCCCACGTGGAGTTCGACCGCGACGGCGAGAAGCTGCTGCTGAGCCTGTGGGAGGAGGACGGTGCGGTGATCGTCTACGACGCCGTCACCCTCGAGGAGGAGCAACGCATCCCGATGAGCAGGCCCTCGGGCAAGTACAACGTCTGGAACAAGACGCGGTACGAGGAGGGCACCAGCCACTGAGTCGAAAAGCCGTCATTCCTTGCTGCGCTCGATATCCTGGCCACCGGCGGTGCCGGAACGCCGGCCCGGTCAAATCCTCATTGAGCCGCCAGTCAACTCCGGTTGCTCCGCTCCGGCGGCGGTCAGCCTCTCTTCGCTCGCGACAGGAATGAATGGCTTTTCTCATAAGAAGCATTCTTGATGCCTGTCAAGGAAGGTGCCGGGGCCGTGGGTCACAATGGCCATTACCAAGCGTTTTAGTCGGGTATGGCGCCATGCAATCGACCTCATCCTCTTCCGTCCGCCCCTCCTCGCTGTCGCGCCTGCCGGTGGCGAGGCTGGCCTTTCGCCCCTTCTTCCTGCTGGCCGCGCTCTACAGCGTGGCGGCGATGGTCGTGTGGCTGGCCTTCTGGCACGGTGACATCCTGCTGCGCCCGGTCGGCGGGCTGATGTTCTGGCACCAGCACGAGATGCTGTTCGGCTTCGCCGCCGCGGTGGTGGCGGGCTTCCTGCTCACCGCGGTGCAGAACTGGACCGGGCTGCCGAGCCTCAGGGGCGGGCCGCTGCTGGCGCTGGTCGCGCTGTGGCTGGCCGGGCGGGCCCTGATGGCCTTCCCGCTGGGATTGCCGGAGTGGCTGCCGATGCTGGTCGACCTGGCGTTCCTGCCGCTGGTGGCCGGCGTCATGGCCCGCCTGGTGATCGCCGCGAAGCGCTGGCGCAACCTGATCTTCCTGCCGGCGCTGGGCCTCTTGACCCTGGCCAACCTGGCCATGCACCTGGGGGTGCTCACCGGCGATGCCGAGCTGATCCGCCAGGCCGCCTACCTGGCGGTCCTGCTGATCACCCTGCTGATGGTGGTGGTGGGCGGCCGGGTGATCGCCATGTTCACCGCCAACCGTCTGGGCCTCACCCGCCGGCCGGCGATCCCGGCGCTGGAGGCCGCGAGCCTGGGGAGCGTGCTGGCGGTGGTCCTGGCCCAGGGGCTCGCCGTGCTCGGCGTGGCGCTGCCGGGCGCGCTCTTCGCCACCCTGCTGGGACTGGCGGCGCTCGCCAACGCCCTGCGCCTGGCGCGCTGGGGCGGCCAGCACAGCGGCTCCGAGCCGCTGCTCTGGGGACTGCACGGCAGCTACGCCTTCATTCCCGTGGGCCTCGCGATGTGGGCGCTGGCGGCGCTCGGCGTGTTCCGCGCGGAGCTGGCCGTGCACGCCATGACCATCGGCGGCATGGGCACCATGATGCTGGCGATGATGTCGCGGGTCTCGCTTGGCCATACTGCGCGCCCCATCCGCACCCTGCCGGGCATCGGCGTGGCGCTCGGCCTGATGCTCGCCGCCGCCGTGCTGCGCTCGCCGGTGCTGGCGCTCGTCCCCGAGATCACCCACTGGACCTACAACCTGGGCATCATCTTCTGGTGCCTGGCCTATGCGATCTTCCTGTTCCACTATACGGGGCCGCTGCTGTCGGCCCGGGCCGACGGCAAGGACGGATAGGACAACCGCCCCGACACCGACGCCGAGGACATCGCGCCCCGTGGAACACTACACCCTGATCAAGCACCTGCACGTCACCGCCGCCGCCCTGAGCCTCGCCTTCTTCCTGCTGCGGGCCTGGTGGTCGGTGCGCGAGTCGCCGCTGCTGCAGCGGCGCTGGGTGAAGATCGCTCCCCACCTCATCGACACCGCCCTGCTGGGTCTCGGCGTGACGCTGATGGTGATGCTCTCCGCCTGGCCCCACCAGCAGCCCTGGCTCGCCGCCAAGCTGATCGCGCTGTTGGGCTACATCGGACTGGGCACGCTGGCGATCAAGCGCGGCCGCACCCCCGCGGTGCGCGGCGTCGCGGCGCTGGCCGCGCTGGCTACCTTCGCCTACATGCTGGGGGCGGCCGTGACTCACAGCCCGCTCTCCTGGCTGGCGTGAGACCGAGGCGCGCGCTGACCTATACTGACCCCGCCACTCGTCTGAAGAAGGATGCTCTCATGTCGAAACAGGAACTCCCCGCCGGTGCCGGTCAAGTGGCCGAGCAGTACCCCGAGGTCTGGTCGGCCTATGCCGAGCTCGGTCGGGCCTGCGCCGAGTCCGGCCCGCTGGACGCACGCACGCGCCGACTGATCAAGCTGGCGCTGGCCGTGGGCGCGCGCTCCGAGGGGGCGGTGCACTCCCACGTGCGCCGTGGCCTGGAGGAGGGCGAGTCCGCCGAGGCCCTGAAGCAGGTGGCCATGCTGGCCATTCCCACCCTGGGCCTGCCCGGCGGCGTCGCGGCCCTGACCTGGATCGAGGACATCACCGAATCCTGAGGTGTTGCGGCGCTGAGACAAGCGTTTAATCGTGAGTTGGTCACGCCGTTCCGGGGTCTGGTAGTTTCGAGGCTGCTGTATTGGCAGCACTCGATTTATCAGACCCCGGAGTCATTTCATGCGGTACAACAACAAGACACTGCTCTCCCTCTCCGCCGCCGCCCTCTGCGTCGGCATGGTCTCCTCCGCCTCGGCGGCCACCCTGGAAGAGGTGAAGGAGCGCGGCGAACTGCGCTGCGGCGTCAACGTGGGCCTCTCGGGCTTCTCCTCCCCCGACGAGGACGGCACCTGGCAGGGGCTGGACGTGGAGACCTGCCGCGGTATCGCCGCCGCGATCTTCGACGACCCCGAAGCGGTCTCCTTCACGCCGCTGACCGCCAAGGAGCGCTTCACCGCCCTGCAGTCCGGCGAGATCGACGTCCTCTCGCGCAATACCACCTGGACCGCGACCCGTGACAACTCCCTGGGGCTGAACTTCACCGCCACCACCTTCTACGACGGCCAGGGCTTCATGGTGGCCAAGAACCTGGGCATCGATAGCCCGGAGCAGTTCGACGGCGCCTCGATCTGCATCCAGTCCGGCACCACCCACGAGCTCAACCTGGCCGACTACTTCCCCTCCCGCGGCATCGACATCCAGACCGTCACCTTCGACACCCCCGACCAGACCGCCCAGGGCTTCGCCAGCGGCCGCTGTGACATCCTGACCTCCGATACCTCGCAGCTCAGCGCCCTGCGCCTGCAGCTGCCCGAGCCGGACAGCGTCGAGATCCTCGAGACGCTGATCTCCAAGGAGCCGCTCGGCCCCGTGGTGCGCCAGGGCGACGACCAGTGGCTGGACATCGTCAAGTGGTCGATCTTCGCCATGGTCAACGCCGAGGAACTCGGCGTGAACAGCGACAACGTCGACGCGATGAAGGCCGATCCGCCCAACCCCCAGGTGGCGCGCCTGCTGGGCGTGGACGGCGACTACGGCGAGCAGATGGGGCTCGAGAACGACTGGGCCTATCAGCTGATCAGCCACGTCGGCAACTATGAGGAAGTCTTCGCCGGCACCGTGGGCGAGCAGTCGCCCATGCAGATCAGCCGCGGCGTGAACGCCCTGTGGGACGAGGGCGGCATCCTCTACGCCCCGCCGGTCCGCTGATCTCCCGGACACCGAACGTTCCCTGAACGGGCATCACGCATGGCGACATGCGTGATGCCGTGTCGTTGACGTCCACGAGGCTCGATATGCTGCGTTCTTCTTCACGGGAGCGGGGGCCGCTGTGGCGTGACCCCACCTTCCGCGCCCTGCTGGTGCAGGGCATCCTGCTGCTGGCGCTGGGGGCCTTCATCGCCATGGTGGTGTCGAACACCCTGGCCAATCTCGAGGCCCGGGGGATCACCACCGGCTTCGGCTTCCTCCAGGACCGCGCCGGCTTCTCCATCCCCCAGACCCTGATCGACTACTCCGGCGACAGCACCTACGCCCGCACCTTCGTGGTGGGGCTGCTCAACACCCTGCTGGTCTCCGCCATGGGCATCGTCGCGGCGACCCTGATCGGCTTCGCCGTGGGCATCGCCCGGCTCTCGCCCAACTGGCTGCTGGCCCGGCTGGCCACCGCCTACGTCGAGATCTTCCGCAACATCCCGCTGCTGGTGCAGATCCTGTTCTGGTACTTCGCCGTCCTGCAGGCCCTGCCGAGCCCCCGCAACAGCCACTCGCTGTTCGAGGCGATCTTTCTCAACGTGCGCGGCGTGGTGCTGCCCGCCCCCCAGCCGCTGCCGGGCTTCGCCGCGACTCCCTGGGCGCTGCTGGTCGCGGTGATCGCCACCGCCCTGCTGGTGCGCTACGCCCGGCAGCGCCAGGCGCGCACCGGCCAGGCGCTGCCGGTCTTCAAGCTCGGCGCGCTGATCCTCGTCGGCCTGCCGGCGCTCACCTTCGTCGCCACGGGCATGCCGCTCGACTGGTCCATCCCGTCGCTTGCCGGCTTCAACTTCCAGGGCGGCGTGACGATCCTGCCCGAGCTGATGGCGCTGTGGCTGGCGCTCTCCATCTACACCGCCTCCTTCATCGCCGAGATCGTGCGCTCGGGGATCCAGTCGGTGCCCCAGGGCCAGGTCGAGGCGGCCAAGGCGCTGAGCCTGCCGGGCGGCGTCATCCTGCGCAAGGTGGTGATTCCCCAGGCGATGCGGGTGATCGTGCCGCAGCTCACCAGCCAGCACCTCAACCTGATCAAGAACTCCTCGCTGGCCACGGCGATCGGCTACCCGGACCTGGTGGCGGTGTTCTCCGGCACGGCCCTGAACCAGACCGGCCAGGCGATCGAGATCGTCGCCATGACCATGGCCGTCTACCTGCTGATCAACCTGCTGGTGTCCGCGCTGATGAACCTCTACAACGCGCGCACGCTGCTCAAGGAGCGCTGAGATGGTCCAGACCACGACCGCGACCGAGATGGTCGCCGAGCGCCGTCCCCCCGACCTGCGCCGCGGCCCGCTCGGCTGGCTGCACGCCAACCTCTTCAATACCCGGCTCAACGGGGTGGTGACCCTGGTTACCGTGACCCTGCTGGCCATGCTGCTGTGGCCCGCGCTTCAGTGGGCGGTGTTCCAGGCCGACTGGCTCGGTGACTCCCGAGAGGCGTGCAGCGGCGAGGGGGCCTGCTGGGTCTTCATCAGCGCGCGCTTCGAGTCGATCGTCTACGGCTTCTATCCCGAGGCCGAACGCTGGCGGGTGAACCTGGTCTTCGCCCTGCTGGCGGCGCTGATCGCCTGGCTCGCCATCCCGCGCCTGCCCGCCAAGCGCTGGGTGGGGGCATTCGCCCTGGTGGGCTTCCCGCTGCTCGCCTTCCTGCTGCTGGCGGGCGGCCACTTCGGCCTTCCGGCCGTGCCGACCCGCGACTGGGGCGGGGTGATGCTGACCCTGACCATCGCCGTCGTGGGGATCGTCGGCTCGCTGCCCATCGGCGTGGTGCTGGCGCTGGGGCGACGCTCGCAGATGCCGCTGGTGCGGGGCTTCTGCGTGGTGTTCATCGAGTTCTGGCGCGGCGTGCCGCTGATCACCGTGCTGTTCATGGCCTCGGTGATGCTGCCGCTGTTCGTGCCCGCCCAGGTGGAGTTCGACAAGCTGCTGCGGGCGCTGGTGGGCATCATGCTGTTCTGGAGCGCCTACATGGCCGAGGTGGTGCGCGGCGGGCTCCAGGCGATTCCCCGCGGCCAGGAGGAGGCCGCCAAGGCGCTGGGCATGGGCTACTGGCAGCGCATGGCGCTGATCGTGCTGCCCCAGGCACTCAAGCTGGTCATCCCCGGCATCGTCAACACCTTCATCGCGCTGTTCAAGGACACCTCGCTGGTGCTGATCATCGGGCTCTTCGACCTGCTGGCGATCATCCGCGCGGGGCTCACCGACAGCAACTGGCTGGGCTTCGCCACCGAGGGCTACGTCTTCGCGGCCCTGGTGTTCTGGGTGTTCTGCTTCAGCATGTCGCGCTACAGCCAGTACATCGAACGACGCCTGCACACCGGCCATCGGAACTGACCATCATCAACGGGACTTTCTCATGAATCAGGCAAATGCTGCCCGGGCCGACGCGCCCATGGTCGAGATCACCGGGCTCAACAAGTGGTACGGCGACTTCCACGTGCTGCGTGACATCGACCTGACGGTCGCCCAGGGCGAGCGCATCGTCATCTGTGGCCCCTCGGGGTCGGGCAAGTCGACGCTGATCCGCTGCATCAACCACCTCGAGGAGCACCAGGAGGGGCGCATCGTGGTCAACGGCCTGCCGATGACCCGCGACGTGAAGCGCATCGAGCAGATCCGCCGTAACGTCGGCATGGTGTTCCAGCACTTCAACCTCTTCCCCCACCTGAGCGTGCTGGACAACTGCTGCATCTCCCAGACCTGGGTGCAAAAGAAGCCGCGTGCCGAGGCCGAGCGCACGGCGCTGGAGATCCTCGAACGGGTGCAGATCGCCGACCAGGCCCGCAAGTACCCGGGCCAGCTCTCCGGCGGCCAGCAGCAGCGCGTGGCCATCGCCCGGGCGCTGTGCATGCAGCCGGAGGTGATGCTCTTCGATGAGCCGACCTCGGCGCTCGACCCCGAGATGATCAAGGAGGTGCTCGACGTGATGGTCGAGCTGGCCCAGGACGGCATGACCATGCTCTGCGTGACCCACGAGATGGGCTTCGCCAAGACCGTGGCCGACCGGGTGATCTTCATGGACCAGGGCCAGATCATCGAAGAGGCGCCCCCCGAGACCTTCTTCAACCATCCGCACTCCGAGCGCACCAAGCTCTTCCTCGGCCAGATCCTCGGCCACTGAGCTCCTCCCGGGCGGCGGCTACGCAGCCGTCGCCCGCCTCTTTCAGAAAATTGATCGACGTCAAGGCCACCCGGCGTGCCCTGCTGCTACCCTTAACATGTATCTGCTATACATCTTAAGAGGGGCGCAGGGCCGCTTGCCGTGAGAGGCGAGGGCACTGCCACACGAGCAAGGGGGGTATGGTCCATGGCCGACGGTCTCACCAAGTCGGCGGCCCGCAACATCTTCTACGGCGGGTCGCTGTTCTTCTTTCTGCTGTTTGCCGCGCTGACGGCCCACAGCCACTGGTACATGGTCAACACGTCCACCGACAGCGAAGGGCTCACCGAGTCCGTCAAGCACGGCAAGGAAGTGTGGGAAAAGAACATGTGCATCAACTGCCACAGCATCATGGGCGAGGGTGCCTACTTCGCGCCGGAGCTGGGCAACGTCTGGGAGCGCTACGGCGGTCACGAGAACCCCGACGCGGCCCGCGCGGGCCTCGCCGCCTGGATCCGCGCGCAGCCGCTGGGGGCCGAGGGACGCCGCCAGATGCCCGCCTACGACTTCAGCGAGGAGGAGATGCAGGCGCTGATCGACTTCCTGGAGTGGACCGACGGCATCGACGCCCAGGACTGGCCGCCGACGCCCGCTGGCTGAGCCGCAGGACCGCCGGGACGCCGGACCGCGGATCGCGGATCGCGGATCAATCGAGGAGAACGAGACCAATGAAATACGAAACCCAGAGGGTGGCGCTGCCCTTCTTCATGGTGGCCATGGCGCTCTTCGCGCTGCAGGTGGTCTTCGGGCTGCTGGCCGCCACCGTCTACGCCTGGCCCAACTTCATGGCCGAGCTGATGCCCTTCAATATCATGCGCGTCAGCCATACCAACCTGCTGATCGTCTGGCTGCTGCTCGGCTTCATGGGCTGCACCTACTACCTGATGCCGGAAGAGGCCGAGCGGGAGATCCACAGCCCGACCATCGCCTACATCCAGCTGGCGATCTTCGCCTTCGCCGGCGCGGCCGCGCTGGTCGGCTACCAGTTCGGGATCCACGAGGGGCGCGAGTTCCTGGAGCAGCCGTTCTGGGTCAAGGTGCTGATCACCATCTCGTTTCTGATGTTCCTGTTCAACACCAGCATGACGCTGGCCAAGGGCCGCAAGACCGCGATCAACCTGGTGCTGATGCTGGGCCTGTGGCTGGCCGCGGTGTTCTGGCTGTTCGCCTTCTACAACCCCTCCAACCTCGCCGTGGACAAGCTCTACTGGTGGTGGGTGGTGCACCTCTGGGTCGAGGGCGTCTGGGAGCTGATCATGGCCTCGCTGCTGGGCTACCTGCTGATCAAGATGACCGGCGTCGACCGCGAGGTGATCGAGAAGTGGCTCTACGTCATCGTCGGCCTGTCGCTGTTCTCGGGCCTGCTGGGCACCGGCCACCACTACTACTGGATCGGCGCGCCGAGCTACTGGCAGCCCATCGGCAGCATCTTCTCCACCCTGGAGGTGATCCCCTTCTTCGCCATGGTGGTGTTCGCCTTCACCATGTTCTGGAAGGGCAGCCGTAACCACCCCAACAAGGCCGCCATGCTGTGGGCCCTGGGCTGCCCGACCGTGGCCTTCTTCGGCGCCGGCGTGTGGGGCTTCATGCACACCCTGCACTGGATCAACTACTACAGCCACGGCACCCAGGTCACCGCCGCCCATGGCCACCTGGCCTTCTACGGCGCCTACGTGATGCTGATCCTCGGCGTGATCACCTTCGCCATGCCGCAGCTGCGCCGCGTGCAGCCCTATAACCAGGTGCTGAACATGTGGGGCTTCTGGATCATGACCGGTGCCATGTGCTTCATGACCTTCACCCTGACCTTCGCCGGTGTCGTCCAGACCCACCTGCAGCGCGTGCTGGGCATGAACTACATGGAGGTGCAGGACCAGCTCGGCCTCTTCTACCTGATGCGCCTGGGCGCCGGTATCGCGGTGGCCGTGGGGGCGGTGATGCTGATCTACGCCTTCTTCGGCCCTGCCCGCGAGCAGGTGCCGGCCGGTGGCACCCAGCTGACCGCAGGCCCCGAGCGCGCCTGACCACCCGAGGGCCCCGGACGGGGCCCTCGTCCGCTCATCCTGACGGGAGTGACCCCCATGCCCCTTTCCACCGTGGCCACCCACGCCGACGAGCAGGCGATGCCCTACTACCAGAGCGTCGGCAATGAGTGTGCCCTGTTCGACCAGGCCTTCCAGCAGCGCCTGCCCATGCTGCTCAAGGGGCCGACCGGCTGCGGCAAGACCCGTTTCGTCAGCCACATGGCGGCCAAGCTCGGCAAGCCACTCTACACCGTCTCCTGCCACGACGACCTGACCGCCGCCGACCTCACCGGCCGCTACCTGCTGCAGGGCGGCGAGACTCGCTGGGTCGATGGGCCGCTGACCCGCGCGGTGCGCGAGGGCGGCATCTGCTACCTCGACGAGGTGGTGGAGGCGCGCAAGGACGTCACCGTGGTACTGCACCCGCTCACCGACGACCGCCGCCTGCTGCCGCTGGAGCGCACCGGCGAGCTGCTCGAGGCGCCGGACGACTTCATGCTGGTGGTCTCCTACAACCCGGGCTACCAGCATATCCTCAAGTCGCTCAAGCCGAGCACCCGCCAGCGCTTCGTGGCGATGTCCTTCGACTTCCCTCCGCCGGCGGTGGAGCGCGACATCGTCGCCCGCGAGAGCGGCCTCGCCCCCGATCGCTGCGCGGCGCTGGTCAACCTGGCGGCGAGCCTGCGCGCCATGAAGGGCCAGGACCTGGAGGAGGGCGTCTCCACCCGGCTGCTGGTCTACTGCGCGACCCTGATCGGCGCCGGCATGCCGATCCTCGAGGCCGCCCGCGCCACCCTGGTGGAGCCGCTCTCGGATGACGTGGACGTCCAGGAGGGGCTGATGGAAGCCATTCAGGCCACGTTCGGCTGAGACGACGCCGGTTGGGTGCCGAGGAATCTGGCGGATACGGCTCTCCGGACAGGGGCGCCGGGGGCAGGTCGAAGAGGAGGTCATTTGCCAGGGATGGCAAATGTAGCGCCCAGGGAAGGGTTTACAGCGCCTCCTCGATGGTCCGACACGTCGGGGCCTGCCGCCGGGAAAGCCCCGGCGGCCCATCAGCGCTACGTCACACCGGCTCGACACGTACATCAGGAGGCTATGGATGCTGGACTTTCTTGAGGTCGAGGAGACCGTCGGCCGCTTCTGGCACCGCTGGGCGTCCGGCGCAGCCAGCTACCCCGACCATCCCGAGGCGGCGGTGACCCTCGAGAGCCTGCGCCCCATGCTCGGCGTCTTCTTCCGCGCCGGCGGCGGCGAGGCGGGGGTCGAGGTGGCCGCCATCGCCCGGCGCGCCTCGGCGCACCGGCTGAGCCTGCGCCAGCGCCTGGGCCTCGACGAGGAGGACCTCGACCAGGCCCGCCGCGACGAGGAGCACCTGCTGCTGCCGCCGCGCCTGGCGCTGTTTCCCGAGGCGTCCCTCAACCGCGACCTCTACCTTTGGCTCACCGCCTTCCTGGCCGAGGCCCGGCCGCTGACGCCGGCCGCGGACCCGCTGCAGGCCGATCTCCAACGCCTGCGCGAGGCGCGGCGTACCGTGCGGGCGGCACTGGCGCGCTTCCCGGGGCTGACGGAGCGCTACGTGCGGCTGAGCGGCGAGCTGCTGGCCATCCGCCCACAGCGCAGGCGCCTGCCGCCCATGGAGGCCGCCCTGGAGGCCGCCCTGCGCGCGGAGCTGGGCGCGCCCGACCCCGAGCAGGCGTGGGCCCTCGCCATGCAGCGGGCCATTCGCGAGCCGGACCGGCCCCTGGACGACTTCCGCGCCCCGCGCGGCTACCGTCCGCTGCTGCCGGTGCCGCTCTGGGGCCAGGCCATCACCCTGGGCACACGCGACGAGGCCCGCGAGGCCACGCCGGACGACGACGAAGCGCCGGCCGGCGCCGGCGCCTCCCCCGAGGACGACCAGGGCAAGCGCAAGGCCGACCGCCGCGAGCAGGACCAGGCCGACCGCGACGACCCGCTGATGCTCAACAACATGGAGAAGATGCTCTCCTGGGCCGAGATGGTGAACCTCAATCGCCACGTCGACGACGAGGAAGAGGAGGAGGCGAGACAGGCCGCCGACCAGATCGACGAGATCGTGCTCACCCCCAACCGCAAGCGGGCGGCCTCGACGCTCAAGCTCGACCTCGACCTGGCCCCGGACGAGGCCAGCGGCGGCCGGCTGGCGGGGCGCCACACCTATCCCGAGTGGAACCACCGCCGCCAGGCCTACCTGCCCGATCACTGCGTGGTACTCAGCGGCGTGCAGGAGGAGGAGGGCGAGGACTGGACGCCGGACGAGACCACCCGCCGGCGCATCCGCCGGGTGCGCCGCGAGTTCGAGGCCCTGCGCCCGCGGCGCGAGCTGCTGCGCGGCCAGCTGGACGGCAGCGAGCTCGACATGGACGCGGTGATCCGCGCCCGCTGCGACCTGGCGGCCACCGGCGAGTCCAGCGACCGGCTCTACGTGGACAGCCGCACCCAGGCCCGGGATCTCGCGGTGTCGATCCTGGTCGACGTCTCGCTCTCCACCGAGGCCTGGCTGGAGGATCGCCGGGTGCTGGACGTGGCCAAGGAGGCACTGCTGGTGCTGGGCCACGGCCTTTCCGGCTGCGGCGACGACTACGCCATCCACAGCTTCACCTCCCAGCGGCGCCACAAGGTGTGGGTCAACACCCTGAAGGACTTCGACGAGCCCATGGGCGAGCGGGTCTCGCGGCGCATCGCCGCGCTCAAGCCCGGCTCCTACACTCGCATGGGGCCGGCCATCCGCCATCTGGCGGGCCAGCTCGCCGAGCGGCCCAACCGCCACCGGCTGCTGCTGCTGCTCACCGACGGCAAGCCCAACGACAACGACTACTACGAGGGGCGCTACGGCATCGAGGACACCCGCAAGGCGGTGCTCGAGGCGCGCCGCCAGGAGGTGCGGGTGTTCGGCGTGACCATCGACCGCGAGGCGGGCCGCTACATCCCGCACCTGTTCGGTCGCGGCGGCTACGCCATCGTGCAGCGCCCCGAGCACCTCTCCCTGGCGCTGCCGGGCATCTATCGCCAGATCATCGCCACCTGAGCCTATTGTCCGTCGAACCATCGCCGAGGAAACGCGCCATGACCATCCGTACCCGACTGATCCTCGCCGTGGCGACCTGGTGCCTGGTCGCCGTGGCGGTGGTGCTGCCGCTCGCCTGGCTGATCAACACCCGCGACTGGGGCGTGGCGCTGATGCTGGTCGTGCCCTTCGCGGTCTACGGATTATTGCGCCTGGGCCGGTCCCTGGAGGGCTGGGCAAGGGCGACGCCGCCGCCCGAGCACCCGCAGCGTCGCTAGCCACCCCTCACGATCCAGAACCACACGACGCCGAAGGGCCTGCGGATGCAGGCCCTTCGGCATTGCGGGCAGTGAGTGTCAGGTAAAGCGCGCGACCAGGTAGCCGCCGGCGATCAGTGTCAGCGTCAGCACCACCAGGCCCACGAAGGTGCCCTTCCAGGCCGGCGTGGCGGCGCGCAGGTTGAGGTAGACCATCAGCAGCCGCTGCGCCTTGAAGCCGGTGGCGGCGATCACTAGCCCCGCCGACCACAGTGGCAGCGCCTGCCAGCTGCCCTGGTCTAGCCGCGCCGAGAGCATCGAGAGCAGCGTCAGGGCCATCAGCGTGGCCCAGGTCGCGAGCAGGCGGCGGGTGCCGGGCAGGGCGGTCATGGTCACCTCAACAGGTAGAGCAGCGGATAGAGCAGGATCCAGATCAGGTCGACCATGTGCCAGAAGGCCGCGGCGGTCTCCACGTTCTCGGGGGAGGTGCGCCAGGTCACCAGGGCCAGCAGCGCCAGGCCGAACAGCACGTGGGCGAAGTGGAAGGCGGTGAGCCCGTAGTAGAAGCCGAAGAAGGCGTTGGTCTCCGGGGTGATCCCGGCGGCGAACTTGCCGGCATATTCGATCCCCTTGATGACGCCGAACAGCACGCCCAGCGCCATGGAGGCCCCCAGCCACTGTCGGGCGCGGCGAATCCGCTCGGTGCTCACCGCATCCACGGCAAGGGCCACGCAGAGCCCGCTGGTCAGCAGCACCAGGGTGTTGAGCCCGCCGACCAGCGGGTCGAGCCCGCGCTGGGAGGCGTCGAACAGCGCCGTCGCGCCGACCCGCTCCGCGGCATAGAGCGCGAAGAAGGCGCTGAACACCAGCATCTCGCTCAGGATCAGCACCCACATCAGCGGGTTGCCGGGCAGCGCCGAGAGCGGTCCCCAGCCGGGGTTGGGCAGCTCGCGGGACAGGGCGCGCTCGCTCATGCGTCCGCCAGGGTCACCCGGGCGCCGCCGAAGGCCAGGCTTCTCGGGTCGCGCACCGGCTCGTTGGCGGTCAGTCGGCTGATGCCCACGCCGCAGCGCGCCACCATCCAGATCAGGCAGGCGGTGAAGTAGACGTAGCCCAGCGCCCAGGGCGCCACCGCGGGGGCGCCGATCAGCCCCAGCAGCTGCCAGGCGGCGACGAAGCCCCCCCCGCACAGCATGCCCAGCCAGAAGGTGCGGATCTGGAACTGCAGGTGACTCTGCACCCAGGGCGCGGCGTCGCGCCGCTTGAGGTGGGCGATCAGCACGCCGATCGGCGCGGTGACCACGGCCAGCACGCTGCCCAGGAACAGCAGGTAAACGACGATGGCGGCGCCGCGCCCGCGGGCGGCCTTGTCGTGGCGGAAGTCCGGGTCGTGCGCCAGGGAGTGGGTGGAAGACATGGGGAGCACCTCGCAGCCGGCCGTCGGTCAATTGATGTATTTCATATGCCACTATAGCGCGGGGCGCGGCGGCCTTCCCTAACCTGGATCAAGTCCGCGCCCGTAAACGCGAATGCCGCCCGTGGGCGGCATTCCTGAGGTGGCGTTCCTGAATGGGCGGAGCGGATCAGGCCTCGGCCTGCCGACCCGGGCGTGACGGCGCGGCGTCGCCGGTGGCGTCTCGTCCAGCGGCTTCCTTGCCCGCGGCATAGCGGGCCGCCGGCTCCTGAAGCTCCGGCAGGTAGCGATAGCGCTCCTCGCCGAGCTCCGGCACCCGGGCGCGCTCCATGCGCCGGATCGCGCCGTGCATCCACACCAGCGAGATCGCCACCAGCACGAAGAGCACCATGTAGGAGCTGGTCCAGACCCCGGTGAGGTCGAGCACAGCGCCGAACAGGATGGGCAGGAAGAAGCCGCCCAGGCCGCCGATCATGCCGACCAGGCCGCCCACCGAGCCGACGTTCTCCGGGTAGTAGACCGGGATGTGCTTGTAGACCGCGGCCTTGCCCAGCGACATGAAGAAGCCCAGCAGCACGGTCAGCACCACCACGCCCCACAGCGGCATGGCGAGCGAGAAGGCGATCTGGCCCTCCTTGCCCTCCACCACGTAGTGGGTCTCGGGATAGGCGAGCAGGAACAGGCAGACCAGCGAGGCGATGAAGGTCAGGTACATGATCGAGCGCGCGCCGTAGCGGTCGGACATCCAGCCGCCGAGCGCCCGGAAGACGCTGGCCGGCAGGGTGTAGAGGGCGGCCAGCGAGCCGGCCACGGCGATGCTGACGTCGTAGGCCCCCACGTAGTAGCGCGGCAGGTAGGAGGCCAGGGCGACGAAGGCGCCGAAGACGAAGAAGTAGTAGAGGGCGAAGCGCCACACTTGCAGGTGCTTGAGCGGGGCCAGCTGTTCCCGGGCGGAGGTGGCCTTGCCGCCCTGGCCGCGCCGGGAGCGGGTCAGCGGATCCTCCTTGGAGAA
This sequence comes from Halomonas sp. B23F22_3, assembly GCF_043496965.1. Taxonomy (NCBI): domain Bacteria; kingdom Pseudomonadati; phylum Pseudomonadota; class Gammaproteobacteria; order Oceanospirillales; family Halomonadaceae; genus Halomonas; species Halomonas sp. B23F22_3. The sequence continues at coordinate 460,569 of NZ_JBIEKG010000003.1, forward strand.
CACCCAGAAGCCCACGGCCACCACGCTCAGCACGATGGCATAGACCACCGCGGTCTGCTCCCAGCCCAGCGCCAGCAGCAGGAAGGGCGCGGCGAAGTTGGTCACCGCCGCCCCGGCATTGCCGGCGCCGAAGATGCCCAGCGCCGTGCCCTGGCGCTCCTTCTCGAACCAGTAGGAGGTGTAGGCGATGCCGACGATGAACGAGCCGCCGGCCAGGCCCACGCCGAGGGCCGCGACCAGGAACATCGCGTAGGACTCGACATAGGAGAGCAGGAAGACGCAGGCCGCGGTGACCAGCATCAACAGGCTGAAGACGCGCCGGCCGCCGAACTGCTCGGTCCAGATGCCGAGGAAGATGCGGCTGATCGAGCCGGTGAGGATCGGCGTGGCCACCAGGATGCCGAACTGGGTCTCGTTGAGGCCGAGGTCCTGCTTGATCTTGATGCCGATGATGGAAAAGATCGTCCACACCGCGAAGCAGGTGGTGAACGCCAGGGTACTGAGTGACAGCGCCCGGATCTGCTGGGGCCGGGTCACCCCCTCGAGGTGTTTCATGTCGTGCCTCCTTCGGCGTGCATGAATGGTCGCGTTCCAGACTGGCAGGCGGGGGGCGGGAGATATTGACGTGCGTCAAGCCTGCCGCTCCGCTACCCCTTGATATTCCAGGCCTATCCCTTTGGGAGTAGGGCGCCTTTCGGCGCCCCATCCGCTTGCGGGCTCAGGGGTTCTTCACGTAGGCGCCGGGGCGCAGGTAGAACCACCAGTTGACGACCAGGCAGAGGGCGTAGAAGACCGCGAAGCCGTACATGGCCATCTCCGGGGTGCCGGCCTTGATCTGCTCGCCCATCACCCGCGGGGCGATAAAGGCGCCGTAGGCGGCCACGGCGGAGGTCCAGCCGAGTACCGGGCCCTTCTGCTGCAGGTCGAAGATGAAGCCGATGCTGCGGAAGGTGGAGCCGTTGCCGATGCCGCTGGCGGCGAACAGCACGATGAACAGCACGAGGAACATCCAGAAGTACTGGTTGGGATCGGTGGCGTTGTAGGCGAGCATCATCACGTAGCCCACCGCCGCCGAGGCCAGGACCATCACCACGGAGATCGCCTGGGTGACGATGGCGCCGCCCACCTTGTCGGAGATCCAGCCGCCCACCGGGCGGATCAGCGCGCCGACGAAGGGGCCCATCCAGGCCCAGGTCAGGGCGCTGGGCGCATCGGGATTGGCCACGCGGGTGATGGTGCCGTCGGCGGCGACTTCCATCATGTTGCCGAAGATCACGCTGATGGAGAGCGGCAGGGCGGCGGAGAAGCCGATGAAGGAGCCGAAGGTGGCGATGTAGAGCACCGTCATCGCCCAGGTGTGCTTGTTGGAGAAGATGGCGAACTGCTTCTGGATGTTCGGCTTGATGTCGCCGGGAATCAGGCGCAGCAGCCCCAGGGTCAGGGCGATGGTCAGCGGCAGGGCGAGCCACATGTTGAGCCAGCCCAGGGCGACCACGCCGACGATCGAGGTCAGGAGGCCCACGCCGTAGAGGCCGAGGATCTTGCCGAAGGCCTGCACGGGAGAACCGGGGTGGGGCGTGATGGCGCGGATGTTGTTCATGCCGAACCAGCCGGCGAAGGCCAGCGGGATCAGGAAGACCAGCCAGATGAAGCCGGCATTCTGGATCCAGGTGTCGGTGCCCGCCTCGATGCGGCCGATCAGGGTGCCGCTGGCCTTCTGCAGTTCCATCGGCTCGCCACCCAGGGCGCCGAAGAGGCCCACGGTCATCACCAGCGGGATCAGGATCTGCATGGTGGTGACGCCGAAGTTGCCCAGCCCGGCGTTCATGCCCAGGGCGTAGCCCTGCTGCTTCTTGGGGAAGAAGCTCGAGATGTTGCTCATCGAGTTGGCGAAGTTGCCGCCGCCGATGCCCGAGAGCAGCGCCAGGGCCTGGAAGACCCAGAAGGGCGTGCCCGGGTTCATCAAGGCGATGCCGGTGCCGAGTGCCGGAATCATCAGCAGGGCGGTGGTCAGGAAGATGGTGTTGCGCCCGCCGGCGATGCGGATCATGAACGAGGCCGGGATGCGCAGGGTGGCGCCGGCGAGGCCGGCGATGGCGGTCAGGGTGAACAGCTGGTCCACCGTGAACGGGAAGCCGAGGTTGCGCATCTGGGTGGTGATCATGCCCCACATCAGCCAGACGGCGAAGCCCATCAGCAGGCTCGGGATGGAGATCCAGAGGTTGCGGCTGGCGATCTTCTTGCCCTGCGTCCTCCAGAACTCCTCGTTCTCGACGTCCCAGTCTTCGATGTCGGCGTTACGACGGCCGCCGGGCGGGAGCGGCTGGCGCTGGCCCTCCCAGCGGGTGGAGTCGGCACTCTCTCTGGTCATGGTGGTTCCCCCTCGCGGTCTCTCGGTGGCGCCCCTCGCGCGATGGCGGTTGACCGGCATCAAGCCAGGGGCTTTGCCACGCAAGATACGCCCGGGAGACAGCCGGCGAAACGGCCCAAAAAGTCCGCTAAAACAGCGGGATACCCCTTGAGGGGTAGAGGGATAAGCGGGGTCTTGCCAGCCATATCAGGGGCTTAGCGCCGCTCCCCGGACGGCGTGGGACCGGAGGCGGGCGACGGGGCTATTTGGAGGTATCCACACGGAGCCCCGCCCGGCTACTTGTCCACACCCTCCTGCACGGCCCACACCGCGGCCTCCACTCGGGAGCGCAGGTTGAGCTTCTTGAGCAGGTGCTTGACGTGGACCTTCACCGTGCCCTCGGTGATGTCGAGCTGGCGGGCGATCAGCTTGTTGGAGAGGCCCGCGGCCAGCTCGCGCAGGATCTCCCGTTCGCGCTGGGTCAGGCTGTGGATATCCGGGGTGGCCGGCTGGCTGCGCTGGCTGCGCAGCGCCTCGGCCAGCAGGGCGGTGAGGCGCTCGCTGATCACCATGCGGCCCAGCGCCGCCTGGCGCAGCTGGCGGATCATGTCGTCCGGGTCCATGTCCTTGAGCAGGTAGCCGTCGGCGCCGGCGCGCAGGGCGGCGACCACGTCTTCCTCGTGGTCGGAGACGGTGAACATCACGATGCGCCCGGCGAAGCCCTCCTGGCGCAGCCGCTTGAGGGTCTCGAGGCCGTCCATCCCCGGCATGTTGAGGTCCAGCAGCACCAGGTCCGGGTCCAGCTCGCCGGCCAGGCGGACGCCCTCTTCCGGCTCGCCGGTCTCGCCGGCGAGCGACAGGTCGTCCTCCAGCTCGAGCAGCTGGGTCACCCCGCGGCGCAGCAGCGGGTGGTCGTCGATGATCAGGAGGGTGGCGGGGTCGTGGGCGTTTCGGGTCATCCGGCAGGGTCCCTGTTCACGGGTTGAAGGCTTTCGGGCGGCTCGGCGGGCTGCTGGGCGATCAGTCGGGCCGTCTGCGGAGTGAAGGCGATGGCCACGAGGGTACCGCCGGCGTCGCGGTTGCGCACCCGGAAGTCGCCGCCCAGGGTATCGGCCCGGTCGCGCATGATCACCAGGCCGTAGTGCATGGGCGGCGAGTCCTGGGTCTCGAGGCCGATGCCGTCATCCTCGATCATCACCTCGAGGCGGGCCTCGGCGAAGCGCACCGTCACCGCCGCCCAGTGGGCCCGGGCATGCTTGTGCACGTTGGCCAGCGCCTCGCGCACCACCTGAAGCACGTGGATCTCCTCGTTGGGGTTGAGCAGGTGCGGCGGCACGTCGACGTAGAGCTCCACCGTGAAGCCCAGGCGCTCGCTGAACTCCTCGGTGGTCTGGCGCAGGGCGCTCGCGAGCCCCGGGCCCTCCAGGCGCAGCCGGAAGGTGGTAAGCAACTCGCGCAGCTGGCGATAGGCGCTGTCGAGCCCGGTGCGCAGCTCGTCGAACACCGGCGCCTGGGTCTCCCGGGGCATCTCCTTGGCCTGCATGCGCTCCAGGCGCGCCACCTGCATCTTCAGGTAGGAGAGCGACTGGGCCAGGGAGTCGTGGAGCTCACGGGCGATGATGGTGCGCTCGTTCATCAGCGTCACCTGCTGCTCCTCCTCGATGCGCCGCTGCAGGTAGACCGCCGTGGCCAGCTGGTCGGTGAGGGTGTTGAGCAGCCGGCGGGTGCTGGCGCTGAGCGGCGAGGCGCTGGGGTACCAGACCTCCAGGGTGCCGAGCAGGGTCTCGCCGATGCTCACCGGCAGCATCAGGCACTCCGAGCCCCCGTCCTCGGAGAGCTCCAGGGGCTGGGGGTCGATCAGGCAGGCGTGGCAGTCGTGGTTGCGGCAGTAGGTCGGCCGGCTGGGCGAGTGGGTCGCGAGGATCGACACCTCGCGCTGGTCGAAGGGGTCGTTCAACGACAGGCCGATGGGCCCGATGCCGAGCAGCGTCTCGAGGCGGCGCAGCATGGGGGCGGCGCTGGCGCAGAGGTCGTTGCCCCCGCCGTAGAGCTCCCGGCTGCCGTCGTGGAGGATCTGCATGGCCTCATTGCTGCGCGCCAGCTCCTGCTTCTTGCGCGAGACCCGTGCCTCGAGCTCCGCGTAGCTCTCGCCGAGCTCCGCAGCCATGGTGTTCAGGGTGGTGCCGAGCAGCGCCAGCTCGTCGCTGCCCGAGAGCCGGGTGCGATGGCCGAAATTGCGGCGTCCCGCCTCCCGGGCCTGCACCACCAGCTGGTGCAGCGGGCCCACCAGGTTGTGGCGGATGTCGTAGAGGGCGATCGCCACCACCACCGCGGTCAGCACCAAAAAGAGGATCTGCAGGGCGCTGAGCAGGCGGATCTTGGCCTCGCTGTTCTGCTCGAGCCGGGTGACCATCTGATCGATGTCGCCCACCAGGCCGTCGAGGGCCTGGCGAAGGGTGTCGACCTCCACCCCGCCGCCGGCGATGGCGCGGATCACCTGGGGCGCGAGCGCCTCTTGCCAGCGTGTCTGCAGCCGCCGGTACTGCTCGGCCAGGGGGTGGTCCTCGGCCTCGGGCAGCGCCGCGGTCAGCCGGGGGCTGGCCAGCCGTTCGTGGAAGCGCTCGCTCAGCGCCTGGACTCGCTCGCGATGCGCCAGCGTCGGCTCGCGTTCGTAACGCTGCAGGGCCGCGACGATCTGGTAGGTGTTCATGCGCAGCGAGCCGGCCACGTTGATGGCGGCGGCGTCGCCGCGGCTGCTGTTGGCCACCATCATGGTCACCACGATGCTGATCAGCGCCATGGCGCTGATCGCCAGCAGCGAGGCGCTGATGCGGGCCACCAGGGAGCGCTGCAGCAGCTTCATCGGGGTCTCCAGCCGGACGAACGAGGGGTGTCGAATGCCACTATACCCTAGTAGGTAGGTGCCGCTCCCTCAAAGGCGTACCCCGATTGCCTCTTTGACGTCCTCCCCCCGGCTCCCGAGACTTTCGGGTAACCCTTCTCGAGCGTCGGCCCATGCCCTGCGATCTCCCGTCATCCTCGCGCCCCCGCCGCGCCTCGCCGCGCGGCGGGGGCGAGGCGCCGCCGGGCTACCGCGCGCTGGTGGTGGTCGCGCTCTCGCCGCTGGCCTTCGCCCTGGTATTTGCCTGCTGGACGCTGTTCGCCGTGCTCGGCGTGGAGCTGCGCCGCGACCTGGCCCTGGGCGGGGTCGCCTTCGCCGTGCTGCTCTCCACGCCGATGCTCGCCGGCGCCCTGGCGAGCCTGCCCATGGCGAGGCTGGCCCGACGCCACGGCGGGCGCCGCGTCATGCTCGGCTGCCTGCTGCTGATCTGCCCCTTCCTGTGGTGGATCGGCCACGCCCAGCACTATGCGGAGTTCCTGCTGGCGGGCCTCGGCCTGGGGCTCGGGGCCGGGGCGCTGGCCGCCGGGCTCGTCTACGTGGCGGAGCTCGGGCCGGCCCGGCATGCCGGCCTGGCGCTGGGACTCTACGCCGCCGGCATGGTCGGGGCGGGGCTCGGCTACCTGCTGCTGCCGCTGATCAGCCAGGCCTACGGCTGGCGGACGGCGCCGCTGCTCTACCTGCTGCCGGTGCTGCTGGTCGCCGGGCTGCTGTGGCTCTTCGCCGAGGATCGTGACCCGCTTCCGCCCGTGCGTGACCCCCTGGGCGACGACGAGGCGCGTCCGTCCCGTCCCTCGCGACGGGTGCGCATCGCTCGCCTCGCCCGGCGGCTCGCCGACTGGTCGCCGTGGCGCCTGGCCCTCCCCTATGCCTTCTTCTTCGGCGCCTTCCTGGCCCTGGCGCTGTGGCTGCCCGGCCACCTGGCGGCGCGCTTCGAGCTCTCGCTGCAGGGCGCGGCGCTGCGCGCGATCCCGTTCACCCTGGCCGTCGGGGCGGGCCAGGTGCTCGGCGGCTGGCTGGCCGACCATTGCGACTTTCGCAGCCTGCGCTGGTGGATCTGCGCCTTCGTGCTGGTCTGCCTCTTCCTGCTCTCCTATCCGCCCTTCGAACTCCGCATCGAGGGCACCCACGGCCCGCTGAACTGGCACTACGCGGCGCCGCTGTGGGGGTTCCTCGGCCTGCTGGTGCCCATGGGCGTGGCCATGGGGGTCGGGCAGGGCAGCCTGATGCGCCTGATCCATCGCGACCACGGCGGCGACATGGCCCTGGTGGGGGGGCTGGCGCTGACATTGGGCGGGCTCTTCGCCGCCCTGCTGCCGCCGGTCTTCGTGCTCGGCAGCGAGTGGCTGGGGCTCTCCACCGCCGGCTTCATGTTCCTCTACGCCGCCCTGGTCGTCTGCATGCTGGTGATGCTCGTCGACCATGCGCGACAGCGCCCTCGGGCGGCGTGACACCACCGGCCTAACCCCTCCCTCGGCGACGCCTATCCCCTTGGGGGTAGTGGCGATGTATATGGAGGTAACCGGGCAGTAATCGGCGTGACGATCACCCAGAATCGGCTCCAACGACCCTGGCCGCGAGCGACGCAAGGCGGCGGTGCAGGAGGGGTGACCCGGAGCGGTCACGCATCTTTTCGAGGAGCCTGGAGAGCGACCATGAGTCACTTCATCGATCGGCTGAACTTCTTCCGCAAGGCCCGTGAGCCCTTCGCCAACGAGCATGGCGAACTCCGTCAGGAGTCACGCGAGTGGGAGGACGGCTACCGTCAGCGCTGGCAGCACGACAAGGTCGTGCGCTCCACCCACGGGGTGAACTGCACCGGGTCGTGCAGCTGGAAGATCTACGTCAAGAACGGCCTGGTCACCTGGGAGACCCAGCAGACCGACTACCCGCGCACTCGGCCCGACCTGCCCAACCACGAGCCGCGAGGCTGCCCGCGGGGCGCCAGCTACTCCTGGTATATCTACAGCGCCAACCGCCTCAAGCACCCGCTGGTGCGCAAGCCGCTGATCGCGCTGTGGCGCGAGGCGCTCGCCGAGAAGGGCGACCCGGTCGATGCCTGGGCCTCCATCGTCGAGGATCCGGCCAGGACCAAGCAGTACAAGCGCGCCCGCGGCATGGGCGGCTTTGTGCGCGCCGACTGGGACGAGCTCAACGAGCTGATCGCCGCCTCCAACGTCTACACCGCCAAGCAGTACGGCCCGGACCGCATCATCGGCTTCTCGCCGATCCCCGCCATGTCGATGGTCAGCTACGCCGCGGGCAGCCGCTACCTGTCGCTGATCGGCGGCGTCTGCATGAGTTTCTACGACTGGTACTGCGACCTGCCGCCGGCCTCGCCGATGACCTGGGGCGAGCAGACCGACGTGCCGGAATCCGCCGACTGGTACAACTCCGGCTACATCATCGCCTGGGGCTCCAACGTGCCCCAGACCCGCACCCCGGACGCCCACTTCTTCACCGAGGTGCGCTACAAGGGCACCAAGACCGTGTCGGTCACCCCGGACTACGCCGAGGTCTCCAAGCTCACCGACGAGTGGCTCTCCGCCAAGCAGGGCACCGACGCGGCCCTGGCGATGGCCATGGGCCACGTCATCCTCAAGGAGTTCCACCTCGACAAGCCCAGCGCCTACTTCACCGACTACGTGCGCCGCTACAGCGACATGCCCTTCCTGGTCGAGCTCGAGGCCCGCGAGGACGGCAGCTACGCGCCGGGCCGCCAGATGCGCGCCAGCGACTTCGAGGCGAGCCTGGGCCAGGGCAACAACCCCGAGTGGAAGACCGTCGCCTGGGACGAGACCCGCGACCAGCTGGTGGTGCCGCGCGGCTCCATCGGCTTCCGCTGGGGCGAGACCGGGGACGAAACGGGCAAGTGGAACCTCGAGCCGCTGGACGCCGAGGGCGCCGAGATCGCGCCGCTGCTGACTCTGGCCGAGCACCACGACGAGGTGGCGAAGGTCGCCTTCCCCTACTTCGGCGGCATCGCCCACGAGCACTTCGACCACGTCAAGAGCGGCGGCGCCAGCGACGAGCTGCTGTTCCACAGCCTGCCGGTCAAGCGCCTGAAGAAGGCCGACGGCTCCGAGGCGCTGGCGGTGACCGTGTTCGACCTGATGTGTGCCAACTACGGTATCGACCGCGGCTTCGGGGAAGACGACGGCGCGACCTCCTATGACCAGATCAAGCCCTACACCCCGGCCTGGCAGGAGAAGATCACCGGCGTGTCGGCCGAGCAGGCGACCCGCATCGCCCGTGAGTTCGCCGACAACGCCGACAAGACCCGCGGACGCAGCATGATCATCGTCGGTGCCGGCATGAACCACTGGTACCACATGGACATGAACTACCGCGGCCTGATCAACATGCTGGTCATGTGCGGCTGCATCGGCCAGAGCGGCGGCGGTTGGGCCCATTACGTGGGCCAGGAGAAGCTGCGCCCGCAGACCGGCTGGCTGCCGCTGGCCTTCGGGCTGGACTGGCAGCGCCCGCCGCGCCACATGAACTCCACCTCCTTCTTCTACAACCACTCTAGCCAGTGGCGCTACGAGAAGCTCGAGATCAAGGAGATCCTCTCGCCGCTGGCCAAGGCCGAGGACTATCCCGGTAGCCTGATCGACTTCAACGTGCGCTCCGAGCGCATGGGCTGGCTGCCCTCCGCGCCACAGCTCGGCACCAACCCGCTGCGCCTGGCCGAGTCCGCCAGAGCCGCCGGCATGAGCACCGCCGACTACGCCGTGGATCAGCTGAAGAGCGGCCAGCTGGCCTTCGCCGCCGAGGACCCGGATAACCCCCAGAACTTCCCGCGCAACATGTTCATCTGGCGCTCCAACCTGCTGGGCAGCTCCGGCAAGGGCCACGAGTACATGCTCAAGTACCTGCTCGGCACCCGCCACGGCATCCAGGGCAAGGACCTGGGCGAGTTCGGCGGCCAGAAGCCCGAGGAGGTCAAGTGGCATGACGAGGCGCCCGAGGGCAAGCTCGACCTGCTGGTGACCCTGGACTTCCGCATGTCCACCACCTGCCTCTACTCGGACATCGTGCTGCCCACGGCGACCTGGTACGAGAAGGACGACCTCAACACCTCCGACATGCACCCCTTCATCCACCCGCTGACCGCGGCGACGGACCCGGCGTGGGAGTCGCGCAGCGACTGGGAGATCTACAAGGGCATCGCCAAGGCCTTCTCCAAGGCCTGCGTGGGGCACCTGGGCGAGGAGACCGACCTGGTCACCCTGCCGCACCAGCACGACTCCCCCGCCGAGTTGGCCCAGGTCGAGGTGCGCGACTGGAAGAAGGGCGAGTGCGAGCCGGTCCCCGGCAAGACCATGCCGGCGCTGATCGAGGTCAAGCGCAACTACCCCGAGACCTATGAGCGCTTCACCTCCGCGGGCCCGCTGCTCGACAACCTGGGCAACGGCGGCAAGGGCATCAGCTGGAAGACCGAGAAGGAGGTGGACCTGCTCGGCAAGCTCAATCACGTCAAGACCGAGGGGCCGGCCAAGGGCCGCCCGCGGATCGAGTCGGCCATCGACGCCGCCGAGATGATCCTGACCCTGGCGCCGGAGACCAACGGCCAGGTGTCGGTGAAGGCCTGGGACGCGCTCTCCAAGATCACCGGGCTCGACCACACCCACCTCGCCGAGCCCAAGGAGGAGGAGAAGATCCGCTTCCGCGACGTGGTGGCCCAGCCGCGCAAGATCATCTCCAGCCCCACCTGGTCGGGCCTCGAGGATGAGCACGTCTCCTACAACGCCGGCTACACCAACGTCCACGAGCTGATCCCGTGGCGCACCGTCAGCGGTCGCCAGCAGTTCTACCAGGATCACCCTTGGATGCGCGCCTTCGGCGAGAGCCTGCTGGTCTACCGGCCGCCCATCGACACCAAGGCGGCGGTCAGCCTGGCCGACGACAAGGGCAACGGCAATCCGGAGATCGCGCTGAACTGGATCACCCCGCACCAGAAGTGGGGCATCCACTCCACCTACTCCGACAACCTGCTGATGCAGACCCTGTCCCGGGGCGGTCCCATCGTCTGGCTCTCCGAGGATGATGCGAAAGCCATCGGCGTCGAGGACAACGACTGGATCGAGCTCTACAACGCCAACGGTGCCATCGCCGCCCGCGCCGTGGTCAGCCAGCGGGTCAAGAACGGCATGGCGATGATGTACCACGCCCAGGAGCGGATCCTGAACATGCCGGGCAGCGAGATCAGCGGCACCCGCGGCGGCATCCACAACTCGGTGACCCGGGTCTGCCCGAAGCCGACCCACATGATCGGCGGCTACGCCCAGCTTTCCTACAGCTTCAACTACTACGGCACCGTCGGCTCCAACCGCGACGAGTTCGTCATCGTGCGCAAGATGAAGAAGATCGACTGGCTGGATGGCGAAGGCAACGACTACGAGCAGGAGGCCGTGAAATGAAGATTCGTTCCCAGGTAGGCATGGTCCTGAACCTCGACAAGTGCATCGGCTGCCACACCTGCTCGGTGACCTGCAAGAACGTCTGGACCAGCCGCGAGGGCGTCGAGTACGCCTGGTTCAACAACGTCGAGACCAAGCCCGGCATCGGCTATCCCAAGGAGTGGGAAAACCAGCAGAAGTGGAAGGGCGGCTGGCTGCGCCGCAAGGATGGCCACATCGAGCCGCGCATCGGCGGCAAGTGGCGGGTGCTGGCGAACATCTTCGCCAACCCCGACCTGCCGGAGATCGACGACTACTACGAGCCGTTCACCTTCGACTACCAGCATCTGCACACCGCCAAGCAGGGCGAGCACCAGCCCACCGCGCGGCCGCGCTCGCTGATCTCCGGCCAGCGCATGAACAAGATCGAGTGGGGCCCGAACTGGGAGGAGATCCTCGGCACCGAGTTCGCCAAGCGGCGTCGCGACGCCAACTTCGAGAAGATCCAGGCCGACATCTACGGGCAGTTCGAGAACACCTTCATGATGTACCTGCCGCGGCTGTGCGAGCACTGCCTGAACCCGACCTGCGTGGCGTCCTGCCCCAGCGGCGCGATCTACAAGCGCGAAGAGGACGGCATCGTGCTGATCGACCAGGACCAGTGCCGCGGCTGGCGGATGTGCATCTCCGGCTGTCCCTACAAGAAGATCTACTACAACTGGAAGACCGGGAAGTCCGAGAAGTGCATCTTCTGCTACCCGCGCATCGAGGCCGGCCAGCCCACCATCTGCTCCGAGACCTGCGTGGGGCGCATCCGCTACCTCGGCGTGCTGCTCTATGACGCCGATCGCATCGAGGAGGTGGCGAGCTCCCCCGACGAGCGTGACCTCTACCACCGCCAGCGCGAGATCTTCCTCGACCCCCACGACCCCGAGGTGATCGCCCAGGCCAAGCAAGACGGCATCACCGACAACGTGATCGCCGCCGCCCAGGCCTCGCCGGTCTACAAGCTGGCCATGGACTGGGGCCTGGCGCTGCCGCTGCACCCGGAGTACCGCACCCTGCCGATGGTCTGGTACGTGCCGCCGCTGTCGCCGATCCAGTCCGCCGCCGAGGCCGGCCAGGTCGAGTACGACGGCGTGCTGCCGAAGATCGAGTCGCTGCGCATCCCGGTGAAGTACCTCGCCAACCTGCTCACCGCCGGCGAGGAGGCCCCGGTGGTGCTGGCCCTCAAGCGCCTGATGGCGATGCGCCTCTACATGCGCGGCAAGCACGTGGAGGGCGAGACCTCCACCGAGGTGCTCGACGAGGTCGAGCTGACCGAGGCCCAGGTTGAGGAGATGTATCGCTACCTCGCCATCGCCAACTACGAGGATCGCTTCGTGATCCCGACCAGCCACCGCGAGATGGCCACCGAGGCCTTCCCCGAGCGCGGCGGCTGCGGCTTCAGCTTCGGCGACGGCTGCCACGGCGACAGCAGCGAGAGCCTGTTCGGCGGGCGCAAGACCACCACCACCCTGGTCAAGTCGGTGGAAACCTATGATCCGCATGCCGAGGAGGTGCGTCATGACTGAGGCCGCGATCCAACACCCCGCGACGGAGCCGGAGATGCTGAGTCTGCGCGTGCTGGCCCGGCTGCTCGACTACCCCGGCGAGGCCCTGCAGGGTGCCGCCGGCGAGATGATCGAGCTGATCGACGCCGAGCGCCGGCTGCCGGCCGCGCTGCGCACCGCCCTGATGGACTGGTGCCAGCGGCTGGCCGAGGCCGACCTGCTGGAGCTGCAGGCCGAGTACGTGGCGCTGTTCGACAAGGGGCGCAGCACCTCGCTGCTGCTCTTCGAGCACGTCCACGGCGAGTCCCGCGACCGCGGCCAGGCGATGGTCGACCTGCTGGCCGAGTATCGCGCCGCGGGCTTCGAGCTCGATGCCCGGGAGCTGCCCGATTACCTGCCGCTGTTCCTGGAGTACCTCTCGACCCGACCGGAGGCCGACATCGGCCGTTGGCTCGGCGAGATTCGCCACATCCTGGCGCTGCTCGTCGCGCGCCTCGAGGAGCGCGACGCCGACCACGCCCTGGTGCCGCTGGCGCTGCTGGCGCTGATCGGCGCCGAGGGTGATGTCGACGCCCACCGAGACAGCGTTAAGGAGGAGGCGCCCGACGACACCCCCGAGGCGCTGGACGAGGTCTGGGAAGAGGAGGCGGTGCGCTTCTCCGCCGCCTCCGACCAGGACTGCGCCCTGCAGTCCGCCGAGGGCCGCCGCCTCGCCGAGCGCAAGCAGGCCGTGCCCAGCGACCCCGTCAGGATCATGCCCGGCAGTGGCCCGGCCGACCGCGGCCCGACCGAACGCTAAAGGAGAACCGTCATGATTGGCGAATACCTGCAACACCTCATCTATGGCTACTACCCCTACCTGGCCGGCACGGTGTTCCTGGTCGGCAGCCTGCTGCGCTACGACCACGGCCAGTACACCTGGAAGACCGGCTCCAGCCAGATGCTCTCGTCCAAGAACATGCGCCTGGCCAGCAACCTCTTCCATATCGGCATCCTGGTGATCTTCTTCGGCCACCTGTTCGGCATGCTGACGCCGCACTGGGTCTATGCGCCCTTCCTGCACGCCGGCACCAAGCAGCTGCTGGCGATCGTGGTGGGCGGCATCGCCGGGGTCCTCTGCGTGGTGGGCGGTGCCATGCTCTTCTACCGTCGCCTGACCAACCCGCGGGTGAAGGCCTCCTCCAGCACCATGGATACAGTGATCCTCGGGCTGATCGTCTTCCAGGCGGCGCTGGGCCTGATCACCGTGATCTTCTCCCTGGGTCACCTGGACGGCGCGATGATGCTGACGCTCTCCAGCTGGGCGCAGTCCATCGTCTTCTTCAGCGGCGGGGCGGCGGACTACATGGCCGAGGTCTCCTGGATCTACAAGATCCATATCTTCATCGGCCTGACCATCATCCTGCTGTTCCCGTTCTCGCGCCTGGTGCACGTGTGGAGCGTGCCCTTCGGCTACGTGACCCGCCGCTACCAGCTGGTGCGCAAGCGGGGCTGAGGCTCAGCAGACGCGGGGCCGGGCTTTGCCGGCGACAGGCCTACGAGCGGGGCCGGCCCTCCGGGGGCGCTGTGAACCCCTCCCTGGGCGCTTCCGATGCCATCCCTGGCATAGGACCCCCTCTTCGGCCTGCCCCCGGCGCCTTCGAGAACCGGCGCATGTGCACCAAGGATTCAAGGATTTAGTCATGCAGAAGATCGATATCGAGATGATTCCCGGGGGCGCCAGCCCGCCCCCGATCCGGGTCGGCGAGGCCGTCATCGCCGAGGCCGCTATCGCCGAGGAGATGCAGTACCACCCCGCCGACAGCGCCGGCACCGCCCAGCTCCAGGCGGCCCGGGCGCTGGTGGTGCGCGAGCTGCTGCGCCAGCGGGCCGAGGCCCTGGGCCTGGCCGAGGCCGCTGGCGAGGAGATCGACGAGGCCGATGACGCCATCGCCGCGCTGCTCGAGCGCGAACTCGACGTGCCCGAGCCCGCGGAGGCCGACTGCCGGCGCTTCCACGCCGCCCACCCCGAGCGCTTCAGCGAGCCGACCCGCCTCAAGGTGCGCCATATCCTGCTGCCCGCGGCGCCGGACGATGCTGAGGCGCGCGACGCCGGCTATCGCCAGGGGGAGAAGCTGATCCGCGAGCTGGCGGCCGCGCCCGAGCGCTTCACCGAGTTCGCCCAGCGCCACTCCGCCTGTCCCTCGAAGGACGCGGGCGGCGAGCTGGGCTGGCTCGCGCCCGGCCAGACCGTCGCCGAACTCGACCGGGCCCTGCAGCACCTGCCCGTGGGGCTCCACGAGCGGCCGCTGGCCTCGCGCTATGGCTGGCACGTCGTCAGCATCGACGAGCGCCAGGAGGGGCGCGCGCTGCCCTTCGAGCAGGTGGCCGAGCGGGTCCGCCACAGCCTGCGCGAGCAGGCCACGCGCCGCGCCCTGCGCCACTACCTGCTGGCGCTGGAGGCCGAGATCGGCGTCGAGGGCCTCTCCCTCGACGACGACGGCGGCAGCGCCCTGATGCAGTGACGCCGGCCGCGCGAGGGCCCGCCCGCCGAGGCGTGGCGGGATCTCGCGCTTTCTTGATACGCGTCATTCCCCTCGTGTGAGTGCCGGCTCACCATTCTCGGCAAGGAGGATCCCCATGTCCCATGTTTCTGCCAATACGCCCTTCGCGCCCCTGGGCATCGCCGTGCTCACCGTCTCCGATACCCGCGGCCTCGCGGAAGACGGCAGCGGCGACCTGCTCGCCGAGCGCCTGACCGCCGCCGGTCACCGCCTGGCGGAGCGCCAGATCGTGCCCGACGACGTCTATCGCCTGCGTGCCGTGGTCTCGGCCTGGGTGGTGCGCGACGACATCCAGGCCATCCTGGTCAACGGCGGCACCGGCTTCACGCCGCGCGACACTACCCCCGAGGCCCTGGCGCCGCTCTTCGACAAGGCCATCGACGGCTACGGCGAGCTCTTCCGCCAGCGCTCGCTGGTCACCATCGGCACCTCGACCATCCAGTCCCGCGCCGTGGCCGGGCTGATCGACCGCACCCTGGTGTTCGCCATGCCCGGCTCGCCCAAGGCCTGCGCCACCGCCTGGGACGACATCCTGGTCGAGCAGCTGGATGCGCGCACTCGACCCTGCAACTTCGTCGCCATGGTGCGCCCCCAGGTCGCGCCCTGCGCCTCCCGCCAGGCGACCTCTGACCAGGACGCGACGCAGGGAGCGACGGCATGAACTGCGGCTGCGCGGACGTCGTCACCCCCGGCCTGCTCGACCTCTTCGAGGCCCGGATCCGCATGGTCCAGGCCGCCCGGCCGATCGCCGGCCTCGAGCGCGTATCGCTGGAGGCGTCCGCGGGCCGGGTGCTGGCCGAGCCGGCACGCTCGACCCTCGACATGCCCGGCGTCGACAACAGCGCCATGGACGGCTACGCGCTGCGCCTCGACGACCTGGCCGGCGCGCCCGAGGGCCTGCCGGTGCGACTGCGCGTGCCGGCCGGGGCCGGCGTGACGCGCCTGCCCGAGGGCGGCTGCGCGCGTATCTTCACCGGCGCCCCGATGCCGCTGGGGGCCGACGCCGTGGTGCCCCAGGAGAAGGTGTGCCTGGACGCCGAAGGGCGGGTGCACGTCGCGGGCGAGCTGGCCGCGGGGGCCAACATCCGCCGTCGCGGCGAGGAGAGCCGCGCCGGCGCGACGCTGCTGGAGGCGGGGGCGCGGCTCGACGCCGCGGCCATCGCCCTGCTGGCGAGCCAGGGCCTCGACGCCGTCACGGTGCAGCGGCGCCTGCGGGTGGCCCTGGTCACCACCGGCGACGAGCTGATCGCCCCCGGCCAGGCCTGGCGGCCGGGCGCCGTCTACGACAGCAGCGGCCCGATGCTGCGCGCCCTGTTGGCCGAGCAGGGCTGCGAGGTGCTCGACCTCGGCCCGGTGCTCGATACCCCCGAGGCGCTGGCCGCCGTGCTCGCCGAGGCCCGCGACGCGGCCGACCTGGTGCTCTGCACCGGCGGCGTCTCGGTGGGCGAGGAGGATCACGTGCGCCCGGTGCTGGAGCGCCTCGGCGGCATCGACTTCCACGGCGTGGCCATGAAGCCTGGCAAGCCCTTCGCCCTGGGCTGGCTAGGCGCCTCGCTTCAGGCCGGGACGCCGCTGATCGGCCTGCCCGGCAACCCGGTGGCCTCGCTGGTGGGCTGGCAGCTGCTGGCGCTGCCCTTCGTGCAGGGACGCCAGGGGCGCGCGCCCGCGCCACTCGAGCGCTTCCCGGTCGCCGCCGGCTTCACGCGCCGCGCGAGCCGCGGCCGCCGCGAGCTGCTGCGGGTGGTGCTCGACTGGCGCACCGGCGCCCCCGTGGCGCGGCTGGCCGGCGGCCAGGGCTCGCATATGCTCGGCGCCGCCAGCCAGGCCCACGGCTACCTGATCATCGATGCCGATACGCCCGTGGAGGAAGGCCATGCCTATGGATACTGCCCAGGAGCCCAGTTCCGCGACTGATCTGCTGCTGCGGCCGCGTCACCTCCGCGAGCTGGTGCGCGGGGTGCCGTGGCTCGGCGGCCTCGACGACGAGGCCCTCGAGGGGCTGCTCAAGGATGCCGGGGTCCGCACCCTGGCGAGCCGCGAGTGGCTGTTTCGCCAGGATGCCCCGGCCCGGCGGGTCTACATCGTGATCAACGGCCTGGTGCGCCTGGTGCGCAGCGGCCGCGACGGCCGGCTGGCCACCATCCGCTGCGTCGAGCGCGGCGGCACCCTGGGCGAGCTGAGCATGGTCTCGGGACAAGGGGTCTATCTCTACTGCGCCGAGGCGCTGCGACGTACCCAGGTGCTGGCGCTCCCTGCCACGCGCTGTCGCGAGATCCTCGATCGCGACCCCGAGTGCCGAGCGGAGTTCATGAGCCGCCTGGCCCTCGAGCTCACCGATCGTCTCGAGGACCTGGCCCTGCTTACCCAGGGCGACGCCATGTCGCGGCTGGTCAGCTATCTGCTCCGCCAGCTGCCCGCCGGCCATCACCGGGGGCAGCAGGTGGTGCGCCTGACCATCCCCAAGCGCTGGCTGGCCGCGCAGCTCGCCATGACCCCGGAGACCCTGTCGCGCCTGCTGGCCAGGCTGCGCGAGGAGGGCGTCATTTCCATCGATCGCCAGCGCCTGGTCGTGCTCGACGAGCACGCGCTGCGCGACTTCATGCTCGACGACGACTGACGCGACGGCCGTCGTCCTGGGAGGCCGCATGTCCCGCACCGCCAACCGATCCCGTCCCCTTATCTACGCCTGCTCGGGCTGCTCCGACGTGGCCCAGCTCGCCAACGAGGTCGCCCTGCGACTGGATCACCGGCGAGACGCCGAGATGTCCTGCATCGCCGGCGTGGGCGGCGGCGTACCGGGCCTGGTGCGTACCGCCCGCTCGGGGCGCCCCATCGTGGCCATCGACGGCTGCCAGATGCACTGCGCCGAGCACTGCCTGGCTAACGCCGACGTCGCGCCCACCGAGCACGTGCGGCTCTACGAGCAGGGCCTCACGAAGCGCAAGGGGCGGCGCTACGACGAGGCGACCATCGCCGCGGTCACCGAGCGGGTGGGCGAGCTGATCGCCCGGCTGCCGATGACGGCCGAGACCTGAGCCCGCCGAGGGCTCCCGCGCCGGGCGGCGAAGCCGGGTGAGCTTCGCTATAGTGGGCCCCTCATACGATAAGGGGATCCCATGGTGCTGCTCGACGGCCTCTCGCCGCTCGCCGCCTCGCTCAACCTGCTGCTGATCCTGCTCTCGATGCTCACCTCGGCATTCACCGCGGCGGTCGGCGCCGGGGGCGGGGTACTGATGATCATGGCGCTCGCCCAGGTGATGCCCGCGGCGGCGCTGATTCCGGTGCACGGCATGGTGCAGCTGGGCTCCAACGTCGGCCGCACGGTGATGACCTGGCGCCATATCGATCGCGCCACCCTGCTGGCCTTCCTGCCCGGGGTGGCGCTCGGCGCCCTGGCGGCCGCCTGGCTGCTGATCCGGCTGCCGGCGGGGGTGCTGGAGCTGTGCATCGCCGCCTTCGTGCTCTTCACCTGCTGGGGGCCGGGGCTGCCCGGGCGCGCCCTGGGGCGTGTCGGCACCCTGGTCGTCGGCGCGGTGACGACCCTGCTCTCCAGCCTGGTCGGCGCCAGCGGACCGGTGGTGGCGGCCTTCATCAAGCAGCGCCAGGCGGGGCGGCTGGCCAAGGTGGCGACCTTCTCCGCCTGCATGGTGGCTCAGCACCTGACCAAGGCCTTCGTCTTTGGCATGGCGGGCTTCGTCTTCCATGAGTGGCTGGCGCTGATGCTTTCGATGGTGGCGGCGGGCTTCATGGGCACCTGGCTGGGGCTGCGCCTGCTGCATCGCCTCTCCGAGCGGCGCTTCGATGTCCTCTTCCGCTGGGCGTTGACGCTGCTCGCCCTGCGGCTGGCCTGGCTCGGAGCCCAGAGCCTGGGCCTCGAGCTGGGGTGAGCCCGCGGCGCCGTTGAAAGCCGCCATCCCGCCGGGCGAGAGGGCTCTTGGCCCGTGACATATGCTGAGAGGCGTGACCGGCCCGCGCCGGCCCCGCCCCAGGCTGCCACGGGATCCCGCCATGCCGCGTCGTACCCTCTCTCTCCAGGCGCTGACGGTCCTGGCGATCGTCACCCTGATGCTGATGTTGGCCGCGGTGCTGCTCTGGCACGGCGCCCGCGGTGCGGATCGCATCCTGGTCAGCGCCATGCAGGACACCAGCCATCAGCTCGCCGCGACCACCGAGGAGCGCTCGCGCCGGCTGATCGAACCGGGCCGGATGATGTTGCGCCTGCTCGCCCGGGCCAACCTGGGCGAGGCGCGCCGCCTGGACGACCGCCTGGCGGCGTTGCCCATGCTGGCGGCGGCGCTGGATGCCCACGCGGTGACCAGTGCCGTCTATATCGGCTACGACAACGGCGATTTCCTGCTGCTGCGCCCCGCGGCGCGGGCCGACCAGGATCGCCTGCCGGATATCGACGGGGCCGAGCGGGCCCGCTACCTGCTGCAGGCGATCTCCCGGGAGCCCGGCGGGCGTCGTGTCGGCGAATGGCGGCTCTATGACGCCGAGCTGGCGATGCTCGGGCGACGGGTCATGCCGGACTATGACTTCGATCCCCGATCCCGCCCCTGGTACCGCGCGGCGATGGCCGCGAACGGGGAGCACCTGACCGATCCCTATGCGTTCTTCACCACCCACGAGATCGGCGTCACCCTGGCGCGCCGCAGCCATCACCGGCGCGCGGTGCTGGGCATCGACGTCTCCCTGGCGGACCTGGGCGACGAGATGGCGGGCTTCAAGCTCACCCCGGGGACGCGGTTGGCGGCGGTCTCGATACAGGGGCACATGCTGGCCCATCCCGACGTCGGGAGCCTGCTGGTCGAGACCGCCGAGGGCACGCGCCTGGCGACCCTGGCGCAGCTGGGCGACCCGGTGCTCGCCCGGCTGGACGCCCTCGAGGGCGACGGCCCGTCGACGCGCTTTCGGGAGGCGGACGAGGCCTGGTTCGGTATGCGCCTGCCGTTCCAGGCCATGGACGATGTCCAGGCGCACCTGTTGCTGGCGGTGCCGGAGGACGAGCTGCTGGCCAGCACGCGTCGCCTGCTCTGGCAGCGGCTGCTGGTGGCCGGGGGGCTGGTGCTGGTCCTGCTGCCGCTGGGCATCTGGGTAGGCCACCGCCTCGGCCGTCCCCTGCGCTCGCTTTCCGACCAGGTGCGCGCCCTGGCCGAGTTCGACTTCGCCGGCTATCGCGGCACCGCCTCGCCGATCCGCGAGGTCCAGCAGCTGAATCAGGCGCTCGCGGGCATGGTCGGCAGCATCACCGACTTCCAGCGCATGACCCGCACACTCAGCAGTGAGCCCCACCTGGAGACGATGCTCGCCGGCATCCTCGACGACCTGCTGCGCATCACCGCGAGCCAGCATGGCGCCATCTACCTGGTGGACGAGGCCGAGGCCTCGCACTTCACCCGCGCGGCCGAGGTGGGCGGGGTTGTCGGGGCCGCGTCGCTGCCCGAGCGACTGGTGCTCGAGGCGGCGGGGCTTGCGACGCTGCGCGACGAGTTCGAGGAGCGCGGATACCTGGTCCAGCCGCTGTGCAATCGCCGCGGGCAGTGCCAGGGACTGCTGCTGCTGGCCCTGCGTGGCGACGTCGCGACGGGGGACGACCAGCCGTGGCGACGCTTCGTGGAGGAGATATCCGGGATGGCCGCCGTGGCCATCGAGATGCGCCGGCTGCTCGAGGGCGAGAAGCGGCTGCTGGATGCCATCGTCGAGCTGATCGCCGGCGCCACCGATGCCAAGTCGCCGCATACCGGCGGTCACTGCTCGCGGGTGCCGCAGCTCGCCGAGATGCTGCTGCAGGGCGTGGCGCGCGACCGCACCGGTCCCTTCGCCGACGAGACGGTGGACGAGGAACGGCGCGCGGTGTTTCACCTGGCCGCCTGGCTCCACGACTGCGGCAAGCTGACCACCCCCGATGAGGTGATGGAGAAGGCGACCAAGCTCGAGACCCGTTACAACCGCCTGCACGAGATCCGCATGCGCTTCGAGGTGCTGTGGCGAGACGCCGAGGTGACCTACTGGCAGGGGCTCGCCGAGGGCGAGGATGCGCGCGCGCTCGCCGAGATCGCGGCGTGGCGCTGGTGGCGCCACTTCGACGACCGACTCGGGGTCTCGGAAGAGGAGGCCGGTCGGCTGGCACGGGAGCCCGAGCCCACCCTGCCGGTGGCGGAACCGCTGCTCGCGGATCGCCCGCGGCATCTCATCGCCTGGAAGACCCGGCCGCCGCCGGTGGCGCCGGAGGATCCCGACAACCGCTGGCATTTCGACATGCGCCCGCCCGAGGTGGCCGGCCACCAGGGCGAGCTCTACAACCTGCGGGTGGCCCGCGGCACCCTCAACGACGTGGAGCGCTTTCGCATCCAGGAGCACATCGTCCAGACCATCATCATGCTGGACTCGCTGCCCTGGCCCGCGCACCTGCGCCGGGTGCCGGCCATCGCCGGCAACCATCACGAGCGCATGGACGGCCGGGGTTATCCGCGGCGCCTGATAATGGCAGAGGCGAGCCTCGAGGAGCGCATCATGGCGGTGGCCGATGTCTTCGAGGCGCTGACCGCCGCCGATCGGCCCTACAAGCCGGGCATGCCGCTGTCGCAGTCGCTGTCGATCCTGGCGCGCATGGCCCGGGAGGGGCACCTGGACCCCCAGGTCTTCCTGCTGCTGCTCGACAGCGGGGTCTGGCGTGACTACGCGGCGCGCTTCCTCAAGCCCGAGCAGGTCGATCGCGTGGATATCGCGGCCCTCAAGGCCGAGGCAGGGCTGGCGCATCCGCTGTCATGACCGTGAGGAAACTCGCCACGGCGGCCGCCCGTCGTCAGCCTGCGTCACTCGGGGGAAGTCAGTCGAAAAATCGGCGAAAAGTCTGATCTTCACCCTGTACAGGACGCGGAGGCTAGCCATAATGTCTAGGAGTCACTGGAGCAACTTCGAGGGAACGCATCATGGTGCCTATCACAACAACTATCCGGCGCCGTACGGGGGGCGTCTGCTCGCTGCTGGCCTGCCTGCTGCTGGCCTTCTTGCTGCTGAACGCTGGCCTCGCCCAGGCCGGCAATCCCCGCTATGCCGGCATCGTCATCGATGCCGATAGCCAGGAGATCCTCTACGCGGAGAACGCCGACCGGCTCCGCTATCCCGCCTCGCTGACCAAGATGATGACGCTCTACCTGATGTTCGAGGCGCTCGAGGAGGGCCGGCTGAGCATGGGGCAGCCGCTGCCGGTCTCCGCCTACGCGGCCTCCAAGCCGGCCTCCAAGCTCTACGTGAAGCCCGGCTCCAGCATCCCGGTGGAGACGGCCATCGATGCGCTGGTGATCAAGTCGGCCAACGACGTGGCCGTGGTGGTCGCCGAGGCCCTGGGCGGCAGCGACACCCGCTTCGCGCAGATGATGACCGACAAGGCCCGCGAGCTCGGCATGCAGGACACCGTCTTCCGCAACCCCAACGGCCTGCCCGATGCCGGACAGGTCACGACCGCACGCGATATGGCGGTGCTTTCGCGCCACCTGATGCGCGACTTTCCCCAGTACTACCCGCGCTTCTCGCGGACGAGCTTCACCTGGCGGGGCAAGACCATCACCGGCCATAACCGCCTGTTGAAGAGTTACCCCGGCGCCGACGGCCTCAAGACCGGCTTCATCCGCGCCTCGGGCTTCAACGTCGCCACCTCGGCGGTGCGCGGCGATCGCCGCCTGCTGACCGTGGTGATGGGCGGTTTCACCGCCGCCTCGCGGGATGCGCATACCGCCGACCTGCTGGATCGCGGCTTCATGCGGGCGTCCCTGGCCGACGGTCGCGGCTGGCTGGCCAACGCGGACATTTCCGGCGGCCGCCTCATGCCCGGCGAGCCCCAGACACCGGGGCAGCCGGTCGGCCGCGACGTGCGCCTGGCGAGCCTCGGCTCGGCGCCGAGCGCGATCGCCCCGGCGCGCCGTGAGGTCGCGGCCCCCGTCACGGCAGCGGCGCCGATCGCCGCCGCGCCGCAGCCGGTGGCGCCGCCGCGCATCTCCCGCGTCGAGCGTTCCGTCGCGGCCGAGGCGGCGGCCCCGACGCAGGGATCGGCCGAGGATCCGATTCGCGAGCTGATCGCCGATGACGGCACCGCAGCGCCTTCCCTCGCCGGGGGCCGCTGGGGCGTTCAGGTCGGCGCCTTCAGCGATGCCGGCCACGCCCGCAGCCTGGCCGCCCGAGCCGCCGATCGCCTGGCCAGCGAGCTGGCCAACGCGCGGGTCGCCGTGGGCAGCGCCGAGTCCGCCGGCGTCTACCGCGCCCGACTGGTCGACATGAACGAGGGACAGGCGCATACCGCCTGTCGTCGCCTGGTGGCTCAGGGCATGGAGTGCATGGTGGTCCAGGCCAGCCTCTGAGTCCTTGCCCCGGCTAGCGCCACCGACTAGCCTGAGCTCTCTGACACCCCGCCGGCCTCCGGGCCGGCGGGGTGGTTGTTTTCGTCGCCGCCAGGGAGGGCCGTCGGCATGTCATCGACCTACTCGTCATCCACCTTCAAGGGCATCGGCTTCATGTGCCTGGGGGTGTTCTGCCTGGCACTGGGCGACGCCATCACCAAGTGGCTGGGCGAGGTGCACTCGCCGCTGCAGATCATCTTCTTTCGCACCCTGGTGTCGCTGCCGCTGATCGCCCTGATCGCACGCTTCAACGGCGGCCTGCGGACCCTCACCACCCGGCGCCCCGGGGTACACCTGCTGCGTGGCCTGATCTTCAGCGGCACCATGATCTGTTTCATGTGGGGCCTCACCCTGCTGCCCCTGGCCGAGACCACGGCCATCGCCTTCGCCGCGCCGCTCTTCGTCACCCTCCTGTCGGTGCCGCTGCTCGGCGAGCGGGTCGATGGGCCGACGCTCGCCGCCACGCTGCTGGGCTTTCTCGGCGTGCTGGTGGTGATACGCCCGGGGGGCGCGAGCTTCCAGCCCGGGGCCCTGGTGGTGGTCGGCGCGGCGGTGTTCTATGCCCTGACCATGCTCACCGCGCGGCGCTACGGCGATCGCGAGCACCTCTGGGCGATGGTCTTCTACACCACCCTGGTGCCGCTCGCGGTCTCGGCGATGACGCTGCCCTGGGTGTGGCAGACGCCGGCCCCGCTGCACTGGCCGGCCTTCCTGGTGGCGGGGGTGCTCGGGGTGGGCGCCATGACCGGCCTGACCCTGGCGTTTCGCTACGCCCCGGCGGCGCTGGTCGCGCCCTTCGACTATACGGCCCTGCTGTGGGCCGTGGGCCTGGGGTGGTGGTTCTGGGGCGAGGTGCCGGATCTGTGGGTCTTCGTCGGCGGCACGATGATCATCGCCAGCGGCCTGGCGATCGCCCACCACGAGCGGCGCACCACCCTGAAGCGCCGGCCTACGGCCTGAGGCTCGTGCCGCCAGGCGGGAACCGGCGTCAGCAGGAATCGCCGGCGGCCTGTCGGCACGTCCGGGCCAGGGGGGGCGTGCTCTGCGTGGCCGGTCCGGGCAGGGCCGATCAGCGTGAGGCCGTCTCCTCGGGGGCGTGCCGGTCGCCGTGGAGCATGCCCGCGATGAGGTTGTCGCGGCGCTTGCGACTCTCCCAGAGCGCGCCGAGCACGTGAAGCGGCACGAGCACGAGGATCGCATTGCTCATCAGCTCATGGGTCTCCTCGACCCACTCCACCCCCCAGAAGCGGTCGGTCTCCTCCATCATGAAGCCGGTCGCACCGAGCCCCAGCAGCAGGGCCAGCAGCGTCAACATCATCACGGCCCCCAGCGGGGTGTGGGTGATCCCTGGGGGCGACGCGGCCGCCGAGCCCCCCGTGCCAGAGGCGATCGCCGCGCGCAGGCGCCCGGGGGTCGGCCAGAAGCTCGTCCAGCGGGCCGGCCAGGGGCCAACGAACCCCCACAGGATCCTCACGCCGATCAGTGCCTCCACGCCATAGCCGATCCACTGATGCCAGCGCTCGCCCTCTTCGGTGAGAAACGCATTGGCCGCCACGCCCGCCACCAGCGACCAGTGCACGATGCGCACCAGCGGATCCCAGACGCGGACCCGCCGACGACTCGCCTTGGCTCTCATCATGCGGCCTCCCTCAGTCGATCTCCTGCTTGACGATGCTGCCGTCGACCGGATTGAAGTAGATCTCGACGCGGCGCTCCTGATCGTCCCAGCCGTAGATCTCGTAGCAGTTGCCGTCGGTGGTCTTGAACTCCTTGATCTCGTAGCCCATGTCGGCGATCTGCTGCTGCATCGCCTCCTCGCTCATCCATTCCTCCTGAGGCGCCTCGGTGCAGGTCGGCCCGGCGAGGGCCGTCAGGCTGACCGCCATCAGGCCGGAGACGAGGATGCCGGTAATCAGGGTGCGCTTCATGTCAGTACCTCCAGAGTGTCGGTATCGAACGGCCACCCAGACGGTGGCCGATGCTGTCCCCCGGCCGCCGATGGCGGGAGGACCGTCGCATCATCGAACATCGAGCTTACGAGAGGCTTAAGGGCGTTCGGCGCATCACCCAGACCCGACGGCCGGCACGGCGTCGGGTAGCCGGCGTCGCATCGCATCGTGGCGACGCCGATGTCGTCCTCTAGATGGCGTGGCCCCTTCGGGTATGAGGGTGGCTTTATTGTTATGTTATAACATATCTTGTTGCGCTTGAAGCAGCGTCCACCTATCCGACCGGGAGATCCCATGACACGCCATCCATTTCGCCTTCTCACCCCGCTAGCGGGCCTCCTGCTGCTGAGCACGACGGCCCAGGGGCAAGACCACGCTGGCCATCAGCACGACCACGATGCTGCTCAGCACGAGCACGAGCACGAGCACGAGCACGAGCACGAGCACGAGCACGAGCAGAGCCACAGCCACGATCACGATGACGACATCTACGCGGGGTATTTCGCGGATCGCCAGATCGAGGACCGGTCACTGTCAGACTGGGCAGGCGACTGGCAGTCGCTCTACCCCTACCTGCAGGATGGCACCCTCGATGAGGTGCTGGCCCACAAGGCAGAGCGGAGCGCCGAGAAAACGGCCGAAGAGATCAAGCAGTACTACGACAGGGGCTATCGGACCGACGTCGATCGCCTCGTGATCGACGGGAATTCCGTCACCTTCCACGAGAATGGACAGGCGAGGTCCGGCGACTACGTGTACGACGGCTACGAGGTTCTGACCTACGCAGCCGGCAATCGAGGCGTGAGATACGTCTTCGAGCTCGAAACCGGCGGCGATGCGCTACCGCGCTATATCCAGTTCAGCGACCATGCCATCACCCCGACCGACGCGGACCACTTCCACCTCTACTGGGGTGACGATCGTGAGGCACTGCTGGAGGAGGTCACGCACTGGCCGACCTACTATCCCTCGCACCTGGACGGTGACGGCATCGTGCGGGAGATGCTGGCGCACTGATTCGCCTGCCCATCGTCACGACGACGCCCCTCCCTGAGAGGGGCGTCATGCTGAAGGGGCACGTCATCATATGGGGTGCGTCGTCAGCGGCGCGGGAAGGCGCGGGCGGCGGCCTCGGGATCCGGGGTGCCGCAGATGGCGGAGATCACCGCCAGGCCGCCGGCGCCCGCCCGGTACGCCTCCTCGGCGTGCTCGACCTTGAGCCCGCCGATGGCCACGCTCGGCAGCGGGCTGGCCGCGACCAGGGCGGCCAGGCCGTGAAAGCCCAGCGGCTCGGCGTGGTCGTGCTTGCTGGGGGTGGCGAACACCGGGCCGAGCCCGAGGTAGTCCAGGGCGCTCGGGTCGAGGCGGGCGAGCTGCTCGTGGGTCTGCACCGAGAGCCCGAGGATCGCCTGCGGACCGAGCGCGGCGCGGGCCCGGGCCACGTCGCCGTCGTCCTGGCCGATGTGCAGGCCGTCGGCGCCCGCGGCGAGCGCCACCTCCAGCCGGTCGTTGATGATCAGCGGTACGCCGGTGCCGGAGAGGAGCACCTTGAGGCGGCGGGCCTGCTCGATCATCTCGGCGTCACTGGCGTGCTTGTCGCGCAGCTGCACCAGGGTCACGCCGCCGCGCACCGCGGCGGCGACGGTCTCCTCCAGGCCGTGATCTGCGCAGAGGCCGGCGTCGGTGACGAGATAGAGTGAGAGATCAAGGGGCATCGGTCATCTCCAGGCGGGCCCGCTCGGCGAGGGCCTCGTGGTCGAGGTGATAGAGGGCGTCGAGGAAGGCGACCGCGAAGCTGCCGGGGCCGCGGGCCACCTCGCCGGCGAGCTCGCCGGCCACGGCGTAGCCGGCGAGCGCCGCCGTCGTCGCCTCGAAATGGTCGTCGGCGCCTGCCAGGAAGGCCGCCACCACGCCGGTCAGCGCACAGCCCAGGGTGGTGACCCGGGGCATCAGCGGGTGACCGCCGTGCACCCGGGCGAGGCGCCGGCCGTCGGTCACGAGGTCCTCCTCGCCGGTCACCGCCACCACGCCGCCGGTATGCTCGGCCAGGCGGCGGGCGGCCGCGAGGGCCGCCTCGGAGGGGGCGGTGCTGTCCACGCCGTGTCCGCCGCCGGCGCCGCCCGCCAGGGCGATAATCTCCGAGGCGTTGCCGCGGATCACGTCCGGCGAGAGCGCCAGCAGTCGCGCGCCGGTCTCGCGGCGGTAGCGCGTGGCGCCGACCGCCACCGGGTCGAGCACCCAGGGTCGCCCCGTCTCTCCGGCGGCCAGCGCGGCGGCCTCCATGGCATCGACCCAGTGGGGCGAGAGGGTGCCGATGTTGATCGTCAGGGCGCCGGCCAGGGCGGTGAACTCGGCGGCTTCCTCGCGGGCGTGGACCATGGCCGGCGAGGCGCCGAGCGCCAGCAGCACGTTGGCCATGCTGTTCATGGCCACGTGGTTGGTGATGTTGTGGACCAGTGGGCGGGTCTCGCGCACCCGGGCCAGGTGCGCGGCGGGATCGATGTGGTGCATGGGGCCTCCCCGGCGGGGAGGTGTCGCGCGGCGGCGGCCGGCGCGGCACGACTCCCTACGCCGGCATTGTCCG
This sequence comes from Halomonas sp. B23F22_3, assembly GCF_043496965.1. NCBI lineage: Bacteria > Pseudomonadati > Pseudomonadota > Gammaproteobacteria > Oceanospirillales > Halomonadaceae > Halomonas > Halomonas sp. B23F22_3. The sequence continues at coordinate 488,245 of NZ_JBIEKG010000003.1, forward strand.
GGTCAGGTTCCAAGGGTGCGTCTCAGCCGTGGCCAATCGCCGCGGCGCCCCCGTCGTCAGGCCCCACTATCCGTGTCGCCCCGGCGGCTGTAAAGAGCGGGGGTCAGGCCAGCAGCTGAATGCCTGCCAGGGTGATCAGGCTCGCCAGGGTCAGGCAGTAGAGGGCCTCCATGGTCTCCTCCTGCTGGATCACCCCGGGCAACATCAGCACCAGCCCAGACGCCCCCAGGGCGACCAGTTCCAGTGGCACCGCTACCGGCTGCCAGCCGACCAGCAGCGCGCCGAGGGCCAACAATAGCAGGCCCGCGACGACCAGTCCGCGGGCCTGCCGGGCCTGGGTGGGGATGGCATCCAGCGTGATCGTGCTCATGCGGTCGTCTCCTCGTCGTGGTCGGGCCGCACATCGGCCCCGGACCCTGACGCTACGGAAAGCGTCTTAACGACCGCTTAAGGAGAGATGACCGTCGCGTGTCAGGGGCCCCTGCGATGCTCAGGCGGTCCGGTCGAGCCAGCGCAGTGCCACGCTCCGGGCATGCACGAGCTCCTGGCACCAGGTCAGTCGGCCGGCCGTCCGGCGGATGCCCGCCCGGCGCAGCTTGACGAGGATCCTTGTCGGTAGGCCGACCAGTACCAGCGAGACGCCTTCGCGGTGCATCTCACCGATCAGCGACTTGAGCGCCACGATGGCGGTGCCATCCATGCTCGGCACGTCGTGCATGTCGAGGATGACGACCCGCACCTGGGGATCCACCCCATGCAGCGAGGTGAGGGCCTTCTCGGCGGCGCCGAAGAACAGCGGGCCGTTGACGTCGTAGAGGGCGATCGCGTCGGGTAGCGCCCCGAGGCGGGCAGGGAGGGCGTCATCGACGCGACGGGTCTCGGTGAGCAGCGCCATGCGCCGGATGAACAGGGCGGCGGCCAGCCCCATGCCTACCCCCACGGCCAGCACCATGTCGAAGAGCACGGTCAGGGTGAAGCAGGTCGCGAGGATGGCCACGTCCCCCGGCGGGGCCGAGCGCAGGGTGTGCAGGACATGACGGGCCTCGCTCATGTTCCAGGCGACGATGAACAGCAGCGCCGCCAGCGCGGCCATCGGCACCCGCCCCAGCAGGTCCGCCAGGGCCACCACCGCCAGCAGCACCACCAGGGCGTGCACCACGGCCGAGATCGGCGAGCGGGCGCCGCTTCTGATGTTGGTGGCGGTCCGGGCGATGGCCGCCGTGGCGGTGATGCCGCCGAACAGCGGCGCCACGATGTTGCCCAGCCCCTGGCCGATCAGCTCGGCATTGGGGTCGTGTCGGGTCCGAGTCAGCCCGTCGGACACCACCGCGCACAGCAGCGACTCGATCGCCCCCAGCAGGGCGATGGCGAAGGCCGGCCCCAGCAGGGCGCGAATCAAGGCGAAGTCCAGCGCCAGCGGCTCGCCGTCCGCGCCGGGCAGCCGCCAGGGAGCGATGAAGCTCGGCGCGATGGGAGGGATGCCGCCACCCGTTTCGCCCTGAGCCTCCCAGGTGAAGCGTGAGGCGATGGTCTCCACCTCCGCCCCGGAGCCGGCCAGCCAGAGGTTGGCGCCATAGGCGGCCAGGGCCCCGGCCACCAGACCGACCAGCGGCGCGGGCAGCGGAAGCCCCAGGCGTGGCCAGAGCAGCATGACCCCCAGGGCGAAGAGGCCGACCCCCAGCTCGATAGGCTTCACGGTCGGCAACGAGATAGCGATCTGCCCGAGATTGTCGACGAAATGCTCGCCCAGCTCGACCTGCAGGCCCAGGAAGTCGGGCAGCTGCAGCACCGCGATCACCACCGCGATGCCCGCCGTGAAGCCGAGTACCACCGGATAGGGGACGTACTGGATCAGACGGCCCATGCCGGTGATGCCCAGCGCAACCAGGATCATGCCGGCCATCATCGAGGCGATTAGCAGGCCGCCAAGGCCGTACTGCTGGACGATGGGAAAGAGGATGACGACGAAGGCCGCCGTCGGGCCCGAGACGTTGAAGCGTGAGCCGCCGGTCAGCGCGATGAGCACGCCGGCGACGATCGCCGTGTAGAGCCCGTGCTGGGGAGGCACGCCGGTGGCGATCGCGAGTGCCATGGAGAGCGGCACCGCCACGGTGCCGACGGTCAGCCCGGCCAGGCTGTCACGGCGCAGGTCGTCCAGGCCGTAGCCGTCTCGCCAGGCCGCGCGCAGTCCGGTGGCGATGGCGGGGAGAGGCGGTCGGTAGCGTGCCATGCGGGGATCCTCCCTGGAGGTCGAGCCGGTCAGTTATGTTAACGACATTAACATGTCATTAGCATGGTCGACAGAGGGCCTCTGCCGTTGCCCAGGAAGAGAGCGGGCATTAACATTTGATGATAATGCTTCGGAGACTCGTCATGGAAAAGAAGACGGCACGCCTGACCTTGCTGATCGACCCGCACAAGAAACGCGCCTTCGAGCAGCTGTGTGCGGCACAGGACCTGACGCCCTCTCAGGTGGTGAGACAGCTGATCCGCGACTACCTGCGCGATCATGACGTGGCGTACGAGTCGCGCCCCGACCTGGCCGGGAGCGCGTCCGGGGAGACGCAAGGCCCCGGCCGTCGAGACGCCGACTGACCGTCGTCGGAAGGCGCGACCGCCGGTCCGGCACGCCCGATCGCGGCCATGGCGGTGTCGCCATCAGGTGCCGTGCTGGGTCCGCGGCAGCGAGGTCGTGACGCGCAGGCCGCCGCCCGGGGCCTCGTCGAGTCGCAGGCTGCCGCGATGGCGCTGCAGCAGGCGGTCGACGATGGAGAGCCCCAGGCCGGCCCCGGCGCCGGGGCCGCTGCGGTGGAAGCGTTCCAGCACCTGCTGGCGCTGGTCCGCCGGGATGCCCGGTCCCTGATCCTCCACGCTGATCGTCAGGGCGTCGCGGCTGGCGGTGAGCACGATGCGGATCAGCGCACCCGCCGGCGAGTGCTGCAGGGCGTTGCCGACCAGGTTCTGCAGCAGGGTGTCGACCGTGCCGGGCTCCACCTCGAGCCGCCAGTCCGCCGTCTCGTCGGCCTCCAGCTGCAGCTCCTGGCGGGCGTCCACGGCGAGCGGCATCAGCTTGGCCAGCGCCTCACGCACCTCGGGCAGCAGCGCGATCTCGCGTACCCGGCCGTCGCCCTCCTGCTCGGGCTCGAGGCGGGCCAGGGTGAGCAGCTGCGAGACCATCCGCGTGGCTCGGGCCACGCCACCGCGCAGCTTGTCCAGCGCCTCGCGGCGATCCTCGGGGTCATCGGCGGCCAGGGCGTTCTGGGCGTGCAGGTCGAGCACGGCCAGCGGCGTGCGCAGCTCATGGGCGGCGTCGGCGATGAAACGCTGCTCCCGGGCACGCAGGGTGCGGATCCGCTCGAGCAGCCGGTTGAGGGCGCCGGCGATGGTTTCCAGTTCCCGGGGCAGTCGGTGCATGATCAGCGGCTGCAGGTTCTGGGGGTCGCGGCTGCGGATCTGCTCGGCCAGCTGCGACAGCGGCCGCAGGCCCCAGCCGATGGCCCACCACAGCAGCAGGCCCAGCACCGGCAGGCCCAGCAGGTCCGGCATCAGGGTGCGCAGGGCGATGGCGGTGACCAGCTCGCCGCGCACGTCCTCGCGCTCCGCCACCAGCACTCGCCGCGGGCTGCCGGGGGCGTCCAGGGCGAAGACCCGCCACTCGTAGTCGTCGAGGCGAGCGCTGCCGAAGCCGTTGCGCAGCGTCGTGAGCGGGGCCTCGGGGGCCTCGGCGGAACGCAGTAGCAGGGTCTCGCCACCCCAGGCCTGGAAGATCAGCTTGCTCTCGTAGGGGTGGCGCACCACCGGCCCTTGGGTATCGTCGCCGCGCTGCAGGGCCGTGCCGATGCTGGCCAGCAGTTCACGGCGCTGATCCTCGGGGAGCGGTGCACCCACCAGCCCCTCCAGCAGCCGGGCGTTCTGGGCGAGCCTGGCATCGAAGAGCTCCTCCACCTCGTGGGCGGCATCGTGGTAGCTGGTCAGCCCGATCACCAGCATGCTCAGGCCGAACACCAGCAGCACCACGCCGAGGGTGCGGCGCCGAATCGAGGTCATGAGGGGGTCTTGTCCATCACGTAGCCGATGCCGCGCACGGTGCGGATCAGCTCGGGAAAGAGCTTGCGGCGCAGGTGGTGCACGTGCACCTCGATGGCGTTGCTCTCCACTTCCTCGTCCCAGCCGTAGACCAGCCGGGTCAGGGTGTCGCGGGTGAAGACTCGCCCCGGATGGCTGAGGAACTCCTGCAGCAGGGCGAACTCGCGCCGCGACAGCGTCACCGGCGCCTCCCGGCAGCTGACGCTGTGGGTGGCGGGGTCGAGACGGACGCCGTGGGCTTCCAGCACGTGGCTGGTCTGTCCCTGGCTGCGGCGCAGCAGGGCCCGCAGGCGAGCCTTGAGCTCGTCGACCTGGAAGGGCTTGATCAGATAGTCGTCGGCGCCGGCATCCAGGCCGGCGATGCGATCATCGATGCCGTCCCGGGCGGTCAGCACCAGCACCGGCACGCGGTTCCCCCGCCGGCGGACCGCCTCGAGCACCTGCATGCCGTCGAGCCCGGGCAGGCCCAGGTCGAGGATCACGGCATCGAAGGGCTCGTCGCCCTTCAGCGCCGCCAGGGCCTGGCGACCATCGGCGAGCCGGTCCACGGCGTAGTGTTCGGGCTTGAGCGCCAGGCGGATGCCCGCCGCCAGGCTGGGGTCGTCCTCGACCAGCAGTATGCGCATGTCCTGTCCTTGCGATGATCATGTTCCGAGCGTTTCCAGCAGGGCGCGGACTTCCTCGCGGCGGCCGGCATCGGCCCGCTCGCGTCCCGGTCGCGGCGGTGCCTGAAGGGCCTTCTCAAGCGCCTGGCGGGCCTCGGCGTCGCGTCCCTGCTCATGCAGATAGTCGCCCCAGAAGTAGAGGCTGTCGAGCCCGTCGGGATCGATGGACAGGGCCCGCTTCAGGTAGCGCTCGGCCTGGTCGTCGTCGCCGAAGGCGAGCGGCCAGCCCGGCACCTGGTAGTAGAGGGCGCCGAGGCTGGTATAGGCCGAGCCGTCCAGCGCCAGCGGGTCGATCGCCAGGGCCTGCTCCAGGTCGCGCCTGGCGTCCTTCACCAGCGACAGCGCACCGAGGCCGCCGCTGGCGCCGGCCTGGGTCGAGCGCACGATGCCGGCCCAGATCTGCAGCCCGGCGGCCTCGGGGTGGGCGGCCACTCGCCGGTCCGCCTCGGCGGCCAGGGCCTCGAGGGCCTTGGCCTGCTCGTCCGCGGGCATGGCGTAGTGGATCTCGGCCCAGCGCCGCTGCAGGTGTTCGATGCCCGCGGCCACGCTCTCGTCACCGGGGCTCGGCGTCGCGGCGAGCAGGGGCGCGGCCGGCAGCCCGGCGAGCAGGAGCAGCAGGATGGCCCGCAGGGCGGGCCTCAGGCGGGGGATCATGGCATCTCTCCTCGGGGCTTGCCGATGAAGCGGCGGATGGTGGGTAGCTGGCGGCGCAGGGCCCGGTCGACCACGCCCGGCAGCATCGCGTTGAGCCGGGCGAAGAGGCGCTCCGGGCCGCCCAGCTGGGACTCCTCGCGCCCGGCCTCGATGGCGCGCCGGACCAGGCGAGCGACACGCTGGGGGGAGTCCATGGCGTTGCCCAGCGCCCGATTCATCGCCTCGATCTCGGGGGCATTCATGGCGGTGCGGGTGGCCCGGGGCGCGACGTGCAGCACATGGACCCGGGTGTCGGCGAGCTCCCGGCGCAGCGCCTGGGTGAAGCCCCGCAGGGCGAACTTGGTGGCGCAGTAGCCCGCCTGGCCCGGGTAGCCGATGGTGCCGAAGGTCGAGCCCAGGTTGACCACCCAGCCTGACTCGGCGGCGAGCAGCTGAGGCAGCAGCGCCCGGGTCAGCTGCAGGGTGCTGGTGAGGTTGAGGGTGATCAGCGCCTCGATCTCGTCATCGCTGCAGGATTCGAACAGCCCCATCCGGTTCACCCCGGCGGCATTGATCAGCATGGTACAGCGCGCCTCGAAGGCCGCCGCGACCAGTCGCTGGCGCTCCTCGGCACGGGTCAGGTCCGCGGCCATGACCGTCACCCGACCCGGGTGGCGCGCCGCCAGGGCCGCGAGGGCCCCCTGGCGGCGGCCGGTGATTAGCAGCCGCGCGCCGGCGCCCGCCAGCTCGTCGACCAGGGCCTCGCCGATGCCGCCGCTCGCCCCGGTGAGCAGCACCGACTGGGCGGCCCAGCCGCCCTCGGGGAGGTGTCTGGACCAGGGCGTTCTATACGAGCGCATCGGCGAGCTCCCGGGTCGCGTCGTTGCCGGCGCAGCGGGCGGTGACGCCGCGGAACATGGCGCCATAGAGCCGATAGACCATCTTCGCGGTGTCGATCACCGCCGCCAGGTCCTCGTCGTCAAGCCGGTTCACCAGGCCCTCGAAGAAGGCCAGGTGGCCGATGTCCAGGCTGCCGTGGGAGGTCAGGTAGCGCACCGCGTCGTCCGGCAGGCCGAGGCTCGCCTGGAGCCCCTCGGCGGCCCGGGTGGCGATCGCCGTGCTGGTGCCCTCGAGCACCTGCACCATGCCGAAGAAGCCCACCGGGTTGCCGTGCTCGATGACGTCGCGCACGTGGGAGACCATCAGCGTCGTGGCCGGGGCGGGCTTTTCGGCGGCCGCCGCCTCGGCGTCGCCGCCGGCGGCGCGGATGTCGTCGAGGATCCACTGCTCGTGGCCGTGCTCCTCCTCGATGTACTCCACCAGGGCGCTGCGCAGCCAGCCGAGGCGCTCGGGCAGGCGCGCCCCGCAGGCCATCATCAGCGGCACCGTGAAGCGCACGTGGTGGTAGGCCTGGCCGAGGAAGGCCAGGTACTCCTCGTGGCTCACCTCCCCACTCAGGGCGCGGGTCAGCAGTGGGGCGGCCAGCAGCCAGTCGCGCTCGGCGCGGGTAGCGTCCTGCAGGTGCTGGTAGGGGGGCATGGCATTTCTCCTTCTGGGAACGGCGGTGTCGGTCGAGCCGGCATCGGGGCGCGGCTGGCGAGAGGGGATCAGCCAGTCGCGGTAGGCGTCGTGGAGGGTGTCGCGGCGCAGGCGGCCGTTGGCCGTCAGCTGGTGGTTGTCGGGGGTGAAGGGCGGGCAGCGGCGCCAGTCGCTCACTCGGGCATAGTCGGGCAGCTCGGCGTTGGCACAGGCGATCGCCGCCGCCAGGGCGCGGTCATCGAGTTCGGGGCCGGCGGGCACGATCAGCGCCCGGTTGCCCGCCAGTGCCTCGCCGAAGACCAGCGCCTGGGCGATGGCCGGCCGGGCGCAGAGCTCGCCTTCCACCCACTGGGGGTCGACGTTGCGGCCGTAGGCGGTGATGAAGACGTCCCGCCGGCGGCCGTCGAGCACCAGGTGTTCGCCCTGCCAGTGGCCGAGGTCGCCGCTTCGGTGCCAGCCGTCCAGGGGCGGCTCGCCCAGGTAGCCCAGCATGGTGGCGCCGCGGATCCAGACCTCGCCGTCGGCGGCGACGCGGACCCGGGCATGGGGCAGCGGGCGGCCCACGCCGAGGGCGGGCTCGCCGGGGCGGTTGAGGCAGACCACCGAGCCGGCCTCCGAGAGGCCGTAGCCCTCGACGACCGGCCAGCCGCCGGCGCGCGCCCGCGCGAGCAGCGACGCGGCGACCGGCGCCCCGCCCACGGCGACGACGCGCAGCCCGGCCGGGGCCTGGGGCGACTGCTCGACCAGCGCCTGGAGCAGCTGGGGGACCAGGATCAGGCTATGCGGGCGAAACGTCTCGAGGGCCGAGAGGGCCCGGCGGGGATCGAAGCCGCTGCCGCCGCTCCAGCCCAGCTCGGCGGTCCCGGGCAGGCCGGCGGTGGCGCCCAGCCACAGCGGCACGTAGAGGCCGCCGATGTTCTCCAGCAGCGTGGCCAGGGGCAGCATGGCCAGGTGGCGGTGGATGCCAAGCGGCGCCACCGCCTCGGCGAGGCTCTCGGCGACGCGTAGCGGGGCCTCGCGGTCCAGGCAGACCCCCTTGGGCTGGCCGCTGGTGCCGGAGGTGAAGGTGATGATGCCGGTGCCTTCATGCAGCGCGGCCGGTGAGGCCACCCGCCGGCGGGCGATGGCCGGATCGGGGCTCGCCGAGAAGCCTAGCGCTTCGGCGCCGGGACCGATCCAGGCGTCCAGGCCGGCCTGCGCCACCAGGTGGCGGCACTGGGCCTCGCTGAAGAAGGCGGGAACCGGCACGTCGACGCGGCCAGCGGCCAGCAGGGCGAGATGCCAGAGCGCCCAGTCGAGGCCATTGTCCAGCGCCAGGCCCACTCGCCGGACCCCCTGGGCGTCGAGGCGGGCATGACGCGCCGCGATCTCGCCGGGCAGCGCGCCATAGGTGATGCGCCGATGGCCGTCGTCCAGCGCCGGGGCGTCGGGCGTGGCCTCAGCGTGATGGGCCAGGCGCGCGAGCAGGGCCTCAGTGCCGCGCCGCATGGTCGGCCTCCACCAGGGGCGTCGATCCCAGCAGGCCGCGCGCGGTGAGCACGGCGTGGGCCCGGCGCAGGTCGCCGGCCATCACGCGCGGATGGTGTTCGTAGTAGCGCCCCCAGCCCGCCTGTTCGTCGCCCAGTCGCGTCGGATCGGCGAACTGCAGCGGATGCAGCTCGATGCCCAGGCGTCGGATGCCGTTGGCCACCGTCGGCGTCGCGGTGAACAGCACCCATTCGAGCCCGTCGGCGACCAGTTGGTCGATCAGCGGCACGAAGAGGCGGCGCTGCAGGCCACGGCGCAGGCTCGCCAGGTTGCCGATCTCGGCGATCGCCTCGCGGCTCACGGGCCTGCCCAGGTAGCGGGAGAGGAAGACTTCGACGGGCTCGTCCAGGTAGTGCTCCTGGAAGAGCGGTCCGGCGCTGGCCCGACCCGCCCCGACCGCCGCCAGGGGGATCTCGCCCTGCCAGAGCCCGAACAGGCGCGGCAGGAAATGGCGGATGCGGGCGCCGTGATCGAGGGTGAAACAGCGGCGCACCAGCCGCTCCAGGCGGCGCCGCTCATGCCAGTGGCGGCCTTCTCGCCACTCGAGTGGGGAGGCCGCGGCGATCGGCGTATTCCCGGCAACCGAGGCGGTCGGCGGGCAAGGGGGGGGAACGGGATCGGGCATCGACATCGGGGCGTCTCCATGACGTTTCCCCGATACTGTGGTTCCGGCAACTTAACGACGGCTTAAGGCGCAGGACAAAGTGAGGCCGATACCAGGATGGCGTTCAGGGTGCGGGGGCGGCGGCGCCCAGGAAGCGCTCCTGCCAGTAGTCCAGGCCCAGGGCGGTGGTGGTGACGTGGCGGCCGCGCCCCGGCGCGTGGATCATCTCGCCGTCGCCCAGGTAGATACCCACGTGGCTCGCCCTGCGGCCACCGGCGGTGGCGAAGAACAGCAGGTCGCCGGGGCGTGCCTCGTCGACGCTCGGCAGGGCCTCGAACTGTGCTCGGGAGGTGCGCGGCACGCGGATGCCGGCGCGGGCGTAGGCTCGCTGGACAAGGCCCGAGCAGTCCAGGCCCCGGTCGCTGGTGCCACCATAGCGATAGGGAATGCCAAGCGAGCGCCTGGCCTCGGCGAGGATCAGCGCGCGATCGATGGAGAGCCCCTCGGGGTCGTCACGGGTGGCGAGTTCGCGGCCCGCGCAGCCCGTCAGTATCCCGGCGATCAGCAGGGAGATCACCAGCCGGATCGCGCCGTCCTTGGCCGATTGACGGGCAGGCATCAGCGAAAGGCGATGCGCGTGCCGCTGGCCAGCATCTCGTCCGGCGAGAGGGCATGGCCCGGCACGCCGATCATCTCGTCGCCGCACTGGTCGCCCCAGGTGAGCACGCCGTGGGTCAGGCCGATACCGCCGAGCAGGTCGCGGATCTCGCCGGTGCCCAGGAAGGTGCGGGTCTTGCCGTGGGCATCGGAGAGCTCCGAGACGTCGTTGGCATGGTGGAAGCGCACGGTGTAGATGCCGTCCATGGATTCGACCTCGACGATGGGCGTCAGGCCGTGGGCCACGGCGTTGGCAATTTCCTTGAGGGTGACGTGATCACCCAACTGGTAGGCCGCGATGGACATGGGGTGGTGCCTCGTTCACTGTCGGATGTGTTGTACAACTAGTGTAGAAGGTTGCCGGGCCACATCAAGGGACGTTCGCGGCCAAACTGCCGCCTGTCGGGGCTGGAAAAGCCCGCCCGTCGCCCCCACGTCCTTCATTCTCGTCACCATATCGGCATCGTGCCGCCATTTTTTGCCCACTTTTTTCATATCAGGAGCCCTGCATGAGTTTCCAGGGAGAGCAGCACCCGGGCGTCCAGGCCCCCACGGCCGAGAGCAATGGCTTTCGCCTCAACCACACCATGCTGCGCATCAAGGATCCCGAGAAGGCACTGGCCTTCTATACCCGCGTCTTCGGCATGCGGGTGCTGCGTCGCCTCGACTTCGAGGAGATGCAGTTCTCGCTCTACTTCCTGGCGCGCCCGGAGGCCGGAGAGCCGGTCCCCGAGGCGAGCGACGAGCGCACCGTCTGGACCTTCGACCAGCGCGGCGTGCTGGAGCTGACCCATAACTGGGGCACCGAGATCCAGGACGACTTCGCCTACCACGACGGCAACGCCGAGCCCCAGGGCTTCGGCCACATCTGCTTCAGCGTGCCGGACCTCGAGGCGGCCCAGGCCTGGTTCGACGCCAACGCGGTCGAGTTCGTCAAGCGCGCCGACCAGGGCAAGATGAAGGACGTGGTGTTCGTCAAGGACGCCGACGGCTACTGGATCGAAGTGGTCGAAGCGGCCCGCATGGCCGGCAAGGGCGACTGAGCGCGGGGCCAGCGTTGGCGGTGCCAGCTTGATTGGCGGCGCCGAGGAGCCTAGGGTCATGGTCTGGTTTTCAACGGCATGACCTGCCAAGGAGTCCACATGACCCTGCCTCTTCGTCCCCTGACGCTGGCCCTCGCCGGCACCCTGCTGGCCGCCCCGCTGGCGGTGAGCGTGGCCCAGGCCGCCGAACCCGACCAGGTGCGCTTCTCCGTGCCGGCCTGGCCGGGCGTCACGGTCAAGACCTCCCTGGCCGCCACCCTGCTCGAGACCCTGGGCTATGAGCCGCAGCTGCAGGAGCTGGGTGCCACCATCACCTACGAGGCCCTGAACCAGGGTGAGCTGGATGCCTTCCTGGCGGCCTGGCTGCCCGCCCAGCAGGGGATGTACGACACCAGCTTCGAGGGCGATGACGTCAAGCTCGTCGACCTGGGCACCAACGTCGAAGGGGCGCGCCTCGGTTTCGCCGTGCCGACCTACCTCTACGAAGCCGGCCTCACCTCCGCCGAGGACCTGGACAAGCCCGAGTTCGCCGACAAGCTGGACCGCACCATCTACTCCATCGAGGTGGGGACCGGCATGAGCGATACCCTCAACGAGGCGGTGGAGAACGACACCTACGGCCTGGGGGACTGGGAGCTCTCCGAGACCTCCACGCCGGGCATGCTGAGCGCCGTGGACAACGCCCTCAATCGCGAGGAGTGGATCGTCTTTGCCGGCTGGACCCCGCACTGGATGAACATTGAATACGACGTGAAGTACCTGACCGACACCCAGGACATGTGGGGCCCGGAGGGCGGACGCAGCGACGTGCGCACACTGGTGACCCAGTCCTTCGCCGACGCCAGCCCCAATGCCACCCGGCTGATCGATCAACTCAGCTTCAGCGCCGACGACCAGAGCGCGATGATCCGCGGCTTCAGCTATGAGGAGCAGGAGCCGGAGGACGTGGCAGTGTCGTGGATGCGCGACAACCCCGCCAAGGTCAAGGCGTTCCTCGACGGCGTGACCACCCGCGAGGGTGAGCCGGCCTGGCCGGCCGTGCAGCAGGCGCTGGAGATCCCCGACGCCTGATCCCCACCGGCACGCGTGACGCGACGAGGCCGCCCTTCGGGGCGGCCTCGTTGTCATTGGGGCCCGGAAAAGCCGCCCGTCAGTAGCCGGTCATCTCCAGGTAGCCCTCGCCCAGCGGGGTACCGTCGTCGCGGTCGCTGACCCGCACCGCACCTTCCCAGTAGCTCACCGTGGTGGCCATCCAGCGCTCGGCATGGGGGGCGGCGACGATCAGGTCGAGCCCGCGTTCCGGGAGCTCGAGCCGCCAGCGGGTGGGCATCTCGCGGCCCGCCACCGGGCGTCGTTCCAGCGGGGTCAGGCGCAGGGCGTCAGGCGCGAGCGGCGTGGCCTCGCCGGCGGGGGTGATCCAGGTGCCGGAGAGATAGTCGCCGCCCGCCTCGCCGCCGCCGCGCAGGCGAAAGGCCATCAGCTTGTGGCCATCGGCGAGGTGCAGCGAGAACCAGTCCCAGCCGGTCTGGTCCGGGCCGAGCAGCTGGCTGCTCCACTCGCGGTCGAGCCAGGCGCGGCCGCTGACCTCATGGCTCTCGCCCGCCAGGGTGACCTCGCCGGCGACCTCATAGAAGGGCTGGCTGACGTAGATCGAGCCCTGGCCGTCCGCGGATTTCTGGCTGAAGCCGGCCTCGCCGTGGCGCACCAGCGGGCCGCGTGCCCTGAGATCGAGCCGATAGCCGAAGGCGTCATCGCCCGTGCCGGCGCGGGCGCTCACCGTCAGTCGGTCCAGGGCGTCGCGCGCGGGATCCTCGACGCGGCTTGCCATCGTCCAGTCGTCGAGCCAGGCGCGAAAGGGCCGGGCGGTGACGCCGGCCTGGTCCCGCTCGGGGGATGTTTCATGAGAATCGCCCCGGGCGAAGCGCTCGGCGACCCGGTGGCCCTCGCCCCGGGAGACCGCCATGTGGGCCATCCACAGCTGCTCGGCGGCCCAGGGGCCGGATGGCTCCCGGCGCTTGCCGGGCGGCTGTTGTGGTGGCGAGAGTGCCTGGCGGAACAGCGTCCATTGCACGCCCAGCGCCTCGCCGGCCGCGTCCTCCAGGTTGGCGGTGAGGTACCACCACTCCAGGCGGTAGTCGGGGTGGGGGCCGTGATCCTCGGGGAAGCGCAGCGGCGTGCCCGGCTCGGCGGCAACGAAGCCCTCGGCCTCGCTGCCCAGCCCGGCGAAGCCCTCGGCCGGCGGTGGCGCCGGCTCCCCGCAGCCCGCCAGCAGGGTGAGGAGCGCGCCGAGCCACAGGCCGGCCCGCGGCGCGCTCGATGCGCCGATGCGGGCATGCCTCATGTGGTCTCCTCCTCGGCCAGCAGCGCGCGTGGTGGCGTGCGCCAGAGCGTCAGGGCCGGCAGGCCGGCCGCCAGCAGCGCCACCGCCAGGGCGGTGGCGAGGGTCAGCGCGATCTCGCCGGGGAAGACGTGCAGGGGCAGGCGCCAGCCGAAGGCGGCGACGTTGATCACCGCCACCAGGCAGGCCGTGATGGCGATGCCGAGCGGTACGGCGAGAAGCCCGGTCACCAGCGCCGCGCCGCCCAGCTGGGCGAGCTGCAGCCCCGCCAGGGTGCGGCGCGGCACGCCCAGCGCCCACAGCGGTGCCAGCCGGCGGCGGCGCTCCCGGGCCTGGGCGAGCAGGCTGGCGAGTAGCGCCAGGGCGGCCACCGCCAGGGTCAGGGCGTTGAGGGCCCGGGTGATGGCGAAGGTACGCTCGAAGACCTCGGTGGAGAGCGCCTTGATGCGGCGCTGGTCGAGCACGGCCTGGTCGCCCAGATCGAAGCGCGCGCTCAGCGCCCGGGCCAGCGGGTCGGCTTCGTGGCCCTCGGCGAGCACGATGCCGATCGATCCCGGCGGGGCGTCGAAGCGCTCGCGCAGCCGGGCCGCGGTCAGCAGCACCTCGCCGCGGGGATTGCCGTAATCGGGATAGATCGCGGCGACCCTGACCGTCTGCGGGTCTCGGCCGCTCGGCGCCTGCAGGACGAGCCGGTCGCCGGGGGCGAGGCCCTGGCCCAGGGCCAGCTGTTCGTTGATGAAGCCCTCGCCCGAGGCGAGGGCGGCCCAGGCCGCGTCGCGACCGGCCGCCGTCTCCAGCAGCGGCCAGCTCGGGGTGAGGCGCTCGCCCGGGGTGATGCCGAAGAGCGTCACCGGCAGGCCCAGGGGCCGGGGAGTGGCGCCGTCGGCCGCGATCTCCACGAGGGTCGCGTCCGCCTCGGCGGTGGGCAGCAGCTCGGTCACCGCGTCGCGGCGTTCGAGCCAGGCCTGCACCTCGTCGAAGCGCTCGACCGGCGGGCGCAGATAGAGATCGGCGGCCAGCCGCTGGTCCAGCCAGTCGAGGAAGGTGAGGCGAAAGCCGCCGACCATGCTGCCGACGCCGAGGTTGGCGGAGAGTGCGATCGCGAGCGCCATCATGGCGAGCGAGAGCCGCGGCAGCTGCAACTGCAGGTCGGCCAGGGCCCACTGGGTCAGGGGGCGGTGGCGGGCGAGGCGTCCCAGCCCCGCGAGCCCGGCGGCCAGCAGCGGCGACAGCCACAGCGCACAGGTCAGCATCAGCGCCGCGATCATCACGAAGCCGGCGACCAGCCCCTCGCCGGGCGGCCGGGTGGCGAGCCAGGCCCCCGTGGCCAGCGCCAGCAGGGCGGCGAGGCCGCCGCCGACGGCCTGGCGCCTCAGCTGGCGCTGGAAGCCGGCGCGCCAGGCCTGGACCTGGCCGAGCTCCAGCACGCCGAGCCGGGCGGCCCGCCACAGGGTGCCGCTGCCGGCGATGGCGAGCCCGCCCAGGGTCACGCCGAGCCCGCCGAGCCAGTAGTGCCAGGGCAGCGCCAGCCGAGTGCCGACCGCGGCGCCGTAGAGGCTCTGCAGGGTGGCGGCCACGTCCGGCAGCAGCGCACGGGCCAGCCAGACGCCGCTGGCGATGCCGACCAGGGCGCCGGCGAGGCCGAGCAGCACGAGCTCGAGGGCCAGCACGCCGACCAGGGTGCGTCCCGGCACGCCCAGGGCGCGCAGGGTGCGCAGCAGCCCCAGGCGCTGCTCCAGCGCCAGGCCCAGCGCCGCCTGGACGATGAAGAGCCCGACGATCAGCGCCAGCAGCGCCATGGCGGTGAGGTTGAGGTGAAAGCTGGCGGTGAGCTCGCCGGGGGCCGCCAGGGTCTCGGCGCGGACCAGCCGATAGCCCGCGGGCGCCGCATCCAGCGCGCCCGCCTCGGCCACCAGCCGGCTGAGGGTCTCGCCGCGGCCGAGCAGCCGCGCCGCGGCGGCGATGTCCATGACCAGGGTGCCCGGTGGCAGGCTCGGGGCGAGGACCAGCGGCGGCAGCGTCCGGCCGTCGGCCAGCGTCGGGGTGGCGCCGGGGGCCGTCGAGGCCTCGAGCCCCAGGCGCTCCGCGGTGGCCGGCGCCAGGCGAGTCTGCCAGGGCGGCGTGAAGAAGGCGGTGAGTCCGCCTGGGTCTGAGGAAGAGGGGCTGCCGGCGGTGGCGAAGGCGCTGTCGCCGGGCAGGGTCAGCGGGTCGATGCCGATCACCGTCAGCCGTTCGTCCGTGACGCTGACCGCCTCGCCCTCCAGCAGCGGCGAGACGGGAAGGCCGGCGCGGCGCAACGCGACGAAGTCGCCCCGCGACAGCGCCTCGCCGTCACGGCGTTCGAGGCGATCCAGGCCGCTGGTGAAGAGCGCCTCGGCCCGGGCATAGCTCTCCTTGGCCGAGGCGTTGATCGCCTGCACGCTGCTCCACAGGGCCCCCGCCACCCACAGGCCCAGCAGCAGCATGGCCAGCTGGCCGGGGTGGCGACGATAGTGGCCGAGCAGGGTGGCCAGGGCGACGAGCGTCAGGCGCATGCGTCCCGCCCCGACGCGGGTGTCGTCAGCCGGCCATGGGTGAGGTGCAGGCAGCGATCCAGCGGGGCGGCGACCCGCGGGCTGTGGGTGACCATCAGCAGGCTGCAGCCGGCCTCACGCACCAGCGCCATTAGCAGCTCGAGGACCTCGCCGGCGCTGGCCTCGTCGAGGTTGCCGGTGGGTTCGTCGGCGAGCAGCAGGGCGGGGCGCGGCGCCAGCGCGCGGCCGATGGCCAGGCGCTGCTGCTGGCCGCCGGAGAGCTGCTCGGGGTAGCGCCGCTCCAGCCCGCCGAGGCCCAGCCGCGCGATCAGCTCGGCCGTCCAGTCGGGTCGCTCGCGGTCGGCGAGGCGCGCCTGCAGGCGCAGGTTGTCGCGCACGGTGAGGCTCGCCACCAGGTGGAACTGCTGGAACACCAGGCCCAGGGTCTCGCGGCGCAGCCGCGCCCTGGCCGGCTCGGCGAGCGACGAGAGTGCCTGTCCGGCGAGGCGCACCTCGCCGCGATCGGGCAGGTCGAGGCCCGCGGCCAGGTGCAGCAGGGTCGACTTGCCGCTGCCCGACTCGCCCATCAGTGCCACGCTCTCGCCGGCCGCCAGGTCGAGGTCCACCCCGGCGAGCACCTCGAGGGGCCCCTGGGGCGTGGCGTAGGCCTTGGCGACCTGGCGAAACTCGAGCATGGCGACGTCCTGGCGGAGGGCTTGGCTCGATGGTACACAAAACGGGCGCCATCCGAAGAGGGCGCCCGTGTCGTTGCCAAGTGCGTGACCTCAGTGCGCGTGGTCGTGGGCCGCGTCGCCCTCGTTGGCGTGGTCGTGAGCGTCGCCGTCCTCGCCATGGCCAGGCTCTTCATGGCCCGGCTGTGCCAGGGCGTCGTGGAGTACCCGGGCGTTGTGACGCAGCATGCCGAGCCAGCTATCGGCCTCGCCGTCGCTCGCCAGGGCGTCGGCGTAGAGGGTGCCGGCCACCGGCAGGCCGGTCTCCTCGGCCAGCTGGTCGATCATGGCGGGGCTGGTCATGTTCTCGTGGAACAGCGCCTGGACGTTCTGCTCGCGGATCACGTCGATCAGCCGAGCCATGTTGGCCGCACTGGGCTCGCCCGCGGTGGAGAGCCCCTGGGGCGAGAGGAAGCGCAGGCCGTAGGCGCGGGCGAAGTGGTCGAAGGAGGCGTGGCCGGTGATCACGCTGGTGTCGGCGGGAATCTCGTCGAGCAGCGCGCGCAGCTCGTCGTCGGCGGCGTCGATGGCCGCCAGGTAGCGCTCGGCGTTGGCCCGGTAGGCGTCGGCGTGGGCCGGGTCGGCGGCGATCAGGCCATCGCGGATGTTGCCCACGTAGACCTCGCCCAGGCCCAGGTCCTGCCAGGCGTGGGGATCCGCGCCGCCATGATCGTGATCGTCGTGTCCCTGCGCCTCGACGTGGGGATCGTCCGCATGGGCGTCGTGATCGTCGCCCTCGGCCAGGTGCGCTTCAAGGCCGTCGGTGGCCACCACCAGCGGGCCGTCGAAGTCGCTGGCGTCGATTAGCCGCTCCATCCAGCCCTCGAACTGCAGGCCGTTGAAGACCACCAGGTCCGCCTCGGCGAGCCGGCGGGCATCGGTGGGGCGCGGCGAGTAGACGTGGGCGTCGCTGTCCGGGCCGACCAGCGACGCCACCTCGACGTGCTCGCCGCCGACGCGGTCGATTATGTCGGCGAGGATGCTGAAGCTGGTGACCACCTGGACGCGCTCGGCGGCCAGGGCGGGGAGGGCCAGCAGGGTCGTGGCCCCGGCGAGCAGGGCGAGGGGGCGGGAGAGGCGCATGGAGGCTTCCTTCGTTGGGGGCGTCAGTCGGGTTCGGGGGCGCCCAGCGGCATGGCATGGCGGCGCCGGCGGGCGGTGAGGCTATGGTGGCGGCCGAACAGCGCGGAGAGCACGTAGCCGAGGCCGGCCAGCAGGATGATCGCCGGGCCCGAGGGCAGGCTCAGGTGATAGGAGAGCAGCAGCCCGCCGGTGCTCGCCACCAGCGCGATGGCGATGGCGATCGCGATCAGCCCCTCCAGGCGCTGGCTCCAGAAGCGCGCCGTGGTGGCGGGAAGCATCATCAGGCCCACGGCCATCAGGGTGCCCAGCGTCTGGAAGCCGGCGGTGAGGTTGAGCACCACCAGGCCGAGGAAGGTGCCGTGAACGAGGCCGCCGCGCACCCCCTGGCCGCGCAGGAACAGCGGGTCGAGGCACTCCACCACCAGGGCGCGGAAGATCACCGCCAGGGTGATCACGATCAGGCTGCTGATGCCGGCGATCAGGATCAGGGCAGTGGAGTCGACGGCCAGGATCGAGCCGAACAGCACGTGGGTGAGATCGACGCTGCTGCCGCCCAGCGACACCAGCATCACGCCCGCGGCCAGCGAGATGAGGAAGAAGCTCGCCATGGCCGAATCCTCCTTGTGGCCGGTCATCTGCGACACGCTGCCGGCGAGCACCGCGATCAACAGCCCCGAGAGGATGCCGCCGAGGCTCATCATCGGCAGCGAGAAGCCGGCGGCCAGAAAGCCCAGCGCGACGCCGGGCAGGATGGCGTGGGCCATGGCGTCGCCGATCAGGCTCATGCCGCGCAGCATCAAAAACACGCCCAGCGGCGGGGCGGCCAGCGACAGCGCCAGCCCGGCCACCAGGGCGCGCTGCATGAAGCCGTAGTCGAAGGGGGCGATCAGCCAGGCGTCAAGCAGTGCCAGCATGGGAAGCATCCGGAAAGGTCAGGGGCAGGCGCGGCGCGCGGGGCGCCAGGCCGCTGTGGTGGTCGAGCAGGGCGTCGGGGCGCACCCAGCGGCCGTGGCCGCCGGCGAGCAGCAGCACGTCGTCGGCCAGGCGGGCGAGCTGCTCCATGTCGTGGAGCACCACGATGATGGTGGTGCCGTGCCGGGCCATGTCGCGCAGCACGTCCATCAGCACGTCGACGGTCTCGATGTCGACGTTGGCGAAGGGCTCGTCGAGCAGCAGCAGCTCGGCCTCCTGCATCAGGGTGCGGCCGAACAGGGCGCGTTGGCGCTGGCCGCCGGAGAGCGCGCCCAGCGGGCGGTGCGCCAGGTGCGAGATGCCGAGCTTGGCCATGATCTCGCGGCCGCGGCGGTAGTGAGGGCCGCAGTAGCCCTTCAGGGCGCCGTGGCTCGGCCAGGTGCCGGTCATGATCAGCTCTTCCACGCTCATCGGGAAGGTCAGGTCCAGCGCCAGCTGCTGGGGCAGCCAGGCGCGGCGCTCCCGGGGCACCGTGCACGCGACCCGGCCGGCGACCGGCTCGAGCATGCCCATGATCGCCGAGATCAGGGTGCTCTTGCCGGCGCCGTTGGCGCCGATCAGCGCGGTGATGGCGCCGTCCATGAAGCGCCCGTCGAGATGCTCGAGGACCGTCTGGCCGCCGCGGGCCAGCTGCAGGTCGTGCAGTTGCAGGCGCGCCATCAGGACCACCATCCCGCGGCCCAGGAGACCGCCAGCCACAGGGCGGCCAGCGGCGCGGCGGCGAGCAGCAGCCGGCGCGCCGAGGAGAGCGACATCAGCGAGAAGTGGCAGGGCCCTTCGGGGCGGTGCCGGTGCGGTCGGTGCGTCATGGGGGATCGTCTCCGGAAGTGCGGAAAAGGTTATAACATAACAATTGCGCTTCCGGCCAATAGAACCCGGCCATCGAGCGCTCGCGTCGGTCCGGGAGCGTGGTCAGGGGCACGGCCGATCGTCCCCCTCGGCCGGCTCAGCGGCGCTTGCGGGCGATGAACTGCACCACGGCGCCGAGGCCGGTATGGCCGCGGCCCTCGATCACCGTGCGGTCGATCTCGCGGCTCGCGAGGATCTCGAAATCGGCGTAGGCCGCCTCCAGCTCCGCGGCGGTCGGCGTGCGATCCGGGGTGTCCGGCCCGCCGGTGTCCCGCGGTACCTGGGCCGGGGTGTAGGCCTCGAGGATCAGCACGCCACCGGGCTTCAGGGTGCGCACGACCTGGCGATGCAGGTGTGGGCGCCCCGCCTCGGGCACGTGGCAGAAGATCGACACCACCGCGTCGAAGGCCTCGGCGTCGAAGGTGTGCTGCGTGAGATCGGCGTGCAGGGTCTCGAGCGCTACGCCCTCACGCTCGGCCAGCCGCGCGGCCTTGCCGAGGCCGACCGCGGAGGCATCCACGGAGAGCACCCGATGGCCGAGCCCGGCCAGGTAGACGCCGTTGCGCCCCTCGCCATCGGCCAGGCACAGCACCCTCTGCGGCGGCTCGCCGATCAGGCCGACCTGCTCGCGCAGGAAGTCGTTGGGCTCGGTGCCGTAGAGGTAGTCGTCGCTGTCGAAGCGTTCATCCCACATGGCCGTTCCTCGTCGATGGCGATGGATAGGACCATCGAGACTACCAAGGGGGCGGGTGAGCGTCAGCGGGGAGGGGCGCGAAGACTGTGGCGCCGCCCCTGGGTCGCGTAAACTCCTCGCTCCTCAACGACTCTCAGGAGTGATGGCATGCCACGGACGTACTTCTCCCGCCCCCTGCTCGCCGCCGGCCTGGCCGCCGGGCTCGCGCTGAGCGCCGCGCCCGCCATGGCGGCCGGCACCGGCTTCTATGTCGGCGCCGGTGTCGGCGAGACCCACGGCGACGGCGCCTTCGACGACGAGACGAGTCACTGGAAGCTCACCGGCGGCTACCACTTCGGCTGGCTGCCGTTCCTCGATCTCGGCGCCGAGCTGAGCTACGTCAATACCGGCGAGCTCCAGGGCGAGGTGGGTGGCCGCTCGGCGACCCTCGAGGTCGAGAGCTTCCAGGCCATGGGGCTTGCCGGGCTGAGCTTCGGCCCGCTGGGCCTCTACGCCAAGGCCGGCATGGCCGACTGGGACGCCGAGCGCAGCGGCAGCGGCATCGGCGATCGCTCCGGCACCGACCCGGTCTACGGCGTGGGCGCGCGCCTCGGGCTGTTCGGCCTCACCGGACGGCTGGAGTATGAGCACATCGACGCCGACGAGATCGGCGACCTGGACATGCTCACCGCCGGGGTGATCTACACCTTCTGATGGCGCCTGGCCGGACGCGGACGCCAGGGGCGAGGGCTCGCATCGCACCTTCATAATTCTTGCGCGATGAGCGGTTAACATGCGAACAAATCTCATCCTCAAGGAGCCCTTCATGGACGCCATCACCACCCACTACGGCCGCGTCAGCCGGATGCTCCACTGGAGCATGGCGGGCCTGTTCGCCCTGCAGTTCGTGACGGCCGGGGTGCGCTTCGTCTTTCCAGACAGCGCCCTCGAGGAGGCCGTCTGGGGCGCCCATAAGCCGCTGGGCGCCCTGCTGATGCTGCTGGTGGTGCTGCGCCTGGTGTGGGCGCTGGTCGATCGTGCCCGGCGCCCCCTCTCGCTCAACCTGGCGGCCAGCCTCGGCCACCTCGCGCTGTACGCCCTGATGGTGGCGGTGCCGCTGGCCGCCCTGCTGCGTCAGTACGGCTCGGGTCGTGCCTTCTCGCCCTTCGGCCTCCCGGTGATGCAAGGCTTCGAGGGCGAGATCGAGTGGATGACCACCATCGGCGGGGCCGTCCACGGCCTGCTGGGCTGGAGCCTGCTGGCGCTGATCGTGGGGCATGTCGTGATGGTGATCTGGCACCGCCGCCGCGGCGATGAGGACGTGCTGGTCCGCATGGCCCCCGGTCGCTCCTGCCGCCGGTGACAGGCGGGGCCCGGTCGACTCACGGCATCCGCCCGACGAGCCCCCTCTCCCGGCCGGGGCTTGCCTGGCCGCTCGAGCGCCGCGCATGATGAAGGGCGGCGTCGTGCCTCCGTTCGCCCGGCGCTACCCATCATGATCGCCACCACCGGGAGTGTCTCCGTATGTCCGAGCGCGTGATCCTCACCACCTCCTCGCACCTCGAGGGCTACCGCGTGACCGAGCACGTCGACATCGTCTCCGCCGAGTGCGTGTTCGGCATGAACATCCTCAAGGACATGTTCGCCGGCTTCCGCGACTTCTTCGGCGGGCGCAACACCTCGTCCCAGGATGCGCTGCGGGACGCGAGAGTGGCCTGCCTGGACGAGCTGCGCCGCGAGGCCGAGTCGATGGGCGCCAATGCCGTGATCGGCATCGACCTCGACTACAGCGAGATCTCCGGCGGCGGCAAGTCGATGCTGTTCCTGGTGGCGACGGGCACCGCGGTGAAGGTCACCCAGGCCTGAACCGATAGCGGAGCAGCCGATGGCCTTCCATAACCCCGATCCGAAGATGCGCGCGCTGGAACAGCGCAATGCCGAGCTGCGCGCGGCCCTCTTCGCCAAGGCGTTCCGTGGCGCCTGGTCGTGGCTTCGCCGAGGCGTTCGGCGGCTGGCCAGCGCTAGACCCTGGCGACGCCGGTGCCGGCCACCGGGCTGCCGCCGACGCTAGCGCGGCGTCCGCAAGGCCGCATCGTGTGCCGCGTGGTTGCGCATTGTCCGGTTTTCAATGACTCGGCTTTAGGATGCGGATGGGAGAGAACCCGCGACTGTCATGGACTTGCATCTTACAAAGCACCATGACTGTCCGGGTTTCAGTTAGAAACCAGACAGTAGCAGCCGCCTCGAGGCACGTCATTTCAGGGGTGATAGGGCTGTCGACATGGGATTCACTGCGCGGCGCGTCTCCTACCAGAAGGCTGGATCATTGAACGCCTCGACACAGTGCGCCGTCCCCTTCAGTGGCGTCATCTCGGTTTCCGTCAGCGACTGCGCGAGCCAGCCCTCAGGGTATTGCAGCTTGAAGGGCGCCGGGATGAAGGCCTCAGTAACCGGAGCAAAGCCAACACGCGAGTAGTAGTTCGGGTCACCATAGGTCACGGCGATGTCGATCCCCGCCTCACGCAGCGCTTGCAGGGCATAGACTAGCAGTTGCCGCCCAACACCTTGGCTTTGCCACTCGGTTGCCACCGCCACCGGGCCGAGCACAAACACGTTCCGATCATCCTGGTCGTAGGTCAGCCTCGAGAAGACCGCCCCACCGATGACCGCACCATCGGACTCAGCGGTGAAAACATAGAGATCCGACGCTGGCGTGCGAGACAGCTGGTTACGCACCAGGTCGCCAATCAGCGTACCTTCTGACGCTCCCTCAGAGGCGGTGAAGGTCGCCGTGAACAGCTCGACGAGTTCCTGATCGCGCCCTCGGACGCCTTGCGAAAATTCCATTGGGGCTCCTTTGGTGCCATGCGCATGTACAGGGCCGCCGTCTAGGTTCCAGTCAAAAGCCAGACAATAACAGGTGTTATGTCACCTGATGAGCCGCGATTCAGGGGCCAAGTGACTACCCTGATACACCAACTTCAAGCACGATTTTTCCGACATGACGCTTTTCCTGGAACAGTGCCTGTGCCTCGCCTATCTGCTCGAGGGGCAGAGACGCCGCCACCAAGGGCGCAATGCGGCCTTGCTCGATGTGAGAGACCAGATTGCCGAAGACCTCGGGCTCGATGACCGTACAGCCCAACAGGTTCAGGTCCTTGAGATAGAGAGTGCGAACATCCAGCTCGACGATGGGGCCGGCGATGGCGCCCGAGACGGCATAGCGTCCCTTGCGGCACAGGACCTCCAGGTATTGCGGCCACTGCTCGCCGGCCACCAGATCTACCACGACATCGATGCTGTCAGCCTCGATGACATCTCGCAGAGCATCGTCTCGTAGCACCACCTCGTCGGCCCCCAGTTCCCGCAATATTTCGGCCTTCTCTGCGCTGGTGATGGCGATCACATACGCCCCGCGGGCCTTGGCCAACTGGACGGCGGCCGAGCCGACCCCGCCGGAGGCACCTGTGACCAATACGCGCTCCCCTGATGCTAACCTGGCCCGCGTCAGCATGTTCTCGGCGGTGGAATAGGAGCAGGGAAAGGAGGCGAGTTCCACGTCGCTCAACTGACTGTCGATGCGATAGGCATGCCGCGCAGCCACGGTCGTGTACTCCGCGAAACCGCCATCGCACTCGGAACCGAAGTACCAAGGCTGATCCAGCAGTTGGCCGCCGCCTTCCCTGATGCAGGGTTCGATCAGCACTCGCTCGCCGACCCGCTCGCCGACCCGCTCGGCGCTCACTCCCTCACCGACCGCGGCAATCCGGCCACAGACATCGGCGCCCTGGATGCGCGGAAACTGGAGAGCCTGCCCCGACCAGCTGGCATCCTCGCTTTCACCATCGCCTTTGGAGTACCAGGCGAGGCGGGTGTTGATGTCGGTGTTGTTGACCCCGGCCGCGGCCACCCGAATCAATACCTCGCCCGGCCTCGGGGTAGGCACGGGAATATCGTGACGGGCTTGAAGCATGTCCGGTCCACCATGCCCGGTCAGCTGGATGCCATACATCGTGTCAGGCAGCGTCATCGTCGGTTCTCCTCATCAGTTGCATGGCAGCCGTTTGGGCTGACCGAATGGCTTCCTCCCCTAGCGTGGGCCAAGCCGTCGAGGCTCCTTCGTGAAGGAGGAAAAGTTCTCCCGCCAGATCCTCACGACCGCTCAGGGTCACCAGTAATCGGCGCATGTCGTGTTTGTGCTGCTTCACCGAGGCATTGACCTGCGGATTGTGTGGAAAGGCAGCGAAGGCGCTCATGGACAGGCAGCCATTTGGCGCGTTGTTCACCATCCACTGGGACAGGCGTTGTAATAGCTCGGTGATGGCATCGATCCCGGGAGGTGGGGCATCCGTCGCCAGGAAGGCGAGATAGCGGGCATGACGATGATCCAACGCTCCGATCACCATGGCTTCCTTGGAGGGGAAGTGGCGATAAAGGGTCCTCATGCTGACCCCGGATGCTTTTTGGATCTCAGGCACGCTGGGTGTGGCGAAGCCCTGTTGGCTGAAAAACCCTTCCAGCCGTGCCGCAATCTGATCCTTGTCCATGAGCTACCTCGAGTGTAGAAAGATCATTCTACTCAAAGGTAGAATGATCTTTCTACACTCGTCAAGTCATGCCATGCCACGGCGGGTCAAAAGCCGTCGCACCGCCCCCGCCATTGAGGTGATCTCGAAGGGGCCCAGATCCACCCTTCGGTCGTTATTTGAATGGTCAATCAAAATAAAGGAGGATGGCAGCGTTACCCACTAATAACGCAACGTACTGCATGGGAGCGCTTCAATGACCAAGCGGCTCGAACGACTCTTGCTGGCCGGCCTGCTGGCCGGCGCCTCTGCGGCGTCTCACGCCGATGTCAGTATCACCCGTGGCGCCACGGCGATCCCCGACGGGGAAGCCCAGTCGAGCGAGGACCTGACCATCGCCAATGAGCGGCTGGCCTTCTCCCTCGCCGTGGCATCCGCACCGCCCTGGGGCGTGCCCCGCGGCACCCTGGTCGACCTGGCCGCCGTCAAGGACGGCGAGATCGACCTGGACCGCATCGCCTTCGCCGACTTCATCCCCAACAACTGGTCCTCCTGGCCCAACGACGGCAAGGACGTGGAGATCGTCGAGGACTCGCC
Source organism: Halomonas sp. B23F22_3 (assembly GCF_043496965.1). Lineage (NCBI taxonomy): Bacteria > Pseudomonadati > Pseudomonadota > Gammaproteobacteria > Oceanospirillales > Halomonadaceae > Halomonas > Halomonas sp. B23F22_3. Next base: position 513,281 of record NZ_JBIEKG010000003.1, read on the forward strand.
CGAGCGGGCCGTGGTCCGCATTCGTCGCAACTGGGGCGAGGCCTGGGTCACCACCACCTATACCCTCGCGGCCGGCAGCGACCGCATCGGCCTCGAGACCGAGCTGGAGAACGCCGGCGAGGCGCCGCTGGAGGCCATTCGCTCGGGCTATACCCTGTGGCCGGACACCGGCTTCCTGTTCGGCGTTCCCGGGCTCGGCGATGCCAAGGAGACCGTGGCCGACGCGGCGCTGACCGATCGTATGGTCGCCTACGATCGCGACTGGGTCTTCGCCCTCCACGCCCCCTACTTCGATCGCGTCAACTACGAAGGCCAGGACATGTACCTCGAGCATGACCTGGCGCCGGGCGAGTCCCGCACCTTCCAGGGCTCGCTCCAGGTGGTGCCCCAGGGCGACCTGGCGCCGGTGGTGGCCTTCGAGGCCGAGCGCCACGGCGAGGCGGTCGGTCGGATCGCGGGCAGCCTGCGCAACGACAGCGGCGAGGCCCCGCAGGACGGCCTGGTGATGATCGAGAAGCAGGGCCACCCCTACGCCTGGACCCTGGCCGAGGGCGGCCGCTTCGAGATGTCGCTGCCGGCGGGCGAGTACCGCGCCTACGCCACGGCCCAGGGCCACGCCAACAGCGAGCCCGTCGCGCTGACGGTGACCGAGGGCGGCGAGCAGACGCTCGACTTCGCCGGCCTGGAAGGCCCGGGCACGCTGAGTCTCGACGTGAAGGATGCCGAGACCGGCGAGCCCCGCGATGCGCGCCTGGTGATCCTCGAGGGGCAGCAGCCGCCCGTCGAGTTCCTCGGCAAGCAGACCTTCTTCACCGAGCTTGCCCCGGCCGGCCAGGCGGAGCTGGCCCTCGCGCCCGGCGACTACCGCCTGAGCGTCAACGCCGGCGCCGGCTTCACCGCCGAGCAGCAGGAGTTCGCGGTGAGCCTGGCCTCCGGCGAGGCCGTGCAGAAGACCCTCGAGATCGAGCGGCTCGCCGAGCCCAACGACGACGCCTGGTACGGCGCCGACCTGCACCACCACGCCAACGTCCTCGAGGGCACCACCCCGCCCGAGACGGTCGTGCGGGCGCAGCTGGCCACCGACCTCGACCTGACGTTCATCAGCGACCATGACTCCACCGCCAACCATGAGCGCTTCCAGGCGCTCTCCGCGCAGCGCGGCGTGCCGTTCATTCCGTCCATCGAGGTGTCGGCGTCCTGGGGGCACATGAACCCCTTCCCCATCGACCTTGCCGGTGAGATGCAGGTGGATCCGGGCACCGACAGCGTCCAGGCGATCCTCGCGGACGCCCGTCGCCTGAACGCCGAGGTGATTCCGCTGAACCATCCGTTCAACGACTACGGCTACCTGCGCAACCTGGCCAACGACAGCGTGCCGGGCGGCTTCGCCACCGGCTTCGACCTGCTCGAGCTCAACGCCGAGGTCGACAACGTCCCGACGCGCCAGACGGCGCATAACCTCTGGGACGCGGGCAGCCGCGTCTACTTCACCGCGGGCACCGACACCCACGACGCCTGGAACGACCTCACCGGCCGCATCCGCATGATGGCCAGGGTGCCGGGCGAGCTGACGCCGCGCGCCTTCGCCCGTGCCCTCAAGGACGGCCACGGCTACGCCACCCAGGGGCCGCTGCTGCATCCGCGCAATGGCCTGTTCGGCGACACCCTGCGCCTGCCCGAGGGGGAGGCCTTCACCTGGAAGGTCGATGTCACGGCCGTCGACGGGCTCAAGGAGGCCCGGCTGATCGGGAAAGGCGGCGAGGTGCTCGAGACCGTCGCCCTGGACGGCCGCGAGGCCAGCCTCTCGCTGACCCTGGATGAGGCGGTCGAGGGCTGGGTCGCCCTCGAGGTCGACGACCAGGATGACGAGACCGCCTGGAGCAACCCGTTGTGGGTGACGCGTGAGCAGCCGGCGCCCTACACGGCCGCCGCCGAGGGCTGATCGCTCCCGCTGCCCAGCATGACCAGGCCGCCCCTCCGGGGGCGGCCTTTTTCGTGGGCAGAGGGCACCATGGTCGGCGGGCCACGGAGCGCCGGGTGTTCCGCGAGCCACTGGCATTTTTTGCGGCGCCGGGAATAAGGTCGTCGTCTCGTGGCGTCTCTATGGGCAGCACAATCGAATCGGGAGCAAGCGGGATGCGGTTTCTGGGCCATTTTTCGTCGCGGGAGAGGCGCTATCGACGCCTGGTGCAGCCCCACGTGACGCATCTCGTGCACATCGCCCTGCAGCGCACGGGCCATGCGGCGCTGGCCGAGGACCTGGTGCAGGAGAGCTGCCTCACGGCCTGGGAGAAGCTCGAGGGTCTGCGCTCGGCCGAGGCGTCGCGGCCCTGGCTGGTGCGCATCCTGCTGCGCCAGATCGCCGATCATCGCCGCACCCGGGCGCGCCGCCAGGCGCTGCTGCCGATCACCGACATCGAGGAGGCGCACTGGGAGGCCATCGCCGGCGAGGCCCCGGGGCCCTTCGAGCAGGCCGTGGCGGCCCAGTCGGACGGCCGGATCGCGGCGCTGCTGCGCCGCCTGCCCGACGACTTCGCCATCGTCGTCGAGCTGCACGACCTGATGGGCTACCGCTATCGGGAGATCGCCGAGACGCTGGAGCTGCCGCTGGGCACCGTGACCAGCCGGCTGGCTCGCGGCCGGCGGTTGCTCGCCGCGCTGCTGGTCGAGGCGCCGGAGGCGGACGAGGGGCTCGGCGCAGCGGGCGCGAAGGAGGCACGTCACCATGAGTGATCACGAGCATCGGTCGCACGAGGCCCATGCCGCCTGGCTGGAGCGGGTGGCCCCCTACCTGGACGACGAGCTCATCCCCGACGAGTGCCGCGCCATGGCGCAGCATCTCGACGACTGCGAGGCGTGCCGGCGCGAGCTGGCGCGCCAGCAGGCGGTGAGCCGGCGCCTGGCGCGGTTCGGCGCCGCCGACGGGCCCTCCACCGATGCTGCCGCCCGGGAGGCCTCGGCCGAGGCAGTCAAGCGGCGGCTGAGGCAGCGGCTGCTCTCGCCCGCCTATCGCCGCAGGGGCCCTGGTCCGCTGTGGGGCTGGATGGGCTGGGCCGTCGCGGCGCTCCAGGCCTGCGTGCTGGCGGTGGTGCTGGGGTGGCCGAGCTGGGAGGCACGCCAGGGCGTGCCGATGGTGCGCGACGCCGTGGCGGACTTCCGCCAGCGGGTGAGCGGCGCGCTGCCGCCCCAGGCCTCCCGGGACACCGCCGCGCTGGCCCGCACCCTGGCGCTGCCGATCGAGGTCATCGAGGGGCCCGGCGTGGAGTTCCTCGGCGCCTGGCCGACCGCGCTGCAGGGGCAGCCGGCGGCCGCGCTGGCCTACCGGGTCGAGGCGCACACCGTGGTCCAGTACGTGGTCAGCGGGCCGCTGTTCTTCAATCGGGCGAGCGTGCGCGATGCGGTCGCCCGAGAGGGGCGCTACGTCGCCCATCTGGGCGATCAGGCCGTGGTGGGCTGGCCGGGCGACAACGCCGGCTCGCTGCTGGTGGGCGAGTTGCCCAGCGAGTCGCTGGAGCGGCTCCGGCTCTAGGCCGCCTCGGCGTAAGAAGGGGCTCAGTCCCCATAACAACCATCAAATATGGAGGTCGCACGATGACGATTCGCCACTCCCTCACGGGCGCTACCCTGGCCCTCGGCCTGGCCGGGGCGCTGACCGCTCCCCTGGCCGCCGCCCAGCCGGATGCCCCCGGGGCACGGGTCTATGCCGAGCAGTGTGCCGCCTGCCACCGTCCCGACGGCGAGGGAGTGAGCGGCGTCTTCCCGCCCCATCGCGGCCACGTCGGCGAGCTGTACGCCGCCGAGGGCAACGAGATCAGCGGGCGCGACTACCTGGCCCGGGTGCTGCTCCATGGCCTGACCGGCCCGATCGTCGTCGACGGCGAGACCTACGACGGCAACATGCCGGCCTGGGGCGAGGCGCTGGGCGCGGCACAGATCGCCGAGGTGCTCAACTATCTGCTCACCGAGATCGATCCCGCGCCCGAGGGCTTCCGCCCCTACACCGCCGAGGAGATCGCCGCGCTGCGCGACCCGGCGCTCGACGGGCGCGACGTCCATCGGCTGCGCCAGGGGCTCGAGGGCCTTGGCGCGGCGACCCCGGATGCGGCGGACGCGGCGCCGGCCGAGGTCGAGGCGACCCTCTCCCGCGAGGCGGCGTTCCCCGGGCCGGCCTATGTGGCGGTCCAGCACGGCAATGCCGTCCAGGCGCTGCCCGGCGGACAGGCCTGGCCGGGCGTGCCCGGCGCCCACTACGCTGCCCTGAGCCCCGACGGCTCGCGGCTGCTGGTCTCGGGCTTCAAGGCCGGCGATGTCTATCTGCTCGACGCCCGCAGCGGCGAACGCCTCGCCACGCTGCCGATCGGCGAGGTGGCCCAGGGGGTGAAGATCTCGCCCGACGGGCGCCTGGGCCTCGCCATGGCCCAGAAGCAGGGCGTGATGGCGGTGATCGACCTGGTCGAAGGCGAGCTGATCGAGCGGCTTCCCGTCGGTGCCGGGCCGCACAACGCCGTCTTCTCCACCGACGGCGCGCGGGCCTACGTGACCCTGCATGGCGGCGGCGCCATCGCGGTGATCGACATGGCCACCCTGACCAAGGTCGACGAGATTCCCACCCCGGGCCTGGAGACCCCCCACAACCTCGATCTCAGCGCGGATGGCCGGCGGCTGTGGATCCGCGACTTCGTCGGCCAGGCGGCGGTGCTCGACCTCGAGCGCCGCAGCGTGGTCGAGACCTTCGCCGTCGGCAACGGCCACGGCGGCATCGATGTGCTGCCCGGCGGACGCTACGTGGCGACCGGGGCGATCGCCGACTCCGTGGTGACCGTGATCGATGCGAAGGCTCTGGAGGTCGCCGCGACGGTCGAGGTCGGCACCGGCCCCCACGGGGTACGGGCCACCCAGGACGGGCGCTACCTCTACGCCACCCTGACCGCCGAGGATGCCATCGCGGTGATCGATACCGAGACCATGACGGTGGTGCGGCGCGAGCCGGTCGCCGGCGCCTTCCCGTTCTGGGTCGCCGTGCCGGGCAATCCCTGAGCCTCCGGCCGGGGGCGTGCGCGGTGCAGGCGGCGATCGGCGGCTTTGCAACGGCGTCCTCGACGGCCATGATGGCGGCTCCCCGTGACAGGAGCCGCCGCATGTCCCTGATTCCCCTGATGATCGCCGTTGCCGCCCTGGCCGGTGCCGCCCTCTCGGCGCGCGGCGTATGGCGGCGGCGCGGCGCGAGCCGTTGGCCCCAGGCGACGGCCCGGGTGACCGACACCGCGCTCGAGGAGCTCGGCTCGCCGGTGCAGAACCGCGAGAGCCCCGACCAGGCGCGGTGCTACCTGGCGCGGGTGCGCCTCGCCTATCGGGTCAAGGGCCGCGAGGTCGTCTCTGACAATGGCCGCTTCGACGGCGCGCCCACCTTCGCGAGCCGCGAGGAGGCCGAGGCCTTCCTGGCCGACTACCCGCCCGGCCGCACGCTGACGATTCGCCACGACCCGGCAGAGCCCGCCCGCGCCCTCATCGGCGCGGCGCGCCTGCCGACCCGGCGCCTCGGCCTGACGCTCTTCCTGCTGGGCGTGGCCGCCGCCGCGCTGTGGCTCGCGTGGAGCTGAGGCCCGGTCGGCTGATCCGGCGCCCCGCCCCTTATATAACGCATTGATCTTCATGCAGAAGGCCGCCAGGATAGCGGGCTTTTGCCTGGAGATGGCATGTCGCGTTATCTGCTGGCGGGGCTGCTGGCCCTCGCCCCCCTTCCCGTCTCGGCCGACGTGCTCGTCGGCAGCTGGAACATCGAACACCTCGGCTGGAACAACGACAAGGCGATGCCCCAGGTGGCCCATGTGGCCAACCACTTCGACCTGCTGGCGGTGCAGGAGCTGATGGACCCGGCGACCCTGGGGGCGCTGGAGCGCGAGCTCGAGGCGCGCTCGGGCGAGGCCTGGTCCTCCATGGCCAGCCACGCCCTGGGGCGGAGTAGCTACGAGGAGCACTACGGCTTCCTGTGGCGGGAGAGCGAGGTGGCCTATGAGGACGGGGCCGTGTTGTTCATCGATCACGGCGACGTCTTCTCGCGCGAGCCCTACTCGGCGCGTTTTCGCGACCTGGCGACCGGCGAGCGCTTCACCCTGGCCACCGTGCACGTGGTCTACGGCGACGGCGTGGGCGACCGACTGCCGGAGATCGCGGCGCTGGCCGACTACTGGCAGTGGCTCGGCGAGCTCGCGCCCGGGACACCGCGGCTGCTGGCGGGCGACTTCAACCTGCCGCCCGACCATCCGGGCTGGGCGCCGCTGCGTGCCCAGGGGGCGGTGCCGGCGATCACCGAGGGGCGCTCGACCCTGGCGACCACGGCCGGCGAGTACGCGAGCCTCTACGACAACCTCTGGTACGACGCCGAGCGCCTGACGCCGACCGAGCGGGGCATCCTGCGCTTTCCCGCCCTGCTGCCCCTGGATCACCGAGCGGCGCGCGACCGGGTCTCGGACCATGCGCCGGTCTACCTGGCGCTCAACGGCGCGCGCCTCGCGCCCATGGCGGCGGCCGGGGGCGAGGCGCTGGCGGTCGGCTCGCGAGCACGCTGCATCGATCTCAACGACAGCGACGCGACGCGGCTCGCCCAGCTCCCGCACGTGGGGCCGGCGCGGGCCGCGGACATCGTCGCCGGGCGGCCGTGGCGGGGGGCGGCCGAGCTCACCCGGATCGGCGGCATCGGCGAGGGGCGGCTGGGGGAGATCCGCCGGAGCGGCCTGCTCTGCGGCGATCGCGGCTGAGCGCCGCGGTCCTCAGATCGCCCGCTGGTTGACCCGTGCGGAGAGCGCCTCGGCGCTCTCCTTGCGCTCGGAGTAGCGGTCGGTGAGGACGTCGGTGCGGCCGCGCACCAGCCAGGTGAACTTCACCAGCTCCTCCATCACGTCGACGATGCGGTCGTAGTAGGGCGAGGGGCGCATGCGGTCGTGCTCGTCGAACTCCAGGTAGGCCTTGGGCACCGACGACTGGTTGGGGATGGTCAGCATGCGCATCCAGCGCCCCAGCACCCGCAGCTGGTTGACGCTGTTGAACGACTGGGAGCCGCCGCAGACCTGCATCACCGCGAGCGTCTTACCCTGGGTGGGGCGCACGGCGCCCAGCGAGAGCGGGATCCAGTCGATCTGCGCCTTCATGATGCCGGTCATCGCCCCGTGGCGCTCCGGTGAGCACCACACCATGCCCTCGGCCCAGGCGGCCAGCTCCCTGAGCTCGGCGACCTTGGGGTGGCTGGCCTCCTCGGCATCGGGCAGCGGCAGGCCGCGGGGGTCGAAGATGCGGGTCTCGGCGCCCATGGCCTCGAGCAGCCGCGCGGCCTCCTCCACCGCGAGGCGGCTGAAGCTGCGCGCGCGCAGCGAGCCGTAGAGCAGCAGGATCCGGGGCGGATGCCGGGGCGCCGCGCCCCCGGCGAGGGCCTCGGGGTCGGGGATGCGAAACAGCGGGCGGTCGATATTGGGCAGGTCGTGCGAAGCGGACATGGTCAGCGAAGGGCCTGATAGGGGACATATCGCCCCAACATATCTGCCATTCCATATGTAAGCAACGTCCTCCGGCCGGATCCCGGGACAGGGGGCGTCGCCGGGCGCGGGGCCCGGCGACGCGCGAGGAGGCGGTGACGGAGCTGTCGCGATCAGGCGCGCTCGGGCGTCAGCACCTGGGTGTGCAGGGCGCTGCCCGCCGCGTCCATCAGGGTGACGGTGAGGGTCTCGCTCTCGCCGTCCAGGTCGACCTGGCCGAAGAACTGGTAGCCGTCGGAGGGCGGCAGGTTGGACTGCCCGGCCGGCGGCGCCTTCTGGTAGACCACCTCGGGGCCGAAGGTGGCGTCGAGCTCGCCGGGGCCGAAGGTGCCGGCGTGCAGCGGGCCGCTGACGAATTCCCAGAAGGGCGAGAACGCCTTGAAGCCGGCGCGCTCGGGGGCGTAGTGGTGGGCCGCGGTGTAGTGCACGTCGGCGGTGAGCCAGACCACGTTGTGGATCGCCTCGTCGCGGATGGCGCGCAGCAGGTCGGCGATCTCCAGCTCGCGCCCCAGGGGCTCGCCGCCGTGGCCGTTGGCGGCCGCCTCGAAGTGCTCGCCGTCGCGCACCATCAGCCCGATCGGCATGTCGGCGGCGATGACCTTCCAGGTGGCGGTGGAGCGGCGCAGGCCGTCGAGCAGCCAGCGCAGCTGGTCCTGGCCGAGGAAGCTGGCCGCCTCGCCGCCGGCCTGCCGGTTGCGGCTGTTGGCGGCGCGGTGGCTGCGCATGTCGAGCATGAAGACCTCGAGGCCGGGGCCGTAGGCGAAGTGCCGGTGGATGCGCCCCGGGGCGTCGGGCATCTGGCGCAGCGGCGTGTATTCGAGGAAGGCGCGGCGGGCGCGGGCCGCCAGCAGGTCGACGTTCTTCTCGGTGTAGCGGGCGTCGTCGAGGAGCTCTCCCGGGTACCAGTTGTTGACGGTCTCGTGGTCGTCCCACTGGGCGAGCATCGGCACCTCGGCGTTGAAGCGCCGCACGTTGGCATCCATCAGGTTGTAGGCGTGCTGGCCGCGGAACTCGCCGAGGGTCTCGGCCACCTTGCGCTTCTCGGGGGTGACCAGGTTGCGCCAGGTCTCGCCGTTGGCCAGCGTCACGCGCTCCTCCATGGGGCCGTCGGCGTAGACGGTGTCGCCGGAGTGGATGAAGAAGTCGGGGCGCTGGCGCTGCATGGCGGCATAGGTGGTCATGCCGCCGCGCGACTCGTCGATGCCCCAGCCCTGGCCGGCGGTGTCGCCGGACCACACGAAGCGCACGTCGCGGCGGTTGGTCGGCGGCAGCCGTAGCCGGCCGGTGACCGGCTCGCTGATGGCGCGATGGTCGTCCAGGGCGGCGAAGCGCACCCGGTAGTAGGCGGTGTCCATGTCGGCGAGGCCCGTCACGTCGAGCTTGGCGGTGAGGTCGCTGGCGGGCAGCACCTCGGGGCCCCGGAGCTGGCGCGCGCCGAGAAACTCGGGGTTGTCGGCGAGTTCCACCAGCAGGCGCGAGGGGCGATCGGCACGCGCCCAGAGCATGGCGCGATCGGCGAGCATGTCGCCGCTCATCACGCCGTAGGGCAGCGTGGGGCGCCGCCCCTGGGCCAGCACGATGGAGGGGGCGGCCAGGCAGGCGCCGAGGGCGGCGCCTCCCTTCAGGCCGAGCTTCATGGCATCGCGACGCGAGATCTTCATCGGGGGCTCCTGCACGGGATCGTGGAACGGACGGTGAGGCGAGTGGCAGAAGCAGGATCGGGGCTTTCCATGACACCGGCTTGTCGGCCGCGTGACATCCCGGTGATCCGGCGAGCGTGCGCGATCGGTGGGCCGCGATGGGGCAGCGGGTGGGCATTCGGTCCCGCCATGGTGCAGGTGCGAAGTGAGCGAATGGCGATGCGCGGCGGCTGGGGGCGCTATTTTCCACTAACTCGTTGTCAAGTATGTGGTTTTTTCTGGTTGGCGCGCTTTTCGCAATTTGTTTGGCAGGATCGCCATTGGAGTGGCGATGCAACGAGTGAGCTGGCGTGCTCCCACTGGCCCCCTTCGGGGGGCCTTTTTTATGCGCGCTATACGCGCCATGCGGGGCTGGGCCCCGTGCCCGGCGGCCCGGTATGCTGGTGCCGGCGGTGGTTGCCGCCGCCGTGACCGTTATCGGCCCGACCCGACCAAGGAGTGTGCCCATGCCCGCCGAATCCCCTCGCGACCCCTCCCCGTTCGCGGCGACCCTCGCCGCCCTGGATGCCCTGCACGCCGAGGACCCGCGCCGCGTGACGGTGGCGGGCGAGTCGGTGCCCCAGGAGCTGTGGCACGCAGGAAGGATGAGCGCCTGGCTGGAGCGGCTCGAGGCGTCGCCGGATGAACTGGTGCGCCTGGCGGTGCGCGGCCAGCACCTGCAGCGCTGGCAGGTGCCGCGCGGCGACTATCCCGAGGGGCGGGTGGGCTATCTCACCTGGCGTCGCGATCAGGGGAAGCGCGCCGGCGAGACCACCGCGGCGCTGATGAGGGAGGCGGGCTATGACGACGCCTCGGCCGAGCGGGTGGCGACGCTGATTCGCAAGCAGGGGCTGGGGCGTGACGAGGGCGTGCAGGCGGTGGAGGACTGCGCCTGCCTGGTGTTCCTGGAGCACTACTTCGGCGACTTCTCCCGACAGGTCGACCACGATCACCTGATTCGCATCGTGCAGAAGACCTGGCGGAAGATGTCGCCGGACGCCCACGCGCTGGCCCTGGCGCTGCCGATGACCGCCGAGGCCCGTGGGCTGGTCGAGGAGGCCCTGGCCGGCTGAGGCGCCGGCAGGACCTCATGGTCGTCAGGCTCGGCGGCCCGAGGCTCGAGGCGCGATCAGGCCCTCAGTCTGCCGTCAGCGGACGCGCGGCGTTGAGGTAGGCCATGCCGTTGAGGCGCACGCGCTCGCGGTCGACGCTCTCCGAGCCCAGGTGGACCTCCTCGAGGGAGGCGGCCATGGTGTCGACCTCGGCATCGAGGCGGGCCAGGGCGTTCTCCAGGGTGTAGGTGAGCTCATGGACGGTGCCCAGGTCGCGATTGCTCAGCTCGTCCTTGGCCAGCAGTTCGGTCAGCCGCGCGTTGTAGTCGCTGAGGTTGGTCAGCGCCTCCTCGAGGGTGCGCGAGGGCTCGCCCGCGAAGTGGTCCGGGCCCTCGGCGTGGGCGGTGGTGGCGAGCAGGCCGGTGCAGAGCGCGGTGAGCAGCAGGTTCTTCATGCGGGGGATCCTTGGTGCAAATGAGAATTTATCGCACGAATACGCTACCACCCGCCCCTGCGCCTGACAATCATTATCGTTCGCTATCCTGTCGCGTTTGATCCGGGTCAACGCCGGGCTCGTCGCCGAACTGCACCGTCAGGCTCTCGTCGCTCTCACACGGCTTGCCGTGGCGCAGGGTGAGGCGCCGCCGGGTCAGGTTCATCACCACCGAGAAGAGCGTCTCCATGCGCTCCTCCGCGGGCTGGTCGGGGTTGAAGTGGCGACAGATCGAGAGCGGCGCGCCGTCATGGTCGCCGAGCAGCGCGAAGAGCTCCCCCTCGCCGATCTCGCCCTGCGCCTGGCGAAGCAGGGCGTCCAGCCGCGCCAGGCGGGGGCGGGAATCGGCCCGCGGGAAGTCCTCGACCCGCTCGGCGCCGCCGCCGGCATACAGATGATTGGTGTGGGTGACCACGCCGTCGTCGGGGGAGAGGATGCCGGGTTCGCCGGGATGCACCTCGAGGCCCAGCGCCCGACCGTCGCCCTGGGCGATGAGGAAGTGGGCCGGCGAGCAGACCCGGTCATGGCGTGCCACCGCCGCGGCGTCGTCCAGGTCGCGGCACTCCAGGATCTTGCGCAGGGCGACGTGGATGGGCAGGCCCTCACCGCAGGTACGGGAGCGGATGGCGTTGAGGCAGACCCCGAGCCCGTGCTCGTTCATGCCGATCTTGGCCACCATGCCGGCCTCGCCGATGCTGATCAGCGCCGGGGCGTCGTTCACGTCGATCTCCAGCGCCACCACGTTGTGCAGCTGATCGCTGCGCCAGTCCCAGTTCTGGGCCAGCCACTGGGTACCGTCGCGGGCGAGGGCGAAGGCCGAGCAGCCGCCGCTGGCCTGGGTCAGCGAGATCTCGCTGCGGCAGTTGAGGGTCAGGATATCGGTGAGGTCCAGGCCCGCGCCCCGGGCGATGCCCTCCATCTCCTCGAGGATCGCCGGGAAACCGCGCTCGATCATCGGCAGGAAGCGCTCCGCCACGCGGCGCGCCCGGGCCCAGTCGAGACCCACGAAGTCCTGGAAGAGCCGGTCGTAGACCGCGAGGCTCTGGGTGATGCGTTCGGCATGGGCGCGACCGTGGGCCTCGCCGATCTCGGTCCGGCTGCCGGTCAGGGGAGTGATATGCATGGTGACCTCGCGACTCGCTGCGCTTCGACAGGGTCACTGTAGCACTCGGCGGGCGCCCGCAGCGTGGGGCCGGTCGGGGCGGGGCGGGAGGTGCGGCGCAGGGCGCCCAGGGGGAGCGCTGAGGGAGAGCCGGTCAGCGAGCAGCGCTCGGAACCAGGCGGCGCCGGCCGAGGCCGGCGCCGCAGGGATCAGCTCTTGCCGGGGGCGTTGTAGATGCCCTCGTCGAGCTCACCCTCGCTCTTGCCGACCAGGGTGGTGACCATCAGGTCGCCGGCCACGTTGACGCTGGTGCGCGCCATGTCGAGGATGCGGTCGATGCCGGCGATCACCGCGATCGCCTCCAGCGGCAGGCCGATCTGGGCCATGACGATGGAGAGCATCACCAGGCCCGCGCCGGGCACGCCGGCGGTGCCGATGGAGGCCAGGGTGCCGGTCACGATGATCATGCCGTAGTCCATCATGCTGAGCTCGACGCCCAGCAGCTGGGCGATGAACACCGCCACCACGCCCTGGTAGATGGCCGTGCCATCCATGTTGATGGTGGCGCCCACCGGCAGCACGAAGCCGGCCACGCCCTCGGAGACGCCGAGGTTCTTCTGGGCGCAGCGCAGCGAGACCGGCAGGGTGCCGGAGGAGGAGGCCGAGGAGTAGGCCACCACCAGGGCGTCGAGGATGCCCTGCAGGTAGCGCACCGGGTTGAGGCGGCCGAGCAGCGCCAGCAGGCCGGAATAGACGATCAGCACGTGCAGCACGCTGGCGAGGTAGGCCACGCCGATGACCTTGGCCAGCGGCAGCAGCACCTCGAGGCCGTAGCTGCCCGAGACGTGGGCGATCAGGCCGAACACGCCGAACGGGGCGAGGGCCATGACGAAGCTGGTCAGCTTGTACATCGCCTCGGCGAAGCTCTCGAAGACGCGCACGACCGGCTCGCCCTTCTCGCCGATCAGGGTCAGCGAGATGCCGAGCCCGATGGCGAAGACGATGATCTGCAGGATGTTGCCGTTGGCCAGGGCATCGATGGGGTTCTGGGGCACCAGGCCGACCAGGATCTCCACCAAGCTCGGGGCCTCCTTGGCCTCGACGCCGGACTCGAAGCTCATCTCCAGGCCCACGCCGGGCTGGAAGAGCAGCGAGGCGAGCAGGCCGATGGCGATGGCGAAGGCGGTGGTGATCAAGTACAGCCCGATGGTGCGCACGCCGATGCGGCCCATCTTCTGCGGGTCGCGCATCGCCGTGATGCCCACCACCAGGGTGGAGAACACCAGCGGCACGATCAGCATCTTGATGGCGCTGATGAAGACGTCACCGATGGGCTTGAAGACGCTGGCGTCCTCGCCCATCAGCGCGCCGGCGAGGATGCCGAGCGCCAGGCCGGCGAGGATCTTCTGCCACAGGGGAATGCGCCGCCACACGCTGGTGGAGGCGGTCGTCGAGGGACTGGTCACGTCGGTGCTCCTTTCTGCAAAACAGCTTTTATGTGGTGATTGTCAGTTCGGGAAAGCGATTCTACAGAAAGAAAAACCATTAATCCTTATTTAAACGAGCGTCCTACTGGCGAGATGAGACCCGCGCCGCGGGCCGTCCGGGGGCTCACAGCACCTCGTCGAGCAGCCCCAGGAAGGCGGCCCAGGACTTCTCGTCCGCCCGCGCCTGGTAGCGCTCGCTGCCGAAGACGGTGAAGGCGTGGGGGGCGCCGGAGTAGATCTCGATCTCGTAGGGGGTACCGGCGGCCTCGAGCTCCTGGCCCAGGGACGCGACGTCATCCAGCGAGATCGAGGCGTCGGCGCCGCCGTGGGCGACCAGGATCGGCGCGGTGTCGGCGCGATAGCCCTGGCCCTCGGGGGTGGCCAGGCCGCCGTGGAAGGTGGCGAAGCCTGCCATCTCCCCGGCTGCGTCCGAACGGGCGAGCTCCAGCACCACTGCCCCCCCGAAGCAGTAGCCCATGACCACCACCGGGCCGGCGGCGCCCTGGGCGCGCGCCTCCTCGAGGCCGGCCAGGGTCAGGCGGCGCATGCGCTCGCGATCCTCGTAGAGTCGCGCGGTCTCGGCCTTCTTGGCGTCCGTCTCCACCGGGCGATTGCCCTGGCCGTAGAGGTCGATGGCGAAGGCGTCGACGCCCAGCTCGGCGAGCATGTCGGCGCGCCGGCGCTCGTAGTCGGTGAGGCCGTCCCAGTCGTGGACGATCAGCACGGTGCCGCGGGATTCATCCGGGGCGCTCGCCAGGTAGCCGGCGAAGGCCTCGCCGTCCACGGCGTAGTCGATCTCCTGGCCGCCGGGCTGATCGGCCTGGGCATGGCTCATAAGAAACGTGAGGGGCGTGATGAGGGCAAGGGCGAGGGGCGTCAGGCGTGGCGTCATGGTGACCTCTTGGCGGTTGGGAACGGCTCTCAGTATAGGTCGGGGGCCATGGTTGCGTTGAAGCGCGTGTTCGAACGCTTAAGCACGGGGGATCCGGCATGGCGATCAAGGACTTGCCACCCACCGGCGGGGCCGAAGCGTTGGCAGCGCCGGCTTGTGTTTTGCTCCTCGGCCTTCCAGATTGGGATGTGTGATTCATGCAGTTCATGATCCGAGCAACCAGAGCGAGACCAACAATCATGAAGAAACGCGTTCTAGCGACGGCGGTGGCGGCGACGACCCTGGCCCTTTCCGGCATGGCGCAGGCCGAGGTCAAGGTCGGCTTCCTGGGTGGCTTTACCGGCGGCATCGAGAGCCTGACCCCGCCGATCTTCGACGGCGCCCAGCTGGCGGTGAACCAGGTCAACGAGCAGGGTGGCCTGCTGGACGGCCAGGAACTGGTGATGCCCACCGGCGATACCACCTGCTCCGATGCCTCGGCCGCCTCGAATGCCGCCGACCGCATGGTCAACACCGAGCAGGTCACCGCCATCGTCGGGGCGCTGTGCACCGGCGCGACCATCGCCGCGGCCAACAACGCCGCCGTGCCGGGCGGGGTGACCATGGTCTCGCCGGCCTCCACGGCCCCGGCCGTCACCGATCTCGATGACAACGACCTGGTGTTCCGCACCGTGCCTTCGGACGCCTTTCAGGGCGAGATGCTCGCCAAGCTGCTGATCTCCAAGGGCATCGAGGAAGTCGTCGTCACCTACGTCAACAACGACTACGGCCGCGGCCTCTCCGAGGCGTTCACCGCGGCCTTCGAGGCCGAGGGCGGCATGGTGGCGGAGAACCTCGCCCACGAGGACAACCGCGCCGACTACCGCTCGGAGCTGGGCACCCTCTCGTCCACCGGCGTGCCGAACCTGGTGGTGCTGGCCTACGCCGACACCTCCGGCCAGACGGTGGTGCGCCAGGCCTACGAGAGCGGCATGTTCACCCAGTACATCGGGGCCGACGGCATGGTCGGCGACAGCCTGGTCGAGGCCATCGGCGCCGACGTGCTCGACGGCATGATCGCCACCCGCCCGGGCAGCCCCGAACTGCCGGGCACCGAGATGTTCCAGGCCCAGGCCGAGGAGGCCGGCATCGACCCCAGCGCGGTGTTCGCCGCCCAGGCCTACGACGCCGCCTTCCTGCTGGCGCTGGCCATCGAGCAGAACGGCAGCGCCGAGCGTGAGGGGCTCAACGAGGCGCTGCGCAGCGTGGCCAGCGCCCCCGGTGAGGTGATCCTGCCCGGTGAGTGGGAGAAGGCGGTGGAGCTGATCGCCGCCGGCACCGAGATCAACTACGAGGGCGCCTCGGGCACCCACGAGTTCGATGCCAACGGCGACGTGCCGGGCGTGGTGCTGGAGATGGTGATCGAGGACGGCAGCTTCACCAGCAAGGGCTACGTCGACCTCTGAGCAACGCGCCTGCGCTAGGCGGGAGCGACCGAACGAAGGCCCCGGCGGGAAACCGCCGGGGCCTTTCTCGTGTGTGGCCTCGGAACGGGGCCATTAAGTTAGTTCTATATTTAACAATAAATCTTGATATACATCATGTAACGCCGTCGCCCGATCCCGACAATGGGCTGACGTGCGGCATCGGCTCGCCAAGCACGGCGTCAGCATCGAACTCATGCTATCCACGATTCCCTACTCCTGGCTGTCGCCGTCGGCCAGGCCGCTGGTCGATGACCAGCGCGAGCCGCCGCGGCTCGCACGCTCGCGATCCCTAGCCATTTCCGTTTCCCCGGGAGACCCAATAATGAACAATGCCTCCGCCGCACCCCCTCGGTTTCGCCTGCTGCGGTGCGTGACCGACAGCCTGCAGGTAAAGATCCTGCTGCTGGTCCTGATGCCGCTGATTCTCTCCTCCTCCTGCCTGCTCCTGCTCGAGGGGTATGGCAGTTTTCAGGCCAATCGGGAACAGGTCGAGCAGCAGCGAGAGCTGCTGCTCGAGGCCCGCCAGCGCGGCGTGCGGGGGCACGTCGAGCTCGCCACGTCCATGGTGGAGCGGATCGCGGCCACGGTGCCCGACCCCGAAGAGGCGAAACGACGCGCCCTGGAGATGCTGGAGGGACTGCGTTTCGAGGGCGACAATTACATCTTCGCCTTCGAGTCGAACGGCCACATGCTGGTGCAGCCGGCGGCGCCCGATACGGTGGGCACCAACATGCTCGGGGCCACCGACGCCAACGGCATTCACATGATCCGCGACATGGCCCAGCTGGCGGCGGCGGGCGGCGGCTCCTATCGCTATGAGTGGCCGGACCCCGAGACCGGCAAGCCTGAGCCCAAGCACTCCTATGTCGCCTCCGTCGAGCCCTGGGGCTGGGTGATCGGGGCCGGCGTCTATGTCAGTGATATCGAGGCGGCCATGGCCGGGATCGAGGCGGCGGCCGAGGAGTCGCTCATCACCGCCCTGGTCCGGCTGTGGAGCCTGGGCACCGTGGCCAACCTGATCATTGCGGCCTTCGCGATGTGGTTGGCGCGGCGGACGGTCAAGCAGGTGCGCTACACGGCCTCGACCATCAAGGAGATCGCCAGCGAGGTGGCGGCCGGCCGGGGGGATCTGACCCGGCGCCTGAGCGTGCGCAGCCGCGATGAGATCGGCGAACTGGGCGAGCAGTTCAACGCCTTCCTCGAGCGCATGCAGTCGATGCTGCGCGACGTGCGCCACGGTGCCAACGCGGTCTCCCTGGCGGCCAACGATATCGCCCAGGGCAGCGAGGAGCTGGCGGCACGCACCGACCAGGCCGCGGCCAGCCTGCAGCAGACCTCCTCGGCCATGGAAGAGATCACGTCCACGGTGGAGAACAACGCCAGCCACACCGAGCAGGCCGACAAGCTGGTGACCGCCACCTCCGGCGTCGCCCAGCAGGGCCAGGCGGCCATGCTGGGCGTCGAGAAGACCATGGGCGACATCAATCGCTCGTCATCGCAGATCGGCGATATCGTCTCGATGATCGACTCCATCGCCTTCCAGACGAATATCCTGGCGCTCAACGCCTCGGTCGAGGCGGCGCGCGCCGGTGAGCACGGTCGCGGCTTCGCCGTGGTGGCCCAGGAGGTGCGCAAGCTCGCCCAGCGCTCGGCGGAGGCGGCCAGCGAGATCAAGGGCCTGATCGAGTCGTCGGTCGCGCTCTCCCAGGATGGCACCCGGATCGTGCAGCAGGCCGGCGAGACCATGCGCGAGATCTTCGACCGTGTGGGACAGGTGACGGCCGTGATCTCCGAGATCAACGCCGGGTCGCGCGAGCAGAGCGCCGGCATCGCGGAGGTCAACACGGCCGTCAATCAGCTCGATACCATGACCCAGCAGAACGCCACCATGGTCGAGCAGAGCGCCGACACGGCGGCCCAGATGCGCCGTCAGGCCGAGCAGCTCAGCGGCCTGATCAGCAGCTTCGTACTGGGCGATGAGCGCGAGGATGGCAGCCACCCCGCCGGATCGGCACCTTCATCCGCCTCGATCACGCCAGCGCCCGGCGAGGCGTCGCCCGGCGAGGCGTCGCCGCGCTCGCGTGCATCCAGGGCCGCTGCGGTGGCGCCTGAGCCCGAGTGGGAAGCCTTCTAGCGGCAGCCGGCCCGGTCGGGAGGTGACGACCGGGCCCGGCACTGCGGGGGAGAGATCGATGCCAGCGGCCCGGGACGCCTGTCCCGGGCCGCTGGCGTGTCAGGCCACGTGCTTGACCTTTTCCGGCAGCAGCCCCTTGGGCGCGAAGCGCAGCACCAGGGTGATCAGCAGCCCGATCACGAACACCCGCGCCTGCAGCGCCCGGCTGTCCATGTTGGTGGGGGCCTCCCAGCCGAAGGCGCCCTCGCCGAAGGAGACGGCCAGCTCCATCAGGAACAGCGCCAGCGGCTCGGACATGATCCAGATGATGTAGACCGCCACGGCGCCGAAGATGGTGCCCAGGTTGTTGCCGGGCCCGCCCAGGATGACCATCACCAGCACCAGGAAGGTGTGGTTGAGCGGCAGGTAGCCCTGGGGATCGAACATGCTGTTGAAGCTCGCCAGGGCGGCGCCGCCGATGCCCATCAGGATGCAGCCCAGCACGAAGATCTCCAGGCGACGCCGGTTGATGTCCTTGCCCATGGCGGCGGCGGAGAGCTCGTTGTCGCGGATGGCGCGGATCATCCGTCCCCAGGGGGCGTGATAGGCGCGACTCAGCAGGAAGAAGATCACCGCGATCATCACCGCGGTCACCGACAGGTACATCGCCCGGGCCAGGGTGAAGCCGACGGCCTCCGGGCCCGGCACTGGCCAGGGCAGCGGCGAGACGGTGGCGGTGCCGCGCGTCAGCCAGTCGGAGTTCTTGAGGAAGGCCTTGATGATCTCGGCGATGCCCAGGGTCGCGATCGCCAGGTAGTCGCTGCGCAGCCCCAGGCAGACCCGGCCGATGAAGAAGCCCACGCCGCCGGCCAGCGCGCCGCCGACGATCCAGCCGACGCCGACCGGCAGGCCGAGGCCGCCGATGAAGCCGGCCCGGGACTCGATCTGGTCGGTCACGTCGCGCAGGGCGTTGATCACCACCAGGTAGAGCACCACCCCGAGCGCCACGGCGATGATCGTGCGCAGCCGCTTCGGCACCCCGATCCGGTCGAGCCGGGTGGCGCCGAGCACGACGAGGATGGCGGCGACCATGTAGAGCAGCACCCGGCCGAGCTCGCCGGGCAGCTCGCTGCCCCAGAACGCCTCGTTGACAGGAATGCTGAAGAACATGGCGCTGAAGCCGCCCAGGGCCACGAAGCCCATCACCCCGGCGTTGAACTGGCCCGCGTAGCCCCACTGGATGGTCAGGCCGAGGGCCAGGATGGCGTAGCAGGCGGCCTCCACCAGCATGCGCGTGCTGTAGGCGCCGCCCATCACGGCGTAGACGCCGAGCACGGCCGCCAGCAGGGCGACGAAGAGCAGCATTTCCCGCAGCGGCAGGCGGCTGGGGGCGGCGACGATATCGGCGCGTTTCGTGTCCATCAGATCACCTTGCCCTTGAAGATGCCGGTGGGGCGCCACACCAGGATGACGACCAGGATGAAGAAGGGCACCACGATCTTGTACTCGGTGCCGACGAAGGCGAGGTTGCCGGCCTGGGTCAGCCACTCCGGCAGGCTGTCGCGGAAGGGCCTGAGCAGCACGCTCCAGTTGAACACCGCCAGGGTCTCGGCGAAGCCCACCACGAAGCCCCCGGCCACGGCCCCGAAGGGGTGGCCCACGCCGCCGACGATGGCGGCGGCGAAGATCGGCAGCAGCAGGAAGAAGCTGAGGTCGGGCTTGAAGGTGACGTCCAGCGACAGCAGGGTGCCGGCGATGGCGGCGAGCCCGCCGGCGATGACCCAGGTCACGGCGACGATGGTGTTGGTGTTGATGCCCGAGGCCTGGGCCAGGTCGGGGTTGTCGGACATGGCGCGCATCGCCTTGCCTAGCCGCGAGCGGGTCAGGAAGAAGTGCAGCCCCACCACGGCGGCGAGGGTGATCACGAAGAGCCAGAGCTGCGGCTCGGTAATCACCACCGGCGCCCGTACGCCCTCGAAGGGCAGGGCGAGGCGGAAGATCTCCTTGCGGTCGTCGACGTAGAGGCTCGACCCGCCGGTGCCCGAGAACAGCCGGATCAGGCCCTGCAGCATCAGGGTCACCCCCAGCGAGCCGATCACCAGCACGATGGGCTTGACCCCGTGGGCGCGCAGCGGCTTGTAGAAGGCGCGATCGATGCCCACCGCGAGCAGCGCGGTGAGCGCCATGGCCACCGGCAGCAGCACCAGGGCGGCGGGCACGCCGAAGGCCGCCCCGGCCCCAGGGAAGGCGCTGGCCAGCAGCAGCACCATGAAGGCCCCGAAGGTCATCATGTCGCCATGGGCGAAGTGGGCGAAGCGCATGATGCTGAAGATCAGCGTCACGCCCACCGCGCCGATGGCGTAGATCGAGCCGGTCACGCTGCCGGCGATCACCACGTTGTTGATAAAGAAGACGAGTTCGTTCACGGATGGATTCTCCAGGTCGGGCGCCGGACTAGCCGCCGAGGAAGCTCTTGGCGACGTCCGGGTCGGCCAGCAGCGCGGCCCCGGTATCGGTGAAGCGATTCTGGCCGGCGGCCAGCACGAAGCCCTTGTCGGCGATGCCGAGCGCCTGCTTGGCGTTCTGCTCTACCATCAGGATGCCCACGCCGGCCGAGTTGACCAGCTTCACCTGCTCGAAGATCTCGTTCATGTAGAGCGGCGAGAGGCCGGCGGTGGGCTCGTCGAGCAGCAGCAGGCTGGGCTCGGCCATCAGCGCCCGGCCCATGGCCACCATCTGACGCTGGCCGCCGGAGAGCTCGCCGGCCGGCTGGTGGCGCTTGTCATGGAGCGGCGGGAAGAAGTCGTAGACCTGGGCCAGCATGCGCTTGACGTTGCCCGGCTTGAGGAAGGCGCCCATCTCCAGGTTCTCCTTCACCGTGAGGCTCGGGAAGACGTTGTTCTCCTGGGGCACGAAGCCCATCCCCTTCTGCACCAGCTTGTTGGGGGGCAGGTTGTGGATCGGCTCGCCGCGCAGCAGGATCTCGCCCTGGCTGACGTGGAGCAGGCCGAACACGGCCTTGAGCATGGTGGACTTGCCGGCCCCGTTGGGACCGACGATCACGCCGATCTGGTCGGACTCGATGGCCATGTCCACCCCGTTGAGGATGTTCATGCCGCCGTAGCCACCGTGCACGTTGCGTGCGTCGAGTAATGGCATGGTCAGTCGTTCTCTGCGTTCGTTATCGTTATTGGCGGCGTCCCGCGTCGCGGGACGCCGTGCCCCCGTGGAGGCATCGGCACGTCGGTCAGCTGGCGGCGCCCCAATCAGCTGGCAGCGCCGAAGTAGGCCTCGATGACCTCGGGATTGTTCTGGATCTCCTCGATGCTGCCCTCGACCATCACGCTGCCCTGGGCCAGCACGATCACCGGGTCGCAGAGCCGGGCGATCATGTCCATGTCGTGCTCGATGACCAGGAAGGTGTAGCCCATCTCGCGATTGAGCCGCTCGATGTTGGTGACGAGATCGCCGAGCAGGGTACGGTTGACGCCGGCGGCGATCTCGTCGAGCAGCACCACCCGGGCGTCGGTCATCATGGTGCGGCCGAGCTCGAGGAGCTTCTTCTGGCCGCCGGAGAGGTTGCCGGCGAGCTCGTT
Source organism: Halomonas sp. B23F22_3 (assembly GCF_043496965.1). Lineage (NCBI taxonomy): Bacteria > Pseudomonadati > Pseudomonadota > Gammaproteobacteria > Oceanospirillales > Halomonadaceae > Halomonas > Halomonas sp. B23F22_3. Next base: position 534,690 of record NZ_JBIEKG010000003.1, read on the forward strand.
GCGCACGTGGTGCAGGCCGATGAAATCGATCACCTCCAGGGCCCTGCGGCGCACCTCGGTCTCCTCGCGGTGCACCAGGCCTGGGGTGAACCAGGCGGCGAACAGGCTCTCGCCGGCCTGCGCCGGCGGCACCATCATCAGGTTCTCCAGCGCCGTCATGTGGGAGAACTCGTGGGCGATCTGGAAGGTGCGCAGCAGTCCCCGGTGGAACAGCGCGTTGGCCGGCTGGTTGGTGATGTCGTCGCCGTCGAGCAGGACCCGCCCGCTGTCCAGCGGCAGGGCCCCGGCGATGATGTTGAACAGCGTCGACTTGCCGGCCCCGTTGGGGCCGATCAGGCCGGTGATCGAGCCCTTCTCCACCTGGATCGAGCAGTCATTGATGACCTTGAGGCCCCCGAAGGCCTTGTTGACGTGCTGTACATCGATGATGGCGGCCATGGCGGATTCCGTTGGTTGTTGTTCTGGTGTTTCTGCGCCGACGTGGCGGCGCCTACTGCTGCTGGCTGTCGTCGGCGAGGAAGGTGCGACCCGCGGCGAAGGCGCCGACGATCACCACGGCGCCGATGGCCGGGATCAGGTAGCCCTCCACCTGGGGGATGCTGCGCAGGAAGACGAAGGCCACCGCCGCCGGCGCCACGAAGCGCACCAGGAAGCGCCAGATGCGGAACCAGCGCTCGTTGGTGTGCATCTCCTTCATCACCTCGGAGTGGGTCAGCGCCCAGCCGGCGAACAGCGCGATCATCAGGCCGCCCAGCGGCATGAAGATATTGGTCAGCATCTCGATGAAGCCGAAGGCGCTGCGCCCGAACAGGGTGTGGAAGAGGGTGCCCTCGGCCCAGAGGTTGAAGCTGACCACGGTGAGCAGCCCCAGCGCCCAGCTGGCGATGACCATCAGGGTCACGGCCTGGGGGCGGGTCAGGTCGAAGCGCTCGACCAAGAAGGCCGCCACCGGCTCGATCAGCGAGATCGACGAGCTGATCGCCGCGCCCAGCACCAGGATGAAGAAGACGCCGCCGACCAGCGCCCCGCCCGGCATCTCGGCGAACGCCAGCGGCAGGGTGACGAACATCAGGCCGGGGCCCTCGCCGGGGTTCAGACCGGAGCCGAAGACCAGCGAGAAGATCGCCAGGCCGGCCACCATGGCCACCGCGGTATCCACGATGGCGATGGCGAAGGCGGTGCGGGTCAGCGACGACTCGCCCGGCATATAGGCGCCGTAGGCCATGATCGCGCCCATGCCGAGGCTCAGGGTGAAGAACGACTGCCCCATCGCCTCGAGCCAGCCCTCGAGGCTCAAGTCGGCCAGGTTGAAGGTGAACAGGAAGTTCGCCGCGGCGCCGATGTCGCCGACCACGGCACCATAGCCCAGCACCACCAGCAGGATCACGAACAGCGACGGCATCAGCAGGCGCAGGCCCGACTCGATGCCCTTGTGGATGCCGAGGCCCACGATCAGCGCCGAGGCGGCGATGAACAGGGTGTGGTAGAGCGTCAGCAGCATCGGCGAGGCGAGCAGCGCATCGAAGCTCTGGCCGGCACCGGCGGCGTCGATCTCGGCCATCCCGCCGGTCAGCATCAGCCCGGTGTAGTGGATCGCCCAGCCGGCGATCACCGAGTAGAAGCTCAGGATCAGGAAGGCGGAGGCGGCCCCCAGCCAGCCGATGGACTCCCAGGCGCGGGAGGTCTGATGGGTGCGGGTGAGAAAGCGCATGCCCATGATCGGGCTGCGCCGGCTGTTGCGGCCGAGCATGATCTCGGCGATCAGGATGGGGATGCCCACGGCGAAGATGGTCAGGGCGTAGACCAGGATGAAGGCGCCGCCGCCGTTCTCGCCGGTCAGGTAGGGGAAGCGCCAGAGGTTGCCGAGCCCGACGGCCGAGCCGACGGCGGCCAGCAGGAAGGTGCCCTTGTGGGTCCAGACGTTGTGCGTGCTCATGGAATTCCAGGATTGCCTAAGTGGGCCTTGTGAGCCTGTGCCGCCAACTTTGCGGCACGCGGGCCTTGCTGGCTAGTGGGCCAGCGTTTAGCAGCCGTTGGCGGCGCCCGGTGGTCACCGCCGCCGGGATCAGTCCTCGGGCTCTTCCGGCTCTTCCGACTCCTCGGGGTGACGAGGTTCGAGGGCGCGGTAAGCGTCGGGCAGGCGCACCGTGTCGCCCAGCGAGAGATCCCCGGCGGCCTGCTGGCGCCGCCCGTTGTCGTCGGCGATCAGCGCCACCACCTCGCCGATGCTGGTCTCCTCGACCCGGGCCGCGACCTTCACCCTGACGGTGAACCCCCGGTAGCTGGCCGAGAGGATGCTGCCGCGCTCGGGCGGGCGGTAGTCGTCGGGATGGTCGGCATAGTAACGCAGGACGCTCCGCTCGCCGGGATCGTCCCACTCCACATGCTTGTGCATGACGGTACTCCTTGGGTGGGGGGTGTGCCTCCAGCATAGCCGTCGCCGGGGCACAGGGCCGTGGGCGGCGGCCACAAACGACAGAGCCCGCCGAAGGGGCGGGCTCTGGCGATGGCGGGCCGGCTTACTTCTTGCTGGCGCGCTTGCGCTCGTTCTCGGTCAGGTGCTTCTTGCGCAGGCGGATGTGGCTGGGGGTGACTTCCACCAGCTCATCGGAATCGAGGAATTCGATGGCCTGCTCGAGCGTGAAGTTGATCGGCGGGGTCAGCACGATGTTCTCGTCGTTGCCCGTGGAGCGCATGTTGTCGAGCTTCTTGCCCTTGGTGGGGTTGACCACCATGTCGTTGGCGCGGTTGTTGATACCGATCAGCATGCCCTCGTAGACCTCGGTGGCATGGTCGATGATCAGCTTGCCGCGGTCCTGCAGGGCGTAGAGCGCGTAGGCCAGCGCCTTGCCGGGGACCATGGAGACCAGCACGCCGTTGCGCCGCTCGATGGAGGCGTCCGGCTTGAGCGGGCCGTAGTGGTCGAAGCGGCTGGTGAGGATGCCGGTGCCGGAGGTCAGGGTCAGGAACTGGCCACGGAAGCCGATCAGCCCGCGGGCGGGGATGATGAAGTCCAGACGCACGCGACCCTTGCCGTCCGGGTTCATGTTGACCAGCTCACCCTTGCGGTAGCCGAGCTCCTCCATGACGGAGCCCTGGTGCTGCTCCTCACAGTCGATGATCACTTCCTCGTAGGGCTCCTGCTTCTCCCCGTCGATCTCACGGATGATCACCTCGGGACGGCCCACGGCCAGCTCGAAGCCTTCGCGGCGCATGCTCTCGATCAGCACCGAGAGGTGCAGCTCGCCGCGACCGGAGACGATGAACTTCTCCGGGCTGTCGCCCTGCTCGACCCGCAGCGCCACGTTGTGGATCAGCTCCTGGTCGAGGCGATCCTTGATGTTGCGGCTGGTGACGAACTTGCCGTCCTTGCCGGCGAAGGGCGAGTCGTTGACCTGGAAGGTCATAGAGACGGTCGGCTCGTCGACGGTCAGCGCCGGCAGGGCCTCGACGGCGGCCGGATCACACAGGGTGTCGGAGATCGCCAGGTTGTCGATGCCGGTGATGCAGATGATATCGCCGGCGGTGGCCTCGTCGGTCTGCACCCGCTCCAGGCCGAGGTGGGTCATGACCTGGCCGATCTTGCCCTTGCGCTCCTTGCCTTCCTTGCTGATCACGGTGATCTGCTGGTTCGGCTTGACGGAGCCGCGGCTGATGCGGCCCAGGCCGATGACGCCGACGTAGCTGGAGTAGTCCAGCGCCGAGATCTGCATCTGGAAGGGGCCGTCGAGCTCGACCTTGGGCGGCTCGACGATGTCGACGATGGACTGGAACATCGGCGTCATGTCGTCGGCCAGCTGATCCGGCTCCGGCCCGGCGATGCCGTTGAGGGCCGAGCAGTAGATGATCGGGAAGTCGAGCTGCTCATCGCTGGCGCCGAGGTTGTCGAACAGGTCGAAGATCTGGTCGATGACGTAGTCGGGGCGCGCGCCGGGGCGGTCGATCTTGTTGACCACGACGATCGGCTTGAGGCCCTGATCGAAGGCCTTCTGGGTCACGAAGCGGGTCTGTGGCATGGGGCCGTCGACCGCGTCGACCAGCAGCAGCACGGAGTCGACCATCGACATGACGCGCTCGACCTCGCCGCCGAAGTCGGCGTGTCCGGGGGTGTCGACGATGTTGATGTGGTAGTCCTGGCCGTCGGGGGCCTGCCAGCGGATCGCCGTGTTCTTGGCCAGGATGGTGATGCCGCGCTCCTTCTCCTGGTCATTGGAGTCCATGATGCGCTCCTGCCCCTCGGCCTTGCGGTCGAGAGTGCCGGACTGGCTGAGCAGTTTGTCGACCAGGGTGGTCTTGCCGTGGTCGACGTGAGCGATGATGGCGATGTTGCGAAGATTCTCGATCACGACGGGATCCTGCTGACAAAATTGGGGCCGCATTATAGGGGCAGGGCGATGACGGCTACCAGCTTTGTCGCCGTGAATCTTCCGTCACGACCAGATATCAGTGGCTTGGGAGCGGTCGTAAGGCGCGGGAATGCGCCATTCAGGCGTCGACGGCGGTGACGCGTGCCTGGCAGGCATGCAGGCGGGCGATGAGGTCGGGCAGGGCCTCGCCGTCCAGCGACGGGTCGCAGCCACCGATGCGCTCGAACCAGGCGCGGGAGACGCAGAGGGTGTCGGCGAGGGGCTGGTGGCGCAGGCGTTGCCAGAACAGCGTCAGCCGGTTGGGGCGCGCGGTGGTCAGCACCACGGCGTCCCGGCCGTGGTGCTCGATGTCGGCCAGGGTATCCACCAGCCAGCCCGGGGAGATGAGCCGCCCCGAGGCCGGGAACAGCAGGACATCGCCCTGGCTGTGAGCGACCGCCGTGTTGAGGCGGTCGCCGAGGGGGGTGCCCTCGGTGACGATCAGGCGGACATCGTGGCGGCTGGTCATGCGCAGCAGGCGTGCATCGCCGGTATCGTCGGCCAGCAGTACCTCGAGGCGCAGGTCGCGGCGCTGTCGCAGGGGCCTCAGCGCCGCCAGGCGGCGCGGAAGGCCGGCACCCGAGGCGCGGGCATCGAGGATGATGCTGCAGACGATCATGCTCGGGTCGCCTCCCATGGTAGGGCGCAGGGCTCTGAGATGGCGCTCACTCCAGGACCCACGCCACCGCTCCGGAGCCCGCGCCACCCCGGTCGGCGCCGCCATGTAAACGAGTGTAGTTTTTGGTGTTAACACGTATCAACGGACGTCCGACTGATATTTCTGTGTCGCGGACATGACCTTCCGACTGCGTCGGGCATGAGGGAGGTCATCGCTGACCCGCCGGCAAAGCGAATGTCGGCCGAGGAGTGCGATTCAATCTGGTGCGCAAGGCGGTCTTTTTGCACCCTTGTGGTGCGATAAGGCGATCAAGAGGTCATCCCACCGGTGAGAATGGCGATCCTGGTGCATGCTTTTGCGAGAGATGGTCGAGTAAAGCCTATGTCTATCAATGGGTTGTGATTTTTATGCCGCCCGGTGGTGCAAGGTTGGCACGCAGCCTGCATTGTTCCTGGCATGGCCATGATGCGGCAGGGTGGTCGTGGGCACCGGCCCGGCGGCATGCTACAACGTCGTTGGAACTAGCCCGCGCCATTGCCCTGCAACCGCTCACACTTTTCAGCCCAGCTCACTGTGGAGGACCTATGTCCGAGAAGACGCTCGCCCTGATTGAAGAACACGACGTGAAGTGGATCGACCTGCGCTTCACCGATACGCGCGGCAAGGAACAGCACGTGACCATCCCGGCCCGTGACGTCGACGAGGAGTTTTTCGAGAACGGTCAGATGTTCGACGGCTCCTCCATCTCCGGCTGGAAGGGCATCAACGAGTCCGACATGATCCTGCGCCCGGAAGACGGCTCCGGCTTCCTCGACCCCTTCACCGAAGATGCCACCCTGGTGCTGCGCTGCGACATCATCGAGCCGGCCACCATGCAGGGCTACGAGCGCGACCCGCGCTCCATCGCCAAGCGCGCCGAGGCCTTCCTGCAGTCCTCTGGCCTGGGCGACACCGCCTTCTTCGGTCCGGAGCCCGAGTTCTTCATCTTCGACGAGGTGCACTGGAAGTCCGATATCGAGGGCTCCATGTACAAGATCTCCTCCGAAGAGGGCGCCTGGTCCACCGATCGTCCGGTGGAGGGCGGTAACCTCGCCCACCGTCCGCGGGTCAAGGGCGGCTACTTCCCGGTGCCGCCGGTGGACAGCTTCCACGACATCCGCGGCGCCATGTGCAACACCCTCGAGGCCATCGGCCAGTCGGTCGAGGTGCACCACCACGAGGTGGCCAACGCCGGCCAGAACGAGATCGGCGTGAAGTTCAACACCCTGGTCAAGAAGGCCGACGAGGTCCAGGAGATGAAGTACGTGATCCACAACGTGGCTCACGCATACGGCAAGACCGCGACCTTCATGCCCAAGCCGCTGGTCGGCGACAACGGCAGCGGCATGCACGTGCACCAGTCGTTCTGGAAGGACGGCACCAACCAGTTCGCCGGCGACGAGTACGCGGGTCTCTCCGAGATGGCGCTCTACTACATCGGCGGCATCATCAAGCACGCGCGTGCCCTGAACGCCTTCACCAACGCCTCCACCAACTCTTACAAGCGTCTGGTGCCGGGCTTCGAGGCGCCGGTGATGCTGGCTTACAGCGCCCGTAACCGCTCCGCCTCCATCCGTATCCCCTATACCGCGAGCCCCAAGGGCAAGCGCGTCGAGGCCCGCTTCCCGGACCCGACCGCCAACCCCTACCTGTGCTTCGCGGCGATGCTGATGGCCGGCATCGACGGCATCCGCAACAAGATCCACCCCGGCGATGCCATGGACAAGAACCTCTATGACCTGCCGCCGGAAGAGGGCAAGTCGATCCCGACCGTGGCCGAGAGCCTGGACCAGGCCCTCGAGGCGCTGGACGCCGACCGCAGCTTCCTCACCGAGGGTGGCGTCTTCACCGACGACATGATCGATGCCTACATCGAGCTGCTCGAGGAAGACGTGGAACGCATCCGCATGACCACGCACCCGATCGAGTTCGACATGTACTACAGCTGCTGATCCCGCGGCGCCCCGGCGCCGCCCCAGCATCGAAAGAGGCACGCCCCCGGGCGTGCCTCTTCTTTTGGTGCGGCTTTTTTTGGTGCGGCTTTTTTGCGGGGCCGGTCGGTGGGGCGCTAGATCAGCAGCATGTGGCCGACGAGGCCCAGCGCGAAGCCCAGCACCGCGCCCAGGGGCGGTCCCCAGTGGTAGTCGAGCTTGGCCTGGGGGGCGAGGTCCTGGAATACCGAATAGAGGATGCCGCCGGCGGCGAACAGCATGATCACCGCCACCGCCGTGGGATAGGGCGCCAGCCACAGGAAGCCGCTCAACCCGGCGAGCGGCCCTAGCCAGGCCATGGCGAAGAACAGCCCGATCAGCCGGCGGCTCGTGTAGGGGGTGGTGCTGCGCAGCTCGTGGTAGGCGTTGAAGCCCTCGGGCAGATTCTGCAGCGCCATCAGGCCGGCGAGCAGCAGGCTGCCGCTGCTGCCGTGGGCGAAGGCCGCGCCCAGGGCCAGGGCCTCGGGCACGAAGTCCGCGAGCATGGCCGCGAGCTGGCTGGCCGAGGTGCCGCTGCGATTGAGGGCGATATCCAGCGCCATGAAGGCCAGCCCGCCGGCCACGAAACAGCCCGTGGCGGTGGCGATGCCGAGGGCCGGCAGGCTGTCCGGGACCAGCACCAGCGCCACCGCGGAGAGCAGGGCGCCGCCGCCGAAGGCGATGATGCCGTGGCGCAGCTCGTTCTCGAGCCAGTCGATCGGGATGCACTCCACCCGCGCCAGCCAGGCGCCCATCGGCATCGCCATGCCGGCCATCAGCGTGAGGACGATCACCGTCTGCCAGGCGTCCATGCGTCGTCTCCTCTCTCCATCGGGGCGTGCCGACTCCCCCGGCGGTCGCCTCGATCTCGTCCGGGGGGGCATTCGCGTTCCTTGGGCGGTCGCTTCTGCGCTAGTCTTGCATCATAAAGGGAAACCCATCGGCAACGCAGGAATCGGCGCATGAACAAGGCACTGGCAGTGGTGGCGCTGGGATTGTCGTTGAGCCTGGCGGCTCACGCCCAGCCCATCTACCGCACCACCGACGCCCAGGGCAACGTGGTGTTCACCGACAACCCCGAGGGGGGCGGCGAGGCGGTGACGCTCGACCCGCTTACCGTGGTGCCGAGCCCGGCCGAGACGGCGGGCATGGCGCCCGCCGTGCAGGGCGGACAGGGCGGACAGGGCGAGCCCGACGCGGCCGCCCCGGGGCAGCCGTTCATGCCCTACGATCGCTTCGGCATCCTCTCGCCCGCCCAGGAGGAGACCCTGCCCACCGGCGCGGCCGGCAACGTCCAGGTGACCCTGGGCATCCAGCCCGAGCTGCGCGAGGACCATCGGGTGCGCCTGCTGGTCGACGGGCGGGTCAGCCAATCGGCCATGCATACCGATACCTTCATGCTCAACAACCTCGCGCGCGGGGAGCACGTGCTGCAGGCCGAGCTCCTGGATGACGGCGGGGCGGTCCGCCATCGCACCTCGCCGGTGACCCTCTACGTGCAGCGGGCCAGCGTCAACCTGCCCCGCAACCCCAACAACCCGAGCGGTTAGTTCGCCCCTCGCCGGACGCATCGGCCGCCGTGTCCGGACGGCACCCGTTGGCCCTGTCGCGAGTTCATGCCTCGCGACGACGGACACTTCGATGCCTTCGATCACGCCGACCGGATAAAGGAGGGGGGCGCCTTCGAGGTGCTCGATCGGCTGCGCGGCAAGCCGAGGGAGGAGAGTGGCGATCGCCCGGGCCATCATCGTCCACCCTGGCATCGTCCGCCTCGGCATACCAGGCCCCATTACCCTCCCACCCGGCCCCCCCCGCCCCACTATCCTTCGCCCCCGTATCACCGGCACGCCCCCTAGAAGCTCGCTCGCTTCCCGGGTGATACGCGAATGTAGCGCCCGCTACCGCCCGTGATGCGCCCCGATCGCTCGGCCGGTTGAGGCAGCGAGCGAGGCTCGATGCCCTGGCTGCACGTAAACGGGCGTTCGACGGCCTTATGCACTAAAGTGGTGCGCCAAGATGGGGCGGTCCTGCCCCGGGAAGGCGCTGCCAGCCGCTTCATGAGGTGGCGCGCTTCTTGCAGGTCCTCTCCAGTGCAGGCTCACGGCGCTTCTTCGAAAGGCGCTCATCGGATCGGGCAGGACGGCTTCATGTATCGACGCTTGATGGAACACCTCACCACCGCGGTGCTGCTGCTCGACGGCGAGCTGCGGCTGCGCTGGATGAACCCGGCCGCCGAGGCGCTGCTGGCGATCAGCCTGAGCCGCCTGCAGGGCCAGCCGCTGCCTGCCCTGGTGGAGGGGGAGGAGGATATAGGTGCGCTGCTGGCCAAGGCCCGGGACGAATTCCACCCCTTCACTCAGCGCGAGGCGCGCCTGATCCGGCCCACCGGCGAGCCGCTGACCGTCGACTACACCGTCACCCCCCTCTCCCCGGACGAGCTGCTGCTGGAGATGGAGCCCCGCGACCGGCTGCTGCGGATCTCCCGGGAGGAGGCGCTGCAGACTCGCCAGGAGACCATCAAGGTGCTGGCCCGCGGGCTGGCCCACGAGGTCAAGAACCCCCTGGGGGGCATCCGCGGGGCGGCCCAGCTGCTGGAGCGGGATCTCGCCGACCCCGGTCTGCAGGAGTTCACTCGCATCATCATCGAGGAGGTCGATCGGCTGCGCGACCTCGTCGATTCGATGCTGGGGCCCAACCGGATGATCCGCCACGAGCCGCTCAACATCCACAAGGTGCTCGAGCGGGTCCGCTCGCTGCTGATCGTCGAGCACCCGGCGGTATGGATCGAGCGCGACTACGATCCTAGCCTGCCGGAACTCTCGGGCGACGAGTCGCAGATGATCCAGGCGCTGCTCAACGTGGCGCGCAACGCCGTGGAGGCGATGACCGAGGCCGGCACCGCCTCGCCGCGGCTCACGCTGCGCACCCGCGCCCGGCGTCAGTTCACCCTGGGCGCCGAGCGTCACCGGCTGGTCTGCGAGGTGGCGGTCATCGACAACGGCCCGGGGATCCCCGAGTCGCTGCGCGAGACGCTCTTCTATCCGATGGTCTCCGGTCGCGCCGAGGGCAGCGGCCTGGGGCTCTCGATCGCCCAGTCGATTCTGCACCAGCACCAGGGGCTCATCGAGTGCGATTCGCGCCCCGGCCACACCCAATTCCGATTGCTGATTCCGCTGGAGAAGCACCATGACTGATGCCGCCCGCGTCGTGGTCGTCGACGACGATCGCGCCATTCGCTGGGTGCTGGAGCGAGCCCTGGCCCAGCCCGATCTCGAGGTGGAGACCCATGAGCGCGCCGATCACGCCCTCGAGCGCCTGCTCGAGGATCCGCCCGAGGTGCTGGTCACCGATATCCGCATGCCGGGGCTCGACGGCCTGGACCTGATGGCCCGGGTGCGCGAGGCCCACCCGGAGTTGCCCGTGATCGTGATGACCGCCCACTCGGACCTGGACAGCGCCGTGGCCTCCTACCAGGGCGGTGCCTTCGAGTACCTGCCCAAGCCCTTCGACGTCGACGAGGCGCTGGCCCTGGTGCGCCGGGCGGTGGCCCACGCCCGCGAGCGCAAGCGCCCGGTCAGCGTGCCCGAGGGGCTGGATGCCGAGATCATCGGAGAGGCGCCGGCCATGCAGGAGGTGTTCCGCGCCATCGGCCGGCTCTCCCACTCGCACATCACGGTGCTGATCAACGGCGAGTCGGGCACCGGCAAGGAGCGCGTCGCCCGCGCCCTGCACCAGCACAGCCCGCGCGCCGGCAAGCCCTTCATCGCGCTGAACATGGCGGCGATCCCCAAGGACCTGATCGAGTCGGAGCTGTTCGGCCACGAGAAGGGCGCCTTCACCGGCGCCACGGCCCAGCGCCAGGGGCGCTTCGAGCAGGCCAACGGCGGCACCCTGTTCCTCGACGAGATCGGCGACATGCCCGCCGAGACCCAGACCCGCCTGCTGCGGGTGCTGGCTGACGGCGAGTTCTACCGGGTGGGCGGCCACACCTCGGTGAAGGTGGACGTGCGGATCATCGCCGCCACCCACCAGAACCTCGAGACGCTGGTGGAGGACGGGCGCTTCCGCGAGGACCTGTTCCACCGCCTCAACGTGATCCGCGTGCACCTGCCGACGCTCGCCGAGCGCCGCGAGGACATCCCGCGGCTGGCGCGCCACTTCCTCTCCGAGGCGGCCAAGGAACTCGCCACCGACATCAAGGTGCTCACTCCCGAGGCCGAGGCCCACATCACCCGGCTCTCCTGGCCGGGCAACGTCCGTCAGCTCGAGAACACCTGCCGCTGGCTGACCGTAATGGCCTCAGGTCGAGAGGTGCTGGTCGAGGACCTGCCGCCGGAACTGCGCGAGCCCGGCGCCACCGAGGGCAGCGTCGGCGACTGGCGCGCCGCCTTCCGCGACTGGGCCGACCGCGCGTTGAGCGACGGTCACACCCACCTGCTCGAGGAGGCCGTACCGGACTTCGAGCGCATCCTGATCGAGACCGCGCTCAAGCACACCGGCGGGCGCAAGGGCGAGGCCGCCGAGCTGCTGGGCTGGGGCCGCAACACCCTCACCCGCAAGCTCAAGACCCTGCTGCCGGCGCTGGCGGAGGATTAGCGGCGCGGAGCCGGAGCAGGAGAGCGGCAATATCACCCTGTGGTGAAGGGGTCTTGGAGAAGGGAGCTGTAGGACGAAAGGTGCATTGCTGCTTTTTTATCGGCTGGCGTAGCTTCCATGAGTCGGCATTCATGGAAGAAGGCAGCTCATGTCCACTCCCGATGTACCGCGGCAGGGTATCCATATTACCGAGGTAGGCCTGCGCGACGGCCTTCAGAATGAAGCCGTCGTGCTGTCCACCGATCAGAAGCTGTCTTTGGCGCGAGCCCTGATGGCGGCCGGCGTTCGAGAATTCGAAGCCACCTCCTTCGTGAGCCCGCGAGCGGTGCCGGCGCTAGCCGATGCGGCCGACATGATGGCCGCGCTGCGTCGTGAAATGAGCGGCCTGCATCTCTCGGCACTGGTGCCGAACGTGCGCGGGGCCGAGCGCGCCATGCAGGCGGGGGTGGACTCGGTCGTGCTGTTCGTTTCCGCCTCGGAAAGCCATAACGCCAAGAACGTCAATCGCCGCGTCGCGGAGTCCCTCGCGGGGTTCGAGCAGATCGCTCGGCTACTCGAAGGCACGGGAGTGGCGCTGCGAGGCGCCATCGCGACCGCCTTTGGCTGCCCCTTCGAAGGCAACGTCTCGGTCGATGCCGTGGCCGATATCGCACGTCGTTTTGCCGACCTGGGCGCCACGCATCTGTCCCTTGGTGATACCACCGGCATGGCCACGCCACCGCTGGTGACCGAGCGCGTCACTCGCTTGCGCGACGCCGCGCCCGATCTTCCACTGACGCTGCATTTCCACAACACCCGCGGGATCGGCCTGGCCAACGTCATGCAGGGGCTGGCGCTCGGCGTGGACCGCTACGAGAGCTCCATCGGGGGGCTGGGAGGCTGTCCCTTCGCGCCGGGGGCGTCGGGCAATATCGCGACCGAGGACCTGGCCTATCTGCTGGAGGAGATGGGGCTGGAGACCGGTCTTGATGTGGAGCGGCTGATCGAAGCGGCGGGCCGTGCCAGCGACCTGATGGGACGTCCCCTGCCGGGCCAGGTCTCCAGGGCCGGGGCCCGCCTCGCGCTGAGCGCCTGTGACACGGTGCCCACTGCACGGGGGGAGGCGTGATGGCTGCGACCACTTCCACCGCCCGCTCGATGGGCTCGCTCGAAGGCGTTCGCGTCATCGACCTCACCCGGGTGATCTCCGGCCCCTTCTGTACCCAGATCCTCGGCGATCATGGCGCCGATGTGATCAAGGTCGAGCCGCCCGGCAGGGGCGACGTGGTACGCCATCAGGGCAACATGGTCAATGGCGAGAGCTGGTACTTCGCGCAGTTCAACCGCAACAAGCGCTCGCTCACCCTCGACCTGCGCAGCGACGAGGGCAAGCACATTCTCCATCGACTGCTCGAGGGCGCGGACGTGCTGGTGGAGAACTTCCGGCCCGGCGTGCTGGGCAAGATGGGGCTCGACGACGACGCCCTCCGCGAGCGTTATCCGCATCTGGTGGTGGGGCGCATCAACGGTTTCGGTTCCACCGGGCCCTACCGCGATCGGCCCGCCTACGACTTCATCGCCCAGGCCATGAGCGGCTTAATGGGCGTCAACGGCCCTGCGGACGGCGAGCCGATGCGGGCCGCGCCGCCGATCAGCGACATGGTGGCCAGCCAGAACCTGGCCTTCGGCATCTGCGCGGCCCTGGTGCGCCGCGCCGCGACGGGGCAGGGCGACATCGTCGAGACGGCGCTGACCAACGGCCTGATCGCCATGATGGGGTATCTGGCGGCGGAGTACTTCGCCACCAATCGGGTCCCGGCCCGCACCGGCAACGACCACCCGATGCTCTACCCCTACGGCCTGTTCACCGCCAGTGACGGCGAGGTGGCCATCGCCCCCAGCAACGACACCATGGTGGAGCGCTTCCTCGGCGCGCTGGACCTGCTGCACCTGCTCGACGACGAGCGCTTCCTCGATAACCGTCGGCGCATGGCCAACCGCGAGGCGCTGCGCGAGCTGCTCAACGCCATCATCGTGACGCGCCAGGTCGACGAGTGGATCGAGCACTTCAATCGCGCCGGGGTGCCCTGTGGGCGCGTCCACGACCTGCGCGAGACCTTTGCCGACCCCCAGGTGCAGGCACAGGAGATGCGCCTGGAGCTGACCCAGGCCTCGGGCCGGGTGCCGGTCACCGGCTTTCCGGTGAAGATGCGTGAGGCGCCGGCCATGCTCTACCACCCGGTGCCACGGCTGGGCGAGCATACCGATGAGCTGCTGGCCGAGCTGGGTGTCGAGGGCGATGAGCTGGCGGCGCTTCGGGCGCACCGGGTGATCTGAACGACGTCCGTTCGCCGCCGTGCGGCGGGCGGAGCCGTGCGGCGAGCACCATGCGCGCGCCGCGACAGCGGGAACCACTGCCGCTTTACCGCAGTTTCAACGTGCGGTTCCAACAACAAGACGATATCAGCAGGAGACACGCCATGCCGTCACTCACCCGAGGGGCCCTCAGCCTTGCCACCGCCACCCTGATGGGGGCCGGACTCGCCGTCAGCGCTCCGGCTCAGGCGCTGCCGATCAGCGAATGCATCGCCCCGGCCGATCCCGGTGGCGGCTGGGACTTCACCTGCCGCTCGGTCGGCAAGCTGCTGTTGGAGCTCGAGCTGGTGGACAGCCCGGTGCAGGTCACGAACATGCCGGGCGGGGTGGGGGCGGTGGCCTTTGCCAATGTCGAGAGCAGTCGTGCCGACGACAGCGATCTTATCGTCGCCACCAGCACCGTCGGGGTGACCCAGATCGCCCAGGGCAAGTATCCCGGCGGCGCCGATACCATGCGCTGGCTGGCCATGCTGGGCACCGACGTGGGGGTCATCCTGGTGGATGACGAGAGCGAATTCGAGAGCCTCGAGCAGTTGATGACTACCGTGGTCGATGACCCTGGGGCGCTGGCCGTCGCCGGCTCCAGCGGCGCCGGTGGCTGGGACCATATCCGTATGCTGATGCTGGCCCGGGAGGCGGGCATGCCGGACGACCAGATCGGCAGCCTGCGCTGGGTGCAGTTCGACGGCGGCGGCCCGGCCGTGACCCAGATGATGGGCGGCCATGTCGACGTGGTCTCCACCGACCTGGGCGAGATCGCCGGCTTCATCGAGTCCGGCGACGTGCGCGTGCTGGCGGTGCTCTCCGAGGAACCGCTGCCCGCGCCCTTCGACGATCTGCCCACCGCCACTGGCCAGGGCTATGACGTGGCCGGCTACAACTGGCGCGGTTTCTACACCGGCGGCGAGGTCTCGGATGAGGACTACGCCGCCATGGTGGACGACCTCAAGGCACTCTACGACAGCGACGAGTGGAAGGGCGTGGCCGAGCAGAACGGCCTGGTGCCGCTGTGGCGCGGCGGCGAGGAATTCAGCGCCTTCGTGCTGGACTCCATCGATGAGGTGGAGAGCATCTCGCGTGAGATCGGGGTCATCGAGTGAGTGAGCGCGCTGGCGCGCTCGGCGATCGCCTCGCCGGTGCGGTATTGCTGGTGGTGGCGGTCGTCGCCTGGTGGCTCTCCCATGACTTCACCAGCGGTTTCGGCCAGACGGTGGGGCCGGGCGCCTTCCCGCGCCTGGTCAGCGTGCCCCTGGGGCTGCTGTCGCTCTACCTGATCCTGCGACCGGGAATGAATCAGCGCTGGCCCGGCCGGGCGGCGCTGATACGCCAGCTCTGCCTGCTGGTGCTGCTGATGGTCTATGCGGGACTGATCCAGCCGCTGGGCTTTCTGCCCACCGCCCTGCTGACGGTGACCCTGATGATTCGGCTGTTCGGTGCCACCTGGCGGCAGGCGCTGCCGTTCGGGCTGTTGCTGACCCTGGGGCTCTACCTCCTCTTCGAATTCGCCCTCGGCATGCCGCTGCCCGACATGCCCGACCTCGACGGGTAACGCCGCCATGGAACTCCTTGCCTTTCTCGCCCAGGGCTTCGCCGTGGCGCTGGAGCCGCAGCACCTCTTTCTGGCCCTGGTGGGCTGCGCCCTGGGCACGCTGATCGGGGCGCTGCCGGGGCTGGGGCCGGTCAACGGGGTAGCGCTGATGATCCCGCTGACCTTCAACTTCAGCCTCTCGGCCACCGCCGCGCTGATCCTGCTGGTCAGCATCTACTACGGCTGCATGTACGGCGGCCGGATCAGCTCCATCCTGCTCAACATCCCCGGCGACGAGCCGGCGATGATGACCACCCTGGACGGCTTCCCCATGGCCCAGCAGGGCCGCGGCGGCGAGGCGCTGGGGCTGACCGGTGTCGCCTCCTTCGTCGGCGCCCTGGTGGCGACGATCGGGCTGGTGCTGTTCGCCCCGCTGCTGGTGAAGGTCGCCATTCGCTTCGGCCCTGCCGAGTACTTCGCGCTGTTCGTGCTGGCCTTCGCCACCATCGGCGGGGTGACCGGCGGGCATCTGGCCAAGAGCTTCCTGGCCGCCTGCCTGGGTCTGCTGCTCGGGACCGTGGGTATCGACGCGGTCAGCAGCGTGCCCCGCTACACCTTCGGCTGGTACGAGCTCTACGACGGCATCGACTTCATCGTGGCGCTGGTGGGGCTGTTCGCCATCTCGGAGTGCCTGGTCTTTCTGGAGGACTCGCATCAGGGACGCAGGCCGACCATGACGCTGGGCTCTGCGATGCCGGGCGTACGCACGGCCTGGCGCTGCCGCGGCAGCATCGGACGCAGCTCGGTGCTGGGGTTCATCGCCGGCGTGCTGCCCGGGGCGGGCGCGGCGCTGGGCAGCTTCCTCTCCTACACCCTGGAGCGACGCTGGCAGGGCGCACGCGGCGATTTCGGCCACGGCGACCCGCATGGGGTGGCGGCACCTGAGGCGGGCAACAACGCCGCCGCCGGGGGGGCGCTGATCCCCATGCTGTCGCTGGGCATTCCCGGCAGCGGCACCACGGCCATCCTGCTGGCGCTGCTGCTGTCGATGAACATCACCCCGGGCCCGCTGCTGTTCGAGAACCAGCCCGAGCTGGTGTGGGGCCTGGTGGCGGCGCTGTTCATCGGCAACCTGATGCTGCTGGCGCTCAACATTCCGCTGGTGGGGCTGTTCGCACGGGTGCTGAGGGCGCCGGGCTGGTTCCTGATGCCGATGGTGGTCATGGTCGCCTTCGTCGGGGTCTACTCGCTCGGCAACAGCGCCTTCGATCTCTATCTGATGCTGGCCTTCGGCGTGCTGGGCTACGGGCTGCGCAAGCTGGAGATCCCCACGGTGCCGGTGGTGCTGGGGCTGCTGCTGGGTGGCCAGATGGAGTACAACCTGCGCCGCGCCATGTCGATCTCCGGGGGCGACTGGAGCATCATCTGGAACAGCGGCATCTCGGTGGGCATCTACCTGTTTGCCATCGCCCTGCTGGTGGGCGGGCTCTTGTTCCACTGGCTGATGAAGCGGCGGATGTAAATCCGCGGCAGTGGCGAAGGCGCGCCGCGAGACGCTCCTTTCTCCTGACACTGCTCCCTGAGGCTCCAACGACAAGGGGCGCCGGCATGCCGGCGCCCCTTGTCATGTCGGGCGTCGCTCGGCGATGAGCGACGCGCGATCAGCCGCGCGCGAGCGGCCGGGTGCGTTGCTCGAGCCAGGCCAGGGCCCCGCCCTCGAGCTTGGGCGCGAGGCGTTCGCGCACCTCGGCGTGGTAGGCATCGAGCCAGTCGGCCTCGGCGGGGTCGAGCAGCGAAACGTCGATGGGCCGGGTGTCGATGGGGCAGAGCGTCAGCGTCTCGAAGCGCAGGAAGTCGCCGAAGTCGCTCGCCTCGGCGGGGCGGTTGGCGACCAGGTTCTCGATGCGGATGCCCCATTCGCCCGGGCGATACACGCCGGGCTCGATGGAGGTGATCATGCCCGGCTGCATGGCGGTATGCGGCGCCGCCGGCGCCGACCAGGCGATCACCTGGGGCCCCTCGTGGACGTTCAGGAAGTAGCCCACGCCGTGGCCCGTGCCGTGGCCGTAGTCGCGGCCGCTGACCCACAGCGGCGCCCGGGCGATGGCGTCCAGGTGCGGCGAGGGAATGCCCCGGGGGAAGTGGGCCCGGGAGAGCGCGATGGTGCCCTTGAGTACCCGGGTGTAGTCCTCGCGCTGAAGCTCGGAGATCTCGCCCACCGGCACCACCCGGGTGATGTCGGTGGTGCCGCCGTGGTACTGGCCGCCGGAGTCGATCAGCAGCAGGCCGTCGCCCGCGATGGTGGCGTGGGCCGCCGGCGTGGCGTGATAGTGGGGCAGCGCGCCGTTGGCGTTGAAGGCGGCGATGGTGGAGAAGCTGCGGCTGACGAAGCCGGGACGCCGGGCGCGGGCGGCGGTCAGCTTCTCGTCGACGGTCAACTCGGTGATCGTCTCGCCGCGCGCCAGGGCCGCCTCGAGCCAGGCGAAGAACTCGCACAGCGCGGCGCCGTCCTCGGCCATGGCCTCGCGCACGTGGGCGAGGTCGGCGTCGCTCTTGCGGCTCTTGGCCAGGGTGCTCGGCTGGCTGGCCTCCACCAGGGTCACGCCCGCAGGCAGCGCCTGGCGGGTGCCCAGGGTCAGCTTGGCCGGGTCGAGCAGCACGCGAGCCTCGGGAGGCAGCTCGTTGAGGCATGGCGGCCAGTCGGCGTAGTCCGCCAACGCGATGCCGTCGGCGGCGAGCGCCGCGCTCAGGGCCTCGTCCAGCTTGCCCGGGGCGACGAACAGCGTGGCCGTCTCGGTGCCCACCAGCAGGTGCGCCAGGAACACCGGGTTGAAGGCGACGTCGTCACCGCGCAGCTGGGTCAGCCAGGCGATGTCGTCCAGGGTCGAGATCGGGTGCCACTCGGTGCCGTGCTCGGCCATGGCCGCGCGCACCCGGGCCAGGCGTTCGGCGCGGCTTTCGTCGAGGTACTCGGCCGGATGGGCGTAGAGCGGCGCCTTGGGCAGCGCCGGGCGGTCGGGCCAGACGGTGTCGAGCAGGTCCCGATCGCCGCGCAGGCGGATGCCCTTGGGGGTCAGCGCCTCCTCGAGCCGCCGCGCGTTGGCGAGCGTCACCACGTCGGCGTCGAAGCCCAGGGTCGCGCCCTCGTCGAGTCGCTCGGCCAGCCAGCGCATGGGCGCGTCGGCCTGGCCGGGCTGGAGCTTCATCAGGTCGATGCCGCTGCCCGCCAGCTGCTCCTCGGCCTGCACCCAGTAGCGGCTGTCGACCCAGACGCCGGCGGCGTCGTGGGTCACCACCAGGGTGCCCACCGAGCCGTCGAAGCCGGAGAGCCAGGCGCGGCCGGCCCAGTGCTCGGGCAGGTACTCGGAGTTGTGGGGGTCGGAAGAGGGCAGCCACCAGGCGTCGATGGCGTGCTCGCGCATGGCGTCGCGCAGGGCGGCGAGACGCGCCGCGGGGGTCGAGGGGGCGTGGCTCATGTCAGGCTCCGGTGGTGGATGAGGAGGGGGTGGCGGCGGCGGAGTCGCGCTGGCTGCCCTTGAGCATGCGGCCGATCAGCGGCGTCAGCAGCGCCAGGACCAGGGCACAGAGTACCAGTGCCACGGCCGAGCGGCCGAACAGCGCCGGCAGCTCGGCGAGCTTGTCGGCGCTGACGTTGCCGCCGATCAGGCCGGCGACCAGGTTGCCCAGCGCCAGCGAGGTGAACCACAGGCCCATCAGCTGGCCGCGGATGCGCTGGGGCGCCAGGGTGCTCATGGTGGAGAGACCCACCGGGCTCAGGCACATCTCGCCGAGGGTCAGCAGCAGCAGGCTGGCGGTGATCCACAGCGGCGAGACCAGGCCGTCGCCGCTGAGCACCTGGCGCGCGGCGAGCATCATCAGGCCGAAGCCGGCGGCGGCGAACAGCAGGCCCATCACGAACTTGGTGGCGCTGCTCGGCTCCAGGCCGCGGCGGCCCAGCAACGGCCACAGCCAGCCGAACAGCGGGCCGAGCAGGATGATGAAGACGGCGTTGAGCGACTGGAACCAGACCGTGGGGATCTCCCAGCCGAACAGGGCGCGGTCGGTGTAGTCGTTGGCGAAGAGGTTGTAGGAGGTGGGCTGCTGCTCGAAGGAGGCCCAGAAGAAGGCCGAGGCGACGATCAGCAGGAAGGCCACCACCACCCGGGCGCGCTCCCGGGCGTCGAGGCCGGCGAAGGCCATCAGGTAGACGAAGAACCCCAGGGCGCAGACGATGATCACGCTGGTCATGGCCTCGGCGATCGCCACCGGCTCCAGCCGGATCACGCCGACGGCCGCGAGGCCCACCAGGGCGGCGGCGGCAAGCGACAGCCCCGAGACCGCCAGCCCCACGCCGCGGCGCTGGACGGCCGGGGCGTCCCAGCTGGCGTCGCGGCCGCGCTCGGCATCGGCGCGGCGCATGGCGGGAATCGCCCAGAGGCGGAAGATCAGCAGCGCGGCGAGCATGCCCAGGCCGCCGATGCCGAAGCCCCAGTGCCAGCCGCCGCTCTCGATCAAAAGGCCGGTCATCAGCGGGGCCAGCAGGGCGCCGAGGTTGATGCCCATGTAGAAGATCGCGAAGCCGCCGTCGCGGCGCGCATCGCCCTCGTCGTAGAGGCTGCCCACCATCACGGTGATGCAGGTCTTGAACAGCCCCGACCCCAGCACGATCAGCAGCAGGCCGACGAAGAAGGCGGTGGCGCCCCACAGCGCCGAGAGGGCGATGGCCAGGTGGCCCAGGGCGATCAGGATCGAGCCGTACCAGACGGCGCGGCGCTGGCCGAGCCAGTTGTCGGCCAGCCAGCCGCCGGGCAGGGCCGAGAGGTAGATGGCGCCGGCGTAGATGCCGACGATGGCCGCGGCGTCCTCGCGGCTGAAGCCCAGGCCGCCCTCGGCGAGGCCGGCGGCCATGAACAGCACCAGCAGCGGGCGGATGCCGTAGTAGGAGAAGCGCTCCCACATCTCGGTGAAGAACAGCGATCCCAGCGGGCGGGGGTGGCCGAAGAAGCCGTGGTCCTGTCGGGACGTCGCGTCGGGCGCGTCGGAGGGTGAGGTCATGGAGCGTCTGCCCTGTATGCGTGTGTTGGCGTCGCGCGCCGCGTCGATCCGGACAGCGTTAGACAGCGGTGCTGTTTAATGTCGGTTTTGCGTGGTTTTCTTCTGGATGACGCGGCTATGACAGACGATTCTATGGAAATTTGTTAGTCGGCGAAACGATAACGGCGCTGGCGCGAGGCGTTCCGGCACGTCGGCGGCGCGGCGATGGCAATCTCGCGCGTGGCGGTGCCAGAATGGGGCCTCCAAGGAGAGATTGCCCATGACGCAGATGAGCTGGGAGCGGCTGCTCGACCCGGGACGGCTACACGATCGGCGCGGCGCGCGCCCGGGCAACGGGCGCGGCGAGATCGGCCGCAGCCCCTTCCACAAGGATCACGACCGGATCGTCTTCGCCGGCTCCTTCCGTCGCCTGGGGCGCAAGACCCAGGTGCACCCGCTGACCGACAACGATCATATCCACACCCGCCTGACGCACTCGCTGGAGGTGGGCTGCGTGGGCCGCTCGCTGGGCATGATCGTCGGCGAGCGGCTGAGTGAGCGCCTGCCGGCCTGGATCACGCCGGCCGACCTGGGGGTGATCGTCCAGGCGGCGTGCCTCGGCCACGACATCGGCAACCCGCCCTTCGGCCACGCCGGCGAGTACGCGATCCGCGACTGGTTCGCCCGCGCCGAGGTCGACGGCAGCGGCCTGCTCGAGGGGCTCTCGGCCCGCGAACGCGAGGACCTGCTGACCTACGAGGGCAACGCCCAGGGCTTTCGCATCGTCACCCAGGTCGAATACAACCAGTTCCGCGGCGGCATGCGCCTGACCACGGCGACGCTCGGCACCCTGCTCAAGTACCCCTGGACCGTCGAGCACGGCGGGGCGGCCGGCAAGTTCGGCTGCTACCAGAGCGAGCGCGCGCTGCTCGAGGAGGTGGCCGACCGGCTCGGCCTGCTGCCGCGCGGCGAGGGGCGCTGGTGCCGCCACCCGCTGGCCTGGCTGGTCGAGGCGGCCGACGACATCTGCTATGCGCTGCTCGACCTCGAGGACGGCCTGGAGATGGGCATCCTGGGCTTCGACGAGGTGGCCGAGATCCTCACCCAGATCGCCGGCGGCGCGCCGCCGGACTACCCCGAGATGCAGCGCAGCGGCGTCTCCCAGCGTCGGCGCATCGCCGCCCTGCGCGGGGCGGCCATGGAGCGCGCGGTGAGCGACGTCGGCGCGGTCTTCGTCCAGCACGAGGCGGAGCTGCTCGGTGGGCGCCTCCAGGACGACCTGCTGGAGCTCTGCCACCCGGACCTCGGCTGGGGCGTGAAGACGGCCAAGCAGCTGGCACGCAAGCGGATCTTCCAGAACGAGCGCAAGGCCAAGCTGGAGATCGGTGCGTACACGACATTGGGGATTCTTCTTGAGGCCTTTATCGGCGCCGCCCACGAGTTGCACTATCAGGGGCGCTCCACCTTCAAGCATCAGCGGGTGCTGGCGCTGATCGGCGAGAACACCCCGCGCCCCTCCTGGAGCCTCTACGACAGCTACCGACGCATGCTGGATTTCATCGGCGGCATGACCGACCACTACGCGGTGGACCTGGCCCAGGAGATGGGCGGTCGGCTGCGGGGCGACTGAGCATGGGGGCCTGGTATTGCCTGCGGCGGGGGCTGGCAGCGTCGCTGCTGGTCAGCGTCGCGGCGGCTTTTGTCGCGCAGGGGGCGGGCGCGGAGAATGCTCAGGCGTCGGGCGGGGTGGAGGCGCAGGCCTCGGGCGCCGGCGAACGAGCCCCCCTCGAGGCCCTCTCGGCCGAGGGCGTCGAGCACTACACCCTGGCGATGACCTGGCACCCTGGCTTCTGCGCGAGCCGCTCGCGCCCGCCGCGAGAGTGTCGCGAGCCGGCCCTGCGCGAGGGTGCCGATCGCGGCTTCGTGCTGCACGGCCTGTGGCCCTCGCTGCCCGAGCGCTTCGCCGAGCGGGGGATCGATCGGCGCCGCTGGTGGCGGGAGGGGTGCTTTCTCGAGACGCCGCGACCCGACGGCGGCTTCTGTCGAGTCCACCCGCCGCTCGACCTGCCGGCGGCGCTGGAGAGTCGCCTCGAGTCGGCGATGCCGGGCCGGGCCAGCTGCCTGGATCGCTATCAGTATGCCAAGCATGCCGCCTGCCTGGCGCTGCCCGAGACCGTCTACTTCGCGGCCTCGGTGGCGCTGGTCGAGGCCGTCAACGAGAGCGCCTTCGGCGCCTTCGTGACCCTGAATCAGGGCGGCGAGGTGGCACGCAACGCGCTGATCGATGCCTTCGAGGCGGCCTTCGGCGAGCAGACCGGGCGAGCGCTGCGGCTGACCTGCGGGGGGCGGGGCAACCGCCTGCTCACCGAGGTGCGCATCGGCATCGCCGCAGAGCGGCTGGAGGACTTCCCGGCGGCCGAGAGCCTGGTGCGCCAGCCGCGCGGGCGCTGCGCGTCGCGGGTGCGCCTCGCCAGTTTCGACTGACGAGGCGGCCGTCGGTGAATCGGCGGGGGCGCTCGGGGTCAGGCCGCGGGCGGCGGGCTCGCCAGGCTGGCGCGCTGGCGCAGGGCGACGATGGCGGCGTCGTGCAGGGCCGTGTCGAGCTCGGCCTGCGGGCTCTCGCTGAGGCGTCGCGCCAGGTCCTCGCCGTTGACCACCAGCAGGTCATCCATCGCGCCCTCCACCTCGACCCGCCAGCCGGGCAGGGCCAGCACGCCCTTGACCGGCACCGCCTCGCCCACCTGGCGCTGAAGCCAGGTCGAAAGCCATTTCGCCGCCTCGCGGGTCTTGTGCATCGGCACCCGCTCGCTCCAGCCGGGGAAGCGCAGCCGCTCGGCCTCGACGACGACGCGGTTGTCCTCCTGGCCGCGGGGGGTGAGCGCCGGCGGGCGGGCGCGGGTCTCGACCACGAAGATGCCGTGGGGGGTGACCGCCACGTGATCGAGGGACCGGCCGTCGCCCGGCACGTCGTGGAACACGAAGAA
Source organism: Halomonas sp. B23F22_3 (assembly GCF_043496965.1). Lineage (NCBI taxonomy): Bacteria > Pseudomonadati > Pseudomonadota > Gammaproteobacteria > Oceanospirillales > Halomonadaceae > Halomonas > Halomonas sp. B23F22_3. The sequence goes on from NZ_JBIEKG010000003.1 coordinate 558,221, forward strand.
GGGGTGCCCCTCGGGGCGGATCAGCCGCTCGAGCTCCTGGCCCACGGCGAGCTCGCAGGCGAGTCCCAGCTTGAGCCGCCGGATGCGCTGGAAATCGCGGATCAGCAGGAAGCAGAACACCAGCACCAGCAGGGTGCTCAAGGCGCCGTAGAGCGCCCACTCGATCCAGTTCTGCTCGTTGGCGAAGAGCATGCGGCCCATGCCGTAGACCAGCGGTGCCAGCACGACGATGGGGCCCAGGGCGCCGTCGAGGAACAGGCCGGCGAAGGCGCGATCGAGGCGATCGCGCAGGTTCTGGCCGGGCTCCTTCAGCGGGTGGGCGTCGAAGGGCGAGTGCACCCGGGCATCGTGCAGGTTGCGCAGCGCCAGCACGATCACGGCGGTGGCCGCCAGTGGAAACAGGAAGATCAGCGGCAGCAGGTATTCCAGCCAGGCCATCGGGAGTCCTTGCCCTGAGGGAGAGGTTCCATTCTAGACAACCTGCCCCCCGGGGGGCCATGCTCATTCGTCGTGACCGGCGAGGCACGAGACGTGGCCGCGAGGAGGCAGAGGTGAGGCATCGCAGCGTGACAGGCAACGACCCTGACCTGGAGGCCCTGGCGGCCTTCGTCCGCCGGCATCCGCGGCTGGCCGTGCTCACGGGCGCCGGCATCAGCACGGCCAGCGGCATCCCCGACTATCGCGACGACCAGGGCGACTGGAAGCGCCCGCCGCCGATGCAGCACCAGGCGTTCATGGGCAGCCACGCGGCTCGTCAGCGCTACTGGGCACGGGCGCTGATCGGCTTTCGCGCCCTGCAGGAGGCCACGCCCAACGTCGCCCATGCGGCGTTGGCCCGGCTCGAGGCCCTGGGCCACGTGAACGGCGTGATCACCCAGAACGTCGATGGCCTGCACCAGCGGGCCGGCTCGCGGCGGGTGATCGACCTGCATGGCCGGGCCGATCGGGTGCGCTGCATGGGCTGCGGCGCCCGGCGCATGCGCCACGACCTGCACGCCGAGCTGGCCGAGCGCAATCCCCACTGGCGGGAGGTCGGTGCCCGGGCGGGCCCCGACGGCGACGCCGATCTCGAGGCCGACTTCGCCGATTTCCGGGTGCCCGGCTGCACGCGCTGCGGCGACGGCATCTACAAGCCCGACGTGGTGTTCTTCGGTGACAGCGTGCCGCGCGCCACCGTGGAGGCCGCCTTCGCCCTGCTCGACGAGAGCGACGCCCTGCTGGTGGTGGGCTCGTCGCTGATGGTCTTCTCCGGGTTCCGCTTCGCCCGGGCCGCGGCCAAGGCGGCGCGCCCCATTGCCTGCCTCAACCTGGGCCGGACCCGCGCCGACGACCTCTACGCCCTCAAGGTCGAGGCCTCCGCCGACGCCCTGGCGGGGCTCTGCGAGGCGCTGGACGACGGCCCGGGCGCCTCGCTCACCCGCCGGCCAGCTTGACCCGGTAGCCGCGCTGCTCGAGCTCGGCCTTGAGCACCTCGCGCTGGTCGCCCTGGATCTCGATCACCCCCTCCTTGACGGCGCCGCCGGTGCCGCAGCGCTTCTTGAGCGCCTTGGCCAGGGTCTTGAGCTCGTCGGCCTTGAGGGGTACGCCCTCGACGAGGGTCACCCCCTTGCCCTTGCGCCCCTTGGTCTCGCGGCGCAGCCGCACGATCCCGTCGAGGCCTGCCAGGCGGTCTTCCTCGGCGGCCTCGGCGCAGGCGCACTCGGCCAGGGGGCGGCGGCACTCCGGGCAGGTATCGCCGTGTTCGGTGGAATAGACCAGCCCGCCGAGCTGCTCCTTCAGGGATGCCATGGGGCCTCCTCGCGCTGTCGTATGTCGCTGCGATGATAGCCATACCGGCGGCGGGCTGCATCCACCAGGCTAGCCACCTCCGCCGGCGAGGCATGAAGCGCGCCAGGCTTGGATGACCGGTGTGGACAGGGGAGGGGAAATCGTCGATGTGGATCGACGTCGTGACGGGCGTGGCGTGGCGATCAGGCGTGGGCGGCCAGGGCGCGGCTCGTTTCCAGGTGGGCGATGACCGTGGGCAGCTGGAACATGTTGCTGATCATGATCGCCCCGTCGGGGGTCTGCTCGACGTCGGGGAAGCGGTTGAGGTGGATTACCGTCATGCCGGCGGCCAGGGCGCCCCTGACGCCGACCAGCGCATCGTCGATGACCACGCACTCTTCCGCGGCGAAGCCCATCCGGCTCGCGGCATGGTGGAAGAGGCAGGGGTCGGGCTTCCAGCACTGGGCGGTATAGGCGCTGAACAGGCGATCGCCGAACACCGCGGCGAGGCCGGTGGCGTCGAGCGAGGTGCGGATCTTGTTCTCCGGACCGTTGGAGACCACGCCCATGGGGTGATGGGTCAGCACGGCCAGCGCCTCGGCGGCGCCGTCGATGGCGATCAGCTCGCTGGCCAGGCGCCGGTTGAGGTTGGCGCGCATGCGGGCCTCGAGGGCGTCGAGCCGCTCGGGGTCGACGCTGCCGTAGCGCTGCTCCAGCGCGGCGACGATGCGGCGAAAGCGGGCGCCACGAAACTCTCCCATGTAGTCGCTGGTGCGAAACGGCAGGCCGGCCTCGGTGAGGCTCGAGGACATCTCGTCGGCGAGCAGCGGTTCGCTGTCGACCAGGGTGCCGTCGCAATCGAAGAGCAGGCAGAGGGGGCGTGCCATCACCGGGCCTCGTGTGGAACCATAAAGTTATAACATCATTGTTACAGATATCATGATGTGCTGCCCATTAGTAAAGCCCAGTTTCCGCATTTTGTGAACACTGTTCTCGAATTTCGCAGGCCGGCCGCTGGTGGTCGCGGTATATGAGCAGTCGTGCCTATACTGACGGCGCGTCCCGGCCAGGAGCAGGCTCATGAACCTCGAACGCGTCGTCTTCGGTTTCTTCATCATCCTCACCCTGAGCCTCAATGCCGCCTTCGTGGCGGGGGGCGTCGAGACGGCCGCCCACCACAATGTCTGGATCCTCACCTTCACCATCATCGTCAACCTGGTCGCCATCGGCCTGAAGCTGGGGGATCGCTCCCAGACCGGGGCCTTGCTGCTGGCCTCCGGCCTGGTGGCCGGCCTGCTGCTGATCACGGCGCGCATCGTCTGGATCGTCGCGGACCCCGAGGGCGGGAGCGGGCCGGGACCGGGCGAGATGGCCGATATCGTCTCGATCGCCATGGGGGCGCTGGTCGCGAACGTCATCGCCACGGTGATCCTGGTCGGCGATACGCTGCTCTCGCGGCGCTGACACGTCGCGGACAGGCACAGAAAGGATCGCGCCCATGACGCCGACCTCCGATCTCGACCGCGTGGCGATGATCGTGCTGCGCTACATGCGCCGGCCGCTGTTCGTGCTGCTGTTCGTCTATTCGGTGGGCATCATGGGCATGGCCCTGATGCCGGGCCGGGTCGTCGAGGGCGAGACGACCCACATGAATCTCTTCCATGCCTTCTATTTTTTCACCTACACGGCGACCACGACCGGGTTCGGCGAGCTGCCCAACGGGTTCAGCGAGGAGCAGCGCCTGTGGACGATCTTCTGCCTCTATACCGGCGTCATCGCGTGGTTCTATGCAATCGGCTCGCTGATCAAGCTGGTGCAGAACCCCCACTTCATCCAGGCCATGGACGGCTTCCGGTTCGCCCGCAAGGTCAAGGGCAACGCGGAGCCCTTCGTCATCCTCTGCGGGTTCGGTGATGCCGGCAGCCTGTTGGCCCGGGGCCTGAGCGATCACCGCATGCGGGCGGTGATCCTCGATGCCGACCCGGAGCGGATCAAGGCCCTGGGCGTGCGCGACTACACGGTGCCGATGCCGGGCCTCCACGCCGATGCTAGCGCGCCGAAGCACCTGCTGGCCGCGGGGGTGGAACACCCGGCCTGCCGGGCCCTGGTCGCGCTGACCAACGACGACGACGTCAACCTCAAGATCGCGGTGATGGCCCGCCACCTCAACCCGCGGCTGCGGGTCATCTGTCGCTCGACGTCGGCGCGCCACGAGGCCAACCTGCGCTCGCTGGACAACGTCACGGTCGTCGATCCGTTCGAGATCTTCGCCCAGCTCGTCTCCCGGGCGATCGCGCGCTCCGAACTGCACAACCTCAATGCGTGGTTCGTGGGGACGCGCGGGGTCGAGCTCGGGGTGCCGGTTCGGGTGCCGCGGGGCAACTGGATCCTGTGCGGGTACGGACGGATGGGGCGCTGGATCCATCGCCATCTCCAGGACCACGGCCTCGACGTGCGGATCATCGATCCGGAGGTGGACGAAAGCCAGGTCGACGAGGGCACACTCATCGTCCGGGAGCACGCCGATCATGCGGCCCTGACGACCGCGGCGATCGAGGACGTCGCCGGGGTCATCGCCGCGACGAACCGCGACGCCGATAACCTCAGTACGCTGCTGTCGGTCACCGAGCTCAATCCCCAGGCGTTTCGCATCGTGCGCCAGAACAGCCACGAGAATCAGGTGGCGTTCGATGCCGCCCGGGCCGATCTCGTCCTCCAGCACAGCCTGACCACGGCGCGCCGGATCCTGAAGCTGCTGATCTCGCCCCTGGTCCAGGAGCTGATCGACTGGCTCGCAGAGCGCGACCCGGCCGAGACGCAGGCCCTGGTGGCGCGTCTCAAGGCGGCCGTGGGGGATCAGCCGCCTCACCTCTGGTCGATCCGGCTGGTCCCCGGCGACGCGCCGGCGGTGACCGACCACCTGATGGCCGGTGAGCACCTGGCCCTGGGGGCACTGTGCGTCGATCCGGGCGCGTTCCCGGCACGGCTGCCCTGCGAGGCACTCGCCGTGCATCGGGAAGGGGCGTCGATCATGCTGCCGGACGCCGAGTTGGCGCTTGGTGCCGGCGACGAGGTCCTCTTCTGCGGCACTCCCAGGTCGGAGTCGATGCTCCGGGCGACCCTCCACAACCCCTACACGCTTCGCTACGTCGTCACCGGCGTCGATGCGCCGCGCGGCTATCTCTTCGCCTGGCTCGACGCGCGCCGCCGGCGTCGCGGCGCTCCCTCCTAGTGCGGTCGTCGGCCCCGCCATGAACGACCATGCGAGCATCGGCCGGGGGAAGCGGGGAACCTGCTTTCTCGGAGCACCTTGCCCCTCAGGACGCCAGCAGCAGGGCCAGCGCCCCGGCCAGGTAGCAGGCGATGATGCCGACGCTCTCGAAGCCGATGCGCGCGGGGCCCCGGCGCTCGCGATGCAGCATCCCGACCATCAGGATGGCGGTCATCAGCATCGACAGGGCGACCCACAGCGAGACCGCGTCGGGAATGGCGTGGTAGATCGAGCCGCCGCGGTAGGCGATGTCCGAGGCCGCCACGAACAGGGTGTCGAAGGCGTTGCCGCCGATGATCCCCGCCACGGCCAGGGTCAGGGCGCCGCGTCGCACCGCCGCGATCGAGGTGACCAGCTCCGGCAGCGAGGTGACCACTGCGGTCATCAGCGCCCCCACCACCGACTGTCCGAGACCGGTCTGCTCGGCGATCACCGCCGCGCAGCGCTCCAGCAGCCAGCCGCTCACGCCGAGTAGCGCCGCGAGCCCCGCGAAGGCGAGCCACAGGCGCGTCGCCGAGCGCCCCATGGCCTGCTCATCGGGCACGTCGGGCTGGGTGTCACGGGTCTGGGCGGGGCGCCACATGGGGTTGTCGCGGCTCTGGCTCACCAGGCGCAGCCCGAACAGGTAGACGATCAATAGCAGCAGGGTGACGGGGTGCACCTGCCAGAGGGTCCAGTCGGGGGCGAAGCGACCGACCAGCACCAGCGACAGCAGGCACAGCAGCAGGCCCCCCTGCATCAGGTTGCTAAGCGAGGCGGCGGCGTGCTCCAGGTTGGCGCGCCGATGGGTGATGTCGGCGACGGTCAGGAACAGCGTCTGCACGGCGATGCCGCCCAGCGCATTGCTCATCGCCAGGGTCGGCCGGTCGGCCAGGGCCGCCGAGGCCGAGACCATCAGCCCCGACAGCGAGGTGGCCATGCCCAGCAGCAGCGTGCCGGCGATGGCCTCGCCGAGGCCGGTGCGATCGGCCAGGTCGTCGACGATGCCGGTCAGCCGGGTGCCGACCACGCCGATCACCAGGGCGCAGCCGGCGAACAGCGCGAGGGCCGTGACCAGGGTCAGGTCGTTCAGCAAGGGGACGCTCCCGTGTCGAGGGGGAGGGGCGAGGCGTCGGCGTATGCCATCCGTGGGGTGTGGGGAACGGGCATGTCGGCTCCTGCTGAGAGGCACTAGGCTATGAAGGCGCCGCCCTGCCGTGATACTCAGGGTGGGGCGACACCGATTCGCCAGTCCACCGCTTCACTCGGAGGTCGTCAAGCCATGAAACCGAACCTGCTCTGGTCAGTGGTCGGCTACACGGCCGTCATCGGCGCCAGCCTGCTGACGCGACACGCGGCCAGGGAAGCCTATCGCAAGACGGCTGGTGCCGCCCCGCCGGAGAACCCAGGGCGCCGCGATACCCGGTGGCGCGAGGCCCTCCTCTGGGGCACGGCGAGTGGCGCCCTGGTCGGGGTGGCCAGGGTCGTCGGCCAGCGCCTGGGCGACGAGGCGCGCCGCCGGCAGGAGCGCCAGCGTTCCCGGCGTGTCCTGAAGCGCCTGAAGGACTAGTCCTCGGCGCCCGTGTCGGGCTCGCCGGGCGCCGATTGACGCTGACCCTGCTCGATCTTCTCGCCTGCCGGCGAGACCAGGTACCAGGGCGCATCGAGGTGCAGGACATCCTGGCCGAGGGCGTCCCCGGCCTCCTTGTCGCCGCTGAAGTAGTAGAGCGGCCAGCCGGCATAGGTCACTTGTCGGGTGCCGTCCTCGCGCTCGATGGTGCCTAGCTGGTCGGCATCGACCCCTTCGCCGGCCTGGGGGGACTGACGAGAGGTGTAAGGCGGCCAGGCGATGGCGCAGGATTGCTCGCAGTGGCTGCCACTGCCCGGCTCGTCCATGGCGAACATGTACAGGCTCATGCCCTCGCGATCGGTGAGGTAGGCGCCGTAGTCGTCCTGTTGCCGCTGCTCTACCCGGGCCTGCTCGATCGGCTCGGGCACGCTCTCCAGGTCCTTGCTGGCCTCCGCGGCTTCCTGGCCCGGCACCGCCCCATCCGTCGACGAATCCGCTGCCGCCAGCAGGGTGAGAGGGGCCGCCATCAGCAGTGCGGCCGTCATCCGGACTGAGTTTCGGTTCGATACTCGTGCCTTCATCTCATCCTCCCGTATCTGGGCTCTGCCCTCCCCACTCTAGGACAGTTTCCACGCTGTCGTCTGCTCGGGCGCGACGGGCGGATCTGCCACTATCGCGAGCCAGGGGGAAGCTACTGCTGACCGGCCGCCTCTTCCCGGGCGGCCACGAGGTCAGCCAGGCCATCATCTTCCCCCTCTTCAAGCGTCTCATTTCCCGGCCTACTGGCCTCAAGCTGGGCGTGGCCGACAGCAGCGAGCGAGTGCCCAGTGGCGAGCGGGGGGCAGAAGGACTCGGCGAGATGGTTGGCCGCATCCGGTGCTGGCTCGCTACGATTTATGTGTCGGGGACAAGTCAGCCCTCGATCCCGAAATGGTCGCGGCGAGCCTCAACGCCGTCGGCGACGAGGGTTAGCACTTCCGCGCGCCTCGAGCGCATGCCGGTCTGTCGCTGGTCTAGGCTGAACGAGTCGGTGCGATTGCCGTCAGTGTCGTCCATTCCAGGAGGTGGCGATGCCTCGTCGGAGATCCATGCTGTCACTGGTTATCGGCCTGCTGCTGACCGTGGCCTGGCTGGCCGGCCCCCGCCCAGCCGCGGCGCAGGACGCCGCCTGGGCGGCGCTTGCCCGAGGTGGTCATGTCGTGCTGATGCGCCACGCCCTGGCGCCCGGCATCGGGGACCCGGACGACTTCCGCCTGGGCGACTGCACGACCCAGCGTAACCTCTCGGAGGCCGGGCGTGAGCAGGCGCGCCGGATCGGTGAGCGGTTTCGCGAACGGGGGATCGAGGTCGGTGAGGTGCGCTCCAGCCGCTGGTGCCGCTGCCGGGAGACCGCCCGGCTGCTGGGGCTTGGCGACGTCACCCTCACCCCGGCGCTGGACTCCTTCTTCCGCGATCGCTCGACGGCCGAGCGCCAGACCGACGCGGCCCGTGCCCTGATACGAGGCTGGAGCGGCGAGGGCAACCTGGTACTGGTCACCCATCAGGTGAACATCACCGCCTTGGTCGGGGGCGGCGTCGGCTCCGGGGAGATCATCGTGGTCCGTGCGGACGAGGCGGGCCTGGTACGGGTCGGCAGCCTGCGCTGAGGGCGTCACCGACGCCGGAAACGACAGGGGCGGCCCGTGGCCGCCCCTCTTCGATCACTCCGCCGTGATCACTTCACCCGCGGGTCGAGCTCGCCGCGCTCGTAGCGCAGGAACATCTCCTCGAGGTTGATCGGCTTGATCCTGGAGGCGTTGCCGGCGGTGCCGAAGGCCTCGTAGCGGGCCTTGCAGACCTCCTTCATGGCCGCGGTGCTGACCTTGAGGAACTTGCGCGGGTCGAACTCGGCCGGGTTCTCGGCCAGGAAGCGACGCACCGCGCCGGTGGAGGCCAGGCGCAGGTCGGTGTCGATGTTGACCTTGCGCACGCCGTGCTTGATGCCCTCGACGATCTCCTCGACCGGCACGCCGTAGGTCTCGGGGATGGCGCCGCCGAACTCGTTGATGATCGCCAGCCACTCCTGGGGCACCGAGGAGGAGCCGTGCATCACCAGGTGGGTCTCGGGGATGCGGGCGTGGATCTCCTTGATGCGCTGGATGGAGAGGGTGTCGCCGGTGGGCGGCTGGGTGAACTTGTAGGCGCCGTGGCTGGTGCCGATGGCGATGGCCAGGGCGTCCACCTGGGTCGCCTTGACGAACTCGGCGGCCTCTTCCGGATCGGTGAGCAGCTGCTCCATGTCGAGCTTGCCCTCGGCGCCCACGCCGTCTTCCTCGCCGGCCATACCGGTCTCGAGGCTGCCCAGGCAGCCCAGCTCACCCTCGACGGAGACGCCGCAGGCGTGCGCCATCTCGACGGTGCGACGGGTGACGTCGACGTTGTAGGCGTAGTCGGCCGGGGTCTTGCCGTCTTCCTTGAGCGAGCCGTCCATCATCACCGAGGAGAAGCCCAGCTGGATGGAGCGCTGGCACACCGCGGGGCTGGTGCCGTGGTCCTGGTGCATGACCACCGGGATATGCGGGAACTCCTCGACGGCGGCCAGGATCAGGTGGCGCAGGAAGGGCGCGCCGGCGTACTTGCGAGCGCCGGCGGAGGCCTGGACGATCACCGGAGAGTCGGTCTCGTCGGCGGCCTCCATGATGGCGCGCATCTGCTCGAGGTTGTTGACGTTGAAGGCCGGTACGCCGTAGCCGTATTCGGCGGCGTGGTCCAGCATCTGACGCATGCTGATCAGTGCCATGGGGGCTCCTGTTGTCTGTCGGGTCGTGACGGCGCGGCGGCTCGGACCGCGCCGGATAGCGGGGGCGGCGCCTTAGCGGGCGGCGCCTTAGCGGGCGGCGTCTTCCAGGGCGGCCACCGCGGGCAGGGTCTTGCCTTCCACGTACTCGAGGAAGGCGCCGCCGCCGGTGGAGATGTAGGAGACGCGGTCCTCGATGCCGTACTTGTCGATGGCCGCCAGGGTGTCGCCGCCGCCGGCGATGGAGAAGCCGTCGCTCTCGGCGATGGCCCGCGACAGCGCTTCGGTGCCGTGGCCGAACTGGTCGATCTCGAACACACCGACCGGACCGTTCCAGAGGATGGTGCCGGCATCCTTGAGCAGGCCGCCCAGGCGTCCGGCGGTCTCGGGACCGATGTCGAGGATCATCTCGTCATCGCTCACCTGGTCGACGGGCTTGACCACCGCCTCGGCGTGCTCGGAGAACTCGGTGGCCACCACCACGTCGGTGGGCAGCGGGATCTCGACCTTGGCCATCAGCGCCTTGGCCGCCTCGAGCAGGTCGGCCTCGTGCAGCGACTTGCCGACGTTGTAGCCGGCCGCGGCGATGAAGGTGTTGGCGATGCCGCCGCCGACGATCAGCTGGTCGCACTTCTCGGAGAGGGCGTTGAGCACCTCGAGCTTGGTGGAGACCTTGGAGCCGCCGACGATCGCCGCCATCGGCCGCTTCGGTGTGGCCAGCGCCTGCTCCAGGGCATCGAGCTCGGCGGCCAGCAGCGGGCCGGCACAGGCGGTCGGCGCGAAGCGCGCCACGCCGTGGGTGGAGGCCTGGGCGCGGTGGGCGGTGCCGAAGGCGTCCATCACGAAGACGTCGCACAGCGCGGCGTAGCGCTGGGCCAGGGCCTCGTCGTCCTTCTTCTCGCCGCGGTTGAAGCGCACGTTCTCGAGCAGCACCACCTCGCCGTCGGCCACCTCGAGCCCGCCGTCCAGGTAGTCCGCGACCAGGCGCACCGGACGGCCCAGCAGCTCGCCCAGGTGATCGGCCACCGGGGCCAGGGAGAACTCCTCGGCGGGCTCGCCCTCGGTGGGGCGGCCCAGGTGGCTCATCAGCAGCACCTTGGCGCCGGCCTCGAGCGCCGCCTGGATGGTCGGCAGGCTGGCCCGCAGGCGGGCGTCGCTGGTCACCTTGCCGTGCTTGACGGGCACGTTCAGGTCCTCGCGGATCAGCACCCGCTGGCCGCTGAGGTCGAGGTCGGTCATCTTGCGCACGTTCATGGAAGCAGGTTCCTCGTCTGGAAAAGCCGAAGGGATGTCATCTGTCGGGGGAACCGGTCGGGACCGGGGGAAGGCGGGCCAGCCGCCGGGTGACGTCGAGCATGCGGCTGGCGAAGCCCCACTCGTTGTCGAACCAGCACAGCAGCTTGATCAGGTGGCCGCCGGCCACCCGGGTCTGGGTGGCGTCCACGATACCGGAGCGCGGATCGTGGTTGAAGTCGACCGAGGCCACCGGCTCCTCGGTGTAGCCGAGCAGCCCCGAGAGCCGCCCGCGGCTCGCCTCGCGCAGCAGGGCGTTGACCGCCTCGGCCGAGGTGTCGCGGCGCACGCAGATCGACAGGTCCATGGTCGAGACGTTGATCGTCGGTACCCGCACGTGCAGGCACTCGAAGCGCCCGGCCAGGTGGGGCATCAGGCGATTGATGCCGCGCGCGAGCCCGGTGTCGACCGGCACGATGGAGTGCATCGCCGAGCGGGTCAGGCGCAGGTCGGTCTGGTGGTAGGCGTCGATCACCGGCTGGTCGTTCATCGCCGAGTGGATGGTGGTGGTGACGCCATGTTCGATGCCCAGCGCCTCGTCGAGCACGGTGAGTACCGGCACCAGGCAGTTGGTGGTGCAGGAGGCCGCGGAGACGATGCGGCACGCGGCCGTCAGGTCGTCATCGTTGATGCCGGTGACGATGGTGGCGTCGACGTCGCTCTCGGCGGGCTGCGAGAACAGCAGCCGCCCGGCGCCGGAGGTCAGGTGGGCCTCGGCGGTGGCGCGATCCTTGAAGCTGCCGGAGCACTCCAGCACCAGGTCGACGCCGAGCTCGGCCCAGGGCAGCCGCGTCGGGTCGGGCTCGCAGAGCACGCGGATCGGCTGGCCGTTGATCACCAGCCGCTCGCCGTCGACCTCGACGCTGCCCGGGAAGCGGCCGTGGGTGGTGTCGTAGCGGGTCAGATAGGCGATGGTGGCGAGATCGGAAAGCTCGTTGATCGCCACGACCTCCAGGGCCGGGCCGTCGTGGCGGGCCGCCTCCCCCTCGATCAGGGCGCGCAGCACGCATTGGCCGATGCGGCCGTAACCGTTGATGGCGATGCGAAGGGCCATGAGGGGACGAGGGACTCCGAAGCCGGGAAACCGAAACGGCGATTCTAGCGCATCTGGCCCCCGAGCGTCTGCTATGCCGGCCGACCGGCGCTCAGGCGCCCACCAGGCGCCAGGCCAGCGGCAGGAAGAGCGCGCTCAGGATGCCGGTCAGGCTCATGCCCAGCGAGGCGAAGGCGCCGGCCACCGGGCCGATCTCGAAGGCGCGCACGGTGCCGATGGCGTGCCCGTTGAGCCCCAGGGCGAGGCCGATGATGCGCTCGTCGCGGATGCCGAGCAGCCGGGCCCCCAGGCTCACGAAGCCGACGGCCGCCACCCCGGTGATCAGGAGCCCTCCCATCATCAAGGAGACCGGACCGCCGATCTGCGCATTGATGCCCAGCGCGATGGGCGCGGTGACCGACTTGGGGGCGAGCGCGGCAAGGATCTCGGGCGGGGCGCCCAGCCACCAGGCGATGCCCACGGCATAGGCGGCGGCGAGCGCCACCGCCACCGGCAGGCAGGCCAGCAGCGGGCGCCACAGGGCGACGATCCGCGGCATCTGCTGATGCAGCGGCAGGCCGAGGGCCACGGTGGCCGGCCCCAGCAGCAGCATCAGCCAGGCGGCGCCGCGACGGTAGTCCGCGTAGTCGATGGAGAGCAGGGCGAGCACCCCGGCGAGCAGCAGCGCGGCGGCGAGGATCGACGGGCACCAGGCGGGGGCGCCGACGGCCTTGAGCAGCCGGCCGCCGGCCGCATGGGCGGCGAGCGTCAGGGCGATGGCCAGCAGCGGGGTGGCCAGCAGGTGATCGAGCAGCGCCGTCATTGGGAGGCGCCCTCGTCAGGGGCGACCATCAGGCGACGCATCAGCGCTAGGGTCGTCAGCACGCTGAGCAGGGTGCCGCCGATCAGGGCGGCGAGGATCGCCGTCCACTGTCCCTCGAGCGCATCGAGGATGAAGAAGGCGCCGACCACCCCGGGCATGATCAGCAGCGCCAGCACCGCGATCAGCGGCTGGGCGGCAGCGGCGATATCGGCCAGGCCCCCGCCGTGAAGCCGCAGCCAGGCGGTGAGCAGCAGCAGGCCGACCACCCCGGCGGAGACCGGCAGGCCGGTGAACATCACCAGGGTCTCGCCGAGCAGCAGGAAGCCGAGCAGCCACAGGAAACCGCGCAGTGCGGGCATGACAGGTCCTCTCGTGAAGGGAAGCGTGAAGGGGCTCGGGTAAGGCGCACCGAGGTGCGCCGGCGCTCCTATTGTGCAGATCCCGTGCAGATTCGCGAGGCGACGTCAGCCGCCGCGCCACGTCACAACGGGCGGCGTGAGCGGGCACTGACCCCGAAACGGTGTTGCCCCGGGCGATGAGGGGGCTTTGCAAGCGCGGCAACTTGTCGCTAGGGTCTTCCGCTACGCTAGGAATGGCGTCTTCCAGTACCACGGAGAGGAACGACATGAACGATATCATCACGCATCTGGGTGCCGAGGCCGACGACCTGCTGGGGCACGTCTGCCGCGGCGTGCCCGCCGAGACGATCCATCCCCCCGGCCCGGACTTCATCGACCGGGTGATGGCCCAGGGCGATCGCCGCCCCCACGTGCTGCGCAACATGCAGGCGCTCTTCGACCACGGCCGCCTGGCCGGCACCGGCTACCTGAGCATCCTGCCGGTGGATCAGGGCATCGAGCACTCGGCGGGGGCCTCCTTCGCGCCCAACCCGCGCTATTTCGATCCGGCCAACATCGTCGAGCTGGCCATCGAGGGCGGCTGCAACGCCGTGGCCTCGACCCTCGGCGGGCTCGCCTCGGTGGCGCGCCGCTATGCCCACCGGATCCCGATGATCCTCAAGCTCAACCACAACGAGACGCTGAGCTACCCGGCGATCTACGACCAGACGCCGTTCGCCCAGGTCGATCAGGCCTTCGAGATGGGCTGCGTGGCGGTGGGGGCGACGATCTACTTCGGTTCGCCGGAGAGCCGTCGCCAGATCCAGGAGATCAGCGCGGCCTTCGAGCGCGCCCATGAACTGGGCCTGGTCACCGTGCTATGGGCCTACCTGCGCAACCCGGCCTTCAAGCACGAGGGGACCGACTACCACGTGGCCGCCGACCTCACCGGCCAGGCCAACCACCTGGCGGCCACGCTCAAGGCGGACATCGTCAAGCAGAAACTGCCCGAGACCAACGCCGGCTACCGTGACATCGGCTTCGGCCATACCCACGGGCGGGTCTACAGCGACCTCACCTCGGACCATCCCATCGACCTGGCGCGCTACCAGGTGGCCAACTGCTACCTGGGGCGCGCCGGGCTGATCAACTCCGGCGGCGGGTCCAAGGGCGCCTCCGACCTCGGCGAGGCGGTGCGCACCGCGGTGATCAACAAGCGCGCCGGCGGCATGGGGCTGATCTCCGGGCGCAAGGCCTTCCAGAAGCCCACCGACGAGGGCATCGCGCTGCTCAATGCCATCCAGGACGTCTACCTGGACGAGGCCGTCACCCTCGCCTGAGGGCGCCGGCCCGGAGGGGCCGGGCGGCCGCTCAGACGCGATGACTAGCCCACGAAAAAGGGCACGGCGTATGCCGTGCCCTTTTCTCGTCCTGCGCTGGCGCCGCGATCAGTCCTCGGCGTCGTCCAGCAGCTGCTCGGCCTCGGCCACCAGGTTCTCCACGGTGAAGCCGAAGTGCTTGAACAGGTCGCCGGCCGGGGCGGACTCGCCGAAGGTGGTCATGCCGAGGATGCGACCCTCGAGGCCCACGTACTTGTACCAGAAGTCGCGGTGGCCGGCCTCGACGGCGATGCGGTTGCCCACCTCCGCCGGCAGTACCTGCTGGCGGTAGGCGGCGTCCTGGCGATCGAAGGCGTCGGTGGAGGGCATGGAGACCACGCGCACCGCGCGACCCTCGGCCTCGAGCCGGGCGGCGGCGTCCATGGCCAGGCCGACCTCGGAGCCGGTGGCGATCAGGATAAGGTCAGGTGTCACCACCTCGTCCTTGAGGATGCTCTCTTTCAGTACATAACCACCGCGCTGGATGTCGGCCAGCTGCTGCTTGCTGCGCGCCTGGTGGGGCAGGCCCTGGCGCGAGAAGACCAGCGCGGTGGGGCCGGAGCGACGCTTGAGCGCGGCGTTCCAGGCCGCCGCGGTCTCCACGGCGTCACAGGGACGCCAGGTGGCCAGGTTGGGCGTCGAGCGCAGGGTGGTCAGCTGCTCGATCGGCTGGTGGGTGGGGCCGTCCTCGCCCAGGCCGATGGAGTCGTGGGTGAAGACGTGGATGGCCTGCTGCTTCATCAGCGCGGCCATGCGCACGGCGTTGCGCATGTACTCGGAGAAGATCAGGAAGGTGGCGCCGTAGGGCACGAAGCCGCCGTGCAGGGCGATGCCGTTCATGATCGCGGCCATGCCGAACTCGCGCACGCCGTAGTGCAGGTAGTTGCCGCCGGGTGCGGCGGGGCTGATCGCCTGGGCGCCCTTCCAGAAGGTCAGGTTGGAGGGGGCGAGGTCGGCGCTGCCGCCGAGCAGCTCCGGCAGCTGCGGGCCGAGCTCGTTGAGGCAGGCGAGCGAGGCCTTGCGGCTGGCGACGCTCTCGCCCTTGGCCTGGGCCTCCTCAACCATCGCCTCGCTGGTCAGTTCCGCCGGCAGCTCGCCCTTGAGGCGGCGCTGCAGCTCGCGAGCCTCCTCGGGGTAGGCCTCGGCATAGCGTGCGAAGCGCTCGTCCCAGGCGGCCTGGCGGCTCTGGCCGCTCTCGGTGGCATCCCAGCCGCGGTAGATCTCCTCGGGGACGTGGAAGGGCGCGTGGGGCCAGTCGAGCTGCTTGCGGGCGGCGGCCACTTCCTCATCGCCGAGCGCCGCGCCGTGGCACTCCTCCTTGCCCTGCTTATTGGGCGCGCCGAAGCCGATGATGGTCTTGCAGATGATCAGGCTCGGCTTGTCGTCGTGGCTCTTGGCCAGTTCGATGGCGGCCTTGATCTCCTCGGGCTTGTGGCCGTCGACGTTGGGCACCACGTGCCAGCCGTAGGCCTCGAAGCGTTTGGCGGTGTCGTCGGTGAACCAGCCTTCCACCTCGCCGTCGATGGAGATGCCGTTGTCATCATAGAAGGTGATCAGCTTGCCCAGGCCCTGGGTGCCGGCCAATGAGGCGACCTCGTGGGAGATGCCCTCCATCAGGCAGCCGTCGCCGACGAAGCACCAGGTGTGGTGGTCGATGACGCTGTGGCCGGGGCGGTTGAACTGGGCCGCCAGGGTGCGCTCGGCGAGCGCCATGCCCACGGCGTTGGCCAGGCCCTGGCCCAGCGGGCCGGTGGTGGTCTCGATGCCCGGCGCATAGCCGTACTCCGGGTGGCCGGCGGTCTTGGCGTGCAGCTGACGGAAGTTCTGCAGCTCCTCGAGGCCCAGCTCGTAGCCGGTCAGGTGCAGCAGCGAGTAGAGCAGCATCGAGCCGTGGCCGTTGGAGAGCACGAAGCGGTCGCGGTTGGCCCACTGCGGGTCGGCCGGGTTGTGGACGAGATAGTCGTTCCACAGCACCTCGGCGATGTCGGCCATGCCCATGGGCGCGCCGGGGTGGCCGGAATTGGCCTTCTGGACGGCATCCATGGACAGGGCACGTACGGCATTGGCCAGTTCGAAACGGGACGGCATGGGAAGCTCCTCGCCTGCGGCAGAATGAAGGCCACGACACGGTCGGGCCAGGGGGAGTGGCCGGACGTGGCTTCTGGCTGGTGACGCCGCGGGACGGGGCGGCGCGGTCAAATTCGGGCGCCTATTGTCGCCGACTTGCCGCCCTGCATCAAATCGCGGATGCCCGGGGAGGCCGCAGCGTGTAGACTCCGCGACTGCCTATTGCCGATACCAAGAGGGTCGAGGACGCCATGAGCGAATACTCCCTGTTCACCTCCGAATCCGTCTCCGAGGGACATCCGGACAAGATCGCCGACCAGATCTCCGACGCGGTGCTCGATGCCATCATCGCCCGCGACAAGAACGCCCGGGTGGCCTGCGAGACGCTGGTCAAGACCGGCGTGGCCATCGTCGCCGGCGAGATCACCACCTCGGCCTGGGTCGATCTCGAGGCGCTGGTGCGCGAGGTGATCACCGGCATCGGCTATACCTCGTCGGACGTCGGCTTCGACGGCATGACCTGCGGCGTGCTCAACCTGATCGGCAAGCAGAGCGTCGACATCGCCCAGGGCGTCGATCGCGCCAAGCCCGAGGACCAGGGCGCCGGCGATCAGGGCCTGATGTTCGGCTACGCCACCAACGAGACCGACTCCTACATGCCGGCGCCGATCCACTACGCCCACCGGCTGGTGGAGCGCCAGGCCGAGCTGCGCCGCCACGGCCTGCTGCCCTGGCTGCGTCCGGACGCCAAGAGCCAGCTCACCTTTCGCTACGACGAGGCGGGCAAGCCCTGCGCCGTGGACGCGGTGGTGCTCTCCACCCAGCACGACCCGGAGGTCGATCAGGAGGAGCTGCGCGAGATGGTCAAGCGCGAGATCATCGAGCAGGTGATCCCCGCCGAGTGGCTGACCGCGAGCACGCGCTACCACATCAACCCCACCGGCACCTTCGTGATCGGCGGGCCGGTGGGCGACTGCGGCCTGACCGGACGCAAGATCATCGTCGACACCTACGGCGGCATGGCCCGCCACGGCGGCGGCGCCTTCTCCGGCAAGGACCCCTCCAAGGTCGACCGCAGCGCCGCCTATGCCGGCCGCTACGTGGCCAAGAACCTGGTCGCCGCCGGGCTCGCCGACAAGTGCGAGATCCAGGTCTCCTACGCCATCGGCGTGGCCGAGCCGACCTCGGTCTCGATCAACACCTTCGGCACCGGCAAGGTGGACGACGCCCGGATCATCGAGCTGGTGCGCGAGCACTTCGACCTGCGGCCCAATGCCATCACCCGCATGCTCGACCTGCTGCATCCCATGTACCAGCTGACCGCTGCCTACGGCCACTTCGGCCGCGAGCCCTTCGAGTCCAGCTACACCTGGACCGACACCGAGGGCCGCGAGCACACCGAGACCTTCACGGCCTTCCCCTGGGAGAAGACCGACCGGGCCGCCGCCCTGCGCCAGGCCGCCGGCCTCTAGGCGATCGCCTGAGACGAGGACGGGCCCCGCCGGCGCTGCCGGCGGGGCCCGTTGCGTTTCGGGTGCTATGGTCAAGGCAGTCCCTGCGCAGGAGCCGCCATGGCCCTTCGAGCATCGGCCGGTCTGCCGGCCCTCCTCCTGCTGTTCTGCCTGCTGTTGTCGAGCCTGCCGGTTCGAGCGGCGACTTGCCCTGCCATGGCCGAGGCACCCGCCGAGGCCGAGCTCAATGCCCTGGCCCAGCGGCTGGCCGAGTGGGACGACGCCTACTACCGCCGCGGCGAGTCTCCGGTCAGCGATGCCCTCTACGATCAGGCCCGCCGTCAGTACGAGGCGTGGCGGCGCTGCCTTCCCGGCCGGATACCCGAGGCCGCGGTGCCGAGCCATCCCGTCGGCGAGGTCCGCCATCCGATCCCCCAGACCGGGCTCGCCAAGCTCGAGGACGCGGCCGCGGTGGACCGCTGGCTGTCGCGTCGCGACGAGGTCTGGGTGCAGCCCAAGGTGGACGGCGTGGCGGTGACCTTGGTCTACCGCGACGGCCGGCTGGTCCAGGCGATCAGCCGCGGCGATGGGCATCAGGGCCAGGACTGGACGGCGGCGGCACGGCACATGGCCGCCGTGCCCGCGCGGCTGCCGGATGCGGCCGATGCGCTGCTGCAGGGCGAGCTCTATCGGCGCCTCGAGGGCCATGTCCAGGCCGAGGCGGGCGGCGTCGGGGCGCGCAGCGAGGTGGTCGGGCTGCTGGCCCGGGAGGCGCTGTCCACTCAGGCCGCGGCGCGCATCGGGCTCTTCGTCTGGGACTGGCCGGATGGGCCGCCCGCCATGGAGGGGCGCCTCGCGGGGCTCACACGCCTGGGGTTTGCCGACAGCGCCGCGCTGACGCACCGGGTCGCGACGCTTGAGGAGGTGAAGCGCTGGCGCGAGCGCTGGTATCGCGGGGCGCTGCCCTTCGCCACCGACGGAGTGGTGCTGCGCCAGGGCGGCCGCCCGGCGGGCGAAGAGTGGCGAGCCGAGCCGCCGGAGTGGGCCGCGGCCTGGAAGCACCCGCCCCGGGAGGCCCTGGCCGAGGTGCGCGGCGTGGAGTTTCGCATCGGGCGCACCGGGCGCATCACCCCGCTGCTGCACCTGCACCCCGTCGTCCTGGAGGCGCGCACGATCCGCCGGGTCAGCGTCGGCTCGCTGGAGCGCTGGGAGGCGCTCGACATCCGCCCCGGGGATCGGGTGGCCATCGCCCTGGCCGGCCTGACCATCCCCCGGCTCGAGGGCGTGGTGTGGCGCGCCACCAAGCGCCCGAGCCTCGTCCCGCCCGCCGCGGCGGACTTCCATGCGCTGAGCTGCCTGCGGCTCACGCCGGGCTGCGAGGCGCAGTTCCTCGAGCGCCTGGCCTGGCTCGGCGGTCCCGAGGGGCTCGACGTGCCGGGCGTCGGGCCCGGCACCTGGGCCGCTTTGGTCGAGGCGGGGCTCGTCACCGGCCTGCTCGACTGGCAGGCCCTGGAGGCGCCGGCCCTGCGCCGCGCCCACGGCATCGGCGAGGCGCGGGCCGCGGCCCTGGTGGCCGCCTTCGCGGACACGAATGCGGCGCCGTTTCCCCGCTGGCTCCAGGCGCTGGGGGCGCCGCCCGGCGTCGAAGCCGCCCTGCCGGAGGACTGGGCGACGCTTGCCGAGCGGGGCCGTCGCGACTGGCGAGCGCTGCCTGGCGTGGGCCCAGACCGCGCCGCGGCACTGGTCGACTTCTTCGCCCACCGCGAGGTGCGGGCGCTGGCGCGGCGGCTGGGCGCTGCCGGCATCGATGGTTTCTAGGGCGGCTTGTCCGGGATTGCGCCCACTGCCTATAGTGAAGGTCACGCTTTTCCCCGGGAAAGAGGTGACGCATGAACCAAGCCGCCGTATCCGCTCCGCTGGCCACCGACTGCAAGGTCGCCGATCTTTCGCTTGCCGACTGGGGGCGCCGCGAGATCCGCATCGCCGAGACCGAGATGCCGGCCCTGATGACCCTGCGCGAGCAGTACCGCGACCGGCAGCCGCTGGCCGGCGCGCGCATCGCCGGCTGCATCCACATGACCATCCAGACCGCGGTGCTGATCGAGACCCTGGTCGACCTGGGCGCCACGGTGCGCTGGTCCTCGTGCAACATCTTCTCTACCCAGGATCATGCCGCCGCCGCCATCGCCGCCGCCGGCATCCCGGTGTTCGCCTGGAAGGGCGAGACCGAGGAGGAATTCTGGTGGTGCATCGAGCAGACCGTGGAGGGCCCCGACGGCTGGACGCCCAACCTGGTGCTCGACGACGGCGGCGACCTGACGGCGCTGCTCCACGAGAAGCGCCCGGAGCTGCTGGACGCCGTCCACGGCATCTCCGAGGAGACCACCACCGGCGTGCATCGCCTGCAGGAGATGCTGCGCGACGGCCTGCTCAGGGTGCCGGCGATCAACGTCAACGATGCCGTCACCAAGTCCAAGAACGACAACAAGTACGGCTGTCGCCACTCCCTCAACGACGCCATCAAGCGCGCCACCGACCACCTGCTGGCCGGCAAGCAGGCGCTGGTGGTGGGCTACGGCGACGTGGGCAAGGGCTCGGCGGCCTCGCTGCGCCAGGAAGGCATGATCGTGCGTATCGTCGAGATCGACCCGATCTGCGCCATGCAGGCCTGCATGGACGGCTTCGAGGTGGTCTCGCCCTACCGGGAGGGGATCAACCGGGGCGAGGCGAGCATCGATGGCGAGCTGCTCTCGCGCATCGACCTGGTGGTGACCGCCACCGGCAATATCCACGCCTGCGACGCGGCCATGCTCCAGGCCCTCAAGCGAGGCGCGGTGGTCTGCAACATCGGCCACTTCGACAGCGAGATCGATACCGCCTACATGCGCCGCCACTGGCACTGGGAGGAGGTGAAGCCCCAGGTGCACCAGATCTATCGCGACAGCAAGCCGGGGAACTTCGATCCCGACAGCCGCGACTACCTGATCCTGCTCGCCGAGGGGCGCCTGGTGAACCTGGGCAACGCCACCGGCCACCCCTCACGGGTGATGGACGGCTCCTTCGCCAATCAGGTGCTGGCGCAGATCCATCTCTACGACGGGCGCTTCGCCGAGCTTCCCGAGGGGGATCGCCGCGATGCCCTGGGTGTCTCGGTGCTGCCTCGCCACCTCGACGAGGAGGTGGCGCGCTACATGGTCGAGGGCTTCGGCGGCATGGTCACCCGCCTCACCGAGGAACAGGCCGACTACACCGGCGTCCCCGTCGACGGCCCCTACAAGCCCGACGCCTACCGATACTGATTTCTGATACAGCCTTGTTTAACGCATGGGACATTACTCGAGGCTGATCCGGCGACAGGCCCCGGAGCGCCGGACCGGCGAGGGGGCGCTGTGTACCCTTCCCTGGGCGCTACCGATGCCATCCCTGGCATAGGACCCCCTCTTCGGCCTGCCTCCGGCGCCTCTCGTTGTGCATTGCCAAGTTGCATTCGTTAGACCCCGGCGACGCGCATCATCAGCGTCAGGTAGAGCGGGATCACAAGCGGGGCGGCGAGGGTCGTGATCAGCACCGCCACGGCGCCCTTCTCCGGGGCGATGCCGAGCTCCATGGCCACCACCACCACGTTGGCGGCCATGGGCACCACGCCGATCAGCAGCAGCGCCAGGGCCAGCTCGCCCGAGAGCGGGACGAGCGCCTGGAGCCCCAGCACCCCGGCGAGCGCCAGCAGCGGCCAGAAGGCATAGCGGATCGCCAGGCAGGCGCCGATGAAGCGCCAGTCGAGCTCACGAATGGTGACCCGACCGAGCGTCATGCCGATGATCATCATGCCAAGAAGGGTGTAGGTCGCGGGAAAGGCCGCCAGGCCCTCCATCACCGCGCCGGGCAGGGTGATCTGTGCCCCGCTCACCAGCAGCGCGGCGAGGAAGGCGTAGATCAGCGGCAGCCGGACGATCTTGGCCAGGCTCTGGCGCACCGAGAACTGCCCCCGGGCGCTCAGGTAGAAGCCCACCGTGAACTCGTAGAGGGTCACCCCCAGCACGCCGAAGAGATAGAGCGTCACCCCCTGGGGCGGCAGCAGCACCAGCGCCACCGGCAGGCCGAAGTAACCGGTGTTGCCGGTGCCGGAGGAGAAGGCCAGCAGGGCGCTCTCCTGGGGGGCGAAGCCGTGTCTCGCCAGCCGGTGGACGATCACGGCGATCAGGCTCGCCACCGCGAACAGCGCCGCGGTCAGCAGCAGGTAGTCGGGGGTGGGGCCGCCCTGCACCAGGCCGCGGAAGAAGGTCAGCGGGGCGATCAGGTAGATCAGCAGGGTGGCGACGGGGCGCGGGTCCACCGCCAGGCGGCGGGCGGCGAGCCAGCCCAGGCCGATATAGGCGAGCAGGGTCCAGAGCGGGCCCATCAGGGTGCCGGGGTCGATCGGGGTCATGTCCTTCCTTGGCTCATGGGGGGGCGCTTGCGCGTCTCTGTATGAAAAGGATTGATGATGCGTCGCGTATCTTTCATTAGTCGGCGGATAAGCCAGGGGGCAGAATAGCCGCAATATGCACCGCTTTCATGAGGTCAGCCGATGAGCACGCAGGAACACCCGCTGGGGATCAGCTTCGAGTTCTTTCCGCCCAACACCGACGCCGGGCGCGAGAAGCTGGTCGGCGTCCGCGATGCCCTGGCCGCCCGCGCGCCGCGCTTCTTCTCGGTCACCTACGGCGCCGGGGGCTCCACCCAGGCGCGCACCCTGAACACCGTGCACATGGTGCGCGAGTCGGGCTTCACCACCGCGCCGCACCTCTCCTGCATCGGCAGCGACAAGGGTGAGCTGCGCGAGCTGCTGGCCCGCTACCGGGAGGACGGCATCGACAGCCTGGTGGCGCTGCGTGGCGACCTGCCCTCCGGCATGGGCGGGAGCGGCGTCGGCCAGCTGCGCTATGCCAACGAGCTGGTCGAGTTCATCCGCGAGGAGACCGGCGATCACTTCGAGATCGCCGTGGCCGCCTACCCCGAGTCCCATCCCCAGGCCCCCACCTTCGAGCGCGACTTGGAGAACTTCGCCCGCAAGATGAAGGCCGGCGCCAACCTCGCCATCACCCAGTACTTCTTCACCGCCGACGCCTACTTCCACTTCGTCGAGCGGGCGCGTGCCCTGGGCGTCGAGGCGCCCATCGTGCCGGGCATCATGCCGATCACCAACTATACCAAGCTGGCGCGCTTCTCGGATGCCTGCGGCGCCGAGATCCCGCGCTGGATCCGCAAGCAGCTCGAGGCCTACGGCGACGACAGCGAGGCGATCGCCGCCTTCGGTGAGGAAGTGAACTCGCGGCTCTGCCAGCGGCTGCTCGACGGCGGCGCGCCGGGCCTGCACTTCTATACCCTCAACCAGGCGACCCCCTGCCTGCGCATCCTCGATAACATTACTGGCTGAACGCAGCCCGACGGAACGCCGTCCGACGGAACGCCGGCCGACCGATATGTCCTCCGCCTGGAACGCAACGGGCCCCGCCAGTGGCGGGGCCCGTTGCGTTCCAGGCTCTGCGTCTCAGTGTTCAGCCGGTGGCGACGGCCTTGTCGCCCCCGCCGTGGCGGCCGCGCTGCAGGAAGAACATCAGCGCGCCGATGGCCAGCCCAGCGACGTCGGAGTAGATGCCGCCATAGATCATGCAGACGGCGCCGATCAGCATCACCAGCCGCTGCCAGGCCTTGACCGGCCCGAAGAACCAGGCCTGGACGGTGGCGGCCAGCATCACGATGCCGAGTGTGGCGGTCACGCCCACGCGCAGGATCTGCATCCAGGAGCCCTCCATCAGCATCGCCGGGCTGTAGAAGAACATGAAGGGCACGATGAAGGCCGCCAGGCCGATCTTGAACGAGGCCACCGAGGTGCCCATGGCGTTGTCGCCGGAGATGCCCGCCGCCGCGTAGGAGGCCAGTGCCACCGGCGGGGTGATCGCCGAGACCACCGCGAAGTAGAACACGAAGAAGTGCGCCACCAGCGGCTGGATGCCGATGTTGATCAGGCCCGGGGCGACCACCGAGGCGGCCACCGCATAGGCGGCCGTGGTCGGCATGCCCATGCCCAGCAGGATCGAGATCAGCATCGCGAAGACCAGCGCCAGCAGCTGGCTGACGCCGGCGAGGCCCAGCAGCAGCGAGGAGAAGCGCGCACCGACCCCGGTCAGCGAGATCACGCCGACGATCAGGCCGGCGCAGGCGCACACGGCGATGATCTGGATGGCCATGGTGCCGGCCAGCTGCAGCGCCCTGAGGATCGCCGGGATGCCCATCTTGTGGGGCGAGAACCAGCTCACTACGGCGGCCGAGGCGGTAGCCAGGGTGCCGGCACGGATCACCGAGTAGCCCATGAACAGCGCGGCGATCAGGATGATGATCGGCGCGAACAGGTAGACCTGCTTGATCAGCTTGGAGAACAGCGGGATCTCCTCCTTGCGCATCCCGCGCATGCCCTTGCGGGCCGCCTCGAAGTCGACCATGCAGTAGATCGACAGGAAGTAGAGGATGGCGGGGATCAGCGCCGCCACGGCGATCTCGGTGTAGGGGATGCCGGTGATCTCGGCCATGATGAAGGCGCCGGCGCCCATGATCGGCGGCATGATCTGCCCGCCGGTGGAGGCGGCGGCCTCGATGGCGCCGGCGCTTCTGGCCGGGTAGCCGACCTTCTTCATCAGCGGGATGGTCAGCGAGCCGGTGGAGACCACGTTGCCGGCGCTGGTGCCGTTGATCATGCCCATCAGCCCCGAGGCGAAGATCGACACCTTGGCGGGGCCGCCACGGGCCCGCCCGGCGGCGGCGAAGGCGAAGTTGACGAAGTAGTCACCGACCTTCGAGGCCTGCAGGAAGGCGGCGAAGATGATGAACAGGATGATGTAGGTCGAGGAGACCGCGGTGGTCGGCCCGAGGATGCCGGCGTCGGTGTAGACCTGGCTGAAGAAGCGGCCCACCGAGAGCCCGGGGTAGCCGAGGAAGCCCGGCAGCCAGGGGCCGGCGAAGACGTAGACCAGGAAGATCGCGGAGATCACCACCAGCGCCAGGCCGGCGACGCGGCGGGTCAGCTCGAGGATCAGCAGCGAGCCCGCGATGGCGGCGTAGGAGATGCCCATGGGCGCGAAGGAGGTGCCGGTGGCGGCGCGCAGGGGGCTGTTGAACATCACCAGCAGGTAGCCGGCCACGCCCAGGGAGCAGACCATCAGCACCAGATCGGCCGGGGACAGGCGGTGGCGGTACTGGCGATAGCTCCAGGAGAGCAGGATGCCGGCCACGGTGGCCAGGATTAGCGGGTAGCCGAAGTGCCAGGTCTCGATCGCCGGGTCGATGCGCATGGCACCGCCGCTCATCGCCTGGTACATCATCACCACCCGCACCAGGGCATAGACGGCCGGGATCAGCAGCGCATAGCTCACCCAGGCGAGCCAGACGGGGGAGCGACGATGCTCCTCGTCGGCGAAGCGCGTGCCGGCGTAGAGGCCGTAGCCGAGGATCAGCGCGCCGGCGATGTGCACGATGCGAAACGACCAGGTCTCCAGCGGATAGACGTTCAACGAGATCAGGTGAAAGCTGGAGTAGACGATGGCCAAGGCACCGAAGAGCAGCCACTGCCAGCCGGTATAGAGTCGCCGGTTGGACTCCACGGCGGCGTCGTCGACGCCCTCGGCGTTGACCGTCTCGACGACGTCGTCATGCGGCGCGTCGTCACGGGATTCGGGGGTATGGGACATGGAAAGCACCCTAGAGGGGTTGTCGGAGGGGCACGGAAACGGCCCCCCGCCGGGCCCACTGGCCGTGGCGGGGGGCGGTCGGGTCAACGGATCAGAGCTTCAGATCGTCCGGGATCTCGTATCCGTTCTCCTCGTACCAGCGCACGGCACCCGGGTGGAACGGCAGTACCTTGTTGTACTTGATGTTCTCCGGGATGCTGGTCGCGGCGCTGCGGTGGATGTCGCGCATGCGGTCGTTGTTCTCCAGGCTCAGCTTGGTGACCTCGTAGACGAAGTCCTCCGGCAGGTCGCAGTTGGCGATGGTGAAGTTCCACATGGAGACGGCGCGGGCATCCTCCTCGAGGGTCTGGTAGGTGCTGGCCGGGATCTGGAACGCGGAGACCGGGAAGTCCTCGAGCACCTTCTGCTGCTCCTCCTCGGTGAACTCGATGATGTTCACGTCGGTCTGCACCTCGAGCTGGCTGACGGCGGGGATCGGGATGCCGGCGGCGAAGGCGATGACGTCGATCAGGCCGTCCTGCAGCTGGCCGCCGAGGTCGGACCAGCCGCCGTTGCGGCGATCGAACTCCACCCCCAGGTCCTCCAGGATGGCGGGGAAGTAGGTGTCGGACGTCGAGGCCGCCGGGCCGAAGCCGATGCGCGCGCCGTCCGGGATCTCCTCGATCGAGGTGATGCCGCTGTCGGCCAGGGCGGTGATCGAGAAGGGCGTCTCGTACATCGGGAAGAGCGCACAGACGTTGTCCATGGACATGCCGGGGGCGAGCGGGCTCTCGCCGGCCAGCGCCTCGGCCGCCGGTCCCATGGTGGTCAGGCCCAGGGCGACGTCGCCGCCGTGCACCAGCGCCATGTTCTGGGTCGGGCCGCCGGTGACCTCGCCGCCGCCGGAGATGCCGAGCTCGTCGGCGATCAGGTTGGCCCAGCCGGAGCCGTAGACGAAGTAGGTGCCGCCCTGACTGGCGGTGCCCACGGTGAAGCTCTCCGGCCAGTCGCTGCGGTCCTGGGCCGAGGCCGAGGCCGAGGCGGCGACCAGCAGGGTGCCGGCCAGCGTGCCGGCCAGTGTACCGACGAGGATCCTTGAGGTTGCGTTGCGCATGGCGTATCTCCTGTTATGCGTTGCTCTTGTTGAGTGCCCGGGCGCTCGGTCCCGGTGCTGCATGCCATCGGCCCCAGTATGGTCGCCGGTCGGGTGACCTGCCGTGATCCAGGCCGTACTGGCATCAACGCCCCTACAGCAGCAAGCGCCATGCCCTTACGTATTTTTTTCTTTAAATTCAGCTTTTTACGAAGATGCTGCTCGACCTTGGTCGAAGCGAGGCAGGCGTGTCGGGGCCGGGGTTCCGCACGCAGCCTGGGTCGGGGTGTGCGGATATCCGCACGGGGGAGGGGGGTGCGGTGGGCGTCAGGCCTCGGCGGCGGGGGGGGAGGCCAGTGCCGCGGTCAGGCGGCTGGCCTGGTGGAGGTCGTTCATCAGCGAGGAGGCAAGCCAGGGATCCAGGCGCTGGTGGCGCAGCCGTTCCGCCATCTCGTGCTGCCAGTGGCGGCGCACCTCCTCGAGGGGCGCGCCGATATCGGCGGCGGTGGGGTCGTTGGCCAGCCGGTTGAGGCCCTCGGCGACGGCCAGGCGCAGGTCGTCGTGGGCCTCGCGCAGGGGGCTTGCGGCCGCGGCATGGCGCAGCAGGCTGCGCTGCAGCACCTCGCCGAAGCGCACCGCCTCGACCAGGCGCAGCGTACGGGCATAGAGGGCCTCGAGGTGCGCCTGCTGGTCGTCGGTGAGGGGCATGTCGATGCGCGAGTAGAAGTCGAGGATCTCCGCCATCAGCGGCTTGATGCGCTCGTGGTAGCGCGTGTTCACCGGCGGCCAGGCCTCGGGATCGATGGGCGCGGCGATTACGGCGCGGCTGGGCGGATGGCCGATCACCTCGCTGCTCGGCACCAGCAGCGCCGAGGCGAGCAGGTGGTAGGTGCGCCGCTCCAGGCGTCGGCACTCCTGCTCGATGGCCGACAGCGCCGTGTCGGCGTGCTGCAGGGCCGTGGTGTCCAGGTAGCGCGCCTGGGACGGGGCCAGTCGCGCCGGTTCGGGGAAGAGGCGCTCCAGGTAGGCCGCGAGCCGCGGGATGAAGGGCAGCATCAGCGCGATGCCCAGCCCGTTGAAGAGCGTATGAAAGAGCGCCAGCTTAAGCGGCCAGGCGTCGGGAGCGAGCCCGATCAGCTGGGCGATCCGATCCACCAGCCCGGCCATCGGCAGCAGCAGCGCCAGGGCCACGGCCGCGGTGACCAGGTTGAAGATCACATGGGCCCCGGCCAGGCGGCGGCCGGCGGTGCTGGCGCCGAAGGCGCCGATCACCGCGGTCACGGTGGTGCCGATGTTGGCGCCGATGGCGATGGCCAGCGCCGGCAGGTAGGGCAGCTGGCCGGAGGCCAGGGCGGTGAGGGTGATCAGCAGGGTGGCGTGGCTGGACTGCATGACCACGGTGGCCGTGACGCCGAACAGCACCAGCAGCGGCCAGTGCCAGAGGCGCTCGCCGGCCAGGCCGTCGAGCGACAGGCCGTCCTGCCAGGTCTCGAAGCCGAGCTTCATGAAGTCGATGCCGAGCAGCAGCAGGCCCACGCCGAGCAGCAGGCCGGCGAGGCCAGCACGACTGCCCTGCAACAGCCGCGAGCCCAGCAGCCCCAGGGCCAGCAGCGGCATGGCGTACTGGGCGAGGCTCGCCTTGAGGCCGAAGCCGGCGATCAGCCAGGCGCCGGTGGTGGTGCCGAGGTTGGCGCCGAACAGCAGGGCGATGCCGGCCGGCAGCGCCACCAGGCCCGCGCCGACGAAGGACATCGCCAGCAGGGTGACCAGCGAGCTGGACTGTACCAGGGCGGTGGCCAGGGCGCCGACGCCGATGGCCCGCGAGGTGCGCCGGGTGGCGGCATGCAGCCAACGGTCCAGGGTGCCGCCCGAGAGCCGCTTGATGGCGTCCTCCAAATGGGTCATGCCCCACAGGAAGAGCCCCAGTCCGGCGGCCAGGGTGGCGATATCCAGTCGCGCGACCAGCAGGGCCGCCGCGGTGGCGAGCCCCAGCAGTTCCAGCGTGGGGCGCCGGGCGGTGAGGGCCGCGCTCGCTCCCAGCACCATGGGCGGCTCAGCGTCCCTTGGGGTCGAGGATCTTGACGGTCTGCAGGTCGGAGGTCTGCTGCTCCTCGCGCTCGCGGTTGACCCGGGTCTCGAGCTCGGGGAGCGCCTCGTCCTCGATGGGCTGCTGTTCGAAGAAATCGCAGCTGACGCAGTCGCGGTAGCGCACGCCGTTCTGCTCCCAGGCGCGGATGCGATCCATCTCGGCGCAGCGTGGGCAGATGGCGCCGGCGATAAAGCGTTTCTGGGCGGTCATGAGGGGCTCCGATTGATGGGGGCGTTCAGGCGGCGCGGGTGCGATACCCGTCTACCTCGGCGCAGCGCGGGCAGATGGCGCCGGCGATACAGCGTTTCGGGGTGGCCATGAGGCCTCCTGAAAGATGCGGTAGGGCGTGTTGAGGCGTCGGGGCAGGACGACGCGGCGATGCCGTCATTCTACCTCGACGCGGGGCGCCGGGAAGATACCCCGGCGCACTGGTTCATGGCGGTGGGCCCAAGCGGCTTTCTCAGGCAGCCCTGATGCCGCTGTGGCGCAGCAGCGGCTCGACGCTGGGCTCGCGGCCGCGGAAGGCGCGGAACAGCTCGGCGGCGTCGCGGGAGCCGCCGCGCTCGAGGATCTCGGTGCGGAAACGCCGCCCGGTCTCGGGGTCGAAGATGCCGGCCTCCTCGAAGGCGCTCCAGGCATCCGCCGAGAGCACCTCGGCCCACTTGTAGCTGTAGTAGCCCGCCGCATAGCCGCCGGCGAAGATGTGCCCGAAGCCGTTCTGGAAGCGGTTGAAGTCGGCCCGCGGCACCACCGAGACGGCGTCGCGCACCGCGTCGAGCAGCGCCTGGATTTCGGCGGCCGAGGGGGCGGCATGCTCACGGTGCAGGCGGAAGTCGAACAGCGAGAACTCCAGCTGGCGCACCATGCCCATGGCGGACTGGAAGTTCTTGGCCGCGATCAGCTTCTCGAACAGCGCCTCGGGCAGCGGCTCGCCGGTGTCGACATGGGCGGCGATCAGGTCCAGGCCCTCGCGCTCCCAGCAGAAGTTCTCCATGAACTGGCTGGGCAGCTCCACGGCGTCCCAGGCCACCCCGTTGATGCCGGAGATGTCGGCGACGGTCTGGCGCGTCAGCATGTGGTGCAGGCCGTGGCCGAACTCGTGGAAGAGGGTGGTGACCTCGTCGTGGGTCAGCAGCGCCGGGGCGTCGCCCACCGGTCGGGTGAAGTTGCAGGTCAGGTAGGCCACCGGCAGCTGGACCTCGCCGGCCTCCAGGCGCCGCACCCGGCACTCGTCCATCCAGGCGCCGCCGCGCTTGCCCTCGCGGGCGTAGAGGTCGAGGTAGAAGCCGGCGATGGGCGTGCCCTGCTCGAGGATCTGGAAGTAGCGCACGTCGGGGTGATAGCGGGGTGCTGTCTCGTCCTCCACGAAGCTGACCGCGTAGAGCCGCTCGACCACCCGGAACAGGCCGTCGACCACCTGGGGCGCCGGGAAGTAGGGACGCAGCTGCTCGTCGGAGATGGCGTAGCGCGCCTCGCGCAGTTTCTCGCTGGCGAAGCCCACGTCCCATGGCTCGAGCGCGTCCATGCCCAGCTCGTCGCGGGCGAAGGCGGCGAGCTCGGCGTACTCCTCGCGGGCCTGGGGCACGGCGCGCGCGGCCAGGTCCTCGAGGAAGGTGATCACCTGCTCGGGGGACTCGGCCATCTTGGTGGAGAGCGAGTAGTCGGCGTAGTCGGCGAAGCCCAGCAGCTCGGCGAGCTCGTGACGCAGGGCGAGGATTTCCTCCATCACCGGGGCGTTGTCGTATTCGCCGGCGTTGGGGCCCTGGTTTGATGCGCGGGTGACGAAGGCGGTGTAGACCTCGCGGCGCAGCGCGCGATCCTCGGCATAGGTCATCACCGGGAAGAAGCTCGGGAAGTCCAGGGTGATGCGATAGCCGGCGAGCCCCTTGGCCTCGGCGTTGGCCTTGAGGGTCGCCAGGGCGCTCTCGGGCAGCCCGGCCAGGCGGCTGTCATCGGCGAGGTCCCGGTGCCAGGCCTGGGTGGCGTCCAGCAGCTGGTTGGAGAAGGTGTTGGAGAGCTCGGAGAGGCGCGCCTTGATCTCGCCGTAGCGCTGCTTCTGTTCGGCGGGGAGGTCGACGCCGGCCAGGCGGAAGTCGCGCAGCGCGTTCTCCACGGTGCGGCGCTGGCCCTCGTCGAGCGCGGCCCAGGCCGGGCCGTCCTTCAGGGCCTGCCAGGCGCGGAAGAGCCCCTCGTGCTGGCCGATCCAGGTGCTGTAGTCGGAGAGCTTGCCCAGGCAGGCCTGGTAGGCCTCGCGCAGCTCGGGGCTGTTCATGGTGCCGTTGAGGTGCGAGACCGGCGACCAGGCGCGGGCCAGGCGGTCGTTGAGGGCCTCCAGCGGGGCGGCCAGGCTCTCCCAGGTCGGGGGCGTCTGTTCGGCATCTGCCACGAGCGCTTCGATGGCGGCGCGATTCTCGGCCAGCAGCTCCTCCACGGCCGGTACCACGTGCTCGGGCCGGATCGCGTCGAAGGGAGGCAGGTCGTGGGAGTCGAGCAAGGGGTTGCGGGGCATGCGCACCTCGAATCGGGAATGTAAGGATGTGTCCTAGATGCGGGCGGTCGCGTCGGCTTTCAATATGCTAGGCTTGCGCCCTTTTCAGGCTCGCAGGGTGGGACCGATGAACGAGACGCTGGAACGCTGGGGCACGCGGCGCGCCTTTATCCTGGCGGTGACCGGAGCGGCGGTGGGGCTGGGCAACATCTGGCGCTTCCCCTACATCACCGGAGAGAACGGCGGCGCCGTCTTCCTGCTGCTCTACGTGGCCTTCGTGCTGCTGCTGGGGCTGCCGATGATGATGGCCGAGATCCTGGTCGGCCGGGCCGGGCGGCGCAGTCCCATGCAGTCGATCGGCCACCTGGCCGCCCAGGCCGGTGCCTCGCGTCACTGGCGCTGGCTGGGGCTGTTCGGCGCCTTCACGGTCTTCTGCATCCTCTCCTTCTACTCGGTCGTGTCGGGCTGGTCCATCGAATTCCTGGTGGCCGCCATCAACGGCGACTTCGTCGGGCGCAGCGCGGCCGAGATCGGCGCCTCCTTCGATGCCTTCCTCGCCGACCCCGGGCGGCTGACCTTCAACCACACCCTGTTCCTGGTGATGACCATGCTGGTGGTCGCCGCCGGGGTGACCAAGGGGCTCGAGAAGCTCAACAACCTGCTGATGCCGATGCTCTACGTGCTGCTGCTGGTGCTGGCGGGCTATGCCGCCACCACCGAGGGCTTCGGCCCGGCGCTCGCCTGGCTGTTCCTGCCCGATCTCTCGGCGGTCACCCCCCTGGTGATGCTGCAGGCCATGGGCCATGCCTTCTTCACCCTGGCGGTGGGCGCCTGCGCGTTGATGGCCTACGGCGCCTACATGCCCGACCACCAGAGCCTGCCGCGCGCCGCCGCGGCGGTGGCGGTGCTCGACGTGGCGGTGGCCCTGCTCGCCGGCATCGCCATCTTCTCGGTGGTGTTCGCCCAGGGCATGGACCCGGGCGAGGGGCCGGGGCTGATGTTCGTGACGCTGCCGGTGGCCTTCGCCGAGCTGCCCGGCGGCCCGCTGTGGCTGTCGCTGTTCTTCCTGCTGCTGCTGCTGGCCACCTGGACCTCCTCGATCAACCTCGCCGAGCCGATGGTCGCCACCCTGCAGGGCTGGGGGCTCAAGCGCGGCCAGGCCTCGGCCGCGGTGGGAGTCGCGGTCTGGGGGCTGGGCATGCTCTCGGTGCTCTCCTTCTCGAGCCTGGCCGAGACCCGGGTGCTGTTCGGCATGAACCCCTTCGAGCTGGTCAGCACCATCCCGCCGGAGATCTTCCTGCCGCTGGGCGGACTGCTGATCGCGGTGTTCGCCGCCTGGGTGATGCCCGAGCAGGAGGCCCTGCGGGCGCTGGATGCCGGTCCCAACGGCTTCCGCTTCTGGCGCGCGCTGCTGCGCTGGGTGTCGATCCCGCTGACGCTGGTAGTATTGGGAGCGGGACTGATCTGACCAGCCTGACCTGACAACAGGCCCCGACAACAAGAGGTGAATGATGAGCGAGGCAAAGTGCCTGCGGCCCTGGCAGGGCCATGAGCCGCAGCTGGGCGAGCGGGTCTACATCGACCCGGCCTGCATGGTGCTGGGCGACGTGGTGCTGGGCGACGACTGCTCGGTGTGGCCGATGACGGTGATCCGCGGCGACATGCACCGCATCCGCATCGGCGCGCGGGTCAGCGTCCAGGACGGCAGCGTGCTGCATATCACCCACGCCAGCGACTTCAATCCCGACGGCTTCCCGCTGACCATCGGCGATGACGTGACCATCGGCCACAAGGCGATCCTGCACGGGGCCACCCTGGGCAGTCGTATCCTGGTCGGCATGGGGGCCATCGTCATGGATGGCGCCGTGGTCGAGGACGAGGTGATCATCGCCGCCGGGGCCGTGGTGACCCCCGGCAAGCACCTGGAAAGCGGCCACGTCTACGCCGGCAACCCGGCCAAGGCCTTGCGGCCGATCAAGGAGAAGGAGCGCGCCTTCTTCCCCTACACCGCCGGCAACTATGTAAAGTTGAAGGATGAGTACCTGGCCGCCGCGGAATGATTCTCTAACCCATTGTTTTCCATTGTCGGGGCGCGCGATAATCTGGTCATTTATCCAGTAATCGAGGCGCGCGCCCCGGCATGGCCAACTTTCGCACCCACCTCGGCGTGGCCGCCGCCGGCGGCGCCCTGCTGGCCCACGGCGGCTGGCAGGCGGGCCTGTGGGGCGCCATGGAGAGCCTGCCGCTGCTGGCGCTGGTGACCCTCGGCGGCATCCTGCCCGACATCGACGCCGACCGCTCCAAGGCGATCCGCCTGATCTTCCACCTGCTGGCCGTGCCCGCGGTGGTGGTCAGCGCCCTGCTGCTGCAGGCCCGGCTGCCCGTCGGCACCCTGCTGATGGCCTGCGGGGCGATCTACCTCGCCGTGCGCTTCCTGGCCGGGGCGCTGTTCGCCCGCTTCACCGTGCATCGCGGCCTCTGGCACTCGCTGCTGGCGGCCGGGCTGTGCGGGCTCTCCACCACCGCGCTGAGCCACCGGCTGTTCGACCAGCCCGACCACCTGGCCTGGGCCCAGGGCGCCGCCGTGGCGCTCGGTTTCATCATCCACCTGCTGCTCGACGAGCTCTACAGCGTCGATCTCACCGGCGCGCGCCTGAAGCGCTCCTTCGGCACCGCCTTCAAGCCCTTCGACTGGCGCGAGCCGGGCAACTCCCTGGCGATGCTGATAGTGGCGGTGAGCCTCGCCCCCTGGCTGCCGCCCTGGGGGCCGCTGCGCGAGCTGCTGCGTCAGAGCGCCTCGCTCTGGCGATAGTCCTCGGCCTTGAGGTCGTACTTGCGGAGCTTGTCGTAGAGGGTCTTGCGCGGCAGGCCGAGCTGCTCGCAGGCCTCACTGACCCGGCCGCGATGGCGGGCCAGCGCCTGGTCGATCAGGCTCTTCTCGAACAGCTCCACCTGCCGGGGCAGGGCCAGGTCGCCGCTCGCGTTGTCCACGCCTCGCAGCAGGGCGTCGAGGCGATAGTCGCAGGTGGCGCCGAGCAGCACGTAGCGCTCGGCGAGGTTCCTGAGCTCACGCACGTTGCCCGGCCAGTCGTGGGCGAGCAGCGCCGAGACGCCGCCGGCATCCAGCGGCGGCGCCTCCAGCCCGCTGCGGTTGGCGGCCACTACCGCGAAATGCTGGAACAGCAGCGGGATGTCCTCGCGGCGTTCGCGCAGCGGCGGGATCGGCAGGGTGACCACCTCGAGCCGGTAGTAGAGGTCCTCGCGGAAGCGGCCCGCCTCGGCCGCGGCCTTGAGATCGACCTTGGTGGCGGCGATCACCCGCAGGTCCAGCGGCACCGGCACGTTGGCGCCGAGGCGCTCGACGGAGCGCTCCTGCAGCACGCGCAGCAGCTTGACCTGCAGGGCCAGCGGCATCGACTCGATCTCGTCGAGGAACACCGTGCCACCCTCGGCGTGCTCGAACTTGCCGATGCGCCGCTCCACGGCCCCGGTGAAGGCGCCCTTCTCATGGCCGAACAGCTCCGACTCGATGATGCTCTCGGGCACGGCGCCGCAGTTGATGGCCACGAAGGGGCGGCCGCCGCGCTGGCTGCGCTCGTGGATGGCCCGCGCCACCAGGTCCTTGCCGGCCCCGGTCTCGCCGAACAGTAGCACGTCGGTCTCGACCTGGCTGATGCGCTGGACCATCGAGGCGAGACGCTGGATGGCCGGGGTGCGGCCCACCAGGCGCGGCCCCGGCGCCGACTGCTGGGCCTCGAGCTCGGCCTTGAGGGCGCGGTTCTCCAGGCTCAGGCGGCGCTTGTCGACGCCGCGGCGCACCATCTCCACCAGCCGTTCGCCGGGGAAGGGCTTCTCGAGGAAGTCCCAGGCGCCCTCGCGCATCGCCTCCACGGCGGTGGAGATATCGCCGTGGCCGGTGATCAGGATCACCGGCAGGTCGGGGTCGCGGCTTCTCACCTCGCGCAGCAGCGCCATGCCGTCCATGCCGGGCATGCGGATGTCGCTGACCACCACCCCGTGGAAGTCCGGGGTGAGGGCCGCCAGGGCGGCCTCGGCACTGTCGAAGGCCTGGGGGGCGTAGCCGGCCAGCTCGAGGGTCTGGCCGGCGGTGATGCGCAGGTGCGCCTCGTCGTCGATGATCATCACCGGGAGGGTCGCCGGGTCATGCATGGGTATCGTGCTCCTTGGTCCGCGGCTCGCCGGTGCCGTCGGGGCCGGCAGCGCGGGGCAGGGTAATGGTGAAGCGGGCGCCACCGCCGGGGGCTCGGTCCGCCGTCAGCTCGCCGTCCAGGTCGTCGATGATACGCGCCGAGATCGAGAGACCCAGCCCCAGGCCGCTGCCCGGCGACTTGGTGGTGAAGAAGGGCTCGAAGATTCGCCCGAGGTGCTCATCCGCGATGCCGGGGCCGTTGTCGACCACCCGGATGCGCACCGTCTCCTCGTCTGGCTCGATGACCAGGTCCAGGCGCGGCTCGGGCGTCTGGCTCATGGCCTGCAGGGCGTTGCCGATCAGGTTGACCAGTACCTGCTCCAGGCGCACCAGGTCGGCGCGCACCCAGGCCTCGGCCTCGGGCCAGTCGCGCTCGACCGCGACGCCACTCTCGCGCAGCCGAGACTGGAAGAGGCGCAGGGCGTAGTCGAAGCAGGCCGGGACCGACACGGCGGTGGGCCGGTCGCCGCTCTTGCGCGAGAACTGGCGCAGCTGGGCGCTGATCTCGGCCATGCGCTCGGTGAGCTCGATGATCTGCGCCAGGTTGCCGCTGGTCGCCTCGGTGCGGCCGCGCTCGAGGAAGGCGCTGGCGTTCTCGGCATAGGCGCGGATCGCCGCCAGGGGCTGGTTGAGCTCGTGGTTGATGCCCGCGGCGAGCTGGCCGAGCACGGCCAGCTTGGCGGCCTGGATGAGCTCGTCGCGGGTCTGGCGAAGGCGCTCCTCGGCCAGCCGGCGCTCCTCGATCTCCCCGGAGAGCCGCTCATTGGTCTCGACCAGGTCGCGGGTGCGGCGCTGGACGTTGCGCTCCAGCTCGTCCCGGGCTTGGGCCAGGGTGAGGCGCTCGCGCTCGGCGAACTGCTCGCGTTCGCGGCGCAGTCGCAGGCGCTGCCAGCCGATGCCGCCGGCCAGCACCACCACGCCATAGAGGCCGCCGGCCAGCAGCGCGGCCAGCCACTGGGCCTGGGTCACCGGCGCCAGCGAGGTGAGGATCTGCATCCGCCAGCCGAAGTCCGGCATGGCGCGCGACAGCCCGAGGTACTCGGCATCGGCCAGCGGCCCGTGCTGGAAGCCGATTCGCTGGCCGTGCTCCTCGAGGGGGCCCAGGAAGGCGATGCCGGAGGCGTCGAGGGGCTCGTCGGCGTAGCGGCGGGTCGCCAGCAGCGCCTGGCGCTCCTCGCCGGAGAGCGGCCGCAGGGCCTTCATGCGCAGCTCCGGGCGGCTGGCCATGAAGATGATGTCGTCGCCGTCGATGACCAGCAGCTCGGCGTCCTGCTCGGCCCAGCCCGCCTCCACGGTGTCGAGCAGCACCTTCACCACCATGACGCCATCGGCGGTGGCGTCGGGATCGGTCTCGTCCAGCCACACCGGGGCCGAGAAGTAGTAGCCGCGCTCGCGGGACTGCACGCCGAGGCCATAGAAGCGCCCGGGACGGCCGGCGATCGCCTCCTGGAAATAGCGGCGAAAGGCGTAGTTCTGGCCGATGAAGGTCTTGGGGCGATGCCAGTTGCTGGCCGCCAGGGTGTCGCCGTGGCGGTCGATCAGGTAGATGTCGGAGACCCCGGCCGTGGCGCGGAAGCGGTCCAGCAGGCGGTTGAGCGGCATCGCGTCCTGGGTGTCGGGGGCGGCCAGGAAGCGCCTGACCATCTCGCGGGAGGCGAGCAGCTCAGGCAGGTAGTCGTGGCGCGACAGGTGACCGACCAGGCCCTCGGCGGAGAGGCGCAGCTCGTTCTCGGCGTCCTGGCGCAGCTGCTCTAGGGCCTGGTCGCGGGCCAGCTGGGCGGCCTGCCACATGGCGAGCACCAGCCCCAGCGGGGCCAGCACCCAGAGCAGGCGGCGGACGCCGCGGCCGCGAGGCGATGTCGGCATGACCGGGGCCTCAGTGGGAGTCGGCGGGCATGACCTGGGAGCGGCGCAGGGCGCGCTGGGCCCGGGTCTCGGCGCGCTCGACCTCGAGCAGGCTCTCCTCGACGAACACCAGGTGCTCGTGGGCCCGGGCCCGGGCGTCCTCGGCGCGCCCCTCGAGGATGGCGTCGAGCAGGGCGCGGTGCTGCTCCATCAGCCGCGGGCGCGACTCGGCCTTCTCGAACAGGTGGGCCAGGTTGTCGACGATGCTCTTCTCCAGCAGGTGGAAGATCCCGCGGATGGTGTGCAGCAGCAGGACATTGTGGGCCGATTCGGCGATGGCCATGTGGAAGGCCGCGTCGGCGCGCGCCTCGAGCACCGGGTCGTGGCCCTTGAAGCAGGCCTCGAGCTCCTCGAAGCGCGAGATCAACAGCGCCTTGTCGGTGGGCGTGGAGCGCAGCGCGGCGTAGTAGGCGGAGATGCCCTCCATGGCGTCGCGGAACTCCAGCAGGTCGAGGTGGAACTCGCCGTGACGGGCGAGCATCTCCAGCAGCGGATCGCTGTAGCCGCTGTTGAGCTCCTCGCTGATGAAGGTGCCGCCGCCCTGTCGGCTGGTCAAGAGCCCCCGGGCCGAGAGCTTCTGGATGGCCTCGCGCAGCGAGGGCCGCGAGACGCCGAAGCGCTCGGCCAGCTCGCGCTCCGGCGGCAGGCGCTGGCCGGGCCGCAGGCTGCCCTCGAGGATCAGGGCCTCCAGACGCTCGGTGATGACGTCGGCGAGGCGCGGCTGCTGGACGGGTTGGTAGGCCATGGTGGGCGCTCCATGAAACGTGGCGAGAAACGGCATGGTAAAGGGGACGAATTGGTATTACCAAACGTGGCGATCAACGTCGCCGGCAAGCATCTCGACGGCGTGAGATTTCTTGCGCTTCGTCAAAGGCTTAGATCGCGCGTTGAAAGGGGTATACCAAAGTATAGGGGGCTTGAGCTGTCCAGTGGGGGTGTCAGGTTTGACACTGTGATCGGAGCCTCATACTGTGCGCCAGTACCTTCGAGTCAATTGGTTTTACCAATTTACCAACGTCTGGATGGCCACCGTCTGGATCAACGAGCTCAGCGCGGCGCTGCCACGATGCGTGCGCTGCCCAGGACCCTGCCCATGACGCCAGTCAAGCTATACCCGCCGAAGCCCGAGAAGGTCTACTTCTTTGGTACCTGCCTGATCGACCTCTTCTATCCTGAGGCCGGCCTCGACGGCATTCGCCTGCTCGAACGCGAGGGCATCGAGGTGCTCTTCCCCGAGGACCAGACCTGCTGCGGCCAGCCGGCTTACACCTCCGGCTACCAGCACGAGGCGCGCGCCGTGGCGGCGGCCCAGCTCGACCTCTTCCCCGAGCCCTGGCCGATCGTGGTGCCCTCCGGCTCCTGCGGCGGCATGATGCGCACCCACTACCCCCAGCTCTTTGCCGGTAGCGGCGAGGAGGCGAAGGCCAACGAGGTCGCCGGGCGGGTCTTCGAGCTGACCGAGTTCCTGGTGCATGTCTGCCATCTGAAGCTCGCTGATCGCGGCGCGCCGGAGAAGGTGGCCATGCACACCTCCTGCAGCGCGCGGCGCGAGATGGGGCTGGCCGAGACCGGCCCTGCGTTGCTCGCCCAACTGGGCGAGGTCGAGCTGGTCGAGCAGGCGCGCCCCGCCGAGTGCTGCGGCTTCGGCGGCACCTTCGCCGTGCGCCATCCCGAGGTCTCCGCGGCGATGGTCGAGGACAAGACCCAGGCCATCGAGGCGGCCGGGGCCGAGCGCTTCGTCACCTCCGACTGCGGCTGCCTGATGAACATCGGCGGGCGCTTCGCGCACCGGCAGAAGGCCGTGACCGGCGAGCACATCGCCAGCTACCTGTGGCGGAGGACCTCATGAGCGTACCGACACCGGGTGTTCAGACCTATAGCCCCCGCGAATTCCATCGCCAGGCCCACGATGCCCTGGGCAACCCCCAGATCCGGGCCAACTTCCGCAAGGCCATGGATGGGCTGATGGACAAGCGCCGCGACGTTTTCGGCGACTGGGACCTGGAGACCCTGCGCGAGCTGGGCGCCAATATCCGCCTGCGGGCGCTCTCGAAGCTGCCCGACCTGCTCGAGCAGCTGGAGGCCAACTGCCAGGCCAACGGCATTCGCGTGCACTGGGCCGAGGACGGCGAGCAGGCCTGCCGGATCATCCGCGAGCTCTGCGAGGCGCGCGAGGCCAAGGCGGTGATCAAGGGCAAGTCGATGGTCACCGAGGAGATGCACCTCAACGCCCACCTCGAGGCGGCGGGCATCGAGGCGCTGGAGTCCGACCTCGGCGAGTACCTGGTGCAGCTCAACGAGCAGACCCCCTCGCACATCATCATGCCGGCGATCCACCTCAATACCGACGAGATCGCCGGCATCATGCACGACAAGACCGGCATCGAGCGCACCCGGGACGTCGACACCATGACCGCGGCGGCCCGCTCCCAGCTGCGCGAGCGCTTCATGTCCGCGGACGTCGGCATCTCGGGGGTCAACTTCGCGGTGGCCGAGACCGGCACCCTGTGCCTGGTGGAGAACGAGGGCAACGGCCGCATGACCACCACGGTGCCCCCGGTGCACATCGCCGTGACCGGCATCGAGAAGGTGGTCGAGCAGCTGCGCGACGTGCCGCCGCTCTACGCCCTGCTCTCGCGCTCGGCCACCGGCCAGCACGTGACCACCTACTTCAACATGATCAGCGGCCCGCGCCGGGCCGGCGAGCACGACGGTCCCGAGGAGGTGCACCTGGTGCTGGTCGACAACGGCCGCTCCAACATCTACCAGGACGACGAGCTGCTCGACACCCTGCGCTGCATCCGCTGCGGCGCCTGCATGAACCACTGCCCGGTCTACACCCGGGTCGGCGGCCACACCTACGGCACCACCTACCCGGGCCCCATCGGCAGCATCCTGATGCCCCACCTGATGGGCCTGGAGGAGACCAAGGACCTGCCCACGGCCTCCAGCCTGTGCGGCGCCTGCGGCGAGGTCTGCCCGGTCAAGATCCCGATTCCCGACCTGCTGGTGCGCCTGCGCCAGGAGTCGGTGGGCGAGGGGCGCGGCAACGTGCCCGGCGCCGGGGTGAAGCGCACCCGCAAGGAGGCCGCGGCCTGGAAGGGCTTCCAGTGGCTGGCCACCCATCCCGCCGCCTGGCGGGGCGGCACGGCGGTGGCCGGCAAGCTGCGGGCGCTGGCGCCGTCGCACCTGGGGCCCTGGACCGACCACCGCAGCGCGCCCAAGCCCGCCGGCACCTCGCTGCACGCCCTGGTGAAGCGGCACCGCGCCGGGAAGGACGCCGACCACCCCTCGGGCAAGACGACGGGCACGACGACAGGGGAGAAAGGCTCATGAGTGCGCGCGAGACTATCCTGAAGCGGCTGCGCGAGCGCACCGACGGCCCGCTCACCGCCCCCGAGAGCGACTTCGCCGTCGTGACCGGCCGCGGCTGGAGCGACGAGGAGCGCCTGGCGCGTTTCGAGCGGCTGATCACCTCGGTGCATGGCGAGGTGGTGCACGTCAGCCGGGACGACTGGACCCGGGCGCTGGCGCGACTGCTGGTCGACAAGGGCGTCTCGCGCCTGGCGCTGGGGCGCGAGCACCCGGTGGCCGCCGAGGCGCGCGCGGCCCTGGTCGATGCCGAGGTCGAGCTGGTGGACGTCGATCGCGACATCGAGACCTGGCAGCGCGAGCAGTTCGACCGGGTCGATGCCGGCCTGACCTCGGTGGGCGGGGCGATCGCCGAGACCGGCAGCCTGTGGCTCTGGCCGACCCCGGACGA
The DNA here is from genome assembly GCF_043496965.1 of Halomonas sp. B23F22_3. Taxonomy (NCBI): domain Bacteria; kingdom Pseudomonadati; phylum Pseudomonadota; class Gammaproteobacteria; order Oceanospirillales; family Halomonadaceae; genus Halomonas; species Halomonas sp. B23F22_3. The sequence continues at coordinate 599,219 of NZ_JBIEKG010000003.1, forward strand.
GCCGCGCCGGCTGAGCCTGGTGCCGCCGGTGCATATCGCCGTGCTGGAGGCCGACGCCCTCGAGGACACCTTCTTCGACGTCATCGAGTCCCGCGGCTGGGCCGGCGGCATGCCCACCAACGCCCTGCTGATCTCCGGGCCGAGCAAGACGGCGGATATCGAGCAGACCCTGGCCTACGGCGTCCACGGCCCGCGGGAGCTGATCGTTCTGGTCCGCCATGCCGGCGCTGTTCCGGGAGATACGGGGGCCACGGCATGACGGAGGCGAGCCCCTGGCGCGAGCTTAAGTCGGCGCTCTCGGCGACGATCCCCGCCGAGCGGCTGATCGACGACCCGCTGCGCACCCTGGCCTACGGCACCGATGCCAGCTTCTACCGGCTGGTCCCGGGGCTCGTGGTGCGCCCCGAGAGCGAGGCGGAGCTGCAGCGCACCCTGGCCGAGTGCCGGGCGCGCCGGCTGCCGGTGACCTTTCGCGCCGCCGGCACCTCGCTCTCCGGCCAGGCGGTGACCGACTCGGTGCTGATCCAGCTGGGTCGTGGCTGGCGCGACCACGAGGTCCTCGAGGAGGGGCGGGCGATTCGCCTGCAGCCCGGGGTGATCGGGGCCCGGGCCAACCAGCTGCTGGCCCCGTTCGGGCGCAAGATCGGCCCCGACCCGGCCTCGATCGCCAGCTGCATGGTCGGCGGCATCGCCGCCAACAACGCCTCGGGGATGTGCTGCGGCACCGCCCAGAACAGCTATCGCACGGTACGTGACATTCGCGTGATCCTGGCCGACGGCAGCCTGCTCGACACCGCCGATGCCGAGAGCGTCGCCGACTTCCGGGCCTCCCACGGCGAGCTGCTGGCCGGGCTCGAGCGTCTCGCTGCCGAGACCCGGGGCCACGCGGCGCTGGCCGAGAAGATTCGCCACAAGTACCGGCTCAAGAACACCACCGGCTACGCCCTCAACAGCCTGGTCGACTTCACGGACGGCATCGAGATCCTCAAGCACCTGATGATCGGCTCCGAGGGCACCCTCGGCTTCATCAGCGCCATCACCTACGACAGCGTGGTCGACGAGCCCCTGAAGGCCGCGGCCCTGGCCTTCTTCCCCGACATGGGGACGACCTGCCGCGCGACCATCGCGCTCAAGCAGGCGCCGGTCTCCGCGGTGGAGCTGATGGACCGCGCCGCGCTGCGCTCGGTGCAGGGCCAGCCGGGCATGCCCGGGGTGCTGAAGACGTTGCCCGACGGGGCCGCGGCGCTGCTGGTCGACGTGCGCGGCAACGACGAGGCCGAGCTCGAGGCGCGCATGCAGGCGGTGCAGGCGACCCTCGAGGGCATCCAGACCCTGGAGCCGGTCACCTTCACCCGCGAGGCCGACACCTACGCCCTCTACTGGAAGATCCGCAAGGGACTCTTCCCCGCGGTGGGGGCGGTGCGCGAGGTCGGCACCACGGTGATCATCGAGGACGTGGCCTTCCCCATCGAGCGGCTCGACGAGGGGGTGCTGGCGCTGACCGACATCTTCCATCGCCACGGCTACCGCGACGCCATCCTCTTCGGCCACGCCCTGGAGGGGAACCTGCACTTCGTCTTCCCCCAGGGGTTCGAGAAGCCCGGCGAGGTGGAGCGCTATCAGGCGCTGATGGACGAGGTGGCCGAGCTGGTCGGCGTGGAGTATGGCGGCTCGCTCAAGGCCGAGCACGGCACCGGGCGCAACATGGCGCCCTACGTGGAGCTGGAGTGGGGGCCCGACGCCTACGCGCTGATGTGGGAGATCAAGGCGCTCTTCGACCCGCAGAACCTGCTCAACCCCGAGGTGATCCTCAGTCGCAACCCGACCCTGCACCTGGAGAACCTCAAGCCCCTGCCGGCGGCCGATGCGATCGTCGACAAGTGCATCGAGTGCGGCTTCTGCGAGGCGGTCTGCCCGTCGAAGGACCTGACGCTCACCCCGCGCCAGCGCATCGTCATCGCCCGGGAGCTGGCGAGGCTCGAGGCGCTGGGCGCGTCGCGCGGCGCCGAGGACGAGGCGCGCCTGGCCACCCTGCGCGAGGACTATCGCTATGCGGGGGACGAGACCTGCGCCGCCGACGGCCTCTGCTCCACCCAGTGTCCGGTGGGCATCAATACCGGCGACCTGGTGCGCGGGATGCGCCACGAGCGGGCCGCCGGCACCGCCGGGGTCGCGCGGCGCATCGGGCGCCACTTCTCGGGGGCGACCCGCGTGGCCCGGGGCGGGCTCAACGCGGCCGGCGCGGCCCGGAGCCTGCTCGGCACCGACCTGATGGCCAGGGCCAGCGGCGGGGCGCGCCGCCTGAGCGGCGATCGCCTGCCCCAGTGGAGCCCGGCGCTGCCCAGGGCGGCGTCGATTCGGGTGCTCGACCGAGTGTCGTCGGGCGACGCCTCCCGGGACAAGGTGGTCTACCTGCCCTCCTGTGCCACCCGCATCTTCGGCGCCGACCATGACGACAAGGACGAGCGGCGCTCGGTGATGGAGATCACCCTGGCGCTGCTCGACAAGGCGGGCTTCGAGGTCATCCTCCCCGAGATGATCGGCCATCTCTGCTGCGGCATGGCCTTCCAGTCCAAGGGGCAGTTCGAGGAGGCGACCCACAAGGGGCGCGAGCTCAACCGCGAGCTACTGGTGGCGAGCCACAACGGCCGCTATCCGGTGCTCTGCGACACCAGCCCCTGCACCCTGCAGATGCAGGAGCACCTCGACGAGCGACTCGAGATGCTGGAGCCGGTCGCCTTCGCCCACGATCACCTGCTGCCGCGGCTCGCCGTCACGCCGGTGGACGAGCGGGTCGCCGTGCATGTGACCTGCTCGAGCACCCGCATGGGGCTCGCCGACAAGTTCGTCGGCCTGGCCAGGGCCTGCGCCCGGGAGGTGGTGGTGCCGGCCGAGATCACCTGCTGCGGCTTCGCCGGTGACAAGGGCTTCAATACGCCGGAGCTCAATGCCTCCGCGCTGGCGGGGCTCGCCGACCAGGTGGCCGACTGCAGCGCCGGCTACTCCAACTCGCGCACCTGCGAGATCGGCCTGACCGAGCACGGCGGCATCCCCTACCGCTCGATCCTCTCGCTGCTCGACCGGGCCAGCGCCGCTCCCTGACAGACGCTCCCGGCGGGCACCCGCCGGGAGCGTCGCCCTGCGCCTCTTCGCCGCTCTCGGGCGCGCCCCCTTCTCTACCGTTTTCGGCTAAAGTATTACCTCTCGTCGCATGGGTGCGACAGAGAGTGATACTTACGTAGGGAGACTTCGAGTGGTAGTTCAAGCAATCCGGAGGGCGTCCGGTCATGCGGTGCTTCGCCCCCATCGTCTGCTGGTCGGCGCCGCCGGCCTGGTCCTGCTGGCCGGCTGCGTCGAGGAAGAGACGCGCTTCGTCTCGGCCCCCGAGGCCACGTTCGGTAGCGATATCGCCGGCGAGCTCACCTCGTCGAGCGAGGTCAACCTCAGCGACGGCACGCGCGTGGCCGCCCACTGGCTGTGCGGCGATGCCGACGAGGCGGCGCCCTCGTTGGTGCGCTATGAGCTCGATGCTCCCTTCGCCGCCCGCCTCTCGGCCTTCGACGAGCAGGGGCAGTGGCTGGGTAGCGTCGTGAGCGAGCCCGACGGTGGGCGCCCGGTGCTGATGGCCTCCGCCGAGGCGTGCACCCTGGTGGCCGTCAGCGGCCGGGACGGCGGCGCCTTCGGGCCCTATCGCCTGGCGGCCGAGCCGGTCTCCTTCTCGACCGAGCTCGAGGCCGGTCGGCCGCTGGTCGGGCGGCTGCAGGACGGTCGCGCGGAATACCCCCTGACCCTGGAGGCGCCCACCTGGATCGACCTGTCCCTCTCCGGTGACGCCAACCTGGGCCTGCGCCTGGTCGGCGACGGCGTCAGCCGGCGGGCCAGCGCCTGTGCCCCCGGTGAGTTGCGCCTGGACGCCTACCTCGACGCCGGGGAGTATCGCGTCGAGGTCGAGCGGGGCGAGAAGGCGGCCGAGGCCGCGGGTGAGGCGTGCGAGCGCCGCGTGCTGGGCGCCGACGGCATCCATCGTCTCGAGGCCGAGCGCAATGACCTGGCCGATGGCCGTCGCAACGCCGGGCCGCTGCGCGATGGCGATCGCATCACCGGCACTCTCGCGTCGGCCTCCGGCAATGCCTACACCCTGAGGATCGATGAGCCCAGCAGCATCTCGCTGGCGCTGCGCTCCTCGGCCTTCGATACCGTGCTGCGCGTGACGGGAGAGGGCAGCGAGCTGGTCGACGACGACGGCGGCAACGGTACCGACTCGCGGCTGCAGACCGTGCTCATGCCCGGCGAGTATCGCGTCGAGGTGAGCGGCTACGGTGAGGAGCACGGCGAGTACGCGCTGGATGTCTCCCTCGGCGCCTTCGACGGTGAGCTGCGCAACGGCGGGGAGGTGGCGCCCGGCGAGAGCCTCGGCGGTAACCTGGTCGGGGTCGGCACGAGCAACACCTATCGCCTCGAGATCGACGAGGTCAGCGAGGTGGAGCTGGCCCTGGAGTCCGGCGCCTTCGATCCCGTGCTGCGGCTCTACGGCAACGGCATCGACCTGCGCGACGACGACGGCGGCGGTGACCGCAACTCCCTGATCACCACCGTGCTCCAGCCCGGCGAGTATCGCCTGGACGTGGAGAGCTATAGCGGCACCGGCGCCTATCGCCTGCGCACCGAGCAGCGTGCCTTCGAGGGGCGTATCGGCAACGGGGGAGAGGTGGTCCCCGGTGAGGTGATCTATGGCCAGCTGAGTCTCGGTCGTAGCCTGACCTACCAGCTGGTCCTGGAGGCGGCCCAGGACGTCGTCATCGAAAGCACCTCGGGCTCGGTGGATACCGTCCTCGGCCTGACGGGTAACGGGGTCAGTGAACAGAACGACGACGCCGGTGACCTGGGCTACGGGTCACGGATCCATCGCTATCTCGAGCCCGGCACCTACGAGATCGAGGTGAGTGCCTACGGTAGCAATGGGGGGCGGGTGCGCCTGTCCATCGGCGGCTGAGGCCACTGCCGGCCAGGAGCGGCCTCGCCACGAGGCCGCTTGGGCTTTATGCTTCTCCCATCACGACGCCCGCCTCGCGCGGGCGTTCGTGTCTCTGGAAGGCGGGAAAGCTATCCACACCCGGTCGTCGCGCCGTGCTTTCGAAGGCGTTGTGGATAAGCTTTCGTCATT